>DJOE01000016.1 GCA_002438405.1 Cyanobacteria bacterium UBA6446
ATCACTTATTGACTTAAAAAATAATTCCCTCGCCCTTAGAATAAGGGAGAGGGTTATGGTGAGGGTTGCAAAGAAAGTCGCTTTTACACTTGCCGAAGTCCTAATCACTCTCGGAGTAATCGGGGTAGTTGCAGCACTAACAATGCCAACATTACTAAAAAACATAGCAGAACGAAGTAATTCAGAAGCTCAAGCCAATTTAGCCCAAAAGATTACAAAATCCATGGACTTGATGAGAGCAGATGGAGGACTAGAAAGAACATATAATAGTACCGATGAATTTGTAGATGAATTTTCAAAATATATAAAAATAAGTACTCGATGTGATGCAGCACATATTGCAGATTGTTGGCCAACAAAAACAGTAACCACAACAGATGGTGAAACTTATGATGTATCAAAAGCAAAAACAGGAAAGAATTTAAATTTAAAAGATAACAAAAGTAATAACGTTGGTATTATCTTAGCTGATGGTGCAACACTAATTTTAACTTACAATCCAAATGCAGGAATAATCGGAGATGGAGATACAGTAACCCCGAGCTTTGCAGATTTACCAATAGGTTTTGGACGAACAAAGAAATTTGCATACACAACGAGTGTAACAAGTTCAATAGACTTTGTAATGGACGTTAATGGTTTTAAAGGACCAAACAGTGAAGCAAGAAATGGTAAACAATATGATATTCGTAGTTTTAAAGTTGCAAGATTCTCTAAGGGTTGCGCAGGAAACGATATTAATGGAATAGGTTGCGTATATCAATTACCATCATTCAGTCCAATCAAAGCAGGAAGTGGTGAGATGGATAAATGGGATCCTAAGTGGACAGCAGAAAAAGTTGGAAGTTGGGCAAGTAGAGATAACTATTGGGCAGGAGCAAAGAAAGCATGTGATGATATAGGAATGAGCCTACCAGATAAATCAAAACTTCAAAGCTTATATGAAGCCGGCAAGAAAGATTCCAGCTTGGGCTTACCGACTTCTGGTTATTTCTGGTCGTCTTCGGAGTACGGCGCTGACTACACGGACAATGTGTACTTTGGCAATGGCGGCACGAGCTACGGTCACAAGGGCTACGGTGTTCCTGGTGTTCTGTGTGTAGGTGATTAGATTTTTAAAAGTCTATAGGTCTAGGAGTGATTTACAGTAAGCGGGGATTATACCCCCGCTTTTCTTATTTTGTTATCCGTCTGAGGCTTTAGCCGAAGTATCTCATAACTTTTTCTATTTTATGAGATTCTTCGCATTCGCTCAGAATGACGAGAGTTATGTCGGTCGGATTTACTAATCTGACATGTAAAATTATCGTGTTGGCAAGTAATAAAGTTAAGGAGACCCTGAATCAAGTTCAGGGTGACAATTAATAAAATTTCCCCCCACTCTCTACCCCACCTCTCGCAAAACAATTCACTGGATTGTTTTGCTCGGCAGAGTCACAAGGGGCGAGGGAATAAATTAAAACGTAATGGACTAATTCACCTCTCACTATTCCGTAAATACGACAAAGGTTCCGAGTGTTTCGGAACCTTGTAATATATAAAATTATTCATTATGTAGTATATGTCTTAGCTTAGAGCCATCAAAGCTTTTACTGAACGAGCATTTTCCTTTACTTCATCGTCAAAGCTTTCTGAGTTGATTGTGTTTTCAAGAACTTTCATTGCTTCTTCTTTGTTTTCTAGTGATAAAAGTTCATTGATTGTACTCATTGCAACAACTGTTGACATATCATTGATACCTTTTCCTCTGTTGCTGATTACAACATTCAATGAGTTAGTTTCATTTCTCTTTACTAATGCTCGAGATGTCATTTCTCTAACTTCATCAATTGAAGAGTTTGTACCAATTTCTTCCAAAACTCCAACTGAATCTGGGTTTGGGTTAATTGTTAATGATTCAATAATGTTGCTTACTTTATCAAAGTTTTTGTTATTTTTAAATCTGTTATCCATCTAAAATTTCTCCTTTATGCTACCATATCAGCTTCTAGTGCTGATAATGCATCTTTGAACATTGGTTTAATTTCAGCATGAGGATCCATTTTGGACAATTTGCTGATTTCTCTATCGTGATGATTTACAAAGAATGATGTAATATCTCTTGAAAGTACGTTTTTAGCACCGTCAAAAGTGATTTCTTTGTTACCTAATTCATGAATTTTATTCCAAGTATTAACGATACCTTCTTTCATTCTGTTACCGAATGCTTTTATAGATTCAATGCCTTCATAGAATTTGTTTCCGAAATCGCTGATTGAACCAACGAACATAGAATAAATTCTCTTTGAACTTGCAGTGATTTTATCGTTCATTTTTAAATTGCTTTTGCTTGCACTTGATTCGAATACATCTTCAGTTAGAATGTTTTTTTGAAAGTTAGATGCTGCAAAAGGATTAGATTGTCTAGCAACTGTTTTTTCTGTTACGCTCGTATTGAAGATACGATGGCTTAACTGGCTTAATTTTTGTACTGTTGACATTTGTAACCTCTTTCTTAACTATCCACTTACCTAGTCTAGCATAGTGTACAGTTATTAAATCCACCTTTTGTATGATTTGTGTTAGAATAATAATATGGAATATAAGAATTTAGAAGAATTAATAGCAGTTATTGCAAAATTAAGAGCGCCGGAGGGTTGTCCTTGGGATAGAGCGCAAACTCATTCGTCTTTAAGACCGAATATGATTGAAGAAGCTTACGAAGCGGTTGATGCAATTGATGACAATGACATTCCTCATTTGAGAGAAGAATTGGGAGATGTTTTGTTGCAAGTTTTGTTGCATTCTCAAATTGCATCAGAAAATGGAGAATTCAATATTGAAGATGTCGCAAAAGAATTAAAGGATAAATTAATTCATCGACACCCGCATGTGTTTGGTGGTGCGCATTTGGATACTCCAGATGAAGTTAAAAAAGCTTGGGACAAATTAAAGGCTGAAGAAAAAACTGAGCGAGTTTCTGCAATGGACGGTTTGTCAAGAAGTCAAGCAGCTTTGATTGCAGCTCAAAAAATGTCAAAACGTGCTGTAAAAAAAGGTTTTGAATGGCCAAATGAAGAATCTTTATACGAATGCTTGAATTCAGAAATTGAAGAGTTTAAAGAAGCTGAAGTTGATGGCGATAAACCTCACATGGAAGAAGAGTTGGGCGATATTTTGTTTGCCGTTGTAAATCTTGCCCGTTGGAATAAGATTGATGCGGAGCAAGCTTTGCTAAAGGCTAATAAAAAATTTGAAAAACGTTTCAGAAAAATGGAAGAACTAGCAACAAAACCATTAAATGATTATTCATTTGATGAGTATGATGCTCTTTGGAAACAGGCTAAAAAATCATTGGAGAATAAATAAATGAAAGATGTTCAAAACACTCAAGACACAAGGAATGTTGATATTCAAAAAGTTGGGATAAAAAATGTTGAATTACCTTTGATTATTCAACGCAAAAATGCTTCTGACAAAGTTGTCTATGCAACTGCAAGAGTTTGTGTATCACTTCCGAGAAATTATAAAGGTACTCACATGAGTCGTTTTGTGGAAGTTTTGAATGAGTGGAGAACAAAAAATCTTCTTGGTGTTGACATCAAGGGTTGTTTAGAAAAAATTATCAAAAAACTTCATGCTCAAAGTGGAGAATTGGAGTTTAATTTTAAGTATTTTGTTGATAAAAAAGCTCCAGTTACAAAATTATCTGCTCCAATGTGTTATGATTGTTCGTTTGAGGGCATAATGGACGGTGATGATTACAAGTTTATTTTGGGTGTAAAAGTTCCTGTTACAACTCTTTGTCCTTGTTCAAAAGAAATTTCAGATAATGGTGCACATAATCAAAGAGCAATAATTTCTGTCAAAGTTTCTTATGATGAAACAGAACATGTTTGGCTTGAAGATTTGATTGACCTTATTGAATCTTGTGCGTCTTGTCCTGTGTATTCTCTTTTGAAAAGACAAGATGAAAAATTCGTAACAGAACATGCATGGGAAAATCCTCGATTTGTTGAAGATGTTTTGCGTGAAGTTGTTGTAAAATTAAGAAAGCACCCTGTTATCAAGTCATTTGAAGTTGATTGTGAAGCTTTCGAAAGTATCCACAATCATTCTGCTTGGGCTTATCAAAAAGAGGGGTAATCTTATAATTTACTTATTTTTTTGAAAAATGTAAGTCCTAGAATTGATAACAAATACATTATTGCAAAAGTAACTATGCCGATTGAAAAAGCTCTTGGAACAAGACTTTTAAATCCAAATCCATTGTAGTGATGGAAGGCATAACCTTTTTGATTATTTGATAAATATGTATTTATTTCGTTAGTTTTGATGTTTAAATCTTCAACCAGCATTGGAAATTTTGTACGAATTTCGTACAGTGAAACATTTTTGCCATTTTTTGTATTCAAAACTATTGAATGTGTTGCTTCATTTTTATCAAATCGTTGTGCTTCAATTATTTCTGCTTGTTTTAATTTCGTGGTTTTGTTAGATTTTGCGAAATTAGTCTTTTCGATTGTGCAAACATTTTTACTTCTGTTACAAGAAAATTTTACATCATAATCGAATGTTTTATTCCAAATATAAGATAATGGAACTAGGGCTGTAATTACTATTGTTAGTACGATATAGCTTATGGATAAGTATTTAAAAGTTTTTTGTGAAGTCATTTTTAGATTTCACCTTTTAATAATTTATCTGCCAATTCAGTTTCAAGAGTTCCGTTTAGAGCTTTAGAAACTTTTTGAAGTTTTTGAGCAATAAGTTCCATGTTATCGGTCCAAACAAAATTGTCCATAACGTATTTTTCAGCTTTGTTGAAATCTCCATCAATTTGAATTCTGATAATTTCAGCTAACATTTCTTTTGCGATTGGAACTGCTTTGTCAATATTTACGTGAATTTTACCCTCCGGAGTTATAGTATATCCGCCACGGTCTGCAAAATATTTGTTTTGCATTACTGTACGAACTCTGTGGGCTTGTGACATTGTTGGTTTTGATTTCAAGAAATTGTCTGCAACTGTTGTTACAATAATTTGTAATCTTTGTTCTGGTGTGTACATTCCAAGTTCTGTCAATAAGTCAACGAATGCTAAAGAACCCATGTCGGCTTTGTTTTCTTCAATAATATTTCTATATTTACCTAGCTTTTCACTACTTTCTTTTGGTCCTAGTGAGTGAGCATTTTCGTGTCCGATTGTGAACCAGTGGTCAGCTTCATCTAGGTAATATTTGTGTTGTTCTTTATCTAAAATTGTGTCAAGTCTTTCTTGTAATTTTTTAGTATCACTGATGAAACGAATTTGTCTATGATAAACATTTCTTCTCCCTCCACCAATTGAGAGTGATAACTTGTCAGAGTTTGGAAGATTTTCAGCTAACGTAATTCCCCCTCTATATTCTCCAACATCACCTGAAGCCATAACCATATCAACATCAACCATTGTTTGTTTTGCATCTGTGTCTGCGGAAATTGTTTGTTCATACTCATCTTTGTATGGCATATTATCTGCTAAAGTCGGTAGATATTTTTTTATAGCTATAAGAGCTTCTGTACCTTGTTTGTTTATAATTCCGACTCTTCCACCTAGAAAGTCTTTCGGAATTGGTGAAATACCAAATTCTTTTAATCTGTTTGATAACTCTTCATTTTCAACAATTGTACCTGTCATTTCATCTTCGTAATTTTCTCTAGTGATTGTGAATTCTAATGGTGTATCTTGAAGAGTTGCCCATTTTTTATCGGCATAAGCATCAAGCATTGGATCTGCTTTTCTTAGAGCTGCTGCTTGCAGTTTTAAAAATTCGTTAAAATCAGAATTTGTTGAAACTGCTGATGCTTTATCAAGTTCATCAGCCATTTTTGCAAAATCTTCTTTGAAGTAATCAATGTAGTCAATGCCTTCAAGGTTTTCTTCTCTTCTTACAACAACTGAACGTTGAGTAAGAATTTTTCTAACGTCTTCAACTAGCCCCTCTTTAAGCATTCTTAATAGAACGGAATGAAATTCTTCTTTTGACAAGTCTTCTGGATAAACACCTTTGCCTAATTTTTCGTCAATTCCTTTGATTAGTCTAATAGGATTTGACATTGTATCAATTGCGTTTACACCTTTTTGTGCGTCAAATAATATTTTTGTAAGTTTTGCTTGTTTATTACCTTTTGCAGATTCTTCTTCTAAAAATGCTTTAACTTCAAGGTTGTGTTTGCAATCAAGTTGCATGTTTATTTTTTCTAAAATCTCGGCTGCTTTACACAAATGAACAAGAGCTTTTTTATCTCCGTCAGCAAGTGCCAAATATTCAGGCGCATCAGCTTTAAGAAATTTTTTCTTTATTAAATAATCTTTGTTAGTTCTTTTTTCAAGTTCGTCCATTGATAAGTTAAATTCAAATTTAGCCATTATAAAACTCTCCTATATTATTTTTTTATAAGATAAATATAGCACATATTAATTTATGCGCAATAAACTTTGTAGATGAAATTCTTGAAACTCTATTTGTGGTAAGTTTCGTTTTTTATGATTTTGAAAGCTCGGTAGATTTGTTCAACAAGAATAAGTCTTGCAAATTCATGCAGAAAAGTCATTTTTGACATACTCATTTTTAAGTTTGCTCTATCTGAAACATTTTTTCCAATTCCGCAAGATGAACCTATAACAAAAACGATTTCTTGTGTTCCAAGATTTGTTAAATCTTCAATTTTTTTAGCAAATTCTTCACTTGAAAATTGCTTACCTAAGATTTCCATAGTGATAACAAAATCAAGTGGTTTTATGTTTGAGAGAATTTTTTCTCCCTCTTCAAGTAATATTTTTTCTTTTAAATTTTCATCTTTTATTTCGATTGGATTCAGCTCTATGACTGAAACGGAAGCATAAGGAGTTAACCTTTTTAAAAATTCGTTAATTCCGTCTTTTAAATATTTTTCTTTAATTTTGCCAAGAGCTATAATCTTAATTTTCACTTTTCGTATTATCGCTTTCTATATAAAGTGATTGAGATGGGAATGCAAAATCAATATTTGCAGCTCTAAATTCTCTGATAACTTCACCTAAAAATTCTCCACGAACTTTTAAGAATTTTTCATAAGAACAGGATTTTACATATCCTCTAAATCTGATATTTATTGAGCTATCCCCAAGGTCATGGATTGCAACTGTGAATTGATTATGTATTTCTTTGTGATTTACAGCAATATTTTTCAAAATTTCTTGAGCCTTTTGAATGCTTTCGTTACTTGTTGAATATGTAACTCCAAATGTTATATTTATAAATCTTTTCTTTGCTCTTGATACATTTGTAATAACCGCATTAGCAGCCAAATTATTCGGAACAGAAATTAAGAAATTATCTAAATCCCTAACTTTAGTTGAACGGATATTGATGTCTTCAACAAAACCCTCAATTCCATCAATTTTTACATAATCACCAACTTTATAAACATGGTCTGATAAAAGTTCAAAACTCCCAAAGATGTTCGCTAAAGCATCTTTAGCTGCCATACCTACTGCGATACCTCCAATTCCGAAACCTGCAAGAATTGATGATACTGAATATCCTTGACTTTGTAAAAATCCTGTTATTGCAATGAATAACAAAAATGCCTTCAATAGTTTTGTTAATATTGGCATGAATCTTAAAAGTGGAGAATTTGATTCTGCGGATTGAATTTTTTCTCGAACTTTTTTATCTACAACATTAATAACTTTGAATAAAATTATAATGAGTATTGTATTTATTGCTATTGCAATTAATCCTTTTTCCCATAAAGGCATATTGTTTTTCCCCTTAACTTTACTATATGTTACTATTATATCTAACTAATTTATCTATGTAAATATTTTATAAAAAGTTTTACTTTTTTATAAATTTTGCTAGACTGAAAGTATTATGTTTATAAAAAAGAATAATAGAAACTTTACTGCCGTTGTAATTTTTGTTGGTTTTCTTGCTTTAGGAATATTTTTTGCAAAAATTTATCAACCTGAAAGTAAAACTAATCGAATATATGTACAAGCTTTAAAAGATTATGAAAATAAAAACTATTCAAATTCTTATTATTTATTTTCAAAGATTAGTTACAGTTCAAAATTAAAACCTGTTGCAATATATAGACAAGCATTGTGTGCAAGAGCTTTAGGTGATGAAAAATCTGAAATAAAAAAATATAAAACTTTATTCCGTTTTTATCCGAATAATAAATTGAGTAACGAAGCGAAATATCAAGCAGCACAATTGCTTGTGGATTCAGATCCGAAACTTGCTAAAAAATATTTTAATTCTGTTGCAAAGTCAAATGCTGATGAAGATTATAAACTTGCTTCTGAGTATTACAAAGCTCGAATTGCGTCTGCAGATATTCGTTATTCAAACAAAATTTTTTCTCGTGCAAAAATGGCAGGAGTTGAACACTCTTTCCGCAAATATTTAGAAAAAGCTCCAAGAGGCAGGCTTGCAGTTAATGCTGCTAATACATGGAAAAAGTTTAACCCGAATTTGAAATCTCAAGATTTAACTTTGATTGCTCGGGCTTATTATTATGCGGGGAAATATAAAGATGCCGAAAACGTATTTCCTAAAACAAAATTGGAAGATAGTTGGGCTATCCAAGCTTTAACAGCCTATGCTAAAGGAAATTATATAAAAACACAAGTCTTGACGGAATATGGTGTTAATAAACACTCTAAAAACATAGATAAAAGAGATTTTAAAAAAGTTGTTGATAATTATGTGAAACTTGATAAGAATTCATACAAAACAGCATCTTTGTTATTTTCAAAATCAAAGGGTGAGGGCAAGGATTATATCTGGAGTTTGAAATGTCAATATGCTCCAAAGAAAGATAAAGCATCTTGCTACAATGGACTTTATGCGAATTATCCGTCTGGAGATTATGCAGAAACTGCAATGTCTAATTTGTTTTTTGATAGTGTTGAAAAACGAGATTATGTAAGCGCAAGGCAACTTGGAGAGGATTTTTTACATAGATTTCCAAAGTCTGAAACCGCACCAATGGTCATGTTTTGGGAAGGAAAAATTGACAGAAGATATTCAAATTCTTCAAAATACGTAAAATATTTTCAAGATATTATCAATAAATACCCTGATACATATTATGCGTATCGTGCATTTTGGATTTTGAAAGGGGTTAATACTGCTGTTATTCCTGCTCAAATAGAGATAAAGCCGGTTGCTTATCCATATAGATTTCCGCCAAAGAGTAATATTTTGTATAGTTTAATTAATGTTCAAGATTATAATATGCTTGCAAAATTTACTAAAGATGATTTCATCAAAAGTTGGGCTGAATATCAAAAGGGCAACTATTCAACCTCAATGCTACTTGCTCGAGATGCTATGGCAAAACTTGAAGATAAACCTGTAAAATCTGATTTAAGGTGGCGCTTGGTTTACCCATTGAATTATTATAGGCAAGTAAAATCAATGGCTGATGAATACAAGAATAATGATGCTTTGATGATGGCTATTATTAGAGAAGAAAGTTATTTCAATTCTGAATCTCAAAGTGGAGTTGGTGCAATCGGTTTGATGCAATTGATGCCTGCAACTGCGCATGACGTCGGTGATAAAAACGGTATTCAATTTAATACAAATGACTTGTTAAATCCTGAATTAAATATCAGAGTTGGAAATTTGTACTATTCGACATTACGTAGTCTTTTAGAGAACAAAGATGTATCAGCTATTGCCGCTTATAATGGTGGGGTTGGTTCTGTTACTTCTTGGAAAACTACTTTGAAATACCAAAATACTGATGAATTTGTTGAACAAATTCCTTATCCAGAAACTAAAAATTATGTCAAAAAAGTATTCAGAAGTTATTGGAATTACACTCGAATTTACCAAAAGTAGCGAAAAATCATACATTTGATTTATTACTTTTTCTTGTAACGTGATAAAATAATATTTATGAAAAAGTTTTTAGTTTTATTATCAATTTTAATTATCAATTTAATTATTGCCAATCCGAGTTATGCGATAAAGATTGGTTTACTTACAGAAGTTGACCAAGCCGGTGTTGGTACAAACGTAAATGGTAGAATGATTGACGTCCATACAAACAAAACAGTTTGCACAATGGACGCAATGAAAGGTTATTTTCTTGTTCCTTATAAAGGGGAAATCGCTGTAAAATCAGGCGGTCATTATTATACATTGGGTACAAATGCCGTTGTTCTAAGACCTGATAGTACAGGTTATGTTAGTACAAAAGGTAAATGGTACCGTGGAAAATTAATGGTAAAAATGTCTAATGGCAAACTTGTTGTAATTAATGACGTTGATTTAGAAGATTATTTAAGAGGGGTTGTTCCATCTGAAATGCCTGCAAGTTGGGAATATGAAGCTCTAAAGGCTCAAGCAATAGCAGCAAGAAGTTTTGCGCTTGCAAATTTAGGCAAACAAGCTCGTTATGGTTATGATTTAAAAGATAATACAGAAGACCAAGCTTATGGGGGAGCTTCAGCAGAAACAAACAGAACCAATAGAGTTATTGATGAAACCGCAGGTCTTGTTTTAACTCATGATATGAAAATTATTTCAGCATATTATTCAGCATCAGCCGGTGGAATGACAAGTACTTCTGCTTGGGGTTCGACAATCCCTTACGTTCGATCTGTTCCGTCTTTTGATGATGATGTCAAGAAAAACGGGCATGGTGTTGGAATGTCACAGCATGGCGCTAACAATTTAGCCAAACAAGGTTATAATGCATATCAAATTTTGCAATATTTCTACCAAAATGTGAAATTTGCTAAATTGAACAGTAACTCATAATCCAGTAATATCAAGCTTTTTCAGTTATATATCCCAGTAAATATACACTATATTTGAAAAAAGTCCTTATAAATACTCTAAAACCCTTGACAGTATTGAAGAAAGTGTTATAATAATTTAGTCGATTACACAACTGCGGACAATGGTAAGTGCATTCCGTGGGAAAGGAAGAAGGAGGTTCATAATGAACAAAGAAGAATTAGTAAAAGAAGTTTCTAAAAAAGCAAAAGTTTCTCAAAAAGCTACAGCTGATATCTTAGCTGCAACTTTAGATTCAATTCAAAAAACAGTTGCTAAAGGTAAAAAAGTTACTTTAGTTGGTTTCGGTACTTTTGAAGCTCGTAAAAGAGCTGCTAGAACAGGTAGAAACCCTCAAACTGGTGCTACTTTGAAAATCGCTGCTAAAACAGTTCCTGCTTTCACAGCTGGTAAAAAATTCAAAGATCAAGTTAAGTAATTTTATTTACTTTAATAAGATTTTGAGGCTGCAAATGTTAATCGTTTGTAGCCTCTTTTTTGTCTAAATGTTACAATTATTTGAATGTCAGAGGTTTTCGTGGTAGCATTTTCTTAGTAGTTAATTTGGGTAGTGAGGTATTAAATGAAAAGTTCGACGATAAAAAGATCAACTCTATCAAGAGAAACAATGGAAGTTATAGAAAATCTTGCAAAAGAGCAAGATTCAAACGGTTTACCAAATGAGTATGTAAGACCGGAAGATATTGAAACTCCAAAATCTGAAAATGATAATAAAGCTCAAGAAATTGATTTGTTATGGCAAACTTTTAAATCAACCCAATTTAATACAAAATCACCTCTTGCATATATGACAGGCGGATTTTTGGTTGGTGTAATTGCAACTATTTTAGTTTTAGTTTGTGTTGGTGCTGTCGCCGTGAAAACAGATTCTAAACTTCCTAAAAAGACTTTGTTCGGTTTAGAAAAATTATTTGTAAAAAAAGCTACTCAGGAACAAACATTAGAACAACAAGCTGATAGCGCTAAAGATTCTGCGGATATGCAAGTTTCTATCCCTAGTGAAGAAGAAAATGTTTCTTCAACATCTGAAAATGGATCTGACTCAGCAGAAAATACTAAAGGGGTAAAAGAATTTAAAAAATATGTTGTTCAAAGCGGTGATACAGGTGAAAGCATTATCAAACATTATTATGGTTCTTGGTCACAAGAAAAAGCTGATTTACTAATGAAAGCAAATAACTTGACTAATTTGGACAAAATTAATATTGGTCAAGAATTGATTATTCCTATAAAAGAATAATATTGAGGTTTATATGAAAAGATTTAATAAAATTGTCGCATTATCTTTAGCTGTAATTTTGGGTACTGCAATGAGTTGTTTTGCTCAAAATTCGGAATGGAAAAACGATTTAAGAACAAAATTTTTGAATAATGAATCAATAATTATGGAGATAAATCTTCGTTCTTTTAATGCTCAGGATTTAGACGGAGACGGTTTTATTCAAGAGGATTTGGGCGAAGTTAAGGGTTCATTTCTTAATGCGATTAATCGTCTTGATGAATTGAAAAATCTTGGAATAAATACAATTCATGTTCTTCCGATTACTCCTGTAGGAAAGTTGAAAGCTCTTGGAACTGCCGGAAGCTTGTATTCTGCAGCAGGTTTTGATTCCTTAAATCCAGATTTAAAGGATAAAAATTCAAACTTATCATTAGAAGAACAGGCTAAAAAGTTTATTGAGGAAGCTCACAAAAGGAATATTCGTGTAATCGTTGATGTTCCTGCTTGTGCATCTTATGATTTGTATTTGCAGAAACCGGATTTGTTTGTAACATCTGCAAATGGAGAACCGGTTGTTCCTGCGGATTGGACTGATGTAAGGCTTTTGGCAACAGGGACTGAGGATAAAATTGATACAAATGTCTATAATTTGTACAAAGATTTTGTCAAATATATGATGGCGCTTGGGGTTGACGGGATTAGGGCAGATGTAGCTCATTGCAAAACAATGGCTTTTTGGAAAGAGTTAATTGCATATTCTCGCCAGAAGGATCCGGAGTTTTTGTGGCTTGCTGAGTCTTCAGAATCTTGGCACGATGCAGTTTCTCCGCAAGCTGTCTTTACTCCTTATGACAAATTGTTAGAGGCTGGTTTTGATGGTTATTATGGCTCATTTTTTAATATAAAAGACTGGAAAAATGCAAAAGATTTATATAAAGATGTTTCTTTAACTCTTGGTGAAACTAAAAAGTTCAAGGATAAAAAATCTGCAATTGGTGCTTTTACAACCCATGATGAAGTTAGTCCGATTTTGCTAAAAGGTCCTGCAATGAGTGATATGATTATTTGGCTCAATGCTACGTTGCCCGTTGATTCGTATTTTGTTGACGGATTTCAAACCGGTGATGATTACAACTACAAAATGGGTAACAAGTTAGCACCTGCAACAAATACAGATGATGATATGTATTTTACTCATCGTGGAAAAATTGATATTTTTAATTTTTCACGAAAACCAGAGGGGAAAAATCAAACTTTACGCAATGACTTTTTGTTAGGAAATAACGTTAAACAGAGCTTGCTTCCGACCTTGAATGATGGTACTTTCACTCCTATCAAAACAAAAAATCCGAAAGTATTTGCTTATACATTGGGAAATTCTACAAAAAGAGTTTTTGTTGTAGGAAATTTAGATTTTGTAAATCCTATCAAAACGTCAGTGACAATTCCAAAATACAATAAAAGATATAATGTTTTACCGATTAAAATTTCATCAATGCCAGATGTGAATAAGCACGGAAAACTTTCTTTAAATCTTCAAGCAGGTGAAATTGTTGTTTTGATAATCCATGAGTTGTTGTAGAATTATTTTGTAATTTCAATTAAGTCGTTTATTTTACAATCGAGAAACAGGCAAATTCTTTCAACAGTGTCGAGGGTAATATTTGTACGTTTGCCACGAATGATTTCAGAGATTTTAGCCTGACTAATTCCTGTTGCATTATGTAGTTCAACACCTGTTTTGTCTTTCTCCCAAAGGAGTTCTCTAAGCTTAATTGGCGTAATTGGAATTGTTGCAGCAATGACAATTCCAACACTTTTAACAAATTATAAGGCTAAAAAAATGAGAACCGAACTTCTCCGTGCCAATTCTATAATTCAACAAGCTGTTATGCTTGCAAAAGCTGATGAAGTTGATTTAGATACTATAATTGAACAAAATCAATATGAAGAATTTGAAAAAAATTTTAAAAATTTACCAAAATAAAGCGGTCGGAAATATCATTCCGACCGCTTATCAAATTTGTATTTAACGTTTAAGCTCTTTGGCTACGAACTCTATTCATTATTTCATCGAATTCTTTTTCATCAATTGTTTCTTTTTCTAATAATTCTTTAGAAATAACTTCAAGCATATCTCTGTTTTGGGTTAATAACTGTTTTGCAAGTTCATAACGTTCGTCAACGATTTTCTTGATTTCTTCATCAATTTCAAATGCAACTTGTTCTGAATAATCTCTTTGGTGTCCGAAATCTCTGCCCATAAATACGTTTTCTTGATTTTTTCCATAAGCCATAGGTCCAAGTTTTTCTGACATACCCCAAGCTGTAACCATTTTTCTTGCGATATCTGTTACATTGATTAAGTCTTGAGAAGCACCTGTGCTAACATCATCTTGACCGTAGACGATTTCTTCTGCTGCACGACCGCCAAGTGATACAGTTATTTTTGCTAACAACTTAGCTTTGCTTACGTGAACACTTTCATCTTTTGGTCTTGTCCAAGTTACACCAAGAGCCATTCCACGAGGAATAATTGAAACTTTGTGAAGTTCATTCGCATCTGGTAATAATTTGTCAATTAATGCGTGACCAACTTCGTGGTAAGATGTTAATTCTTTATCTTTGTCTGTTAGAACTTTGCTACGTTTTTCAACACCTGCAATTACTCTATCGATTGAAGAATCAACATCGTCCATTGAAATTTTATCTTCGCCTTTACGAGCTGCAAGTAGAGCAGATTCATTCAACAAGTTTTGCAAATCTGCACCGGTAAATCCTGGGGTACGTTTTGCCAAAACTTTTAAATCTACATCTTTATCTAATTTTTTATTCTTTGCGTGAACTTCCAAAATTTGTTCTCTACCTTTAACATCAGGAGCATTGATATAAATTTGCCTGTCAAATCTTCCCGGTCTTAAAAGTGCGTTATCCAAAATGTCCGGTCTGTTTGTTGCTGCAATTACGATGATATTTGTATTCACATCAAAACCGTCCATTTCAACAAGTAATTGGTTAAGAGTTTGTTCTCTTTCATCGTGTCCGCCACCTAATCCGGCACCTCTTTGACGACCGACAGCATCAATTTCATCTATAAATATGATACAAGGTTGATGTTTTTTCGCTTGTTCAAACAAATCTCTAACACGGCTTGCACCAACACCGACAAACATTTCAACGAAATCAGAACCTGAGATTGAGAAGAATGGAACACTTGCTTCTCCTGCAACGGCTTTAGCCATCAAAGTTTTACCTGTTCCAGGAGGTCCAACAAGAAGAACACCTTTTGGAATTTTAGCTCCTAACTTCATATATTTTTCACCATTTTTCAAAAAGTCAACGATTTCTTCAAGTTCTTTTTTCTCTTCGTCAATTCCTGCAACATCTTTGAATGTGGTTTTTACTTTTGAATCTAAAAGCATTTTAGCTTTACTTTTCCCAAAAGACATTGCTTGAGAACCACCGGCTTGAATGGCTTTTATCATCAGACCAAGAGAAATAATTGCGAACAATATGATTACAAATGTTCCGATATTCCCTGCAAGTTGGTTTGTTTCGGTTGTTTTCTTGACAGTGATATCAGCATCAGAGTTGTTCAATTTGTCCATTAATTCGGTGTCGTTTACTGGGATTTGAACTTTATATTGAAACAATGGAGCTTGAACATTTTTTGTTTCTTGTGTCAAAAATGGAGAAACAGTATTTTTTTGAGTTGCTTTTTTCTCTGTTTTTGATGCCGGTTGTTCTTTTGGAACAGCAATAATCATATCATCATATTTTTCAATTTTAGTGAACTCTTTATTTTGCAATTTTTGCAAGAAATTTGAGTATGAAATTTCAGATGTACTTGTTGATGGTCCAGTCATAAATATTGTTGAAATAAAGACCAGAACAACAATTGCTAAAATTACGTACATACCCATTGATTGACTTTTATTCATATAAAACAACCTTTCAAAATGTGTTAAACTCTCGTGTCTTAATTATAACTTAAAAAGATGAAAAAGTGAACAGAATATGAAAAACACGAATGACTGAATGGAACAAGTCATCAGGAACTTTGCAATTCCTATTTTTTGTTATAAAGGCAATAGACAATTGCTTTATAAAACGTTCTTAGACTATTAGTATCTTAAGGCACTTTTTATAGGCTTTCGATATATTTTTCTATTTCTTCATCTGTGTTCATTTCTGTTGTGGCAACAAGAATTCTATGTTCATCAAGCTTAATCCCTCCAAGGATATTATTAGCTTTTAACTTAGATAAAAATTCATCAGAATTTCCCACTTCAATCGTGAATTCATTAAAAAAGTTTTTGTTAAGTGTCTTAATTCCTTTTGCTTGAAGTTTTTCAGACAAATTGTGTGCATTTTTTGCAGATAAATAGCCTGCTTGTTTAAACCCTTTTTCTCCCATTACGGATAAATATAGAGTTGCACAAAGTCCTACAAGAGCTTGATTTGAGCAGATATTACTTGTAGCTTTTTCTCTTTTGATGTGTTGTTCTCTTGTTTGGATTGTTAAACAAAATGCTTGCTTGCCATCTTTGTCAACTGTTCTGCCTGCAAGTCTCCCAGGTAATTGTCGCATAAACTTCTCTCTGCAAGCGATAAATCCAGCAGTTGGTCCACCAAAATTCATTGGAATTCCGAGAGTTTGAATATCTCCGACAACAATATCTGCTCCGTATTCAGACGGTGGTTTTAGAATTGATAATGTTGACGGGTCACAACAAACAATTGATAAGCATTCAACTTCTTTTGGTTCAATAATTTCTCCAAAATAGTTTGGTGTTTGAACAAGTACACAGGCAAAGTCTTTTGTATCTTGAGGTATTTCGTCAACCCATTCAACTTCAATTCCCTGCGGTTTTGTGTACGTTTCAACAACTTTTTTGTATTCAGGATTTAAAGAATTTAGTACACAAACTTTGTATTTTTTAGAAATTCTGCAAGCCATTAAGATACTTTCAGCACAAGCTGTTCCTCCGTCATAGACTGTTGCGTTTGAAATATCCATGCCCGTAAGCCTGCAAATCATTGTTTGGAATTCGTACATAACTTGCAAAGTCCCTTGCGAAATCTCAGGTTGATAAGGGGTATATGCCGTATTAAATTCAAATCTGTTTGCAACTTGTGAGATACATGCCGGTACAAATTTGTTATAAATTCCGCCACCTAAAAACGAGATGTAATCAGACTTGTTAGCTTTTGCCAAGTTTTTGACTTGTCTTTGAGTTTCCATTTCACTCAAACCCTCAGCTAGATCTAGTTTTTCCATTCTTACTGTTTGTGGAATTTGCTTAAACAAATCTTCTACATTATTGATTCCGATTGCTTGACACATTTCTTGTGTATTTTTTTCATTGTGTACTAAAAAATTTTTCATTATTATTCCAATTCTTCTTTATAATTTTCGTATGACATCAAATCGCTGAACTCATCTTCTTTGGCTTCTGTTTCAACTTTTACTAACCAACCGTTTTCGTAGCAGTCTTCGTTAAGTTTTTCCGGAGCATCAACAAGTTCACTGTTAACTTCAACGATTTTGCCTGAAATTGGCATATAGATTTCAGAAGCAGCTTTAACAGATTCAATATTTGCGAAAGTATCACCTTTTTTGAATTCATCGCCTACTTCAGGAAGTTCCAAAAATACGATATCTCCCAATTGGTCGATTGCGTAGTCTGTTAGTCCGATAATATATTTGTTATCTTGTTTTACAATATATTCATGTGATTTTGAACATAGCATTTCTTCTTTAAAACCCATTTATTTTCTCCTTTTTCATCTATTCTTTATTTATTATTTAACTTTGTTTCTCTTTTCAATGAATGGTCTTTTTACGATTTGTGCATTGTGTAATTTCTCTCTAATCATAACTTGAACAGTTGTTCCAGTGCAAATTTCTTTCATGTTTTTTACATAAGCAAGAGCGATATTTTTACCTGTGCTAGGAGAAACACAACCACTTGTGATATGTCCGACTTTTTCTCCATTGAAGTAGATTTCATAACCATGTCTTGCAATATTTCTGTCTAACATTTCAAGCCCAACCAGTTTTTTAGAAACTCCATTTGCAATCTGACTCATAATAATTTCTTTGCCGTTGTAATCTGCTTGTTTATCTTTTGGGACAGACCATGACAAACCTGCTTCAATCGGAGTTGTTGTTTCGTCTAAATCATTTCCGTATAAGTGAAGAGCTGCCTCTAATCTCAAAGTATCTCTTGCTCCTAGACCGATAGGTTTAATTCCGTATTCTTGTCCTTCTTCTAATATTTTATCCCATAGAAATTCTGAATATTCATTTTCAACCAAAAGTTCAAATCCGTCTTCTCCGGTGTAACCGGTTCGAGAAGCTAATAACTTAATCCCCTCAATAATTGCAGGTTTAATTGTGAAAGATTTTTGGTCCGGAATGTTGTAGCCCATTTTTCTAACTAAATCAATTGCTTTTGGACCTTGAATGGCTAAAAGCGAATAGTTGTGTGATTGGTTGTCAATTTTTACATTCATTCCTCTCTTATTGCGGACAAGCCAGTTTAAATCTTCATCAATTCTTGAAGCATTACAAATTACAAGGTAATATTCAATACCTAATTTATAAATAATTAAATCGTCAATCAATCCTCCGTTTTTGTTTGGCAATTGACAATATACTGCTTTTTCATAGCTTAATTTTTCAATATCTTGAGGAACTACTTTATTCAAAAAAGCTGTTGCATCTTTACCAGATACAAAAACTTCTCCCATGTGCGAAACATCAAACAAACCAACTGCATTTCGAACTGTTTTGTGTTCTTCAATGATTGATGAATATTGTACCGGCATGTGCCACCCTGCAAAATCAACCATCTTAGCACCTAGTGCAACGTGCTTGTCATGTAAGTATGTTTCTTTAACCATAAAATATCCCCCTAAAACTATATATCAATTGTCGGTATAATTAGACGAATTGTCAATAATATATGTAGATAAGTAAATGAAAAATTTTTGATTACATCGTTAAGAAATAATTAAAAAACTCAAATTTTTGAATATTTTATATTATCATTATTATAGGAGATTTTGATATGAAATATAAAGATTACTATGAAACACTGGGTGTGAAAAGAGATGCAACAGAAGCTGAAATTAAATCAGCATTCAGAAAGCTTGCAAGAAAATACCACCCAGATGTAAATAAAACAAAAGAAGCAGAAGAAAAATTTAAAGAAATTAATGAAGCCTATGAAGTTTTAGGCGACAAACAAAAACGTCAAAGATATGATAGCTTAGGTGCTAATTGGCAAGGCGGTGCAGATTATACACCACCTCCAGGGTTTGAACAATTCAACTTTGGCGGCGGTCAAGGCGGAGCTTACCAACAATTTAACTTCAACGGTCAAGATATGGGCGGATTCTCTGATTTCTTTAGCTCATTGTTTGGCGATATGATGGGAGGAGCTGCAACAGGTGGTGCAAGATCAAGAAGAGGTGGATTCTCCAGTTTTGATTTCGGGGATTTAGGTGCTCAACAAGGTGCTTATACAAGAAGAACTTCAAGACCAAGACAAAGCGCTCCAAAATCTGAAGACCTTGATATCACAAAAAATTTGAACGTAACTGCTAAAGACTTGTTTTCAGATGAACCGATTAATGTAAAATTTAATGACATGAGAAAATGTACTCAATGTCCTGCAGGTGGCGGATATTGTACAGCTTGTGGCGGTACTGGAATCATTAATGAAGCCAAAACAATAAAAGTAAGATTGCCTAAAGAAATCAAAGAAGGACAAAAAGTCAGATTAAAAGGCGAGGGTAAAGTTGATGCCTACGGTCAAAAAGGCGATTTGTATCTTGTAATTACTCCAAAGGATTCTGAGTATGAAATTAAAGGTTCTGATTTGACAAAAGATGTAGAAATCACACCTCCGGAAGCTGTTTTAGGTTGTAAAAAGGATATCCAAACATTGCATGGCACAATAGGTATTAAGATTCCTCCAATGACATCAAGCGGAAAGATGCTAAGACTTAAAAACTTAGGCTTACCGAAAAAATCCGGTGGTTACGGAAACCTTAACGCAAGGATAAAAATTGTATTACCTGCAAAATTGACACAAAAACAAATTGATTTATATAAACAACTTATTTAATGTAATACAGCGCTTATCATTTTTAAATGATGAGCGCTGTATAATTTAATAGTCATTCTGAGAGAGCGTTAGCGACCAATAATGGTGAAATTGGAAAATGTTTTCTAAAGAATTTTATATAAACCCTCACCCTAGCCCTCTCCCTTTACAAAGGGCGAGGGAGAAAATGTAATGACAGAATTATTAATAATCCCCGTGATGAGGATTACGACACTAGCTACCGTTTTTAATTTCAACGACAAATGATTTTATACTCGTTCGTAATGACAATTAATAATAGTGCAGATGAAGAAAAGGATAATAACTTGAAACCACTTATAGACTCAATCTATAAACTTTAATAATATTCCCCTCGCCCTTAAAATAAGGGAGAGGGTTAGGGTGAGGGTTGCAACTTCAAAAAAAAGAAAAGTTACCTTCGCACTTGCAGAGGTTCTAATAGCCCTCGGGATAATTGGAGTAGCAACCTTAGTAATCCCCAACATACATTTTCAAATATCCATGGGTTTTAGATTGGTATGTAACTTCGTAAAGAATTTATTCTTTAATTATTTTCTCTTAAATCAAATTTATAACCAAGAATTTCAAAAATTAATAACGCCTCATTGAATTTTAATCGATTGTTTTCAAGTTTTGCTCGGAGGTTAAATCTTGTATATTGAGTATTTGACAAATCGGACATTCTGCGAGCAAGTTCAGCTATTGTTATTTTGTTGCGGAATAACAATAATCTAACTACTTCGTTCAAATTGGTTTTTGAATCAATGTCAATATTTATACCCATACTTAATATATTAGAGTATTTCTCTTATAATTGACACTTTGTAGAATTAATGTTATCTTGTTAACAATAAATTAACAAAATAATATTATTTAGCTTTTATTATTAATTATTATGAAGAGGAGTACTGATGAAAAATGATTTTATAACTAAGAAATTTGCCTTTACATTAGCTGAAGTATTAATTACTCTAGGAATTGTTGGGATTGTTGCGGCAATGACGATTCCGACTCTAATGCAAAAACAGTTTGAAAAACAAGCAGTGTCAAAATTGAGAGAAACCCAATCTATTTTAGCCCAGTCAATTCGTATGGCAGAAGAAGAAAATGGAGATGTTTCGGGTTGGGGAGTTGATGTTCAAAGTTCTGCATCAGCAATAAAAATTGCTGAGAATATAAAACCTTATTTGAAATTGGCTCATGATTGCGGGATAAGTGATGAAAATCATATTTGTGTAACTTCGCAAGGTTACAAGTTGTTAAATGGTTCAGAACAAGGTCGTTTGGGTCTTTATGGAGAAAGAACAGAGTGTTATAAAATCCTTTTGGCAAATGGTTCTGCTATTTGGTGGAGAGGTGGAATGGACGGAGGACAAAGGAATATTACTTTTTGGATTGATATAAATGGGAAGAGCTTACCTAATACTTATGGAAAAGATTTATTTGTTTTTTCTTATGAAAACAATTCAATCAAACCTTTAGGTGCTGAAAATTCTGATTCTCCATGGAAAACATCTTGCACTAAATTATCAACAGGTTATGGTTGTGCTTATTATGTGTTGCAAAATCAGAATATGAATTATTTACATTAATTTAAGCGGTCGGATTTTGAGAATCAAAATCCGACCGTCCTATTTATATAAATCATGTAAATTTGGTTATTTCAAGCTAACTTTTACAGCTGGTCCTTTTTGTTCGATGTCAACTTTGTTTTCTCTAGCTAACCAGCCTAAACCTAAGTCTGCAAAATTCCCTTTTAAATCTAATTCTTTTTTCATTTTAGCAAAAGAAGTTGTTCCGTTTTGGTGTAAGTAGTTATAAATTTCTCCTGCTGAAAATCCGATTTGTTCTTCTAATGATAATGATGCTCTTCTTGCCATAATTTTTTCCTCCGTTGATTAGTTGTCCTTTTTACACTTTTTCGTTCGACATATTGATAATATTTCATTTTGTTGATTTTAACAATCATTTTAATAGACGGAAATTTTATGATAAAATACACTAGGAGGAGTATTGCATTTTGCTTATTGAGGGAAGTTTAGCCACAAATAAAACTGATTATTTGATTGACAAGTATTGCGAGCTTGTTAATAGTGGAATTCCGACTTCTTCTATTCTTGTTTTGGTGCAAAATTCGACTTTGAAAAATGAGTTTCAAGATAAAGTTTTTCAAAAATTGACCGTAAATTGTGTTGAAAAGTTGAAAATTCATTCGTTTTTTTCATTGGTTTATAACACTATTTCTGACAATTGGGCATTTCTTGAAGATAGAAATATCTTTGATAATCCGGTTATTTTGCCTAATCTTGCGGGATTAGAGGTTTCTCAGTTTATATTAAAGGACATATTAAAAACGGTTAAATTCAAAGGTTACAATTCAAGAGTGTCACTTTTACAACAAATATTTAGAAGATATTCATTGATTGTTCAGAATAATTTGACTCAACAAGAAGTTGATGAGAGGGCAGAAATTTTGAAAGAGGGGTTCTCAGATGAGGCTTCTCTTGCTATAAAAAAACTTTTGCGAAAAACATTGGAGTTAAGGGATTTTGACTATTTGCGCCAATGTTTGATGTTCAATTTTGTTTATAAAAATACAAATTATTTTGATGATATAAAATATTTATTTGTTGATGATGGTGATGAATGTACTCCGATTTGTATTGATTTTATCGAGTATTTGTCAAAACAGTTGAACGATTGTTATGTTGCAGTGGATTCTTTGGGGTCATCTCGTTGCGGGTATTTGAGTGCAGATAAGAACAATTTCGAAAAGTTCAAAAAAATATTTCCAAAATCAGACGAACAAAAACTCTCAGAAACTTCAAAAATGTATTCTGATGCTCAAAAATTGTTTGATAATGCAAAAAATTCTAAATTAAATGTTTTAAACAATTTTGAATTCAAATCTTTTTCAAAACGTTCTGAAATGGTTGAAAATGCTGTAAAGCAGATTAAAAAACTTTTAGATAAAAAAGTTATACCCAAAGACATTTCAATAATTTCACCTGTGGTAGATGATATGTTGAAATTTTCATTGAGAGAAAGTTTTAGGTCAAATATAAATTTAGTTTATCTTTCCGGAAGTGAAAAACTTATTCAAAATCGTTTGGTTTTGGCAGCGATTACTGTTTTGAAATTGAATACAGATTTAAAAAATTCACTGTCAGAATTTGACATTCGGGTTATTTTATCAGAATTTTTACACATTCCTTTAAAATATTGTGCTGAAATTTTAGAAACTTTTGCCAAGGAAAAAGTTTTAATTCCGTATGAATTTAAAGACGAAGATTATACAAAAAAATATCAAGATTTTCTTGTATTGTTGAATGATTTGGCTAATTCCCAAAAGAAGATATCCGAGCAAATTATTGAGATTTATAATCGTTTTTTTAGTTTTCCGGTGTTTGATAAAAATGAAATTAACAAATTCAATTTCTTTGTGAAAGAAATTCGGGATTTTGAAAATATATTTGGAGCTAATTTCAATTCTAGACTTGTAGATATTATTTTGCAGATAGAAAATTCAATCATTGCAGAAAACCCATATTCAGTTTTAGAGTTTGATAGAAATGATTTAATTGTTTCTACTCCACAAAAAATTATTGATAATCATATTTCAACCAAGTATCAAATTTGGCTTGATGTTTCTAGTTCAGAGTGGGTAAAATCCGATACCGGACCATTGTATAATGCGTGGGTTTTTCAAAAAGATTGGGATAAAAAAACTTATACAATTGATGACAATATAAATTTATCCAGAGATAAAAATGCAAGAGTTTTGCGTAAATTGACCCTTTGCTCGCAAAATGGGGTTTATGCATATTCAAGTTTGTTTGATTCTAATGGGGTTGAAAATTATGGAGCAATTGAAGATTTTCTTGTTGTTGAAACAATAAATGATGAAGAAACAGAAGTTGATAATAGTGGTTTTAAAATAGTTCCAAGACCGGATCAAAAACCGGTGTTAGAGTACAAATCCGGTTATATGGGAATATCTGCGGTTCCTGGGGCTGGTAAGACGACAATTCTTCTTGCTCTTATTATAAAACTTCTTGAACGGGGGATAAATCCGGAGCGAATTTTTGTTTTGACTTATATGGATTCAGC
Source organism: Cyanobacteria bacterium UBA6446 (assembly GCA_002438405.1). GTDB lineage: Bacteria > Cyanobacteriota > Vampirovibrionia > Gastranaerophilales > Gastranaerophilaceae > Zag111. Next base: position 24,297 of record DJOE01000016.1, read on the forward strand.
CGCTCGTAATTTCAGAGAACGGATTAAAAATGTTCAAAAAAGTTCTTCAAGACTTCCTAATATCAGTACGATTCACGGACTTGCTCTTAGAATTTTGAAAGAGAATGGAAATTACGAAAAACTTGGTTTATCTGCTGATTTTGAAATTTGTGATGATTCGCAAAGAGGTAGAATTTTGCGTGAAATTGCAAGTAAAATGCACATTGAATCAAAAACTGCAGAAGAATTTGATAGGGCGGTTTCTATTTTCAAAATTGCTCAAGGACAATTCAAAGAGCAGCCAACTGATGTAAAATTAAAGAAATTCAAAACATTTTTCTCTTTGTATCAAGATAATTTGAAAGAATATAATTTGATTGATTATGATGATATGTTGACAGGTTCCGTTCGAATTCTCAAAGAAAATCCAGATATTTTAGCGCATTATCAAGATATCTGCGAATATATTATTGAAGACGAAGCACAAGATTCTTCCCTGATTCAGCAAAAATTAATTGCGTTGTTATCAGGAAAACATAAGAATATCATAAGATGTGGTGATGTAAATCAGTCTATCACATCTACATTTTCAAATGCAGATGTTGAGGGGTTCAGAAACTTTATTACTCAAAATTACAATGTAAGCATGGATTGTTCTCAAAGATGTTCAAAAGATGTCTATGAGTGTGCAAATAAGCTGGTTACTCTGTCACTAGCTAATAAAGACAGTGAAAAATCTTTCTTCAAAATGTTTATGCACCCCGTAGAGGGAAGAAATCCAAAATCCGTGAATGGGGTACAATCATTGATTTTTGATTCTACAATAGAAGAGAAAAATTATATTTTGAAAGTTATAAAAAATACTCTATCTAAAAATTCTGATTATACTGTTGGAATTTTACTTAGGTATAATTATCAAGTTGCAACATGGCAGGATTTGATAGAAAATAGCGGACTAAAAGCAATTACAAGAAATCAATGTTTAGAGCAAAAAACTATATTCAAAGCTATTTTTGCAGTTATGAAAATTACTTTAAATCCTTTTGATAATGAAAATTTAGCATCTAATTATGATATTTTAGCAGATATAGGATTGTATAAAAGAGGATTGGGAGAAGAAATTAGAAAATATGAAAATCCATTTATACAGGTTGATGCAGATAATTTAAAATTTATGGATTTAGAACGTTTTTATTGGGACGTGAATTATTGGACTTCATTGAGTTATTTACCTCCAAATGAACTTGCTGTTAAAGCTGCGATGGGCATGAATTTGTTCAATAGTGATATTGAAAAATCTAATATTTATTTGATTTCAACACTGATTAAAAGAATTTGTATAAAAAATAACTCTTTAGAATATGCTGTTTCAAGGCTTGCTGAACTTTCTAAAAAGCCGAATTTGAGTGGCTTTAAATTCTTCTCAGAAGAAGATGATGACGATAAAAAATCTTTGCAGGGAAAAGTTCAAATTATGACTATGCACAAGTCTAAAGGTGATGAGTTTAATCTTGTGTTTATTCCTGAAATGTCTGAAAAAGCTTTTCCATTGACGATAGGTTCAATAAACTTGAAATCTGCGGATTTTATTGAACAGGTTAAGGCACTTAACCCGAATTATCATAAAAAATCAGAATATGAATTGAAACAAGAAATTTTAGACGAAAATTTGCGTTTGCTTTATGTTGCAATAACAAGGGCTAAAAATAAACTATTTATTACAACATCTACAAAATCAAAATCTCGCTATGGAAAAGAACAAAAAAATGAGCCAAGTATAATTTTCAATGATTTGTTGGAGGTTAATCATGATTGATAATTTTTCACCAAATATGTTAAAAACTTATGACTCTTGTCCTAAAAAATATTATTACAGATATGTTGAAAATATTTCTGTGCCGATGTCTTCTCTGCCGTTTGAAAAGGGTAAAAAAATTCACGCACTTGCAAATTATTACTTGCAAGGTGTAAATATTTCAAGAATAGAATCAGCATTATCCCAAGATGAAAAAAACATTTGGCAATTGTTATTGAATAATCCATTCTATAAAAAAAATTATTTAAAATCAGAATTCCCAATTATGATAAAAATAGAGGATTTTTGGATAGGTGGTAGAATCGATGCAATTGTACATGACGCAGATAGTTATTATATTCTAGATTACAAAACAGGTTCAACTCCTAAAAATCCTGAGTTCGACTATCAAACAATGATTTATTTGCTCTGTGTTGATAGATTTCTTAAAAAATATGACTCGTTATCTTTTGTCTATATAAACCTAAAAGATAAAAATAATTATGTTATTGAATTTAATGACAAAATGAAATCACAATATAAACTTAAAATAAAAGAAGCCTGTACAACTCTTAAAACAGATGCTTTTTATCAACCTAATTGCAAATCTTGTGATAGGTGTGAGTATTCAAAAATTTGTAACGATAGAATTTAACTAGCAATTTTTTTTATTCACATGTTTTGTTTGGAGTATGAATATCTACCCAGTAAATAATTTTCAGACTTTTGGTGCTAATTTAAATTCTCCAAAATTAAAATTTTCCAATAAAGACTTTTTTGTAAAAATTAAAGGCTATGGTAAAAATAAAAAGTGGGCTAAAGAGATGATTAATACTGCAGATATCTCTGTTGATTTTATTAGGTATCATTATAATTTTGAAAAAATATTGCAAAGTATTGCTTTTGGTGTAAGACGAGCTAATAATTATACAACAGATGGAACTAAAATAGCTCATACTGGGGTTCTTCGTGTGACACGTAAGGGCTGGTATTTACCTTCCGAATGGGAAAATCGTGACCTTTGCACATATTATTCTGGTGGAAAGTATAAAACTTATGCAGATAGGATTGATGATATAAAATATAACCCGTTAAAAAATCCTTACCCTGATATAGATTTGACAGTTCCTGTATTTGAAAATGGTGAAAAATTCCTTCAACATGGGAGAAAAGATTCAATAGGAAATGTATTTAAACATTTATCTGATATTTATAAAGATTTTTCTAAATTTACTAAGATAGATGTACAACAGGAACATTTACCAAAAATTAATGACCAAATTGCAACTATGCGTTGGATTTTGGCTCATTCTACTCCTTGGGAACGTGGAAGTGATTCAATCGCAAATGTTTTGATGCGTGCGATGTATAAATCTGTTGGCATTAAATCCTATCCACTAGCAAAAGGTGTATCCCTAGATATGGAAGCTTTTTGTACAAATTTAGCCGATTACAAGAAAAAATTTCCAAAATACTTCTCTAAACCGCCTGAAGTTATTCCAAATGAAAAGCCTAGCCTTTTATCTAAGATAACAAACTTTTTTAAATCCTAACTTAGGACTTCTTTGATTGCTGCAATCATTCCATCTGGGTTAGCGATATTTTTCCCTGCAATGTCAAAAGCAGTTCCATGTCCTGGGGAGGTTCTAATTATATCAAGTCCAATTGTCATGTTAACCGTACTAATCCCTGCAACAGTCTTAATCGGAATTAAACCTTGGTCATGGTAGTTTGCAATGTAACAGTCAAATTCGTCTTTCTCACCTGCAAAATAATGCTTTGCCGCATTTACAAATAATGTGTCAGCAGGAAGAGGTATTGTAATATTTATTCCCTGTTGTTGAAGATATTTTACTGCCGGAATTAAAATATCTTGCTCTTCGTGTCCTAAAATTCCGTCTTCACCGGCATGTGGATTGAAGCCGCATAGTGCAAATTTCGGCTTTTCAATCCCCAAATGCGTTTGAAAAGTTTTAACAAGGTTTTCGATTTTTGTTATAACAATTTCTTTTGTAAGATGAATTTCTTTTAACGCACAATGTCTTGTCAAAAGCAAAACTCTAAAGTCGTTTGCGACAAATAGCATTTCTGCTAATTGGTTATTATGCGACAAATATTTTTGCAATACTTCAGTCTGTCCGTTGAACTTGTGTCCTGCAAGATACATTGCATTTTTTGCTGTTGGAGCTGTAACAATTGCCTTTGGTCTGATTTCACAAACTTTCAATAGTGATTTGAATGCAAAATCTCCGGCTTCTTTCGTTATTTCCCCAGTTTTAATATCCTTTCTTTCATAAGGAATTTCGACAATTTCATAGTTTTTGTCAAGTTTCCCATAATAATCAAGAATTTTTTTATTTGATATAAGAACGATTTTATCGACAGGTAAATCAAGTTCTTTTAACGCTTTTATTGTAATCTCTGCGCCAATTCCGTTTGGGTCCCCTGTTGTAATTGCTATTTTATTCATAAGACTACTCTTCGTGTTTTGAGAAATATTTCAAAATTTCAATTAATGTATTAACCCCACCTAAATTACCTGATTTTGTAACTATCCATTGGTCCGAATTAACACTTTTACTTAGTGCAATAGCCGGCAATACTTCGTCAATAAGTTTAAGTTGGTTTGCATCAATTGCGTTGCAACATTTGTAAGATGTTTCTCCGCCAAGTGTGATAAGAATTGCTTTTTTCTTTTCCAAAACTCGTTTTGCTAGTTCTGATAAAAAGTCTGTAATTACATTCGCTAAGCCGGATTTTGTCAAATCTGCTTTAATTGTGTCTTCTGAAAATCCATCAAAATTTTTCAACAATTTTGATGTGTGAACAAGTACGATGTTGTCTTTTCCTAAATTTGAAACAACTCTATCCACAATTTCGTCCTGAACACCGGATAAAACGGTATTCATATCAAGTTCAATAATCAAACTGTTTTCTTCAAAATCATCACATTGTTCAAATTTATCAATCTGGTTCGCTGTAATATGAGTTGCGCTACCTGATACAATGAATTTTGGAAGTCTTGGAAGTTTAACCGGTAGAACTTCTTCCTCTTCATTTACAGGAAACCATTCATTACTTAACACTTTAGCTGCCGCCGCCGTTCCGACAGGTAAAATTTTGTAATTTGATTTTTGCATTGCAAGAACAATTTGTTCCAAATCTGTTGTTGAAACAGAATCTGCAATAATGATTTTTTTCCCTTTAGAAATTAAATCATTTAATTTCATCAATATCGGACCTGCACCATCTAAAATAGTTTTTAATTCGATACTTCCGACAAAATCACTTAATTTTTCTCCCAATTGAGATTTTAATAGAGTAGGAAGATGAGATTCGGTGATTGGGGAGTGTGGATCTCTTGCCATTTCGGTTCTTTCAATTGGAACTCCTTTCAAAAGATGATATCCCCCGACTGTAATTCTTCCCTCTTGCGGAAACGCTGGCATAACAACTGCAGCGTCCCAATCTAAAACTTTTAAAACGGACAAAACTTCAACTGCAATATTTCCTCTTACAGTTGAATCGATTTTTTTGTAAAAAAAGTCTGGATTAATTTCGTCAACCATAAGTTGAGCGGCTTCTTTTACTTTTTCAAAAGCATCTTCTTGTGGAACATTTCTTGATTCTGTTGAAATAGCCCAAGCCTGAGCCGGTGAAGTTTGCTTTTTTTCAATATGTTTGTCCAATAAAATATTTGTGTCAGCACCATTTAATTTGAATTGAAGTGCAGTATCATTTGCACCAGTCAAATCATCTGCAATAATGCCGACAATATTTGAATTTATTATCATAATACAGCTTCTTCTGCGTCTTTTTTAGAGCCTAAAAGTCTAATTGTGTTAGCTCTAATGTAGAAATTTTCTCTTTCATTGTTGGTTGTTTTATCAACCCATCTGTTGTTTGCAATAGCACCATCAATTGCAACTAATCTTCCTTTTTTTACATAATCAGCTGCAAATTCTGCTTGTTTATCCCAAACATCAATGTTAAACCAATCTGTAACTTCAGCCTTAGTTTTTGAATCCCATCTGTTAACCGCAACAGAAAATCTAGCTTTGGTTTTCCCGGAGTCAAAAGATTTGAAATCTTCAGATGCATCTCTTCCAACTCGACCAACAATTGTAACTGTATTCATTTAAAAGTACCTCTTTATTTCGTATTAACAAATATTTGTCATGGACAAATTATATATCCCTAACGAGATTATATAACAAATGCCAAAATATAACAAACACATGGTTTTTGTTGTAAATATTATGAAATATAAAACAACAAATTAATCAAAAAATCTGCAACAAGCATGTAAATAGTTGAAAGGATAGCGGCTTGTGTTGTAGAAGTTCCGACTTCTTTAGCGCCACCCTTTGTTTGATAACCTTTTGTTGCACAAACAAGAGCAATCAAAGCTCCAAAAATACAGGCTTTTAATAGGCTGATGTAGATATCTTTAGTAGCCATCCATGCCCACGCAGAAGCCATATATCTCGCAGGATTAAGGTTAATTGTTTCAAGAGAAACGAACATTCCACCTAAAATTCCAACGAATTCTGCGATTAAAACCACCATTGGAACCGTAATTGCTGCAGCTACGATTCTAGGTGTAAAATAATATCCCACAGGGTTAATTTTTAAAGTTTTGATAGCATCAACTTGTGATGTTACCTGCATATTTGCGATTTCTGCTGAAATTGCAGTTCCGGCTCTTGCCCCGATTGCTAAAGCGACAAACCCTGGGGCAATTTCTCTAATCATTACAACTGCAATAGTTCCGCCGATATAAGCTTCCGCACCGGTTAAAAGAAATTCTTTGGAAACCTGTATCGCAATAACAGCTGCAGAAATGAATGCAATGACTAATGAAATTGGTAATGAATCATAACTTATTGATGCCGCTTGAGACAAAACTGACTTAAATTTGACGTTTCCGCCAAAAATATATTTAAAACATTCTATTAAATTTTGAACGCATAATCCTAAAAATTTAATCAAATTAAATCCTCTTTTTCTTTGAGTAATATTGTAGCATAAAAGATGTTTTAGTGAATAGTATCATTAAAGGCACTATGGCAATAAGGCACACAGGCACTATTACCATATAGACTTTAGAATATCAAATATATTCCATAAACATAGTAGCCCCATATTAATCGGCAAACAGCTTTACTATCAAAAAGGAATCCCTTTAGGAGCTTTTTTGCTCCCGAGCTTGAACCTTAACCGATTACAAATATATTATAAGATATTTTTCAATATTTGAAAAGTCCGTATTTTTACGTAGGTAATTTTACCTACGTATTTTATGCGATTTTTCGTGTTTCAAATTTATCTTAAAACTCTTACGTTCTCTAGTTTTGTAGTTTTTTGCTTCTATCAATAGTTGCGATAAATTTTACGGCTTCGTTTGACGGAATTGCAAATCCGATTCCGATATTTGAGATGTTGTGGTCGGGGTTGTAAATTGATTGGCTTATTCCGATAACTTCTCCTGTGGTATTTAATAATGGCCCGCCGGAGCACCCAGGGTTAATTGCAGCATCTGTTTGAAATCTGTTTTTAACATAATCAATTCTTGAGATAATCCCTTGGGTTAGCGTATTTGAAAAACCGAAAGGATTTCCGATTGTCAGAACTTTTTGCCCAACCTTGACTTCTTCTGAATCTGCAAAGGATACCGTTTGCAGTGGTCGTTTGGGTTGAATTTTAATTAGCGCTAAGTCTTTGTTTTTGCCCATTTGAGCAATGAATTTGGCACGATATGTTTGACCGTTGTAAGTTGTTACATCAATTGTTGTTGCTCCATCAACTACGTGAGAACCTGTTAAAATCATTCCGTCCGGAGTTACGACACAGCCTGTGCCTGCTGAAACTCCGTCTGTAACTTGTGCATCAATTGCAACGATTGCCGGTGTGATTTTTTCATAGACACTAATATTTACTTGTTCATCTGGTGCATAGCTTACACTTGCCGGAGTATAACCCATAGTTAAAAACATAATTGAAATTGCTACTAATAATTGTTTTCTCATTTCCACCTCGTTTGTATAAATTATTTCGTTAGTTTTATTGTATTTGTATGCTCTTTTGGTGTTTTTTTAGGTTAGTTCTTGAAAATATTAAAATATTAATGTATAATTCAGAAGACGATAAGTCCACATATTTAATTAAGGAGAAAAAAATGGCAAGAATCGATTCATTTAAACACGCATTAGAAGAAAAACGTGCAGTTAAAGTTATTGCAGGTATTGATAACTTTGATATTGAAAATATTAAAAAAGTTGTATCTTCAGCAGAAAAATCTCATGCAACAGCTGTTGATATTTGTGCAAGAGAAGATATTATCAGAGAAGTTCGTTCAATGACAGATATGCCAATCTTTGTATCTTCAATTGTTCCTGCTGAATTAGTTAAAGCAGTTGAACTTGGCGCAGATGCTATTGAACTTGGTAACTTTGATGTTCTTTACAAAAAAGGAACTTCATTCTCAGCTAAAGATGTTTTAGAATTAGCAAGAGAAACTAAGGCTATGTTGAACGGTCAAGATGTATTCTTCTGTGTAACAATCCCTGGAGAAATTTCAACGGCTGATCAAATCGAATTGGCTATGAAATTGGAATCTATGGGTGTTGATTTAATTCAAACAGAAGGTCACTACTCTTCAACAGTTGAATTGACAGGCGCTAGAGCATTAGTTGATAGAGCTCAATTAACAATTTCTAACACTGTTGAATTATCAAGAAACGTAGAAATGCCAATTATGACAGCTACAGGAATCAACCCTACAACTGCCCCATTTGCTTTTGCAGCTGGTGCTAGTGCAATCGGTTGTGGTTCTTGTGTAAACAAATTAACTTCTGATTTAGCAATGGTTGCTACAATTTCATCATTGGTTGAAATTGCTAACAAAAATGCAGTTAAAGTTGCTGAATTAGTTTAATTTTAAAACGATATAACCAAAAGGCGTCTGAAATCTCAGACGCCTTTTTATTTTCTCTTTTTCCTAAAATTTCATGTGTGTTGTATAATATTGTTTGCAACGAGGCGAAATGTATATGAGTGCAAATAAAATGACAACTTTAGATAAATTGGGAATAGGAAAAGATGCGATTATTGAGTCTATTGAATGCGAGAATAAGGCTCTCCGTTCGCATATTTTAGATATGGGTTTAACTCCTGGGGTTGAAGTTACTCTTGTTAAGGCGGCTCCGATGGGTGACCCTTTGGAAATTCGTGTTAGAGGTTATGAACTTACCCTTAGAAAGGCTGATGCTTCAAAAATCAAGGTTTCAGATATTCATGAGGCACATAATTGTCAGAGAAAAAATAATGATTTTGATATAACTTCCGAACACTCTCAAAAGGGTGAGTCAAAAACTTATGAAACCCGAAAATTAAATAAAGGTACGGTTAAGAAGACTTTAAAACTCGCTCTTGCCGGAAACCAAAATTGCGGTAAAACAACTTTGTTTAACCAGTTGACCGGTTCTAATCAGCATGTCGGAAATTTCCCAGGGGTTACGGTTGATAGAACTGATGGTACAATTATTGGGCATAAAGATGTTACAATTACCGATTTGCCGGGAATTTATTCTCTTTCTCCTTATACGAGTGAAGAAATTGTTACTCGTGATTTCATTTTGAAAGAAAAACCCGATGGACTTATTAATATTGTAGATGCATCAAATATTGAACGAAATTTACTTTTGACCATGCAATTGATGGAACTTGATGTCCCTATGGTAATTGCGCTTAATATGATGGACGAAATCACAGAAAGCGGTGGAACTATTGATATCAATGGTTTAGAGTCTGCTTTGGGTGTTCCTGTTGTCCCGATTTCAGCTTTAAAAAATCAAGGTATTGATGAACTTGTCGAACACGTTATAAATGTTGCAAAATTTTCTGAATACCCAGGACGACTTGATTTTTGCGAAGAAATTGACGGTAAAGAGGGAGCTGTTCACAGATGTATCCATGCTTTGATTCACTTGATTGAAGATCACGCAAAAGAAACCGGTATTCCTGTTCGGTTTGCAGCTACAAAATTGGCGACAGGTGATGAGTTGATGATTAAAGAGTTACAACTCAACGAAAACGATATTACGGCTTGCAAAAGTATCGTTGAACAAATGGAAAAGGAATCAGGGCTAGACAGAGAATCTGCAATGGCTGATATGAGGTTTACTTTTATCGAAAAATTGTGCGATAAATTTGTTTTTAAACCTGAAGAAACAACGGCTTACAAGTTGTCTGCAAAAGTTGATAGATTTTTGACCGGAAAATATACAGCGATTTTGTCGTTTTTATTGATAATGTCATTGATTTTCTATTTGACGTTCGGTCCTTTGGGTTCGTTTTTGTCCGATTTAATGAAAATCGGGATAAATTATATTACAACACTTGTGGATAATGGATTGACGACTTATGGGTTGAATCCTGTTGTTCACTCATTGATTATAAATGGTATTTTTGCCGGTGTTGGTAGTGTTTTGAGCTTTTTGCCGGTAATTGTTGTTCTATTCTTTTTCTTGTCAATTTTGGAAGACTCCGGATATATGGCAAGGGTTGCATTTGTTATGGACAAGTTATTAAGAAAAATTGGATTGTCCGGTAGAAGTTTTGTTCCGATGTTGATTGGTTTTGGTTGCTCTGTTCCTGCGATTATGTCAACAAGAACTCTTCCATCAGAACGAGATAGAAAAATGACAATTTTCTTAATCCCATTTATGAGTTGTTCAGCAAAACTCCCGATTTATGTATTATTTACTGCTGCCTTTTTTAAACATAATCAAGTATTGGTAATGCTTGGCTTGTATTTAATCGGAATAGTTGTAGGTATAATTTTTGCTTATTTTATGAAGTTCTTTGTATTCAAAGGTGAAACTGTTCCGTTTGTTATGGAATTGCCGAATTATAGAATGCCTGGGTTCAAAAATGTTTACAGATTAATTTATTACAAAGCAAAAGGCTTTATGACAAAGGCTTTTACAATAATTTTCTGGGCAACAATTATTATTTGGTTCTTGCAAACTTTTGATGCTAAATTGAATTTGGTAACAGATTCAGCACAAAGTTTACTTGCAATACTAGGAAATTCAATTGTTCCGTTGTTCAAGCCATTAGGAATTTCTGATTGGAGAATTTCAACAGCATTCATTACCGGATTTATGGCAAAAGAAAGTGTAGTAAGTACTTTAACAGTATTATTAGGTGGAGATGTTACAAAACTCCCAGTTCTATTCTCAAAATTGACAGCATTTGTATTTTTAATATTCTGCTTGTTATACACTCCTTGTGTTGCCGCGGTTGCAACAGTGAGAAGAGAATTAGGCAAACGATATGCGGCTTTGGTAATATTTGTACAATGCGCAATTGCTTGGATTGTTGCATTTATCGTTTACAATGTCGGGAATCTTCTAATACACTAGGCTTAGCATAAAAAAAAGACCTTGTTGTTAAAACCAAGGCCTATCCGTTTAAATAAGAAGAGAGAGCTTTATATATTTATATAAAGTATTCTGAATTTGGAAAATTGCTAAAAACGTAATAGTAAATTTACAAAAGTTAATATTTGTGTGAGGCGCTAGGGCAATAAGGCACACAGGCACTAAGTTCTTTCCATTTTATAAATAAATCGTTCAGCGTGGATTTTATCACAATTGATGGTTTTGTTTCCTTGGCAAATGTAGCTTGATATTACTATGTCAACACGATAAATTCTGTATGTCTGATTAGTAAATTCTACCTACATAACTGATGACTTGTGCCATTTGAATAATTTTTTTTATTCAAGCAAATCTGCTAATTTTACCCCTAAAGCATCTGCAATCATTTTTGCTTGGCGAATGTTTATGCACCGTTTCGCCAATTCATATTTTCCGATAGTGGATTTATCAAGTCCTACTTCAAACCCCAATTCTTCTTGGGATAATCCTTTTTGTGTTCGGATTTGATAAAGTCTTTTACCAAATGTTTTGCAGATATCTTTACTCATAATTGATATTGTGATACAATAAACTCAATCTGTCGTAGACGCTATGTCTACTAATATGGCTAGATAGTTCTTGTTTATTGGAATATAGGAGAAGAAAAATGATAAAAATTTTTAGTATAAAAAACTTAAAGTTAATAACAAAGGAGAACCCTCACCCCCAACCCTCAGCCATATGGCACGCAGTTTCACACGGCTCATTTCTTCGCCGCTTTAGCTAGTGTTCCTTTATAAAGTTTGAGAAAGTATAGAAATGACAATTAATAATAGTGCAAATGGTGAAAAGGAGAATAACATGAAAAAACTTATGAACTTATCCACTTATCAACTTATAGATTTTAATAATAATTCCCTCACCCATTTATGGAATAGGGTTAGATTGAGGTTTGCTACGCACGTAAATATACCGCCAACAAAGGTGAAACTTGCTTTTACATTAGCTGAGGTTCTAATCACTCTCGGCATTATCGGAGTAGTTGCGGCGATGACAATTCCAACTTTAATAACAACACATCAAAAGAAAGTAACTGTTGCAAGATTAGAAAAGAGTATTTCTGTTCTAAATCAAGCATACAAACTTTCTGTTGCAGAACAAGGACAAC
>DJOE01000014.1 GCA_002438405.1 Cyanobacteria bacterium UBA6446
ATAACTATCAAATGACAAAAGAAGCAAATTTTACCTTTTTGACAAATGATGGAATGGTTTATTCTATACAAATACGTGGAAAGTGGAATGGTTTTCCTTATATGAATGAGAATGGAATTATTGGGACTGATGGCTCACTTGATATTATTGTTGATATAAATGGATCAAAAAATCCAAATGTTTTTGGAAAAGATGTGTTTTATTTTAGGGGTTCTAATTTTAACGATATTGGAATCCAACCATTTGGATATGATAAAACAAATGACAAAATCAATGAAGATTGTAGCAAAGATGGTACAGGTCGTTTCTGTGCTGAAAGGATTAAACGTGCAGGGTGGCAGATTGATAAAAGCTACCCGTGGTAAACAAGCCGAGCAGAGTGCGGAGCAGCCTGCCGAATTGATTGGCTGTCTGCAGGACTAGTCGGCAGGCTCGGAGTCACGTTTAATGCGAGGCGCAGTGGACATAGAACATGGATTAAAGAGTGACGTAGTAAGTAATCTTAAACACTGACGAAACCCTCACCCGAATTTCTAAATTCACTTCGTTCATTAAGAAATTCAACCCTCTCACAGAGAGAGGGTAAGAACAACGTCATTCTGAGCGGATGCGAAGCAAGCCACCAATCTATTAAGCCCCCTCTCCCTAACCCTCCCCCACATAGGTGGGAGGGTAAAAACGTAAAGGACTTATTTCCTTATTGCCCATAATCTCTTATAGACTTATCCCCATAACTGACTATTCACTTCTGATTATTCACTTTTCATTTTTCACATTATTCACTAAAATTTTGTTTGTGTTAAAATTATTTTATAAATTATTAGATGAGAGTTGGTATATGGATATAGATAAACAAAAACTTGTATCTTGTATAAAAAAGATTACTGAACCAAAAGTGTTGGTAGTTGGGGATTTAGCACTTGACGAAATGATTTACGGCGACGCCGAGAGAATTTCTCGTGAGGCTCCTGTTTTGATTTTGCAACACACTAAAACAAAGTTGATTTTGGGGGGTGCGTCTAACGCAGCTCATAACGTCGCAACTTTGAATAACGGAAAAGTTGGTGTTATCGGAGTTTCCGGTGATGATTATTATTCAGAACTTTTGTTTGATACTTTTGATAAAGCAAATATTGATTGCTCAAAAATCGTTAAAGATAAAAGTCGTAAAACTATTGTCAAAACTAGAATTTCCGGTTCAATAACTACTTCAATTACTCAACAAATTGTGAGAATTGATAGACAGTCAAAAGGTGCAATTCCTGCAGAAACTGAAGAAAATGTTATTAAAAATATTGAAAAAGCTTTACCGGATTACGATGCTGTAATTTTGTCAAATTATCATATTGGAACTTTGACAGATAAAGTTATCAATTCAACTATTGAACTTGCGAATAAGTTAGGTAAGGTTGTTATTGTTGATGCTCAAAGAGATTTGGGTTCTTACAAAAATGTAACTTCTATGACCCCGAATTTGCCTGATACTGAAAAATCTGTTGGGTTTGAAATCGAAAGTATTGATGATTTGAAACGTGCAGGTTCAAAATTGTTGGCTCAGACAAATGCCGGCTCTGTTCTTATCACATGTGGAGCAGATGGTATGTTTGTTGCTAAACCAAATGATGATTATACTAAAATCCCTGTATTCAATAAATCAGAAGTTTTTGATGTTACAGGTGCAGGCGATACTGTTACTGCGGTTTATTCACTTGCGATGGCTGCGGGTATTGACCCTGTTTATTCCGCTATAATCGGTAATGTTGCTGCCAGTATTGTTGTAAGACAGTTCGGTTGTGCAACAACAACTGTTGATGAGTTGTTATCTGCAGTTGAAGAATTATAAGATTTTAATTGAAGGAGAACTTTCTATGGAAAAATTAAAAGAACTGGTAAAAAAAATCAGAATCGTTGATTTTATTATCGTTGCTTTTGTAATTGTGGCTTTAGGAGTTGGTTTTTATACTTACAAAGGTTATAGACAAACTGCTGACAAGCAAATTGAAGCTACTTCAAAAGTTGTGTTTAAGGTTTATATGAGAGGGGTAACTTTCTCTGGGGATAATATTCCTATCGTTAAGGGTGACAAAACATTTATTAGTATAAGAAATGTTCCTTATTCTGATTTGGATATTGTTGATGTAAAAGCTGACAGAAGAAAAATTGTTTTGCCTACATTGAATTCTAAAAAAGTGTCAATTGTAGTTGAAGATGTTTCTCAACCTGATTTGTATGATGTGGTTGTAACTTTGACTGATACTGCAAAAATCACTAAAGACGGAGCAGTTGTAGGCGGAAATAAAATTAAAATGGGCTTACCTATTACATTAGAAGGTCCGAATTACAAATTTACCGGTTCAGTTTCTGATATAAAAGTTATTGATGCGGTTGATGATGAAACAGTAAATAAAGATATGAATACAACAGATGATGTTCAATAAGATTTTCAAATACTCACAAGAAAAATTCGCATTTTTATATGATAACAGTTTGTTTTTGCAACACATAGACAATTTTATATTGTTGTTTGTGGTGTTGACGTTCTTGGGTTCTACTTTTATGAACTCGGATTCAATCGGTTTTTTTGCTTTGATTGCAATATTTTTGACTGTTGTTAAGATGTTGACTAAACCGAATGAAAGACTTGATTTCAAAAATTTTGAAATTTGGTTAGTTGCTTATTTTATGCTCGTAATTGTTAGTTTGTTCGGCTCAACATTATTTTCTTTGAGTTTGAAAGGCTTTTTTAAAACATTTGTTTATATTGGTTTTTATTTTTCAGTAGCTCAATATTTGAAAAATAATAAAAAAATGATTCCGGTTGTGCTTGGAACTTTGGCACTTTGCGTGGCAGGTGAAAGTTTGATTGGCTTTTTGCAAAGTTTCTTGCACTTAGATGAAATTTCAACTTGGCAAGATACTTCTAATCTTAATCCAGAAGATGTATTATCAAGAGTTTATGGAACTTTGAAACCCCTTAATCCGAATTTGTTCGGAGGTTATTTGGTTGCAGGATTTCCAACGGTGTTGGGTTCTGTTTTCTTTTTCTTGAATAGAAAGCAGTTTAAATATGCAATTGTTCCTGCTATATTTACTCTTGTTTCAATTTATGCAATATTCCAAACCGGTTGCAGAGGTGCTTATTTAGCATTAATGTTAATCTTGGGTTGCGTATTTTTAGTTTCAGCAAAATTTCTTTGGAAGACTTATAAAAAATTGTATATATCATTCATCAGCAGTGTAGTTGTTTTGTTTATGATGGCAATAACCTTTGTCAGTGCATTGCGTTGTAGATTTATGTCAATTTTTGCAATGAGAAATGACTCATCAAATTCTTTCAGATTTAATGTATATCATTCATCTTTGCAAATGTTCAAGGATAACTGGTTGTTGGGTATTGGTGTTGGAAACAAAAATTTCCGTGAAATTTACGGACTTTATATGAAAACAGGTTTTGATGCGTTGAGTGCATATAATATTTATCTTGAAACAGCGGTTGAAAGTGGTATTTTTGCCTTAATTGCCTTTTTAGGTACATTGATTACGTTATCAATCAATGCAGTTAAATTTATTTTGACAGAACTTGATATTGAAAAAGTAATTTTTGTTGCTACTTCAATTATCGCAATTTGGGCAGTAATGTTCCACGGATTAGTTGATACGATTTATTTCAGACCACAATTACAATTTATGTTCTGGACTTATGTTGCAGTGATTTCTGCCTTAATTCCAAGTAAAAAAGCCGTATAATTTAGCAGAAAAATCCTCTGTTAATTGTTGTTGAACTGTGATAGCTAAAATCACCATATCCTAAACCGCCGAAAAATGGTGATGCCATTGGAGTATAGAACATTGTGCATGGAGCATTGAAAAATACCCACGGTGAACATGCACCCAAAAGTCCTGCTGTTCCAATTGCGTTAGATACAGGATTTCCGTATCCGGCATACATGTTTATTGTATTGCCAATAGGATTACCCATTTTTTGCATTTCGTAGGCAACTTCGTTTCTTGCAAGCCCGTTGAGTACGTTGCCTGCTGTTGCACCTATTGCAGTATTTGTATCTACACCGTTTGATTTCATCTGTGAGTAACCGACAAGCGAGGCTAGTCCGCAATTTATGCCGCTCCATATTCTCATGTTTTCTGCAAAACCCATAGCTCTCCTTGTGGTTGTACTTACATGTATATAAAGTTAAAATGAATATGATAATTGATTAATTTTGTGTATATTGTAAAGATATATTAAATATATACGATTAATATTGGTAATTCAGTTAATAATTTTTTGTACATTCCGGCGATTATTTAATTTTGTGGAGAGGGTAAAATCCATATATACAGATTTGGATTGGAGTAAATTGATATGTTTATTGGAAATAGATGTAATGATTGCAATAGATACAATCGTTTGGAAATGAAAGATATTGACCAAAATTTGTTGCCGTGGCTTGAAGATGTAATAGAAGAAAACAATTCTAAAATTGAACGTAAAGAATGGAAAAGTAAGTATAACAGTTATGTCGTTTATGATTACGAACCTTTCTGTACGGAGGGGTTTGAAATTAATTTGGTTATTTCTTCTCGAGATAATTCTTACTTGAATTTTATAAAATACTTGTATGATGAAAAAGTTAGTACTATTGAATATTTGAATAATTGTATAACTATATGATAGGAAAGAGGGGCAGCTAATTCTTTTAAGAATTAGCTGCCCCTCAATAAACTTATATAAAATTACATAAATTATTCTGCGTTTTCAGTTCTTTCTGCTGTTGCTTTTTGGAAACATTCTTTACAGAAAACATCTCTTCCCGGAACAGGTTTGAATGGAACTTGAGTTTGAGCTCCGCATTTAGAACATACGGCATCGTACATTCTTCTGCCTTTTCTGTTGTTTTTTCTGCGGGCGCTTCTGCATTCTGGACATCTTTTAGGTTTGTTAACTAGTCCTTTTTCTGCATAAAATTCTTGTTCCCCTGCTGTGAAGATGAATTCTTTTCCGCAATCTTCACATACTAATTTTTCGTCTTCGTACATTGTTTTTCTCCTGATTGTGTACTTTAGGTTTTAGAAAACCTTAATGTTATCACTTTATTGTACACTATTTTTCAGTTTTTGCAAGTAGGTTAGAAAAATTAATTATTTGTGGGTGTGGTTAACTTTTTTAGATTTTTTATTTTCCATTTTTTCAATGTGTTTTGCAATTTTGTCTTTTATTTCCGGAAGTTTTTCTTCAAAGTCTTTAATATCAATATTTATAATTTTTGAACGACGTTGAAATTCTTCTTTTAAGGTCATAATATAATCTGTTAAAAGAGCAGCATCGTCAATTTTGCCGTGATTTAACCAATCTTTATCTATTTTTATGAGTTTGTTGATGTGTTTTTGAATATTTTCGTTTATGTTATATTTAACTTTTGGTGCAAAATCGTCAAACAAGAAATCTTTTTTGATTTCATTTATATAGTTTGAGGTTAGAATTGTTACTCTCAATTTACTTAAATTTTTTGCGGTTTCATCACCGTTTCTTGCCGCAAGTTCTTCTGCTCTATACATTGCTTGCGGATAGATGTGTTCTTCTGTTGCGAGTGATGGACGAAGTAAACGAAGTGCAATTTCCTCTGACGTTTGAGGAATTTTCTTCGGAATTTTATTTTCGTATCTGATTCTAAATGGTTCAGAATATTTTACGATAAAAGAATTTACAGAGGTTTCTGAATTCGGTAATTTTTCAGCAAGTTTAATTATTTGTTTTTGTATTTTTTCGTTTGTTAGTGTTTGAGTTTTTAATTTGTATAGCAAAGCTTTTCTTTTAAATCTGTCTTGCGGATTAGGATTTGGCGCAAAAATTTTGTCAAATGATTCTTGTACAATTTCACGAATTTTAAGAAATTCATCTTTTGGCAAATCTCTAATTACCATATTGATTTGGTTTAGGGTTTTAGCTTGTTGTTGTATTAAATTCTTTTCTGCAATCGGGTATTTAAGTTTTAAAAGTTCTTGCAAATTTTTCTCCGGATATTTTGTAGATAAGGATTTAAGAATCTTGAAAATGCCCTTTTCTACCGGAAATAAAGATTTTTCAAATTTACTCAATTCATTAATAACGTCAGCGCTTTTGCCTGTTAGAACTTTGGTTTGGATAAGTTCATCAAATTGTTTTTGCGAAATCATTTCAATTCCAGTATAAGCGCAAGGTAAGTGTTCATTTGCAATTTTTCTGAAAAATGTTTTATTGAACTTATTTTCAAATATTCTTTCAGCTTTTGCTAAATGCCCTTGAAAAGTAACACTATCAAGAGTTTGAGCATTAAAAACATCTGTGACAGGTTGTCTTTCCATTGTAGAATTTGGGCGCAAAACACTCTGCAACAAATTTGTTTTTGATTTTTTGAAATTTGTTGAACCGTTGCTATACCCAAACTGAACACTACAAATATTCATGTGTTATTCAAAAATCGTAAAAAAAAATTTTGCTAGTTTTTTACGAAATATTACATTTTATCCCATTGGTGGTGGTTGGATATATAGAGGTTTAAGTTCTTGCCATTTGCAGCTTGAATTTTTAAGTTTTTCATAAGCAAGATCTGCCAAAATTTCACCTAAATTGTGTTCTTCTGCTTGGTAAGATGTACCTCTTAATATTTTTTGAAGTTTATCATCTGTTATTAAAGTGTAATCCCCATTCTCAAGCATTTCTTTAACTTTTTCAAGTTGAATTGCTCCTTGAATTTCTTCATTTACATACAAATAAGCGGAATTTTTTCTTGCATCAAGCGCTACCATTGTTGGTTTGTCTGTTTTATTTAATTTCGCTAAAATTTCTAAAGAAGAAATTCCTGCTGCAGGCAAATTAAGTTGTTGAGCCATAATTCTTGCAACTGTTGTACATGCTCTTATTCCCGTAAAACTCCCAGGGCCAACATTTGTACCGATTGCATTTATGTCTTTCGGAGTTAAATTATTTTCTTTCAACATTCCTTTGATTGTCGAAATCAAAAATGCAGAATGATATTTGTTATCTTGGTTTGTCACAATTTTTGAACTCAAAACCTTATCATCTTGTGCTATTGCAACATACATTTTATCAAGACAAGTGTCAAAAACTAATATATTCACTATTCTAATCCTTTTACTATTTCAATACAATTTTCACCAAAGCCCTCAAATGAGTACTTTCTATCATCATTATCTTCATAAGTTACATTTATTTTTATATGGTCAAAAGGAATTTCGTTTTGAGAAAATTCTGCCCATTCAACAAAAGTCAATTGTCTCCCTTCAGAATATTCGTTCAACTCATCAAGAATTGTTTTAACTCCCTCATTTTCAAGTCTGTACAAGTCAAAGTGGTACATTGGGAGTTTCCCGCCGTGGTATTCGTTTAGGATTACGAATGTTGGACTTGTGACTTTTTCTTCAATTCCGATTTCTTTTGCAACTTCTTTCACAAACGCAGTTTTGCCGGCTCCGATTTCTCCATACAAGCTGACAAAACAACCTTTATCTTCCACAAGTTTTGCAAACTTTTTTGCTAATTCTTTTGTATCTTCTAAGTTTTTACAAATTTTTTCGTATTTAGTCATCGTTATTTGTTACAACCTTATTTCTACCTGTATTTTTTGCTTGATAAAGAGCTTTGTCTGCTTTTTTGAGCAAGTCCTCGTCTTTATCGCTATCTTTAATTTCATAAACTCCCAAGCTGAGTGTAACTTTTATTGTTTTAACTTCACTTTCGGGATTTATTTTTGAAATATCTATAACTTTGTTCTCAATTGATTTTCTAAGTCTTTCTGCGACCATTTGAGCTTCATTTATTTTGGTAAATGGAAGAAGTATTGAAAATTCTTCTCCTCCGTATCTTCCTGCAATGTCGTACTCACGAAGTTGCCCCCTTATGACTTTTGCAATTGTTTTCAAAACTAAATCGCCAACCGCATGTCCATAAGTATCATTAACACTTTTGAAAAAGTCAATATCTGTCATAATTCCGCATAACGGAGCTTTTTGACGTTTAGCATTTGCAACTTCTTGTTTAATACGTTCTTCAAGTTGTCTTCTGTTGTAAAAGCCTGTCAATGCATCTAGCGTTGCGTGTTTCAAAATTTCGGCATATACATTTGCTCTGTTTATGGTTGTTCCGATTTGGACAGATAATTGATTTAAGTACTCCATGTCTTTTTCGGTTATTTCTTCATTTGTGCTTTTTGCAACAAGAACTCCAGAGATTTTTGATTCGCTTTTTAGTGGAATTGCGTAAGTCATTTTATCCTCAGTTAGCGTCTTATCGCTAATATTTTCAACCATTTTAAGAATCTTTTTATCATTGCAAGCACTCGGCCATGCAAGAGCATTTAATCCTAAATTTTCTTCTGTTATAAAAATGTAAATGAGATAATCTGTGAAAAATTTGTCTAGCATTTCACCAATAATTGGAATTACATAATTAAGCTCATATTGAGTTTCGATAATTTTTGCAATGTTTTTCATTGTTTCATGGAAATCAATGTTTTTTTGCATTTTTTCACTCATTATAATATTTTGAATTTTTAAAGAAATGAAAGGTGTTGCGATTTCTAAAAAACTGTTTAAATCTTCTGTTTCTTTATCAAACTCCAAAAAACCAATACATTTTTTATGTTTAAACATTGGAAATTTAAAATTAAAATGTTCTTCTTGAGTGTATTTTCCCTCAATATTTATAGAAAACTTGTCTATACCCAGATTTTTGGCAAAAAAAGTTCCCAATGAAGCTCTCAGTGTTTTTTCACTGTAACTTTCATTAAGAACTTTTGAAAGTTTTTCTATTTTATCAAGCAAATTTAAACCTCAACCTGATCAGCGATTTCGTCTGGAATATCGCAGTTTGCATAAACATTTTGAACGTCATCTAGTTCTTCTAATCTTTCGATTAATCTCATTACAGAAGTTGCTGTTTTAAGATCTGTTACTTCAATTGTGTTTTGCGGAATTCTTGTAAGTTCTGCACTAACACTCTTGAATCCCTCTGCTTCTAATCCTTCAACAACTTTTTGGAAGTTTTCAACAGAAGTTAGAACTTTGTAACCGTCCTCTTCTTCTGTAACATCTTCAGCATCAAGATTAATTGCTGCTTCAAATAATTTTTCAAAGTCAACAGATGAGTCAAATTCAATACTACCTTTTCTGTCAAACATCCAGCTTACGCAGTTTGATTCACCAAGGTTTCCGTTGAATTTTGTGAATATACTTCTAACATCACCTGCTGTTCTGTTTCTGTTATCTGTCATTGCTTCTAAAACAACGGCAACTCCGCCTGCAGCATATCCCTCGTAAGTTAGTTCTTCATAATTATCTGCAGCTCCTGCTCCGGCTCCTTTGTCGATTGCTCTTTTGATGTTATCATTTGGAAGTCCTGCGGCTTTTGCTTTTTCAATAGCAGTTCTTAAACGGAAATTACCTGCAGGATCAGGTCCGCCAAGTCTTGCTGCTACAATTAATTCTCTTGAATATTTTTGGAATACAACAGCTTTTTGTGAATCTGTTTTTGCTTTTTTATTCTTAATGTTTGCCCATTTTGAGTGTCCTGACATTTTTAACCTCTTTAATTTTTCTTCTAATCCCTATGCCTCTATCCTATCAAAAACTTTTTTCTATTTCAAGATAAAAGTAGGGACGATTGGATAAAATCCAATCGTCCCTTAAAGGCTATAAAATTAAAATTTAGTTTTCATAAATCCAACCGTTAGTAAGGTCGATTTTTAGAGGTTGTAACAATCTCATATTAGCTGTACCCTCAGCAGGAACTTCTAATTTTTCACCCTTGAAAGCCCAACGAACAAACTTCATAAACCAGTTTCTATCTTTTTTGATTTCCGCTGTTGCATTGAATGTCGTTGTTTGGTCGTTTTCAGTTGTGATTAGACTGTTTTTCAAAACTAAAACACCATTTCTAACGAAGTATTTACCGGCTCTTACATCTAAAAGTTGACCGCTTAGTCCTGCACCCTCTCGGATAAGAATAAATTTTTCCGGAGTTACGTAGTTTTGCGGAACTCTTGCAGTGTACATTGCTCCTCCTTCAGAAGTTTGAGAGCTGATGTATGAATTCATTCTTACAGGTAAAATCGTACCTGCAGGAATTGTTCCTACACTACCTTGAACTGTTGCGTTTTCAACAACAAATCCCTCTCCTGTTTTCTTTCTCATTGCTTCTGCAAGTTTTGCATTCGGATTAAGTTTTGCTTCTTCCATCATGTTGAATAAAATTGCTGCAACTTCTGCTCTTGTTGCAGGTCTATCAGCTTCTAGAGCTGCTTTTTGTGCACTTGGAGCTACAACAATCATTCCTAAAATTTCTGCTTTACCTGCAGGAATTAAAAACCATTCAGGAACAGTGTTTGTATCAATATATTTTCTTTCAAGAACTTCTTTTGCTTTTGCAGGGCTAATTTGTTCTGTTGTAAGTGCATTTACTGCAACAGATAAAGATTCAGCTCTTGATACAGAATCTTCCGGTCTGAATAATTCATTTTCTTTTGTATTTGAAATCAAGTCAAAATAAACAGCTTTTTGAATATCTTGAAAAGCCCAATAGCTTTCGTCAATATCAGTAAAATGTACCGGTTGAGCAACTTTTGTATGCTCTTGCCCTAAAGCTCGAATTGCCATTGCTGCAAATTCTGCTCTTGTAACGTTTGCGTCCGGTTTGAATGTTCCGTCAGGATAACCAACTATTACTCCTTTTTCTGACAAAATTTTGATTTGTGATGCTGCCCAGTAGTTATCGCTTACATCTGGAAATGCAAATGACGGTACTACTGCAAGGCAAAATACCACTAACGATAGAATTGCTTTGAATAAGTTCTTCATATTCCCTCCTTAAATATATACACCTCCTTAATCTATCATGATGATAACTTTTTTTATAGTTTTTAATCTTCCCTTTGTTAACTTCTGTAACAAGTTTTCCGTTTTCAAATAACTAAACGGCGAAAAAAGTTATTTTTGGATTTATTATATCGATGTAAAATAAATTGGAGTTTATTATGAAAGTTGAGTCTATAACTTCTGGTAATAATAATGTTCGACAACAATCTTTTGGGGCAATTCACCCTGTTAGATATTTTATGAAGTGTGAAAATGGTGAATATGTTCAAATAAAATCTCCAAAAGTTATCAAAACGGTTCAACGTAAACTTGTTACTTGGTTGAATAAACTTCACAATGAAACAAAACATATTATGAATGGGAAAACTCTCAAAACTAAGAAATCTGAGTCAGAGTTAGATAAATCATTAAGAGAACGATTAGTTAGATTTTTTGTTAATCACGATTGGGATTATCGTCAAAACAAAGTTGTTCGTTCTTTTTATCATTCAGAAAAACAAGGGGAAACTATTCCTTATATTTTGACAGGTCACACGACCGGATATATTGATGATGCTGCCAAATCGATTGAGCGCAAATCTGCCGATATAAAAGATAAAGCAGATATTATCAGTGAGTATTACGGAATTTCTTTAGATGAAGCTAAAAAAATTGTTCCCCAAAGTGACAATGCAGAGTTGTCTAGAGTTAAAAAGAATTATTGCAAAAAAATAGCAGAAATTATAAAAAATATTTTGCGTCAAAAAAATCCATCAGATAAAACGTTAAATGCGTATTTTACTCCACATATCAAAGGCAAAGATATCAAATACGAATTAACGAATGCAACTTTTGACAAATAGCGATGAATTATAATACAAGTAAACCTATTAACCCTAATTGTTACAATATGTTTAGGTATGCCATAAAATTTTTGAAACATTCTTGCAAAATTAAAAGATTTAAGTTTATAATACGAATATGAGTAAAATATTTTTAACAGTTATGCAAGGAATTTGTTGTTGTTCTAAGTTATAAGAACTTAGAAATTTTTGCTGTTAAAAAATAAATTATATTTTTAAGTTCTTAAAATTATCCGTTTTTAAGAACGGTTTTTTATGCCCCAATTAAATATTTAAAAAGGATACGAAGATGAAAATAAATAACATTTTAAATACTAATTATACCCAAAGAACTTTTAAAACTCCATATCAAATAACTCCGATAGCCAACAATAAGCTTTCATTCAAAGGGGAAGATAATTTTGAACGATTAAATCCTCCAAGTAATAAATTGTATGAATATTTATCTGGATTAAAAAATATTGTCAGGTTTGTAGATAAAGACGTTACAGCTGGAGAAACTCTAGCAAATGCTGATAATCCATTTTTTAAATTAATATCAGATTTGGGTACTAAAATAGTTATAGATTTGAGAGAGTTTGACAAAAATTATCAAGAAAAATGCCAAAATCACGGAATTAATTATGTTTCTGTTCCATTTACTCATGTATTGAGGGAACGAAAAGATTCGATTTTTGATTATGAAAACAACGGTAAAGTTCATGACAAATTTGTCAATCAAATTGCATTGTTGATAGAAAATACCAAAAAGGGAAATGCTTATCTTGGTTGCCAATATGGTGTTGATAGGACAAATTTTGCGTTGGTTTTGGAGTATATTTTTAACTATAATTCTACTCACAAAGCTCCTAAAATTTTCCCGTCAAATTACACAACAAGAAATGCATTGCTTAATAAAAATATCAATTTGGTAAAGAAAATTATAAAACGATTGTCAGACAGTCAGCGAAAAATTTTGAATTTACCAGATAATTTTGATGATGTAATTTTGCCACAAAGAATAGGTGCCATAGTCAAAGAGAATACATCTGGTATAGCAAAAGATATTTTACAGAGAATAAGACATAAAATTTGCAATTTGATGTTGTGATGTTAAATTTCAATTTCTTTATAAAAATCTCTAATATCAGTATTTAGGATTTTGGATAGTTTGAATAGAACGAATGCACTAGGAATTACTACTCCACGTTCAATTTTTCCGACATAGTTTATACTCATATCTAATAATTCGGCTAAATTCTCTTGAGTATAATGCCGTCTGAGTCTTTCTGCTCTAATATTTGCTCCTAATGTATAGCCAAAATCCTTATTCATAGACTCAATTCTATAATATTGACATTGTCTTCTAAAGAGATTATATTAAATATTATATTTACTATAATAAATATAAAGGAAACTATTGTAATGAGATTTAAAGGTTTTACACTTGCTGAAATATTAATAACACTTGGAATAATTGGTATTGTTGCAGCAATAACTCTGCCTGCTCTTATTACGAATTACCAATATAAACGTAATTCTGCCATTTTAAAAGAGGATTATTCTATTTTTGCCCAAATGGTAAAATCTGCAAGTGATAATGGGGCTACTTATTCTTTTACGAGTTTTTGGAATGGATATGAGTTAACAGATTGGTTTGATTCTTATGTTGTTCCTTATGTAAAGTTTGTAAAACTATGTGGTTTTAAAGAGCAGGGTTGTTGGGCAGACAGAGCTTTTTGGACAGATGGTGAAAGAATTTCTAAAAATGATCCAACCTTTCCATGCGGAGAATTCTCAATCTCTTTTATTTTAAATAATGCTAGTTATGTTTGTGTTTCAAGAGATCAATTTCCATCAAGAACACTTGGGGTAAAATTTGATACTTTTTCTCCTGTTCTTTTTATTGATGTAAACGGGAAAAGTAAGCCTAACATGGTTGGAAAAGATATTTTTGTCTTTGTTCTTTCGGAAGATGAAATTCTTCCTGCGGGTTCTAGTAAAACATCATCTGAAATAGATGAAAATTGCCAATCTACATGTAATAAAACATGGTGGATATTAAATTGTGGAAGATTTTGTACTGCAAAAGCTGTTAATAATGGCTTCAAATTGCCTGTTATAAAGGATAAATAATTAAAAAGAGCAGATACTTATGGCATAAGTATTTGCTCTTTTATTTAGTGAATTTGTTATTATATTTTAGTATTCCGCAAGTTTTGTAATAGCATCTTGCATCATTAATTTTTTTGCTTCCGCACGTTGTGTAAATGGATTATTCTTTTGGTTTTCTTGTTCAAATTCTTTTACAAGGTCGTTTAAATTTGTTGCTTTGTCTTTTTGAAATTTTTGACGATCTGCAATTTCAACTTGTTTGCTGTTGTCAAAGAAGTTAGCAAGAACATTTTTAACTGCTTTTCCATTTGAGTAAGTGCATGTTTTTGATTTTTTTACATCTTGTGCAATCGGAGTTTTGGTAAGAATTACTTCGTCTTTTTGTGGTTGAAGTGAGATTTCTATTTTCTTATCTAATAACTTTCTTGCACTAATATGGTGTTTTTTCCATAAATTTTTAGGTAAAACTTCTGCAAAAACTTTAACCTCTTTCTTTGAGCCAATATGTGGATTGATTGCTTGCGGTGACGTGAATTTCATATTAGGTAATATAACTTTGTTAAACATATTTCCCTTCCTTTGTTTTTTAATTTATCTGGCTAAGTGAATTCTATTAAAAAATCCCTCCGGCTAAGAGGGATTAAAAGTTTGGGCAGGGGTGGATTCGAACCACCGTACTCTCGCGAGAACAGATTTACAGTCTGTCGCCTTTAGCCACTCGGCCACCTACCCATATTTAGTTGTTTCTTTGCTTGTCTTAGGCAATTAAATTTGCCCTTGACGAGACTTGAACTCGTGACCTCTCCCTTACCAAGGGAGTGCTCTACCTCTGAGCCACAAGGGCTTGAGTTTTTATTACTGAGAGTCATTGGCAAGTACCATTTAAGGTTTTAGTTTTCTTTAAATAAAGTCTGCTTTACTTTCTTGTGAAAGACTTGCATCGGCTCAATTTTTCAGTAAAAAAGCCGGTAATGGGACTCGAACCTACAACCTACGGTTTACAAAACCGTTGCTCTGCCAATTGAGCTATACCGGCGTGTGCTTGTATATTGATTATATGCAAAAAAAAATTTACTGTCAAGCATTTTTATTTGTTTTATAATAAAAATGTCGAAAATAAGAATATATAAGGATTTAAAGATGATGATAAGAGCAATTGCACCAATATTTTTGTTATTAATTTCAAATATTTTTATGACATTTGCATGGTATGGACATTTAAAATTTAAAAGTACTGCACTTTGGATAGTAATTTTAGTTAGCTGGGGCATTGCATTGTTTGAGTATTGCTTTCAAGTTCCGGCAAATAGAATAGGTTATGGTGTTTATAATGCAGCTCAATTAAAAACAATTCAAGAAGTTATAACACTTGTTGTCTTTAGTTTTTTCTCGGTGTTTTATTTGAAAGAGCAATTCAAATGGAATTATCTTGTCGGTTTTTGCTTCATAATCCTTGCGGTATTCTTTATTTTTAAAAAGTGGTAAGAGTTAATATTTGTAAAAATAACTTGATTTCAAATATTTAGTATTATAGAATTGTGTTAGTCGAATGTAAATTAATTATTCAAGTTTGGAATCTTGAAAGAAAGAGGTAAAAATGAAAAACGGTATTCACCCAGATTATAAGAAAACTACAATCAAATGTGTTTGTGGTAACGAAATTGAAACAGGATCTGTTGTAGATGGTTTGACTGTTGAAATTTGTAACAACTGCCACCCATTCTATACTGGTCAACAAAAAATCTTAGACTCTGAAGGTAGAGTTGAAAGATTCAACAAAAGATACGGAAAGAAAAACTAATAAGTTTTTTGAAAGATTTACGAGAGGCGGTCAGCTTGCTGACCGCTTCTTATTTTAAATTATTTATGTAAATAATCCATATTTTTAAATGTTAAAACATAATATGCACAACCTAGCCCTCGGCTATTTAAATTACAATTTGTTTCATACGGATAAATTGAATTTGGGTTCCCCATAGGAACTAAAGAGCGTGTGTCAGAATTGTATTGAAATAAAAACAAGTCTTTACCAACCATATTAGGTTTTGAAGGTCCATTAGTATCAATATTGAATTGAAGATTCCCTGTGTTGAGAATTGCTTGTACGGAAATAGATGTTCCATTTATTAAGGCGAATTTGTATTTTAGAACTTCGGAACAATAATCAATTTTATTACCATTGGAGTTTAAATAAGAATAATTGTCTTTTGAAAAACAATTACCTTTATCATCTACAGTGCCACAATCAACTGCTACTTTGATAAATGGGCTTAAATGTTCAAAAATGATTTTTGCACTTTCTTCATCTTGTTTTAATCCCCAACCTGCAACTTCTCCATATTCTTCTTCTGACAATTTTATAGCTTGGGCAATTATTGACGATGTTTCAAGTAGTTTTGCAACAGTTTGGCGCTCATAGTATTTTTGCATAAGGGTTGGAATTGTCATTGCCGCAACCACTCCAATTATTCCAAGAGTGATTAATACTTCCGCCAAGGTAAACGCATGTTTCACCTTGGTTTGTGGCATGTCTATGTGCGTAGTTCCTTTCTTTATATCCCTCACCCTACCCCTCTCCCATAAATGTGCGAGGGGATTATTATTAAAATCTTTAGGATTATAAGTAGATAAGTCTATAAGTTTTTTCATGTTATTCTCCTTTTTATTTATTGTTCTATTTTCGCCATACAGAGGTTGCACGAGCAGAATGACGGTGTTTTTCTTTAAGTCATGTTATCTCCTATATGTAAACTTATTAGTTCTCATTATGAAATAGTATAAGTTACCACTATAAATTTGTCAATATAGTAGAATTGTATTGTATGTATAATGATAAAGATTTACTAAAACAATTAGGATTAAATGTTAAAGCAGAGCGAATTCGTAAAGGCTTCACGCAAGAATTTTTTGCGGAAAAATTGGGTGTGACAAGAGAATATTTGAGCCGAATTGAACGAGGTTTAGAAAATATGTCAATCTTGAAAATTCTTAACCTCGCTAATTGTTTAGAAACCGATATTAGTAATCTTTTGCGTTTTTGATTTAATTTAGTAAAGAAGAAATAGGGATTAATAGATTTAGAAATCTCAAGGAAATATAGTTCTTCCAATATCGTTTTAACGTTTCATTAATCAACAGAGAATATTTCACGAATATCGTCCATTGTAAGAGATTTTGTAATATTTCTATCTACAGAAATTACACTATCAACAAGGTTTCGTTTAATTGTTTTAAGTTTTTGAATTTTTTCTTCAACTGTATTACGTGTGATAAGTCTATATACAAATACTTTTTTCTTTTGTCCGATACGGTATGCACGGTCTGTTGCTTGGTCTTCAACTGCAGGGTTCCACCATGGGTCATAGTGGATTACATAATCCGCTCCGGTCAAGTTCAAACCTGTACCACCGGCTTTCAAACTGATTAAGAAAATAGGTATTGTAGGGTCATTGTTGAATCTTTCAACTGCGCCTTGACGGTCTTTTGTTTTACCGGTCAAGTATTCATATTTAATACCTGTTTTTTCAAGCCAAGCTTTAATAATATCAAGCATATCAACAAATTGGCTGAATAAAAGAATTCTATGACCTTCTGAAACAATTTCTTCAAGCATAACTTTAAGTTTTTCAAATTTACCTGAAGAAATAACGTTCTTAACATTCTTTTTGTCATATAATCTCGGGTGACAACAAATTTGACGCATACGAAGAAGTGCTGAGAAGATAGACAATCTACTCTTTTCAAGTCCATTTTGTTCAATAGATTTAAACAATTCTTCTTTAGTACTATCAAGAACTTGTAAGTAGAAATCTTTTTGCTCATCTGTAAGTTCACAGTATGCAATGTTTTCAACCTTATCCGGCAAGTCTTTTGCGACATCTCGTTTCATACGACGTAATATGAACGGATAAATTTGAAGTTTCAAACGTTTTTCAACAATTTTGTCTTGACGTTCCATAATTGGGTTTACGTAACGAGAGTTGAAATCAGCCATTGAGAATAAGAACCCTGGCATCAAGAAATCAAATACAGACCAAAGCTCTTCCAATTTGTTTTCAATCGGAGTTCCAGAAAGAGCAAGTTTATGCATTGAATTCAATTTTTTAACCGCTTGCGCAGTTTGAGATGTTGCATTTTTGATGTTTTGAGATTCATCAAGAATGATATAACGGAAGTTAATATCTTTTAATTTTTCAATATCACGTCTGACAAGTGCGTAACTTGTGATTACAACATCATATTCAGGAATTTTTTTGAAGAATTGCTTTCTTTCTCCGCCTTGAAGTTTCAAACAAGATAAAGACGGTGCGAACTTTTGAATTTCTGATTCCCAGTTAAATACAACCGTAGTTGGAGCGATAACAAGTGTTGGCATTGGTCCGTCTTCTTCTTTTGCCTTTTGTAAAACTGTCAAAGCTTGGAGAGTTTTACCTAAACCCATATCATCTGCCAAAATGCCATTTAAACCATATTTGTACATAAACCACAACCAACCAAAACCTTTTAATTGGTATTCACGGAATTCTGCATTGATACCTTTAGGTAGTGTAAGTTCTTCAACCGTTGAGAATGTTGACATTTGCTCCCAGAAAGTCTTAAATCTGTCACTTAAAATAAGTTCAACACCTAAGTTTTTAAGCTCATTAATAAGGCCGGCTCTATAAGTTTTTACGGTAAATCTGTTATCTGGATTTCTATAAACATCAAATGAGTTGAATGATCTCATCATTGAATAAATATTTTGTGCTGGATATTCAACAAAACCAAGACTTCTGATACGTGCATATTTTTCGTCACTTTGGATTGTTTCATAGATTTCGTCAAAATCAATAACTTCATCACCTGCTTGACCATAAATAAATATGTCAAAACTATCCGGTTGCTCATCTGAGAAATCAATTTTTGCACATAATCTAAATGGGTCGTCCATTAATTTGAAGAATGACATATCGTCTTTTTCTTCAAATCTCCAACCTGAGCCTGCTTGTTTTAGGTAATAGTTGTAAAAATCAATTGCATTTTCTTTTTCTAATGCTAAATTGTTTGTTTGCATTGGAACAAATTTACAAGCCAAAAGCATTGCATAGGCTTCATTTTCATGTTTAATATTTCGTTTTACCCAATAAATGATATCCTCATCAGGTTTTTTAATGGTAATATAAGGAACTTTATCACTTGTTGTTTTTGAATATGGAACTCTAACTCCATCATATTCAAAATCTAGAGATGCTTTCAATGATTGGTCATAATCAATACCCATTGTTACAACATTGATTGGCGGACGTTCTTCAAGCATTAATTTTGAAATCTTTTCATCAACAATAACGTCCATTACTTGTCGCAATTTTGGTAAATCTTCATAGATAAATTTTCCGCCTTCTGCATCTTTTAAATCTGTAAAAGATGATTTTGAAATGTTTTGTGGAATTGACTGAATCGCAACATTGGTTGGGAAAATTATATTTTTATATCTGCCCCATTTTAGGTGACGAGAGAAATATCTAACTTCCTCAAATGGGTAAACATCGTCTTTGTCTGGTCTTTGCCATTCTAAAGAAAGTAACAATGTCCCCGGAGTATTTGAAACATTTACATATAGAACAAGTTTCCATTCTTGGTCTGTGAATTTTAAACGTTCTTTTGTTTTTTCGTCTAAAACTTCATCTGCCTTAGATAAAAGTGAAAACATTGGACCAAATTTTGCAATTGGAATATCATACCAACCGGCTTTTTTATCTTGTCTTGAAATTTTTAATAATTGTTGGAAAACAAGAAGTTCAATTTTTTGTGAATTATTTAATTCAAAGTTCGGGTCTTGTTTTTGAGCTTCAATTACTGCTCTTAAGATTGGTTCAATTTGCCTTACAACTTTTCCTGTTTCTCTTGAACGAACAAGAACAGAGAAGAAATTAGCCTTTCTCTTAGGGTTGAAGTGGAAGATGTAGTTGCCTTGAGGATTTATTTCGGTTGTTGTATTTTCGTCCGGAAAATCAAATTCAATACCGAATTTTGTTTCTAACCAATCTTCATAAGCATGTTCATCAATTGCCTTTAAAGCAACAGCTACTGCGTGTTTGCACCATTCTTCTTTCAATGGGCAATTACAACGAGCTTCAACCTTGTTCTTTTTAAAGATTAAATCTGTATTATAGTGGTCTTGGAAATTCCCTTTGACTTTACCCATATAGAAATTTTTCTCAGGGTAATTGTCATATACCATATCTTTTAAATGGTATTCATAACCTCTTCGCCAACTTCCAGGGGTGGCATGTTCTTTTATAAACTTGTAATTAAATTCTGTTGTACTCATCTTGTAGAGTATATCTCTTTCTTTCTAAGGGAACAACACTGATATAGACTAAAACCTATAAACCCTTAATTCACACTTTGAATTATACATGACAAAAAAGAAAAAGGCAAGTATTAAACTATATTTTTTAAAATATTATTAAATTGTACAGTTACATTAATTTAAATTATGTGTTAATATAATAGTGAAATAAGTTTAAATAAGAGGTTAGAAATGAAAAGAATAAAAGTTATAACTTTAGCACTTGTAGTATCTATGGGGCTAGGTTTCACTATAAATAAGGTATGTTCTCAAACTGCAACACCGACTGTTGTTTCAGCTCCAACATATTCAACTATAAATTACACAACAGTAAATCCGTTAGATGTTGCTGCAAATCCATACAGATATTTGAACAAAAATATTAGAATTAAAGCAAAGTTTGATAAATTTGCAACACTTGGACTTGACTATCCTCCAGCAATGAGATCTTCTGAAAAGTATATTTCATTCTTGATTGAAAGACCAGATGTTACAAGTCACAATATTCCTTTTTCAGAGTTAAAAATTTTCTTGAAAAAAGAAGTCGCTGAAAAACATATTGATTTAGATGCAGGAGATGAGATTGAATTTTGTGGAAGAGTTTTTTCTGCGGCTCTTGGCGACCCTTGGATAGATGTTGACCATTTTGTTGTTTTAACTCAAAAGACAAAGAAAGCAGAGGATAAACAAGCTCAATAGTTTTTCAATGATAATTAGAAGAGAAATGGAATTATAGATTATGGCAGAAAAAATTAAAGAAAAGTTTTTGACTATACACGGACATTTTTATCAACCACCAAGAGAAAATCCGTGGTTGGAGGCAATTGAATTGCAAGACAGTGCAGCTCCTTTTCATGATTGGAATGAGCGAATTTGCAAAGAGTGTTATAATCCAAATTCCGTATCTCGAATTGTAGATAACCGAAATAGAATTCTTGATATCGTTAACAATTATGAACACATGAGTTTCAATTTCGGTCCAACACTTCTTTCTTGGATGGAAGAATTTGCACCGTTAACTTATGAAAGGATTATAAAAGCAGATATTGACAGCTTGTCTGAACACAATGGACACGGAAATGCGATTGCGCAAGTTTATAATCACATGATTATGCCGCTTGCAAATTCTCATGATAAAGAAACACAAGTAAAATGGGGTATTCGAGATTTTGAATATCGTTTCGGTAGAAAACCAGAGGGAATTTGGCTTGCAGAAACAGCTGTTGATGATGCAACTTTGAAAGTCCTTGTTGATAATGATATTAAATTCACAATTCTTTCTCCATTCCAAGCTTTGAAAATGAAAAAATCTACAGATAAAACTTGGCAAGATGTAAGTTGGGGAAATATTGATCCGGCTCGTTCATACAAATACACACTAAAATGTGACCCTACAAAATCTATAGATTTATTCTTTTATGATGGCGCAATTTCAAAATCTGTCGCATTTGATGAGTTATTAAAAGATGGAAATAAATTCATCAATCGTTTGAAAGATGGTGTTTCAGAATTGAGGGATTATCCACAACTTATAAATATCGCAACAGATGGTGAAAGTTATGGACACCATACAAAATTTGGTGATATGGCTCTATCTTATGTGTTGAAAATTAAAGCAGAAGATGAGGGTTTTAAAATCACAAATTATGCCGAATATTTAGACAAATATAGAAGTGATTATGAAGTTGATATTAAACAAGCGTCTTCTTGGAGTTGTTGTCATGGTGTTGGCAGATGGAAAGAAGATTGCGGTTGTTCAACTGGTGGTCACCCAGGGTGGAATCAAAAATGGAGAGAACCGTTAAGAAATGCTTTAGACTTTTTGAGAGATAAATTGGCTTCTCAATTTGAAAAAGAGGGGCAAAAATATTTTAATGACAATCCTTGGACTATTCGAAACAAGTATATTGATGTAATTTTAGATAGAACTTATTCAAATATCAGAAAATTCCAAAAAGAAAATTTCAAAGCTGATTTAACCGAAGAAGAAAAGGTTAAAGGTATGGAACTTTTGGAAATTCAAAGACAAGCAATGCTTATGTACACAAGTTGCGGTTGGTTCTTCTCTGAAATCTCCGGTATTGAAACTGTTCAGATTATGAAATATGCAGCTCGTGCAATGCAGCTTGCCGCAAGATATACAAGTGAGGATTTGGAAACTCCGTTTTTAGATATTTTGGCAAATGCAAAAAGTAATATTTCTGAATTTGGAACAGGTAAGGATATTTTTGAACGTTTTGTTAAACCGTCTGTTGTTTCAGCAAAGGAAATCGCTTGTTTATGGGCAATTTCATCTCTTTATCAAGACTTTGAAGATGAAGAAGACGTTTATTGCTACACGGTAAAAAGAAATGTTTACCAAAAAGCTCAAAAAGGTAGTTCAAACTTAGTTGTAGGTAACATAGAAATAACATCAAAAGTTACTTTGCAAAAAGCAAATCTTGTTTTTGCCTTGATGCAATATTCTGGTGGTGATTTCCATTGTGCAATTAAACAATTCTCAACGAATGATGAATTTAACAAGTTAAAATCTAATTTATTCAAAA
The DNA here is from genome assembly GCA_002438405.1 of Cyanobacteria bacterium UBA6446. Lineage (GTDB taxonomy): Bacteria > Cyanobacteriota > Vampirovibrionia > Gastranaerophilales > Gastranaerophilaceae > Zag111. The sequence goes on from DJOE01000014.1 coordinate 22,683, forward strand.
CCTTTATGCTTTCTCCTCTAACAGAAATCATAAGAGCTTTAGATGAAAACTTTGGTACAGAATATTTCACATTGAAAGATATTTTTATTGAAGAAAGAAAGAAAATCTTGCAAATACTATTGAAAGACCAACTTGAAAAATTTGGTAATACTTATAAAGAAATGTTTGACCAAGGCAAAGATTCAATTTATCACATGCAAAATTTAGGACTTGAAATTCCTAATGAATTCAAAATATCAGCTGCTTACGCACTAAGCCATAGGTATAATGATTTACTTGCTCATAGTGATGGGTTTGTTGAACCGTCTGTTATCCAACAGATTACCGATATCAACTACGAAGCTAAAAAGATGAATATTGATATTGATAAAACTCCGTCAAATAAGATTTTTGCAAAAAGAATTATTACAAATTTGAATAGATTAACAAAGAGTTTTGAACCTCAACAAGCAGATGCTGTGGTTGAGTTGTTTGATATAGTTTCAAAATTAGATTTGCAAATTGATATTTCCGAAGCTCAGAATGTTTATTACAACAAGATTTATCATAGAATCGGTGATATTATCGAAAACAATTCTAAAGAACCTAGAGAAAAAGATATCAAATTTATAAAATTGTTATTAAATATCGGTATAAACTTGAATATCAATGTTGATTTCTACAAGGTTAAACTTGCAAAACTAGGATATTAGTTAATATAACTTTACAAAATAAGCAAAAAACTTTCCCTAAAATACTTTATTATAATAGGTAGAAATAGGGGTTATTGTAACATGCAAGTTAATAATCAAAATGTAGGACAAATTCCAAAAACATATACAGGAAATTGTAATTGTTGTTCGCAACCACAACAAACAGTTGCGTCACAACCTCAATATCAACAACCTCCGGTAGTTCAACAAATGCAGACTTGTCAACCACAAGTTGCAAATGTTCCTGTCCAACCACAATATAATCCGCAATATTGCGCGCCTCAATATGCACAATATCCACAATATCCACAACAAAGTATTCCAACCGCATCTGCTTCTGCTGTAAATATTCAAATATACAACCCAAAAGTCGGACCGGAAAATGCTAATGGAATGGCTAGTGGAAATTCATATCAACAACCAATTGTAAATGGTTGTTATCCCCCAGAATATTACACCGGACAATATGGACCAAATGGTGTTTACTATCCAAACATGCCTCTTCCACAAGCAGGTGTAAGTCAAACAGATGTAAATGGTGCTGGTGGAAAACAATCAGGCAATACTAATACTGCAAATGGTACTGGTAATAATGTAAACTCCGGTAACGGTACAGATAGTGCAAATTCAGTAAATGGTAATCAAAACGGTAATAATGTAAACGGACAAAATGGAAATTCTTCATCAACAGATGATGCAAGTAAAAATCCCGAAAATGGTGCAAATGCCGCGGGAGCCGGAACTGCAGCAACTGGTGCCGATGCAAATAATAAAGCAGATGGAGCCAAAGACGGAAATGATAAAACTTCCGATACAAAAACTACAACAACAGAAAAATCTGATGACAAAAAGAAAACCGAAAAGAAAAAAGTTGTCGAATTAACAGATACATATATCAAAAATCTTGAAAACTATTTAGATAGTCAAGAAAAAGATGTTAGACTAAACGCTGCAAAAGAAGTTTATGCTAGATTAGAAGAAGATGAATCAAGAAAAGATGATAAAGCATTGACTGCTTTAATCAATAAAATGCTTCAAGATCCGGCAGAAGAAATCAGATTGTTAGCATTGTCAGCTCTTGAATCAAGAATTGTAACCGGTGATGATTATACTGCAGGTGTTTTAAAACAAATGCAACAATCAAAAGACGGTTATGGGCAAGATGCAATAGATGCAAGTAAAATTCTTCTTCAAATGTCAGCCAAACAAGTAGAAAAAGAAGTTCCGGTAAAAGAAAAGAAACCGGAAAAGAAAGAAACTAAAGAAACCACAACTACAACCACAGAAACTAAAAAAGAAGACAAAAAAGAAAGTAGTAAGGCATAATTATGAGTATTATTGGTTCAATAAAAAACGTAATTCCAACAAATCCGGTTAGCATAGCAACAAAAGCTATTGGTTTAGCAGGGCTGGGTTATGTGGGTTATGATTCTCACTATATCGGTAAAATGCAAGCGGATCTTTATTCAAGTGAAAAAGATGCAGATGCAGCAGCATTTTACTTGAACAATTCAATGTACTCAACTGATATGAGTAAAGTTAGTGATAATGTTAAAAATTCATCATATCAAATGGAATTAGACCAAGGTTGGAGAAGATTTTTCAACTCAGGAATTGGATATATTCAAGGCTTTACATCAATGTTAGTTAGCCATGTAGTTCCTTTAGGTTTAAGTATTGGGGCTTTACTTGGAGGTAAAATTTCCGGTGGAATTTGTGCAGGCGGTTTAGGCGCTTATGCACTTGGCAAATTTGTCAAAGACTTCTTTGGAATGGGAACTCCAAAAGGTTTAGATAGAGGTGTTTAATCTGAAATTTTTTTAATATATTTTTCATACAAATCAGGGCGGCGATGTTTTGTCCGCTCTATTTGTTGTTGAAGCCTAAACGTATTAATTTCTTTATGGTTTCCGTTTAGTAAAACCTCTGGAACTTTATAACCTCTAAAATCTCTAGGTTTTGTGTATTGTGGATATTCAAGTAATCCGTTTGAAAAACTGTCTTCTTCTGCTGATTCAATTTTCCCTAATGTTCCGTCTAGTTTTCGACTAACGGCATCAATTAAACATAAGGCAGGAAGCTCTCCTCCTGTTAAAACAAAATCGCCAATAGAAATTTCTTTTGGTTTAATTATTTCTCTAATTCGTTCATCAAATCCCTCATAATGCCCACAAAGCATTATGATTTGACTTTTTTGAGATAAGTCTAATACTAATTTCTCATTCAATGGCTCACCTTGTGGGGAAAGCATTACTGTTATTGAATTTTCAAGCTTTTCAATACTATCATAAGCATCAATATAAGGTTGTGGAGCTAAAACCATTCCAGCACCACCTCCATAAGGAGTATCGTCAACTTTTTTGTGCTTATCCAGTGTAAAATCACGTGGGTTTATGGTATTTACATCAAAAACACCATTTTCTTTTGCTCGTTTCATTATACTAACATCGCAATAAGAATTTATAATTTCCGGAAACAATGTTAATACATCAAAAATCATTCTAACAATCCCTCAAGATTATTTATCATAATTTTTTTATTTTTGATATCTACAACAGGCACAATTGCTTTTACAAATGGCACTAAACAAACTTTTTTAGAATTTGTTTTTATTGAAATTAAATCACTTGCACCGTTATTTGAAACACCAATGACAAAACCTAACTTGCCACCATTATTGTTGTCATAAACATTCAAACCTACAAGCTCATCTATCAAAAACTCGTCTTCGTCCAAAGATTCTCTCACTACTGTTTCTTCAACAAATAAAAGACTTCCTTTATAAGGGATAATATCGTTTATTGAATTAATTCCCTCAAATCGAACAATTAAAACATTTTTATTTGGTCGAACAGAAACGATGTTAAGAGGAAGATATTCATTATCTTTTTTGACAAAAACTTTATCTAAAGATAAGAAAAAATCTTGTTGATTTTTTGAATATCCAACTCGTGCTTCGCCTTGAATTCCGTGAAAATTTAAGATTTTACCAACTGAAATATATTTAGTCATTGCTTATTCTTCAGTAGTCTCTTCAGCTTCTTTTTTCGGTTTTCTTCCACGTTTTTTCTTTGGAGCTTCTTCAACTTCTTCACTTGGAGCTGTTTCAGCAGGTGTTTCTTCAACCTTTTCGGCTTTTTTAGTTGTTTTTTTAGCTTTTGGTTTTTCTTCTGTTGCTTCAGCTTTTTGTTTTTTGAATTCTTCTGGAGCATCAGGTCTGTCTTGGTTCCAACGTTCCAATCCCATTTGAGCTCGAACTAAACCAATACCAACGTGAACTCTCCATTCGTCCATTTTCAATTGAGCTGCAATAATTTTGTGACAACCAATTGGAGGCAATGGCAACAATGGTTCATATAACATTTTAATTGCATTTAATTGATCTGGTGTAATTGCTAATTTACGTTTAGGGAACGGTAATTTCGGCAACATCATTTTTTGTCTTACAAGATTTATACCGAAAAATACTTTTCTTGGTTCCAAACCGATTTTTTCACCAATAACTTCATGAGCATCGGGATTTGGAAGAGGTAACATCAATTTGTACAACAATTCAATTTGTTCGAGTTGTTCTCTACTTACTAACAATTGTTTTGGAGCTTTGTTGCGATTGTTCATCGGACGACGATTGTTGTTAAATCTGTTGTTTTGAGGTCTTCTTTGTTGGAAACCACCAGCTCTATTGTTGTTATAAGGTCTGTTATTATTGTAACCACCTTGACGATTATCTCTGTTATAATTGTTGTTATAACCACCTTGTCTATTATTGTTGTAAGAACCTTGTCTGTTATCTCGGTTATATCCGCCTTGACGGTTGTTATTATAGCCACCTTGACGATTATCTCTATTATAGTTGTTATTATAACCATTTTGTGGTCTGTTGTTGTAGCCACCTTGATTGTAATTTCTTTGAGGTCTGTTATACGGTCTTGGATTATCTTCTCCGCCACTTGAATAACTACTATAAAATTGAGGTTTTTCCTCACTTGAATAACTTGGGGTATGTTCTGACGGTTGAGGTGTTTGACTGGAAGTAGTTGAAGCTGCTTCTGTAGAATTAACCATCATTTTCTTATCCGGATATAAACAATCAGGACAAATTACTCTTTTAGGGTTTTTTGTTTCAAACTCACGACCGCACTTAATGCACTTGTTTACATACATAATAAAAGCCTCTTAATTAATAAAAAATAACTCATAATAAAATAAATTTAAGGTAATATCCTCACAATATAAATCGATTTAAAATAAAAATTCTAACTTATAGATATATTTTAGCACAGAATTTAAATATTGACAAGTAGCATGGACAAACTATTTTTCAACCATAAAAGTCACAGGACCATCATTGATTAGCTCAACGTCCATCATAGCGCCAAATACGCCCGTTTGAACCGGTACTTCATATTCTTTAACTTTGGAAATAAAATATTCGTATAATTCATTTGCAATTGTTGGTGGAGCCGATTTGTCAAAACTTGGGCGTGTTCCTTTTTTGCAATCTCCACATAAAGTGAATTGTGAAACTATCAGCATTTTACCTTTCACATCAAGCAAAGATTTGTTCATTTTTCCGTTATCATCTTCAAAAATTCTCAAATGAACCAGTTTTTCTGCAAGTTTATCGGCATTTAATTTTTCATCACCTTTTACAACTCCGAGTAAAACTAACAAACCATGCCCAATTTGAGAATGAAGTTTCCCATCGATTGTAACAGAAGCTCTTTTAACTCTTTGAATTAGTGCTTTCATTTCAACCTTTCTAATTAAACATTAGCTCTGCTTAGTAATTCTGCTTTTGTAATTTTTCTTCCGCAAGACTTGTCTTCATCACAGAAACCGAATCTCTCGCATTTAGGAACTAAATATTCTTTTAACCAAGGCTCTTTTTCAATTAAAGCTTCGCACATACCTTTTACAAGACATCTTATTTCGTATTGAGCTCTTGTGCATAATCTTAAATTGGCAAGGTGAATAAGTTCACGTAAATTCAAACTTGCAACAAGAGAACTAGCGGCCGCATTTGGCATTACAAATCTAGCATCTTCCGCAGGAATTCCTGCTTCTACAAATTCTTGATATTGGTCAGAAATTTTGCCCATAAAATTAATAAATTTTTCTCTTAATTCTGGATTTCTCTCAATAGTTGGCGGAATTATATAGTCAAATTGACCTTTTTCTTTAACGTAACGTTGTGATTTTTGAGAGAAAGACATGTGTCTGTGTCTTACAAGTTGATGAGTGCATGCTCTTGATACATTTGAAATAGCAAAAGACACTTGAATATGTTCAATTGTAGAATAATGTCCTGAACCAATTACTCGTTTAATAAGCTTTAACATTTTATCTTCATCAGTTGCATTTTCATAAATGCTAATAGGTGTATCTGCACTATAACAAGTTCTGCAAGCTGTATAAATTGTTTTCAACATATTATCCGGTTTAGAAATTAAAGCAACAACCGGTTTATTATTATTTTCCATTTCCACTCACTCCTAATCCTTTTTAACTATAATAGCTAAAACAGAGAGCATGTGCAAAATATTAATCAAATGTGAACAACTTGCTCGGCTCAACTTCAATTGCAGTCATGATTTTATAAAGAGTTTTAAATGTAATATTTCTGGTCCCGCATTCAATATCACTAATGTAATGTGAATCTACACCGAGCTTTTCGGCAAGCCTTTCTTGCGTATAACCACGCATCAAACGATAATACTTTAATTTATTCCCAAATTTTACACATAAATCTTTATATTCCATTTCTTAATCATATAAGATTACAGTATTCAATAAATAGTATTGTAAAATACAAAATTGTATATTATAATATACAATATGCAATGTGAAAAATATTTTGGAGGCTATAATGAATAATAACAATCATGTCATTACGCAAGTTGAACCGAATAATGGTTTCCTCGCCCTTAAAATAAGAGAAATGGTTAGGGTTTCAACTTCAATAAAAAAGAGAGCTGCTTTTACCATTACAGAAGGTGCTACGCACGTATACATGCCACAAACAAAGGCAAAACTTGCATTTACACTAGCTGAGGTATTAATAACCCTTGCTATTATTGGAGTTGTTGCAGCTATGACAATTCCAATATTAATGACAAACTATAGAGTTGCTGTTACTAAATCGAAATTAAAAAAGACAATCTCGGTTATGAGTCAGGCAGCTCAAATGACAAAAGAAAAATATGATTTTGATTTTTCTTCATTAGATCGATCTTATTATGACCCTGTTGGAGGGAGTTGTATTGATGATCCTCAAAAAGTAAAATCTTTTTGTTCTTTATTTAATGCCTCTCTTTCAAATGCAACATATCTTGGTTACAGTAAAAGTCTTTACAATATTACTCCTGCAGCAACGCCAAAACTTGTTCCTTATGGTACTAATGGAACAAGTCGGCATCAAGCTTATATTTTATCAGATGGTGTAATTGTAGCAATAGAAATGGATATTGTTCCAAAAAATTGTGAATTACTAGTTGGAGAAGTTATAAATAGTGATTGGATAACTAATCATAAAGCATGTATTGGCTATATTGATGTAAATGGAGAAAAGAAACCGAACAAAGAAGTATCTTGTTCAAATACCACAACGGAATTTAAACCAAATGAACCGTGTTTTGTGAAAAAAGACCAAACTCATTTGACTGATATATATCCAGTTATTTTTCATGATTCAATGGTTGAACCAGCCACAAATGCAGCCTCGTTTGTTCTGAAAAATTAATTATAAGGGTTTTATCCTATTGCTTTTTTAATTTTTGCGTGTTAGTATTTCTATTGTAGCCGAAAGGAAATGTAATTTTTATGTCAAACTTAAATTTAAACACTCAATCTTGGTGGCGCCTGTTTAATAAGACAGGTCTTTTAAGTTGGCGATAAACTGATAATAGTATAATAAGTTTTTCAAAATGACCTGATCTTATTTGTTCAGGTCATTTTTTGTTGTCAGATTTATAAAAAAGGAAATTACGAAATGGAAATTAAAAGAATAAATAATAATAACACTACATTTACCAACGCAGGAACTATCGGTTTAGGTTTAAGAGCTGCAAGTAAAATTTGCTCAATTCAAGAGGGTGGAGCTGGTCTTTCTAATATAAGATTTATTCAAGACAATGCTACTGGTCTTGTTCCTAAAGCAGTATGCGCCAGAAGTAAGGCTGAACTTGCGGAAAACTCTTTTTTGGAATTTTCTGAATCCGTTTTAGTTTATTATTGTCCGGCTTTATTGGGTGAAAAAATCTTTAGAAAAAGTTTTTCTAAAAAACTACCTCAAAATCTTAAACAAAAAGTTTCAATTCCGGCTAAAGACCTTTTGAAAAACAACAATGCTTTAGAAAATAAAAAATTAATGCCTGTTAAAGCGGCTTTGGCTCTTGGAGGTTTTGCAATTCCGTTAATTGAATATACATTGAATTATGCAAAAAACATTATGACATTAAAAATGTTCAAACAAGCAGATTTCGAAAATATTGCGAATTTAAATAAATCTAAAAATGAAAATAAAACTCAAGCTGATAAAGTTGAAAAGAGTGCTAAAAAACATATCAAACTTGCAGGAGGTATTTATGCCGGTTGTTTAGCTCTTGCGGGGTTGTTGTTAGGTAAAGGTGAAAAATCAAAAGTTTTACAAAATATTTCAGAATTGATTGTTGCTCCGGGGACAAAGTTATTCAAAAATAACTCAAAAGCAAGAAATTTCTTCGATAAGTTTTTGAGCTTGGATTTTGCAAATGACAATGGCAAATTATCTTTATCAAGAGGACAATTAACGTCTTGCGTATTAGTTGGTGGTGCCGGATATTTTGGTTCTTCAAAGGATAGGGGCAAGCAAAATTATTTAGAAACTTTATCTCGTTATCCGATTGTTGGATTTTATATTATTTATGGTAATGAATTGTTGGAAAAGGGGTTCAAAAAATTCTTGTATAAAACCGGAAAATGTAAAGATGTTTTGAATGAAAAATTAGAAGTTCCAAGATTTGATGAATTAAAAGAATATTCTAAAAAGTTTGGTGCAAATGCTGATGTTATGTATAAAAAAATGTTAAAACAAAAAGTGTTGATTGCCGGAGTTCCTTTGGTATTTGGTATTGGTGTAATCGGATTTTTCATCACTAAATCTGCAAACTTATTTACAAAGTTTCGTTATAACAAAGAAAATCAAAACAAAACTAAATAATTTAGATGATTGCCAAAGTTATTAAATATAGTATGATTTTACATATTAGTTAACTATTTTGGAGGCAGAATGAATAAATTATATAAACCTGAGTTTGAAAACTTTTACAAACAAAAAATTGAACCGATGTTACTTCCTTTTGAAAAGGAAAGAGCAAGTATAGAATTAAAAAGAAAATGTAGTGCTATTATTTGTATACTTCCTTTTTTGGCCATTATTTATATGCAGGTGACAAATAATATTGATTCTACTATAATTATTGCAACTCTGTCATTACTTGGATTATCACTTATCTTTGGTTCTTATATGTGGGTTCGGGATTTGCAATTTAATAAGAGTTTAAAAAAGAATGTAACTTCTAAAATATTAACATTATTTGGAAATTTATATTTTACAGATAAAAAAAATGCAATTCCTTATGAAGATATTCAAAAATGGGGTTTGTTTCCATATTCAACAAATAAATCAGATGACGATGTAATCGTTGGAATTCATAATGGTTGTAATTTCTTGATAAATGAATGTGACATATATCATTCCAGACCTGAAAGGGATTCTTATGGACATTCAAGAGTTGTACGTATTCATGATTTCAGTGGTTTGCTTATAAAAATTCAGATGAAGAAAAATTTTAATGGGCAAACAATTGTTGGTGTAAAAGATAAAATTAAAAAACAACGAATGTTTGAAGAGGTAAATTTGGAATCTGTTACATTTATGGGTAATAGAAAGGTTTATTCAACCGATCAAGTTGAAGCTCGTTATCTATTAACAACTGCATTTATGGATAGATTAGAAAAATTAGGCGATAATTTCAATTATTCAACGGCTGATGGTAGAACTCTTACAGATGAAGAATTTTCTGCAAGGGTTACAGCAAGTTCTCTTATTGGTGAAAGAGATACTTATGATGTTTCAGCTGTTTTTGTTGCTGGTTTTGTATATTTATTTGTTCCGACAAGAAAAGATTTCTTTGAAATTGATACAACACAGAGTTTGCTTGATTATGAACAATTTTATAGTATTTATAATGAAATAAATGCAATTTTGGATATTATTGATTTCTTAAAACTTGATAAAAATCTCGGTTTGTAAAAATAAATTCAGGGGTTATATTAATTTGTATAAGAGGAATGTTATGCGAATACCCCGAATAAATTTTTTACCAGTAAAAAATTATGTTAAAACAAATTGTAAAAAGGCAATAAATTACCTGTCAGAAAAACCTGATTTTGATGAATTTTGTACAAAAAACAAAAGTACAGGTTTATCGACAGGTGAACTTATTGATTTAATCCTAAAGAATCTTTAATACCTATCTGCAAGTACAACTTGGGCTTTGAGTTCCATCATTGCAGATAAAATAACCGCTTTTTCCACAGTATGCAACACCCCCGTGATGAGAACAACAACCTGAGCGTTCAACTGTTTGAGGTTGAATATTTTTTGAAACGGCAACGTAGCCTACACTAGAAATTAAAAATGCAAAAAATAATGCGACAAATATCTTTTTCATAAACACATACTCCTTTCTTTTTTATATAAAGCATGGTTTATACAACATTACTATTCGCTATATGGCTAATAGTAGATTTTAATTACTTGGCAAAACAATCTTTGCTTCTACGTTTTTAACTCCGTCTATTGAATTGTTGAAACCGTTTAATAATTCAGCTGAAGTTTGGGCATTGTAAAACTTTCCGCTTGTGACAAGTGCTGTACATTCTAATTGTTCCAAATCTTCAGAATCATTAACATTAAATGCAATTACATCAATATGAACATCTCTTCTGATTTTGATTAAATTCATAACGAATGTGCAAGGGCTTTCATCACAATTTTCTCCCCCATCTGTTAATAGGATAATATGTTTTTTCCCCGAAAATCCCATAAAATCATATTTTATTGCTTGTTTTAGCGAATAAGTGATAGGTGTCATTCCTCGTGGTTTTGTTTTTTTTAATGCATTTTCGATGTTTTGGTTGTTGTTTGAATTTATTGGCGAAATAAGGGTTGAAGCTCTGCATGCTTCTAATGGTGTAAATCCCATTCTATGCCCATAAACTCTTAACCCAATCCAAGTGTCAGGTGATATTTGTGGAAGAATTTGACTCATTGTTTTTATCATCAGGTTAAATTTTGTTGAATTTTCTAATGGCTCTTCCATACTGTTAGACAGGTCTAAGATGAATAATATTCTTTCTTTTTGGTTTTCAGGTTTAATTGCATCATTAAAATTATTTGGATAATATACATTATATTGATTTGAAATTGCTGGAAGAATTCCGAAACTTATTAATATAATTAATAATATATATAATTTTTTCATAGAGATATTATTTGTAGTTTAGTTTGGTTTTAGTATTCTCTTAGTCGGTTATTTTTGTATTATTATTTATATATAGAAAAGGATTAGGAATATGAAAACAAGTAAAGAAATTATAAAACAAGCTGAAAAAGATTTACGTGAACAATTTGAGATAATTGATGAAATAAGGGATTATAATCAAGAAAAAGTTCTTAATGCATTTATTGATAATAGAGTTGCTCCAGAACATTTTTATACTGTTTCAGGTTACGGACATGATGATTTGGGACGAGAAGTTTTGGATAAAGTTTTCGCTCAAGTTTTTAAAGCTGAAAAAGCCTTGGTTAGAATTCATTTTGCATCAGGAACTCATACATTAGCATGTGCATTGTTTGGAAATTTACGTCATGGTGATAAATTAATCTCTGCAGTTGGAACTCCTTACGATACAATGCAAGAAGTTATAGGTACAATGGGTGACGAAGAAACAAGACGAGCATCATTAATTGGTAATGGTGTTTTGTATGACGAAGTTCCGTTGTTAAATGGTACAGATGTTGATTATGAAAAATTAGAAGAAATGGTTGATGATAAAACTACTATGGTTTTAATTCAACGTTCAAAAGGTTATTCAACAAGAAAATCTCTTACTATAGATGTTATTGAAAAAATTTGCAAAATTGTTAAGGCTAAGAATCCCAATTGTATTTGTTTTGTTGACAATTGTTATGGCGAATTTGTTGATACAAAAGAGCCTATTGAAGTTGGTGCAGATTTGATTGGGGGTTCACTAATCAAAAATGCCGGAGGTGGAATTGTTGAAGCCGGTGGATATATTGCAGGTAAAGAATTGTACGTTGAACGAGCAGCTACAAGATTAACTGCCCCTGGAATTGGTTCAGAGGGTGGTGCAATGTTTAACCAACACAGATTAATATTCCAAGGTCTATTTATGGCGCCATCTGTTGTTTCAGAAGCTGTTAAAGGTGCAGTTTTGGCTGCAAAAATCTTTGATGAAATCGGTTACGATTCTTCTCCTAAATATAATGAAAAAAGAACAGATATTATTCAAAATATAACATTCGGTTCTCCTGAACCTTTGGAACATTTTTGTAAAACAATTCAATCTTTATCTCCGGTAAATGGTTATGTTACACCAATACCTGAATATATTCCGGGGTATGAAGATAAAGTTATTATGGCAGGGGGTACGTTTATTGAGGGTTCAACTATTGAACTTTCGGCAGATGGACCTATGAGAGCTCCTTATGTTGCGTATATGCAAGGCGGCTTAAATTATGCACATGTAAAAATAGCTTTGACTAAAATTTTAGATAAAGTTAAGTAATATAAATAAGAAATATCATAATGTAAAGATTTCAAATGAGTTGCTATTATTACTATTGAGGGTAATAATGGCAACTTTTTTTCTGGGGGGCTATTCTTTTTGTGTTTTATATGCTAGAATGTCATTGCACGTTTTTAAAATGTGTACATGAAAAATTTAGTGTATAGAAGTTATTAGAGAAGAGAGGTAAATTATGTCATTACCAAATGTAGCATATTTTTCAATGGAAATTGCTATGGATCAATCGTTAAGCACCTACTCTGGTGGTTTAGGATTTTTAGCAGGTTCTCACATGCTATCAGCAGGATACTTGCAAATGCCAATGGTTGGTGTAACTATGTTGTGGTCTTACGGTTATTACGATCAAAGAATCGACCAATCTGGCAATGTAGAAGTTGCTTATATTAGAAAATATTACGACTTTTTAACAGATATCAATGTACAAACGGAAGTTGACTGTTTTGGAGAAAAAGTTAAAGTTAAAGCCTACAAAGTTGAACCTGAGTTGTTCGGAACTTGCCCTGTTTACTTGTTAACAACTGATATTGATGGTAACAGTGATTGGGCAAAGAGCATTTCATACAAATTGTATGATGGTAACGAAAAAATCAGAATCGCACAAGAAACTATTCTTGGTATTGCAGGTATTAGAATTCTTCAACAAATTGGATACAATTTTGATGTTATTCACATGAACGAAGGGCATGCTCTTCCTGCGGCATTTGAATTGTTAAGACAATATAATGGCGATTTGGAAGAAGTTAAAAAACGTACAGTATTTACAACTCACACACCGGTTGCTGCTGGCAATGAAGTTCACTGGGTTGATACATTACTGGAAGGTGGTTTCTTCTCAGGTGCATCTCGTGAAACAGCTGTTAACTTAGGTGGAGAGAACTTCTCATTGACAGTTGCTGCTTTGAGAATGTCAAGAATTGCAAATGCTGTATCTCAATTACACGGACTTGTTGCTAACAAAATGTGGGAATGGGTTGATGGAAGATGTCCAATCAGAGCAATTACTAATGCTGTTAATTTACAATATTGGCAAGATAAGAGAGTTAAAGAAGCTCAAAATGATCCTGAAAAATTGTTAGCTGTAAAACGTGAAATGAAATCAGAATTATTTAAGTATATTGCAAACGTAGCAGGTAAAAGATTTGACCCTGATGTATTGACAATTACTTGGGCAAGAAGATTTGCTGATTACAAACGTGCTTGGTTAATCTTGATGGATAAAGATAGAATTGGTAAATTATTAGATGAAAATAAAGTTCAAATTATTTTTGCTGGTAAATTCCACCCAGATGATGTTATGGGTAAAGAAATGTTCAATAAATTGTTGAACAGATCTCATACATTGAAGAATGTTGTAGTTCTTCCTGGATATGAATTGCAATTGTCAGGCATGTTGAAACGTGGTACTGATGTTTGGTTGAACACTCCACTTAGACCGTTTGAAGCTTCAGGTACTTCAGGTATGTCTGCAAATGCCAACGGTGCAGTTCACTTGTCAATCTATGATGGTTGGACAGTTGAAGGTACATTCACTGGAATTAATGGTTATGCTATTGAATATCCTGAAATTGATGATGAAATGTCATGGGAAGAAAGACATTGGAAAGATCATAAATGCTTGATGAGTATTATTGAAGATCAAATCATTCCAACTTACTATGAAAATAAGAAAGAATGGGCAAGATTGATGCGTCAAGCAATCAGAACATCAGAAGCTTACTTCAATTCAGATAGAATGGTAATTGAATATTATAATAGATTATATAAACCAATTGCACATGACGATGAATGTTCTGGAGGCAAGAAACAGGAAATGAATATTAAAGAAGCTCCAACCTTTGATGCTTGGACTTTCTCAAATATCAAATAACTCGTATAAGTATTAAATAATTAATGAGGTATCTATAAAGTCTTTTAGATACCTCTTATTATTGCCTTTCTTTATTATACATAGGCAGGGAGAGGTTTAAATTTAAACAAATATTGAAAAGCTCTG
>DJOE01000021.1 GCA_002438405.1 Cyanobacteria bacterium UBA6446
ATTTTTTAAGTCAATAAGTGATTTCATTTTATTCTCCTTTTTGTTATTTGCACTATTATTATTTGTCATTCCGAACTGCGGATTTTGGCAAGAGTGGAGCGATAACGAAACTCGTCCTAGGGAGGGCTGCGTTGAGCCGGCCGACCTACCAATAATCCAAGACATGTTTCGGAATCTCCTTAACTTTTGAGACCCTGAAACAAGTTCAGGGTGACAGTGGTGTTCCGTGTTCAAGATTACTACGTCACTCCGTTCTAATCCATGTTCTTTGGTTACTGCGCCTCGCATTAAACATGCCTCCGAGCCTGCTGACTGGTCCTGCAGACAGCCTATTGATTCAGCAGGCTGCTCCGCACTCTGCTCGGCTTGCTCAGAATGACAATATAACAAACTGTCATGCTGAACTCGTTTCAGCATCTCATTACTTTCACCCCCCATCGAAATCATAGATTTCGGTTCCCCCTCAAGGGTGGAACATGAACTATAACCGTGTAAAATGTTAGAATTTGATTTTTTATCAAATATACGGTTAAATTTATCTTTTAAATCAGTGCAAATGCTTGCTACGAGGCTATTATAGGTTACCCCCCCCCCCGAAAGCCGCTCTATGATTGAGTTTTGGCATTTTTAGTCCTTTCTTTAAATTTGTATTACTATTCCAGTATAACATTTTTTTTATAGCTTTTCAATATTTGTTTTATTTTCAACCCTCACCCTTTTCACCTTTTACTAATTTATACATTCTTTAAAAAAGTAATGAATTTATCACCGTATTTTTTTTGTTTAACTATTTCAAAACCATCAATTTCAACATCAACTACATGTTCCAAAATTATTATTCCGTCACAAATGTCCTTAACCGATTCTAGACTTTTTTCATAAACCCCTGAAAAATAAGGCGGGTCAATATAGACAACATCAAATTTCCCATTTAGTTTTAAGCAAACTTTTAAACTATCACCCAAAATCAACTTCAAATCATTATCTTTTTCAAACTTTTTAAAATTAGATTTAATAACAGAATAAACTTTTTTATTTTTTTCAATGGAAACAACCATAGAAAACCCTCTCGATAAAGCTTCCAAGCCCATAATCCCCGAACCTGAATACATATCAAGAAAACTTGAACCCTCAAAATCTATCATCGCTTGCAAGGTATTAAACACGCTCATTCTCACCTTTGACAACGTAGGACGTGTAATATTTTCGTCCGGAGCCGTGATTTTTTGACCTTTATAAATTCCTGCCGTGATATTCATAGGTTTAATTTTACTACAAAAATTTGTATTTCTTAGGAATATATTATATAATTACACTTATGAAAAAGATTTTATGCTATGGAGATTCAAACACTTTCGGCTATGTTCCGGAAGACGGAAGCAGATACCCTAAAAATATTCGTTGGACAGGTATTTTAGATGACTATTTAGGTAAAGATTTTGAAATTCTTGAACAAGGTATGAACAACCGTACAGGATTTTTTAAAAGTTTTGACGGATTAAAACAAAGTGGGACAGAATATTTACCAATTGTTCTTAAGCAATATCAAAATATTGATAGTTGCATATTATCTTTAGGAACGAATGATTTGCAATTCTTTTATAATTTAGATGAAGAAATTACCGAAAAAGGTTTGACTAACCTAATAAAAATTCTAAAAAATGCAAATCCAGAAATTAAAATCATTATAATTCCTCCGGTAAAAATCAAAGAAAATATCATAAATGGCAAATTTGCGTTTCAATTCGATTTAACTTCAGTTGAAAAAGTCCATCAAATTTTTCATATATTTAAAAAAGTTGCGGAAAAAGAAAACTGCTACTATATAGATATTAATGAATTTGTGACACCATCAGAAATTGACGGATTACACTTTAGCAAGTCTTCCCACAAATTGATTGCAGAAAAACTTGCCGAATTTATTAAAGAAATTTATAAAAGTTAGTGGGCAATTGTTTTAAATCCAGAAAATGCCGGACTGATTTTGCCAAAAGGCTGTTGAGATTGAGAATTATTATTTTTTGCATTTTTTTGCAAATGGTTATATCTAAATTGGGTCCAAAGTCTTGTTACAGCAGTAAGTGTAAAGCCCATTGCAACTAAACTGAACAAATATGGAACTCCTGTAATAAGTGCTTTTTGTTTAATTAGTTTTGTAAGTTCTACGTTTTTAGTTGTGTTGTTTTGTGTAGCTAATTTTTCAGCTATTTTAGGAAGTTCATTTCTTGTTGGAACATTTATTATGCCGTTTTTATCTTTGTTCAACAAATTTTTACATTTGCCATGTTTTAGTAAAAGTTTTTTGAACCCGCCATCAAGGAACGAAGAACCGAAAATTGTATATAAAACAACCAATGGAACTCTTGTCCAAACTTCATAAAAATCAAGTTTACCCCTATCTTTTGCGGCATCTGAATATCCAAACAATCCTGTAATACAAGTCACTGCAAGTTGTCCTTTACTAAGAGCTAATTTGCCATTATTATTAACAAAATCTAACTTCAAATAATCTGCTAAAAATTTGTCAGTTTTAGGAGATTTTATTCCTGCTTTGTGAAGTAATTTTGAAATATGCACCCCTGGTTCAAGTAATATTTCTGAAAATTTTAATGCAGAATTTGAATTATGCCCTTTTACAGCTAGAGCTAAACCTGCACCTATTCCTGCGGCTGATAAAACTCCGGCTTTAATGATTTCTTTTTTAGCATGTTTTTCAACTTTTTGTTGTTGTTTTGAATCTTCTTTTTGGTTTTTGTTCAAATTTGCGACATTATTAAAATCACTAATTTTGAAAACTTTTAGAGTGAATAAATTTTTAGCAAAACTCAATGCATATTCTAAAGCAGGAACAGCCAAACAAGCTAATACGATACCGCCTTTTGTAGAAATCAATTGTTTTTTTAGATTTTTATCAAGGTTAGATTTTTTAATTTCTTCAAGACTTTTTGGCAAATTGTTTGATATATCTTGTTGTAAATTTTTAGGTTGAATTTTTTTGAACAATTTATTACGATATAAATGTTCACCAAGTAACGGAGCGGCAAAATAAAACAATCCTGATTCTAAAAATTCTAGGAATGAAAATTCCCAAAAATCAGCTTTACTACGTGATAACGCAGATTTTGGAAGCCAATTTGTTGTAGTATCTTGCACAAATCTTGTTACTGAAAGATTTTCTTGTGATTTGATGAAAGAATCTAAAAACTTAATCCCTACTCCACCTTTAAATGTTGGTTGTTGATATTTTTTGTTGTGGTTAATTAAAATTTGCGAGTTGTTATTTTGTTTTATATTATCAATACTTTTTATCATTTATCTAAAATCCTTTTACTATTTCAAAATCTACATACTAAAAAAGCCACCTTTATCAGGTGGCTTTAAAACTTGTTGCTTATCTTTTAATTAACACATTCGAAATGCACAACAATGACCACCTGTTTCTAGGCTTTGCATCATCATCATTTGCATCATCATATTAGTGTTAAATTGCATAAATATACTTTTTCCTTTTTGTAAGTTGAGTTTATGTTATTACAAGTGAAAATTTTTGTCAATAACAGATTAATTTATCTTTACTTCATTTTGTACAAATTTTTCAACAGCTTTTGCAAACCCGTCATTTTCAACCGTATCAGTAATATAATCCGCACAAGCTTTCAATTCAGGAGTTGCATTTCCCATAGCAACACCAATTCCGCCACATTTAACTAAATCAATATCGTTATTTTGGTCACCAATTGTCAAAACTTCTTCCGGTTTAATATTCCACATTTCAGATAAGAATTTAACTCCAAGAGATTTTTTTGCCCTACTTGAGCCGATTTCACAGAAAAATGGAGTTGATTTTACAATATACAAATCAGGATATTTTTCTTTTAATTCTTCAACCCAACCAGTAACTTTGTCTGGATTTTGCAAATCAATTGCGAGAATTTTATTTACATTTTCAATTTTTAAATCATCAAATGAACAAACTGTATAATCAATAAACTTGCCATCAGTATAATATTTTACGATATCATTATCTTCTTCAACATATAATTTATCATCTAAGTACAAATTCAAATGGATATGGTTTTTTCTACCCCACTTAATAATTTCTTTAGCATAATTTGATGGCAAATTATTTTCATAAAGAGTTTTGCCATTAAAATCCTTTATTAATCCTCCTTGATAAGAAATAATCGGAGTTTTAAGGTTTAACAATTTTGCAACTTGAACAGTTGAACAGTGCATTCTACCTGTAACAAGAACTACTTTTACGCCATTATTTTGAACTTCATTTATACAACTTTTTACTGCAGGACTAATTTCAGAACCCCATTTAACAATTGTTCCGTCAATATCTGTTGCAATCATTTTTATCATAAAATAAGCCCTCTTTTTATAATTTTAAACTTTCATAAATGCTCTAAACAGAGTACAAATTGTTTTGGCATCATTAATTTCTCCATTGTTAATCATCTGCATAACATCTTTCAACTTATACTCACTACATTTCAAAATTTCACCAACATCTGGGTGGTCACCAACAAATTTCAAACCTTTTGCTAAATACAAATACAATTTTTCTGTACAAATCCCTGGGGTTGTATTTATGTAACCTAAAGATTTCCACGTTTTGGCTTGATAACCTGTTTCTTCTTCAAGTTCACGTTTTGCAGCAAAATCAGGATTTTCACCTTTTTCAAGCTTGCCCGCAGGAAGCTCAATATTCACATGTTTTAACGGATATCTGTATTGTTTCACAAGCAGAATTGTTTCATCATCTTTCATTGCAGCAATAACAACACCTCCGGAATGCAAAACAACTTCTCTAAACGATTTGTGACCGTCAGAAACTTCTACATCATCTCGAATAACAGTCATAACTTTTCCGTCATATACAACTTTTGAGTTCAGTGTCTTTTCTTCAAAATTCATACTTTTATAATAGCATAAAATGAGATAACTTGAAATCTTTCTTTGTGATATACTAATAATTGAGGATAAATCGAGTAAGGAGAAGTATGAAAGAAAGTTATTTTCCGCAAGAAATAGAAAAAAAATGGCAAAAAATTTGGGACGACTCAAAAGCATTCAAAACTCCTGATGTTTCTGACAAGCCTAAATATTATGCCCTATCAATGTTCCCATATCCATCTGGAAAACTTCACATGGGACACGTTAGAAATTACACAATAACAGACGTTATTGCAAGATTTAAAAAAGCAAACGGATTTAATGTTTTGCACCCAATAGGTTGGGATAGCTTTGGTCTTCCTGCAGAAAATGCTGCAATGAAACACCACGTTGACCCAGAAACTTGGACAGATGAAAACATTGCATATATGAAAAAGCAATTAAAGATGCTAGGTCTATCTTATGATTGGGATAGAGAAGTTACAACCTGCAAACCTGAATATTACAAATGGACTCAATGGTTGTTCTTACAATTATATAAAAAAGGACTTGTTTATAAAAAAGAAGCTGCCGTAAACTGGTGTAATGAATGCGGAACAGTTCTAGCAAACGAACAAGTAATTGACGGCAAATGCTGGAGATGTGATAACACAGTTGAGAAAAAATATTTATCTCAATGGTTTATTAAAATCACAGATTATGCAGATGTATTGTTAGAAGATTTAGACAAACTTACCGGTTGGGGAGATAATGTCAAAACAATGCAAGCTAACTGGATTGGAAAATCTAAGGGTGCAATTTTCAAATTCCCTGTAATTGATGCTCCAAACGGTGAAAAAATTGAAGTTCCTGTTTATACAACAAGACCTGATACTGTATTTGGTATTACATATCTTGTTGTAGCTCCAGAATACAAAGACATTGAAAAACTTACAACTCCGGAAAATCAAAAATCCGTTGAAGAATACCGTTCAAATGCTCGCAAAATGTCTGAAATCGAAAGACTTTCAACAGAAAGAGTTAAAACTGGTGTTCCTCTAGGTACACACTGCAAAAATCCATTCAATGGAGAAGTTTTCCCACTATGGACAGCAGATTATGCTCTTGTTGAATACGGAACAGGTGCAGTAATGGCAGTTCCAACCCACGATACAAGAGATTTTGCTTTCGCTAAAAAATATAAATTACCAATGAAAGTTGTAATCGCACCGGAAGATAATACAAATCTTGATGTTGAAACAATGACAGATGCTTATACAGAAGCAGGTGTTTTGGTAAATTCAGGTGAATTTAACGGAATTAAAAATAACAAAGCTAAAAAAGCAATCACCCAATGGGCTGTCGATAAAGGTTTTGGGGAATTCAAAACTCAATACAGACTTCGTGACTGGTTAATTTCTCGTCAAAGATACTGGGGTGCTCCAATCCCTGTTGTATATTGTGACAAATGCGGAATTCAACCTGTACCGGAAGATAAATTGCCGGTATTACTACCAAAAGATGTTGATTTCTCAGTTGTAGGTAAATCACCAATTACAACTTCAAAAACATTCAAGGATACAGTTTGTCCTGTTTGTGGCGGGCATGCAGTTCGTGAAACAGATACAATGGATACATTTGTATGTTCAAGTTGGTATTATTTGAGATATTCTGATGCAAGAAATGACAAAGAATGTTTCAATAAGGACAAAGTAAACCACTGGTTACCTGTTGACCAATACGTTGGCGGTATTGAACATGCAATTTTGCACTTGCTATATTCAAGATTTTTCACAAAAGCATTGCGTGATTGCGGATTGTTAGATTTTGATGAACCGTTCAAAAACTTGTTAACTCAAGGTATGGTATTGAAAGATGGTTCAAAAATGTCAAAATCTAAAGGTAACACCGTTGACCCAGATGAAATATTTGAAAACTACGGAGCAGATACCGCAAGATTATTCATTCTTTCAGATTCCCCACCAGCTAGAGATTTTGACTGGTCAGATGCAGGTGTTGAAGGTTGTTACAAATTCTTGAACAGAGTTTGGAGATTGATTTCAACAAATCAAGACAATATCTCACTTGATTACAAATTGAACTTCCCACTAGAAAAATCAAATGATGATTTAGTAAGAAATGTTCATATTGCAATCAAAGGAATTACAAATGATATTTCAAATGATTTTCAATTCAACACTGTAATCTCAAAATACAGAGAATTAACTAATGCAATCTATGATTGGCAAGCTAAAAAGTCAAACTTAACAGATGAAGACAAACAAGTTTTAAGTTTTGCAATTATTTCACTTATCAAGCTTATGTCACCTGTTGCAGTTCACTTGACAGAAGAAGCTTGGCATGATTTAGGTGGCAAAACTTCAATTCATGATGAACCTTGGTGCAAGTGGGACGAAAATCTTGCAAAAGCGAGTTCAATAACTTTGGTTGTTCAAGTTAACGGAAAAGTTAAAGATAAAATCGAAGTTGATGAAAGCTTAGACCAAGAAGAAATGAAACAAGTTGCACTAAATAGCGAAAAAATCAAATCACTAACTGATGGTAAAACTGTTGTCAAAGTGATTGTTGTTCCTAAAAAACTTGTTAACATCGTTGTTAAATAAAAATTGAACAATATAGAAGAGTGACGGAAAAATTAAATTCTTTTTCCGTCACTTTTTTTATATATTTAAAATATAATCAATCTTTCCATTGAAAATATATGACACATCTAGGCATAGATTTAGAACAGGTGTTAGAAGATGTAACATTACGTCCTTTATATTGAATAGTTGCAGAACTAAAACCAGTTGCAGGCTCAGGTATAGAATCTTGGGTATTTAAAACTTTTTTGTTACTGTTACAACCCCAAAAAGAATAAGTTTTACTATAATTTCCTATAGTTGAAGAAGACCAAACTGCAGTTACATTACCATTTACTTGAGATAAATCAACAGTAGTAGAACTGGCACTACTACTACAAGTTACTGAAATTTGAGGAGTATTATATCCTGCTATATAAGAATTAAATTCAACCGTTAACATTTGGGTCGGGTGACATATTGAGTTATTATTAAAATATGAATACTTACAACATGGATCTGATTGCCCTTTAGTGATACCTCTTTCTTTACAACAAGTTAAAGAGGTATCACTTGCAGTACATTTAGGTGTAGGGTCAGGTGTAGGTGTAGGTGTCGGATCAGGATCTGGAGTTGGTGTTGGAGTCGGGTCAGGATCTGACCCAGAGTTATCTTCTTTTATTGGTGCTTGATTAAGGGCAATTATTCCACTTGGCGACATATCATATCCAGCTTTGCCTCTAACAGTATGCGTATATGTTCTCAAATCTCTTCCTAATACATTCGGTCCTTTGGGGCCGTTTACATCTATTAGCATTGAGATATTTCCACTATTTACGTTCAAGCATACACTTGTTCCGTTTTTAAGGATTGCACAATTACCATCATAACTTGGAGTATATGTCTTTTTCTCATG
>DJOE01000015.1:0-7982 GCA_002438405.1 Cyanobacteria bacterium UBA6446
GATATGATATGATGTGGTGGGGCAATAGTCTTTTATTGAAATTTTTTAATAACTATATAAGACAAATTTATAAGTTGGGGAAAATAAAGAATTTTATTTCACAATAAGGTTTTCTTGTTGTGCTGAGTAAATTTGTCTAATTATTAGGGATTTTAAAGGAAAGGACAAATTTATGACAGAAGCTTATCTTTGGCAACAAGTACCAAACCAAGGTTACAACAAATATGGTAACGGGGTTGTAGGTCCGGGAAGTAGAGAAGTATTAGATAGAGCCGTAAATGCTCATGCTGGTATTCCTGCAGGAACTCAATTCCCAGTTACAGATAAGAGTATGATTACAAAAATTGAAGTTTTGAATAAGCCAACCAAGGTTCCAAATCGTTGGGGTGGCAAAGGAACAGATTATCGTTTGAATCGTGGTGATTTGAGAATGACTTACGGTTTGCAAGATGTCGAATGGATGAATGACCGTTGGAAACTTCCTGCACAAGCTAAAGGAAAATCTAAATTGTTAGACCAAGCAGGTAGTATTGATATTGGTTTAATGGGTACAACACACAGAGATGCTACAACTGGGGAATATTTGCTTGGAAAATTGAAACAAAGAGGTTCAAAATTTAATGCTGTAAAAGATGCAAATATTGGTGTGACAATTCCTACCCCTGAAATGACCCACGTTCTGAATTCAGAGGCTCTTAAAACAGGTGCTAAACCTATGGAGTTAAAACCTGGCATGATTATTGCAAGTGATGCTTTGGGTGTTTATACTCCTCCATTAGATGCAAAATTTTTGAAGAAAAATAAACCGGTTGATGATGCAGGTAAAGCTGTATTTGCAAAATTAGAAAAATTTGTCAAAATCCGTGATGCAGCTAATAATTATGCTAAAGAGGGACATATTTCAGCTACTAGGGCTCAAGAATTTATTGAACAGGCTTGGAAATTTGTTCAAAAATGGGCAGTAAAAATCAGATAATTAAAGAATTTTATTTTGAATGCTATGAAATTTTATGTATTTTTTTACATAATTTTCATGGCATTCAGTTTTCTATTTTTTATAAAATAATTTGCCATATTTGATTATACTTTCAACCATATTTTCGTGAGAAAGTTCTTTAAAATCTATTACATCAAACTTGTAAGGAGTTGGAAGCTCGTCAAGTTCTCCGGCATACCTGAAAAAAGTTTTGTGGTTGTCTGTCCATATTGCAAAATCAATGTCTGAACTGTTTTTATAATTTCCTTTGGTTCGAGAACCAAATATTACAACTTTTTCAATTTCAGGTTTTGATTTGAAATATTCAATTAATTCATTAATTGTCCTTTGTGGTAATCCAAAATTATCCATTGATTTTTCCTTTGAAAAAAGTGTATAAATTTTCAAATTGGGGTATATATTTTTTTAAGATGTCATTGGTTAGTTGGTTTGCAAAATCTACATTATAAGTGTGAGAAGTTTTGTTTTTTGATTCCATCATATCTATCCAAATTTGTCCATCTTGTATTATGTTATTTTGGAATGATTCTTTAATTGTTTCTCTTGGGGTGGTAACTTTTATTCCATTATATTCCAAATAGTCTTTTTGAGTTTTCCAAGCAAGTTCAAATGCAATCTCAAATGCTTGAACAAGAGCCATGATTGCAATATTAGTGATTCCATTCTTTTTAACAAATTCTTGCGCTGCAGTTAAATTCTCTTTTGCTTTCTGATAATTCTCAAAACGTTCAATCCAACGTAAATTTTGCATTGTTATGTCCTCACTTATTTAAAAGAAGTATAGCATGTCGCGCTTTAAAATACAATTGTAATAAAATTCATTATTCAGAATTTATTAATGCTGCTTTTTTAAATTGCTCTAATAACTCATCAGAAAACCCAATATTTTTAGAAAGGTCACTAAAACTAGGATTTTCTTTTTTAATTAAATCAATTTTCCATTTTCTTTTCCAATTTTTTAATTGTTTTTCCCTGTTTAGGGCATCTTCAATGTGTTCAGTAATTTCGAAATATACAAGTTTATTCAAATTATATTTAGAGGAAAAACATTCATTTATTTGAGTTTTATGTTCACAAATTCTTCTTAAGAGATTATTCGTGATGCCAATATAGAATGTTGAATTCAGATAATTTGTCATGATATAAACAGCGGGTTGTTTTTTCATTCTTTAATTATATCAAATGAATAGACCCTGAATCAAGTTCAGGGTGACAAGCTCGTCATTCTGAAAACTTAGAAAATTTATGTGAAGAATGAGCATAAAATTTTCAAGTTATTCAAAATCTATTAATGTTAAGTTTTACAATTGTTGCGAAATGTAAATGTAAGTTTTAAATACCCCGAAACTCAATTATAATCTACGATATGATATGATATGATGTGGTGGAAAGCTTGTGTTTATTTTAAAAATATGGTTTAATTGGTTGTGTAGGTTTATTTAAGGAGGTTAATGTGGAATTAAATATAGAGCCAAATAATGATATAGAGGTAGAAATAGGGAAAAATCCTTTTTGGTTTGATGGTCCAATTGGTAGGTTTAGGTTTTTTGTTATTTCTTTGTTCGGTTTAATTTCGGTAATTGCAATTGTATTTACTCATTCATTTATAATTCCATTTATCCAATCTTGTCCAGCTCCAATGATAAAATTCTTAATTGTTTTAATGTTAATTTATTATTGGTTATTTTTCGTTGCATTATCTAAACGGTTGTATGATGTTACCGGAAGTTTAAAAAAAGGAATTATCATTGCTGTTGTTTTATCAATTATTAATTTGATTTGGAATATTGTTATGGGAGTTGTAATGTTAATATTATTCTTTGTTCCAGGGAAAATGATAAAAAGCAACTATTAAAGATTTGCTTATTAAAGTATTGAAATATAAGGGTTTGAGGCTAATCGCCTCAAACCCTTTATTTATGCAATGTTTAAAGTTATTAAAAAATTACTTGACCCCTTAAGCCCTTGTATAGTCAAACTTTCAGCCATTTAGAATTTTTAAATTTTTATCTTGTAAAAAATTATTAAGAAAAGTGAAAAAAATTTCCTAAAAATATGGTAAATTTGCTTGACTATGAATATTGATGTAATAAGATGAAAGAACATGCAAAAGTAAGTTGGGCGAAGTGTGCCTAAATCTTGGAAGTTTGATTATAAGCGGATTTCCCCAACAAGCAGAACTTTTAAAATTGCAGACATTTACCATTTTGGTAGAGGGTTTACAGCCTTAAGTTAGAAAAATTTTTATAGTACGTACACCATTTTAAAATGAGGTGAATTGATGTCTAAGACAAAATATGCAAAAAGAGTAACACCAATGGGTATTCCTCATACTCGTTTGGATGATTTACCTGACCTTATTGAAGTGCAAAAAAAATCGTTTGAATGGTTCTTAAAAGAAGGATTGAAAGAAGAATTACTTTCATTCTCTCCTATTAAAGACTATACAGGCAGATTGGAATTACACTTCTTACCAAATTATACTTTCGACAATGCAAAGTACACAGTTGAAGAAGCAAGAATTCATGACGCAACTTATGCAAAACAATTGCGTGTAATGATTAGACTTGTTAACCGTGATAGCGGTGAAATTAAAGAACAAGAAGTTTACATCGGTGATATCCCTACAATGACTGACAAAGGTACATTCATTGTAAACGGAGCAGAACGTGTTATCGTATCACAAATCGTTCGTTCTCCTGGTGTTTACTTCAAGTGTGACCCATCTCCAACAGGAAAACGTTTATACAACGCAACTATGATTCCTAACAGAGGTGCTTGGTTAAAAATTGAAACAGATTCTAACGATATTATTCACGTTAAAATCGATAAAAACAGAAAAATCTTAGCTACAACATTGTTGAAAGCTATGGGTATCACTGTTTCTGAAATGGAATCTAAATTCACTCATTTTGAGTTCTTGAAAAAGACTTTGGAAAAAGATACAACAGAAACTACAGATGATGCTTTAATTGAATTATATAAAAAATTAAGACCTGGAGATCCTGCTTCTCCTCAAGGCGGACGTCAAATCTTGGAATCAAGATTTTTTGATGAAAAGAAATATGATATCGGTCGTGTAGGTCGTTACAAATTAAATAAAAAATTAAACTTAAATATTCCTAAGAATCAAAGAACATTAACAGTTGAAGATATCGTTTCAACAATCGAATATTTAATCAACTTAACTTATGATGAAGGTCAATTAGATGATATTGACCACTTAGGAAACAGAAGAATCCGTTCAGTTGGTGAACTTCTTCAAAACCAATTCAGAGTAGGTTTATCAAGAATCGAAAGAATTGTTAAAGAAAGAATGACACTTCAGGATTCTGAAACATTAACACCATTGAACTTGTTGAACACTAAACCTTTGGTTGCTTCATTGAAAGAATTCTTTGGTTCTTCTCAATTGTCACAGTTCATGGATCAAACTAACCCGCTTGCTGAATTAACTCACAAAAGACGTATTTCAGCATTAGGACCTGGTGGTTTGCAAAGAGAAAGAGCTGGATTTGCGGTTCGTGATATTCACCCATCTCACTATGGACGTATTTGTCCGATTGAAACTCCAGAAGGTCCAAACGCAGGTTTGATTGGTTCATTAGCTACACACGCAAAAGTTAACGATTATGGTTTTGTTGAATCTCCATTCTTTGTTGTTAAAGATGGTGTTGTAACAAATGAAGTTGTTTATATGACAGCTGATGCCGATGAAAACTATCGTTGCGCTCCGGCTGACGTTAAATTAACTAAAGACAGAAAATTCGTTGAAAAAGTTGTACCTGCAAGGTACAGATCTGAATTCATTATGTGTGATGCATCAAAAATTGACTTTGTTGGTGTTTGCCCAATTCAGATTATCTCAGTTGCGACATCAATGATTCCGTTCATTGAACACGATGATGCTAACCGTGCATTGATGGGTTCTAACATGCAACGTCAAGCAGTACCTCTATTGATTACTGAAAGACCAAGAGTTGGTACAGGTCTTGAATCTCGTGTTGCAAAAGACTCTGGTATGGTTATCGTTGCTGATGTTGACGGTACTGTTGAAAGAGTTGTTGGTGAAGAAATCGTTATCCGTGATACTCACGGCAAACCACATATTTACACTCTTATGAAATATGTAAGATCTAACCAAGATACTTGTATCAACCAAAAACCTATTGTTCACGAAGGTGACAAGGTTAAAGCCGGTGATGTAATTGCCGATGGTGCTTCAACTTGTGGTGGTGAACTTTCATTAGGTAAAAATATTTTGGTTGCATATATGCCTTGGGAAGGTTATAACTTCGAAGATGCTATCTTACTTTCAGAAAGATGCGTTCACGATGATATCTTCACTTCATTACACATTGAAAAATTAGAAATTGAAGCAAGACAAACTAAATTGGGACCAGAAGAAATTACACGTGAAATTCCTAATGTTTCAGAAGATGCTTTGAGACACTTAGATGAACGTGGTATTGTCAGAATTGGTGCCAGAGTTTATGCAGATGATATCTTAGTTGGTAAAGTTACCCCGAAAGGTGAATCAGAACACCCACCAGAAGAAAAATTATTGAGAGCAATCTTCGCTGAAAAAGCAAGAGATGTTAAAGATAATTCACTTCGTGTTCCTCATGGAGAAGGTGGTAGAGTTCTCGATGTTAAGGTATTTGATAGAGAAAAAGGTGATGAATTACCACCAGGAGCTAATACAGTAATTAGAGTTTACATTGCACAAAAACGTAAAGTTTCTGTCGGTGATAAACTTTCTGGACGTCACGGTAACAAAGGTATTGTTTCAAGAATTTTACCTAAAGAAGATATGCCGTTCTTGCCAGACGGTACTCCGGTTGATATCGTATTGAATCCACTTGGTGTTCCATCTCGTATGAATGTAGGTCAAACTTACGAATTGTTGTTAGGATTGGCTGCATACTTGACTCGTGATTACTACGAAGCTCCGGCATTTGATGAAATGTACGGTGAAAACCAATCAGAAATTGCAACAAAAGCTGAACTTCTTAGAGGTATCAAAGAATCAGGTTGTGATTGGGTTGGCGAAGACGGTAAAGTATTACTAATCGATGGTAGAACAGGTGAACCATTTGATAGACCTGTTGCTGTAGGTTGGACTTACTTCCTTAAACTTGTTCACTTGGTAGATGATAAAATCCACGCAAGAAGTACGGGTCCTTACTCATTAGTAACTCAACAACCATTGGGTGGTAAAGCTCAATTCGGTGGTCAAAGATTCGGTGAAATGGAAGTTTGGGCATTGGAAGCTTACGGTGCTGCATATACTCTACAAGAAATGTTAACAATCAAATCAGATGATGTTAACGGACGTAACAGAGCTTATGAAGCAATCGTTAAAGGTGATAATATTCCAAGACCTGGTATTCCAGAATCATTCAAGGTACTTGTAAGAGAATTACAAAGTATCGGTCTTGATATCACAGTTGCGAAGAAAGACGGTCAGGAAGTAGATTTGATGACTGATATGGACGATTTGAGAAAAGCAGCTCCAAAACGTACATTATCAGACGTTGATTCAGAGTTGTTGAATATCAATTTCTTTGAAACACCAACTACTTTCGGTGATTTATAATAAAAATGAAGTGTGAAAAGTGAATAGTGGATAGTCTAATTTAGACTTTTCACTTTCACAATTCACAAGATAAAAAAGGAGAACATTATAAATGTCAACAAGCATTGATTATTTTGATTATATACGAATTAGTATAGCTTCTCCGGAAAGAATTCTTCAATGGTCACACGGCGAAGTAACAAAACCGGAAACTATCAACTACCGTACATTAAAACCGGAAAGAGACGGCTTGTTCTGTGAAAGAATTTTCGGGCCGACAAAAGACTGGGAATGTTATTGCGGTAAGTATAAAAGAGTAAGACATAAAGGTATTATCTGTGAACGTTGCGGTGTTGAAGTTACAGATTCAAAAGTAAGACGTCACAGAATGGGACACATTAAGCTTGCAGCTCCTGTTTCTCATATTTGGTTCTTAAAAGGAATTCCATCTTACCTTGGTTTACTTTTAGATATGACTTTGAAAGATCTAGAACAAGTTATCTATTTCAACAGCTATGTTGTAATTGATGGTGGTGATAGTGATTTCAGAAAATTACAATTATTAACTGAAGAAGAATACGAAGATTACATGGCTGAAAACGAAGAATCAACTTTAAAAGTTGGTATCGGTGCAGAAGCTATTAAAGAATTGTTATCAGAAATTGATACTAAAAAATTAGCAGAAGAAATCAGAAATGAACTTGCTGGTAACGTAACTTCAGTTCAAAAGAAATCTAAATTAATTAAGAGATTAAGATTATTAGATAATCTTATTTCTTCTGAAACAAGTCCAACTTGGATGATTATGGACGTACTTCCTGTTACACCTCCTGATTTAAGACCAATGGTTCAATTGGACGGTGGTAGATTTGCTACATCTGATTTGAACGACTTATACAGACGTGTAATTAACAGAAACAACCGTTTACAAAGATTGTTAGAAATGGGTGCTCCTGAAATTATCGTTAGAAACGAAAAGAGAATGCTTCAAGAAGCAGTGGATGCTTTAATCGATAACGGTCGTCGTGGTAGAACAGTTGTTGGTCCTAACAACAGAGCATTGAAATCATTATCTAACATTATTGAAGGTAAACAAGGTCGTTTCCGTCAAAACTTGTTAGGTAAACGTGTTGACTACTCAGGTCGTTCAGTAATCGTTGTTGGTCCGTCATTGACATTGAACCAATGTGGTTTACCAAAAGAAATGGCAATTGAATTGTTTAAACCATTTGTTGTTAACAAATTGATTGAACGTGGATATGTTCAAAATATTAAATCAGCTAAGAAGAAAATTGAACGTTCAGAGCCTATCGTATGGGATATATTAGAAGAGGTAATTGATGGACACCCAGTTATGTTGAACCGTGCTCCAACCCTTCACAGATTAGGTATTCAAGCATTTGAACC
>DJOE01000015.1:8086-9399 GCA_002438405.1 Cyanobacteria bacterium UBA6446
GATGGTGACCAAATGGCTGTTCACGTTCCATTATCAATTGAAGCTCAAGCAGAAGCAAGAATGTTGATGTTAGCAACTAACAACTTGTTGGCTCCTGCAAACGGTAAACCTATCGTAACTCCATCTCAAGATATGGTACTTGGTATGTATTATTTAACTACAATCAAAGACCCTAACCAAGAGATTAAAGGTTACTTCTACAACTTCCAAGATGCAATTTCTGCACTAGAAGTTGGTGTAATCAAGTTACACGATAAGATTGTCGTAAGAGACGAAAAAGGTGAAAAATTAGAAACTACCGTAGGTAGAATTATATTTAACGAAGAAGTTAGAAAAGCACTTGTTTAAGTGGTTTAAAATAAATGGAAATAACTAATTGAGGAAAAATTAGAATGGAAAACACATATACACATACTAAAAAATCACCTGATTTCATTAACAAACAAATGGACAAAGGTTCATTGAAAAAATTGTTAGGTCAGATGTATTTGGAATACGGTGGTGCTAAGGCTGCATCGTTAGCTGATGCGTTGAAACGTTTAGGCTATAAATATGCAACAATTTCTGGTACAACTATTTCAATTGCAGACTTATCAGTTCCGTCTGTTAAAAAAGACTTATTGAAATCAGCTGAAGACGAAATTGAAAAATCAACAAACAGATACCTAAAAGGTGAAATTACAGAGGTTGAAAGATATACAAAAGTTATTGATACTTGGTCTGAAACAACAGCAAAACTTACAGAACAAGTTGTTGAGAACTTTGATAAATTAAACCCTGTATATATGATGGCATTCTCTGGAGCTCGTGGTAACTTGTCACAGGTTTCACAGTTGGTAGGTATGAGAGGTTTGATGGCAGACGCACAAGGTCAAATCATCGACTTGCCGATTAAATCAAACTTTAAAGAAGGCTTATCCGTTACAGAATACATCATTTCATCATACGGTGCTCGTAAAGGTCTAGTAGATACAGCGTTGAAAACAGCTGACTCTGGATACTTAACAAGACGTTTGGTTGATGTTGCACAAGATGTAATTATCAGAGCAGATGATTGTCACACTGAAAAATATATTAATATGAAACCAATCACTGATGGTGATGCTGTTATCGTTCCATTAATCGATAGATTATTAGGAAGAACAGTTGCTCAAGATATTGTTGATGCTGATGGTAATGTTTTAGTTGCTAAAGGCAAAACAATGGACAGAGAAGACATCAAAAAGATTTCCGGTTTAGACTTACATGAACTTAAAGTTCGTTCAGGTTTAACTTGCGGTCTAGAATATGGTGTTTGTCAAAAATGTTATGGT
>DJOE01000015.1:9497-12604 GCA_002438405.1 Cyanobacteria bacterium UBA6446
GGTGAACCTGGTACTCAGTTAACAATGAGAACATTCCACACAGGTGGTGCTGTTGGTGTTAAAGAAGCCAAAAAAGAAATTATCGCTCGTGAAGCTGGTAAAGTTGTTTCAAAAATCAAAGCTAGAGAACTTAGAACAAGACACGGTGATATCGTTCAAGTTTCTATGTACGAGGCTGATATCGAAGTTAAGGGCGAAAAGAGAACAACTAAATATCACATTCCTGCAGGTGCTACATTGTTTATCACTGATGGAATGGAAGTTACTAAAGGTTTCAAAATGGCAGAACACGCTCCATCATCTCAAAGTGATAGTAGCCGTTTGACAGAAAAAGCAACAAAAGATATCACAACTGATATTAGTGGTGAAGTTGTATTTGAAGATTTCAAAGCTGATGAAAAGAAAGACAGACAAGGCAACGTTCTTAGAACAACAAACAAACAAGGTATTGTTTGGGTTTTAGGTGGCGATGTTTATACCCTTCCAGGAGGTTCAAAAGTTCTTGTTAAAGACGGTCAAAAAATTTCTAAAGGTGAAAAATTGGCTGAAACTTTAACAATCTGCGAACATGGTGGTGAAGTT
This sequence comes from Cyanobacteria bacterium UBA6446, assembly GCA_002438405.1. GTDB lineage: Bacteria > Cyanobacteriota > Vampirovibrionia > Gastranaerophilales > Gastranaerophilaceae > Zag111. The sequence continues at coordinate 10,080 of DJOE01000015.1, forward strand.
AGAGTTGGTGATGATTTAGTTGTTGAAGATGCTAAATTTGACGGTAAAAAGATTAAGAAAATTGTTCAAGGTAAAGAATTAACAATCGTTATCGCTTCTTTACAACCAGAAAATGCATCTTTTGAACAAACTAAAAAAGAACAACTTTGGACTGTTGATAAAACTGGTGAAAAATATATTGTTAAAGCGCCTGTTGATACAACAGTTGAAAACGGTATGATTATTGCTGAACTTATTGATGATGATTGTACAGTTTCATCTTCAGGTGAAATCAGATATGTTGATGTAGAAGTTGATGAAAACCAAATCATTACTAAAGCTGGTAAAGTTGTATTTATTCCAGAAGAAGTTCACCAAATCAATAAAGACAGTACTTTAAAAATGGTTGAAAACGGCACTACTGTTACAGCCGGTACTGAAATTGTAAAAGACGTTTATTGCCACATTGATGGTGTTGTTGAATTCAAAGAATACAATGACGTTATTCACGAAATCACTGTTAGACCTGGTGAAGTTCACACATTGTCAAATATTTCAGAATTGAAAGTTGACGAGGGTGAAGTTGTTAAGAAAGGTACAGTAATCGCTGATGGTATCAAAGCTAAAGAAACTTCAATTGTTACAATTATGGATTCTGCAGCTGATGAATTACCAATTGATGATTTAGATGAAGAAATTGATTCTTCTTTATCATTAGATGAAGATTCAATTGCAAATCAACCTGTACAAATCTTAATCAGACCAGTTCAAGTATTAGAAGTTAACCAAAAAGATGTTTCAATCCAATTCAACACAACTGATGAATTGATTGACATCGTTCCTGTAACACAACTTCAATACAAAGATGGTGCAAGAGTAAGAAACGTTGACGGTGCAACAATTACAAGAACAAGCTTAGTTCTTCAAATGCAAGGCTACTTATCTCACCTTAAAGGTATGGTAGAACTTGATTCAAATGGAAACTTGAGAATCGTTGTATTGGAAAACTTGATTGTTCGTCGTGAAATTGAAGGTGCTGCAAATGCTGCTTTACAAACTGAATTGCTTGTAAAAGACGGTGAAACAATTGATCCTAGAACACCGGTTGCAAAAACTCAAGTTCTAGCAGTTAATGATGCTGTTGCTTCAATCAAAAATGCTGATGAAGATGCAAGAAGACTTCTTTTAATCTCTGATAGTTCTTCAACAACTGTTTCAGTTAAAGGGGTTGCAGTAGTTAAAAAAGGTCAATTTGTTAAAGCTGATAAAGTTCTAGCAGAAAGCGGAGAAACTTCTCCTGTTTCTGGTCTTGTAACAGCAGTAAACAAAGGTGAAATCCAAATCAGAAATGGTCGTCCTTACTTAATCAGCCCAGGAACAATGCTTCAAATCGATTCAGGTGCTTTGGTACTTAGAGGTGACTTGATTGCAACATTGGTATTTGAAAGAGAAAAAACAGGCGATATCGTTCAAGGTTTGCCGAAAGTTGAAGAACTTTTGGAAGGTAGAAAACCTAAGGATTGCGCAATTTTGGCAGAAAATGACGGTACAGCTAAAATTGAAATTGATGACGATGGATTCCCAAGATTATTCTTGGTAGATGAAAACGGTTCATCTTCAGAAATCAAATATGCAATTGATGCTAATGTAATTGTTTCAAACGGACAAAAAATTACAAAAGGTCAACCGTTAACATCTGGTCCTATGAATCCACATGATGTAATGAGATTATGCGGACCGGAAGCAGCTCAACAATACTTGGTAGATGAAGTACAACGTGTATATCGTTCACAAGGTGTTGAAATTGCTGATAAACACATCGAAATTATCGTTCGTCAAATGACTAAGAAAGTTAAGATTATTGACGCAGGTGATACAAAATTATTACCTGGAGAGTTAATTGAAATGCAAACATTTGAAAAAGAAAACAAAGCTGCAGAAGAAGCAGGTAAAGCTCCGGCAACTTGTGAATACATGTTGTTAGGTATTACAAAAGCTTCTTTGAACACTGAAAGTTTCATTTCAGCTGCTTCATTCCAAGAAACAACAAGAATCTTGACAGAAGCTGCAGTTGAGGGTAAAAAAGACTTGTTAAGAGGTTTGAAAGAAAACGTTATTATCGGTCGTTTAATCCCAGCTGGTACTGGTTTCCACCATTTGATTAACGCAAATGAAGAACGTGACAGAGAAGAAAGAAAACGTGCAGTTGCTCAAAGAAATCAAGCAAGAAAACCATCTGCAATTTTGGAAGAAATTGAAGGAATGTTTGGTTCTCCAGATTTCAATAATGAAGACAACCACTAATCTTCTTTGAAGTTAGAATGAATAAAAAACCTCGACTAATGAATTTTAGAAGTCGGGGTTTTTTATTGCATTTTTTCAAAAAATCTAATATAATGAAAATACACATACGAGTTAAGTATAGCAAAGAGAAAGGACTAAATAATGCTGAAATGCAGTCATAGAGCGATTTTAGGGGGGGGGGGTAACCCGTAATAGCCTTGTAACAAAGGTTTTAACCGAATTAAAAAATAGATTTAACCGTA
>DJOE01000007.1 GCA_002438405.1 Cyanobacteria bacterium UBA6446
CAGAGCTTTTCAATATTTGTTTTATATTTAAACTCAGAAAGAAAGGGTTAGATATACTCTCTAACCCTTATAAATGTTTCACTAACCAAAACATATTCTCCTAAGATTTAATCATTTTTTCAAGTGTTGTTGCTGTTCCTTGGTTATTGATTGTAAAACTTGCACCTGTTTGAGAAAGACTTGGAATTGAAGTTGCCGGAGCATCAGTTTTTTGAGAAGAAGGTGATGCATTTTTTGGAGTTACTTCATAAGATTTGATTGAACGTTTTCCTGTCAAACGTTGCATGAATTTATAATATTTTTTCTTAAATCCGGTTGAATTGTTTTGTCTGGTTTCAATATCTATCAATTCATCTCTCGTGTGAGCTTTGATTGGAGTTCCAACAGATGATCTTGTCAAAATTTCACCCAATGTTGTATCAGCTAATGTTACCCAGCTCATTCCAAAAAGTGATGAGTTGTATTGGTTTCTGAATGTAGAGTTAAACAAGTCAATCAATAAAGTTTGATAGAACAATCTTGAACCCTCTTGTACAAATCTTTCTTTGAATTTTGTATCTGCACCTTGTTTATCATTACCATTTGATTTCAACATAACCATATTGTAGTTATCTGTCATCAAGAACCAAATTGTTGCAACTGATGCTGCTGTTTTGGCAAGGTTTGAAAGTTCAGCATTTGATACACTTGAAAGAGAATCAAGGTTGAATGCTTTCAAGAAATTAACTTGTAAGTAATCATGAAATTTTTCTTTATCTAAATTTTTATCTAAAGCTTTTGCACAAATTCTATCAAAACTCTTTGCTAATGCCTCAATATCTTTTGTTTGACCACTCTTTGGTTTAGCTTTTCTAAATACACTCAATAATTTTTCATCAACCATCCAATAAGGAAGAGTAACCGTATTCCACATAAATTTGAATGGTGCAATCACAAAGTTAACTAATGGTTTGACATTCAAATCAAAATGTTTACCAAAGAAATTAAGAGGAAGAGTTCTATCTCTTGAACCTAAATCAATAATTTCTTTACCATTTACGGTTTTCGCAGCTGAATGTCCAACTTTTTCATACATTGTACCAAATCGTTCATCATAACCTTTCAAGACTTTGATTACAGAATCAAATTTTGTTTTATCAACTTGATAAGGAACAGATGTTAGAGATTTATATAAATCAGTGAACGGTTTATACAAAACTTTGCTTTCAAATGTTTTAACAGCATTATTTAAATCTAAGTTTTTAATTCCTAGTTTTTCAAATTTTTCAAAATTATTAACTTTCATATTTTCAAAATATTTCAAAGCTGCATTTTTAATCATTGGCAGATTTTTAAATCCTTTAATTCCGTAACCTGCAGCCAGAATTACAGCAGAAGCTTTCATTACTGTATCAAATGAAAGTAATGGTTTTTGTTGTTCTTTTGCTTTTTCATCTGCAACTGGTGTTTGTTGAGTATTTCCGGTTGAAGAGATTTCTTTTTTATTAGTTACCTCAGGTTTAATATTAGCTTCTGGAGCATGATTTTTTTCATTAATTTCTCTTGCTTTTTCCGGAGTCAATCTTGTAATAAATTTACCGTTTGACAAACGAGAAAACATTTCTGTAATAAGAACTGTAATACCTGTTGTTAATACAATACCTGCTTTTGATTTGTTGATGAATTTTTGGAATGCGCCCATTGTAATCAATGTTAAATAACCGCTTGTCAAAATTCTACTTGTTTCTTGTTTAAATCTTATTTTTCTTTCGTGGTCAGCAGCTTTAGGGTCATCGTCCATCATTCTTGACAAGTTGTAAGCATCATTCGCCAAGAATAAGGCAGGAGGTAAACCTGAAACTAATCTGTTCAAAGCCCTTTCGTGTTTAGTGTCATAGTTACCTGAACGAGGGTCGAATTGTTTCAAGAAAGTTTGGAAAAGATTTGATTCCATCTTAGACTCGGCAATTGTTTTTGCTTTTGCCAATTCTTCTTGTGTTAAATCTTTAATATCTTTGCCTAATTCTTTTGCCAAGTTTTTCTTAGCTTCATCAAGTTTCATATCTTGATAAGTAATCAAACCGGTAAGAGAATTTATTTTTGAATCAATTTTTGAACGTTGTCTGATATTTTTGAATAAAGGTTTTTGCAATGTTTCTGCAGACCAATTTTTTAACCCCGGAACTTTTCCTAACAATTCAACAGCACCATTTAGCATATCTCCTGGGAGGATTTTAAACGGGTAAATAATACCGTCCCAAGCTAAGTGAGGAATTGTTTTTTTGCTAATAATAATTTTATCAGGATTATTTGGGTCAATTGAAATTAAATTATGAGCTCTTGATTTATTTGTTACAGTAATATCGTCAAGAAGTTCTCTTCCCATTTTGCCTAAATAAGTATCTGCAAATTCTAAAAAATCAGCTTTGCTATAAGCTTTATCAAGTGGTTTATATAATCCTAAAGAAAGACCTTTAAAACTCAAATCTGAAGAATTTGGATTTAAAGGTCTCTTAATATCGTGTTTATTATTTTGTGAATAGGAAGCTGATGAGGAGAGAGCTGTACCTGAATTCGGTGACATGTACTCCTGCTTGTATCGTTGCTTGTCTATTCGAAATTTTGTTGCATTATTTACTAACATTTCACACACCCGTTTTTCATGTATTTTCATTCATACTAAAACAAAACGCAAGGAAAATTTGCTAAAATTTTACGTAATTTAACAATTTGAAACACGATAAAATAATAAAAAATCCTTGAACACTTATATACAACAAAATCCGCCTCTTTGCCTATTTTACAAACCTTAAATTTTAGTGTATAATCAAGGCTAAGAGAAGTTTTATGTTAAAAACAGATAATAAAACAGATGTAATAGTTGTCGGTGCAGGTCCTAGTGGTATAGCCTGTGCAATCACGCTTGCTCGTGCAGGGAAAGAGGTTGTACTGATTGAACGTGGACTTTTTGCAGGAAGCAAAAATGTTTTTGGAGGAGCAATTTATACTCAACCTACCAAAGAAATATTTCCTGATTTTGAAACAGAAGCGCCAATCGAAAGACGCAACATTGAACATAATTTTATGATTTTAGGAGAAAAAGATTCAACAACTATCACGTATAGAAAAGACGATAATTCAAGTTATTCAGTAATTCGTGGTAAATTCGACCGCTGGGCTGCAGAACAAGCTAAAAAAGCCGGAGTTATTTTAGTAGAAGAAACAGTTGTTAGAGAGCTTATCAAAAGTAAGAATAAAATTATTGGTGTTAAAACAGAGCTTGAAGATTATTATTCAGACATAGTTATTTTGGCAGACGGTGTAAATTCATTACTTGCAAAGCAAATCGGCTTGCGAAAAGAACTTGAAACAAAAGATGTCGCATTAAGTGTTAAAGAAGTTATCAAACTTGATAAAGAAGTTATCAATCAACGATTTAGGCTTAAAGATGATGAGGGTTCAATCTGTGAATTGTTTGGTGGTCCAATGCTTGGAATTTTAGGTTTGGGCTTTATGTACACAAACACAGATTCTGTAACAATCGGAGCCGGAATTACTCTAAACGATTTAGTTGAAAAAAATTACAAACCTTATGAAATTCTTGAAACATTAAAACAACACCCGACAATCGCACCATTAATTGAGGGTGGAACATTAAAAGAATATTCAGCACACCTTATTCCAGAGGGCGGATATAAAAAAGTTCCAAAACTTTGTGCAAACGGAGTTATGATTGTCGGAGATGCAGGAATGCTAGTAAATAACTTGCATTGGGAGGGAACAAATCTTGCAATGATAAGTGGAAAACTTGCTGCAGAAACTGCAATTTTGGCTCTTGATACAGGTGATTATTCAAAAAAAATTCTTTCCAATTATGAAAAAGCATTAAAGAATTCTTTTGTAATGAAAGATTTAAAAACTTATAAAGATTTGATGGATATTTGCCATTCAAGACAAAAAGCTTTCTTAAATTACTATTTCAAAAAAATTAATGCATTTTTTGAAATGTTTACTTCTGTCAACAGTGTTCCGAAACGTGAAAATTATTGGAAATTTATAAAGAGTATTTTTACAGACAGAAAAATTTCAGAACTAATCAAAGATGTTTTGGCAATAATAAAACTAATGTGGAGTATTTTGATATGAATTTAGACAAAAAATTATATACATTAAAATATTCACCAGACACAGAATCCCATTTGAAACCCGACAAAGAACAATGCAAGCTTTGTGAAAGTAAGAATTGTACCTATATTTGTCCGGCACAAGTTTATGAATGGAATGAAGAAAAACAAGAAATAATTGTCAACTATGAAAACTGCCTTGAGTGCGGAGCTTGCAGAATAGCTTGCGAAAGAAAAGCAATTGATTGGAAATACCCAAAAGGCACAAAAGGAGTAACTTTTAAACAAGGATAAAATTATAGTTATATATAAAGGAGAGAAAAAGATGAAAGAAGAATACTCACAACAACACAGACGCTGGTATGACAAAGACCCTGTTTTGTCAGAAGCAGTAAGAACTTTGGAAGAAACAGATGATCAAACTCAAATCAGAGTTGCATTAAATTTAATCAAAATTATCATTGAACACAATATTGAAGATGAAAAATTTGAAGCAGTTGATGATATTATTAATGCAGTAGGTTCAGGTCTAGACGACAACAGACGTGGTCGCTGGTATGATATTGACACAACTTTGAGAACTGCAATGAATATGCTACAAAATTGTCCTGAAGATACTCAAAAAGTTATCGCTAAAGAAATGGCAAAAATGGTTGTTGATAAAATTAAAAAAGACGATACCGAAGACGAAGACAACGAAGAATAATTTCTAACCAAAATAATTATTGAAAAAAGAATGGGCAATTAAAACCCATTCTTTTTTGTTGTCTTTACTTTTATAATTGAATACTATGTATCAATATTTGTTGCATAAACAGCGTGAGTTTCAATGAAATCTCTTCTTGGTTCAACTTTATCACCCATCAATACATCAAACAATTGGTCACAAAGCATTGCGTCTTCAATATTAACCTTTAATAATGTTCTTGTTGCAGGATCCATTGTTGTTTCCCACAATTGTTGAGGCATCATTTCACCTAAACCTTTGAAACGTTGGATTTGCAACCCTTTTTGACCTCTATCATCAATCAATTTTTGAAGTTTTTCAAATGAATTGATTTCATATTTTTCAGTATCAGTTTCAAGTAACAATCCGTCAGATTCTTCAATCAAGAAGTCACGAATTTCCGGATATGCAGCTTTCAATTTCTTATACTCAGAACTCTTTATGATATTTTGGTTAAGAATTACATGCTCTTCCTCATTCAAGTGAAGCATAAATGAATACTTAGCATTTTCAGCATTATATTTAACTTCAACTTTATAATTTTCAGCCTCTGCAATATTGTAATTCTTTGCGTGATCAATCAAATAGTGATTTAAGTAATCGCAAATTTCATTCATCTTAGATTGATTATCAAAGTCTTCCAAAGTAATATCTGAACGGACTAATCCTCTCAAAAATACTGCAGGATACAAGTTCAAAATTGGGTTATTATATGAACGATAGAATTCAGACATATTTTTGATAAGTTCTAATAATTCATCGCCAGTTTTAACATTTTTCTTTTCTTTGTCTGACAAGCTTAAATTCTTAATACCACGTTCTTTAAGCATTTTATCCAATACATGTTCGTTGAATAAATACTCAGAAGATTTACCTTGAGTAACTTTGAACAATGGAGGTTGAGCGATATATACATAACCATTTTCAATCAATGGTCTGGCATATCTAAAGAAGAATGTTAACATCAATGTTCTAATGTGAGCACCATCAACATCAGCATCAGTCATAATGATAATTTTGTGATATCTCAATTTATCAATTTCAACTTCTTCTTCGTTACGGCTAATTTTAATACCGAAAGCCTGAACCATAGATTGGATTTCATTGTTACCATAAATTCTATCTAGTCTTGCTTTTTCAACATTAAGAATTTTACCTCTCAATGGCAAAATTGCTTGGAACATTCTGTTTCTACCTTGTTTTGCAGAACCTCCGGCTGAATCACCCTCAACTAAGAAGATTTCACATTTTTCAGGTTCACGGTTTGAACAGTCAGCCAATTTTCCCGGAAGTGTTGAATTTTCAAGAACAGTTTTTCTTCTTGTTAATTCTCTTGCTTTTCTTGCAGCTTCTCTCGCTCTTTGAGCTTGTAAAGTTTTGTCTAAAATTGTCTTAGCAATTTTAGGATTAAATTCTAACCATTCTTGAAGCTTATCTCTAACAGCATCTTGAACAGCACCCAAAGCCTCTTGAGAACCTAATTTTTCCTTAGTTTGCCCTTCAAATTCCGGATTAGGAATTTTAACAGAAACAATCGCTGTCAAACCCTCTCTAACATCTTCACCTGAGAGATTTGAATCAGAATCTTTCAATATATTATTTTTTCTTGCGTAATCGTTTATTACACGAGTGATTGAGTTTCTAAAACCTGTCAAGTGAGTACCACCTGAATGAGTGTTGATATTGTTTGCAAAAGATAAAACACTTTCTTGATAAGAATCAGTATATTGCATTGCAACTTCAACTTGCAAATCGCCAACAACTTTATCAATATAAATAGGTTTTTCATTAATTACAGTTTTATTTTTATTAAGGAATTCAACGTAACTAGCAATACCACCCTCGTAGTGATAAACTTCAGATTCTTCCGCATCATGACGATTGAAAATAATTTTCAAACCTTTATTTAAGAATGCCATTTCCCTTAATCTGTTTGCAATTACATCACAATCAATTTCTGTAGTTTCAGTGAAGATTTCAGGATCAGGCCACCAAGTAGTTTTTGTACCTGTTTTGTCAGTTGGTCTAACTTTTTCAACTGGGGCAAGAGGTTCACCTCTCATATATTCCTGACGCCATACATAACCGTCACGAGAAACTTCTACAATATATTTTTCTGATAATGCGTTTACAACAGAAGCACCAACACCGTGAAGACCACCTGAGACCTTATAACCGCCATCACCAAATTTACCACCTGCGTGAAGAACTGTGTGCACAATTTCCAATGCAGATTTTCCACTATCCGCTTTGATATCAACCGGAATGCCACGACCGTTATCTTCAACAGTTACACTGTTATCTTTATGAACAGTAACATGAATATCCGTACAAAAACCTGCTAAAGATTCATCAATAGAGTTATCTACAATTTCATAAATACAGTGGTGCAAACCTCTTTGAGATGTTGAACCAATATACATTCCGGGTCTTACCCTTACGGCTTCTAACCCCTCCAAAACTCTAATGTTGCTAGCATCATATTGTTTTGAAGTATGTGTTTCTAACTCTTCATATTGCTTGTTAATCTCTTCATTTTGCTTTTCTATTTGCTCATTCATTTGAGCATTTTTAGCATCTTCAAGAGCTTCCAAAGCTTTATCATTCATCGTGTCTTGGGTATTATCTGACATGTGCTTCTCCCCTAATCTATCCTTATTATATGGTAATAGTATAACACAAAAGTTTATAACACCGCAAATTTGTAAATTTTCTTTGATTTTAGGGAGAAAAAGAAAAATTTATTTATTAAAATTTTTCTTTACCTGTATCTAAATTGCTAAGAGCATATTCACAACATTGTTTTACTAAATTATTCAATGACACTCCTTGATTTTGCGCAACAATTGAAAGTCTTTCAACTAAATCAGCAGGCAATCTAAATGTCTTATTAAGCATTTCAGTTTTTTCAATTTTAAACATACTTACCTCATTTTTTAGTTTGCCATATTATAGATACATAAAAAACACGCAATTATTACAATACAAATATTAGTGTATTTTACGCTTGATTAATGCAGTGCAATAGATATAATTATAGATAATAAATATAAAAATGACTAAAAAGGAGAATAATATGAAAAAACTTATAGACTTTAATAATAATACCCTCGCCCATTTATGGGAGAGGGATAGGGTGAGGGGTGCTACGCACGTAGACATGCCACCAACAAAGGCGAAATTTGCATTTACGTTAGCTGAAGTCCTAATAACTCTTGGAGTAATTGGAGTAGTAG
>DJOE01000012.1 GCA_002438405.1 Cyanobacteria bacterium UBA6446
TTGCTATACTTAACTCGTGTGTTACTTTTATATTTTACGTTTGAGATTAAGTTGTTACCCTCTCTAACTCTCCCTAATTAAGGAAAGAATTTTTATTTACTTTTCTATTATATCATTTTTTTCAGAGCTTTTCAACATAAAAAAAGCCCTGACTTCAAAAAAATCAGGGAAAAAATTTTGTAGGGGAAAAATTAAATTGGAGTTAAAATATAGAATAAAACTTGTTTATGCAATGTGTAACATTTGCTTGTTATATGCAGCAATGAAATTCATTTGCTGAAATAATAATTCTGACTTATCTACAAATGGTTCTGGAGCAACTGCAACTGTTGTTGTAACTTGATCTTTGTAAATATCTTTTAATTTTTTGTCAATCTTTTTTAAATTTGCAACTGCCATCTTTAAGCCTCTCTTGTTTATTTATCTCTTATGTATATATAAAGTATATACAACTTCTTCAATTTCAGTTTTTGTTCAATCTGTTACATTTCGTAACAATTAGTGTAAATATTCAATTATTTAGCAACTTTCAGGAATAAAATGTTTTTATATACTTGTAGGGAAAAGGGAAATATATTCATGCCAGAACAAATTAATGGGTTAAATATACCGAGTTTACAGAATAATAAACCGATTTACTTCACACAAAAGAACCAACAACAAGGACAACCAACAGAAACAACCAAATCCGAAACGGAAGCGTTGAAAGAAGTAAATAAGCAACAAACATCTGCAGATATCAAAAACAAAGCTGCAGAAGCTAACCCATTGAACAATTCTGATATGGGGCAAAGCCCATATACATTACCAGTAGCAGCTGGTGTTTGGTATGGAATGGCACAAGGCATGGACAAGTTTGGAAAAGCTTGTGACACTCCAACCTACGAATCAAGTCTTTTAGGTAAAATAACCGGGGCAGCAGACAAATTATCCAACAAAGTTACAAATAGCAGTGTTGGGAAATCATCATTTGCAACATGGGTTGGAGATAAATATGATTCTGTTGCAAAATACATGGATAAAGTAACCTCAAATCCTAAAAACAGATTATTATACTCTTTGAGAAATCATAAAACTAAACCAGAATGTAAAATGGTTATTGGAGCTGCCGGAGGGCAAAACGGAACTTTGGAAATGGATACCAAACAAATTTTCGAAGAATTCATCAAACCCGGTAAACAAGCTGTTGAATTAAAGCAATACGGCATTGATAAAGCTACAATTGAACAAATTGAGAAACTTCCATCTGGAGCAAAACAAGCAAGAATTCAAGAACTTGAGCTAAATTATTTCAATGAACCAGCACAACAACTTGAAGCTAAATTAAATGCATTACCAAGAGATAAAAAACTGGCAAAAACAAAACAACTATTGAGCGATTTAAAAGGGGAACCTTTAGGTCAAAAGGAACTCAAAAAACTTGCTCAAAAGACAGATAGCCAATTAGTTGAACAATTAAAAGATTTAAGACTAAAAGAACTTAAAGTAACAAAAGGTTTAGGCTTTAAATCAGTTGCAGATTTTGGAAAAATCATCAGTGATGAGGGTTATGCCCTTGATCACATGAGTGATGTTCTAAATGCATTAAAAAATGGTGATAGAAAGCTAAAAATAGTTATCTGGAATAAAGACGGGAAGTTGGGTAAAGCATATACTCATTTATTCGGACGTACTGTTGGTATAAATGAATTGATCAACAAATATGAAGTATCCTTAAAATCAGGAGCTAAAACAAAATTTGGTAAAATGGTTGGAAAATCATTTGCATTCTTCACAGAAGGAACAACAAACAGGTTTTCCGGTGGTAAATTGGCTGTAGCAATGCAGGCAATGATTTTTGCCGATATGATTATCAATACAATACATGCTCCTAAAGGAGAAAAAGGAAAGACATTTATTGAAAGATTTGTAAATGATTTTTCATACTTCTTAGCAATGCCTTTGGGTATTTGGGCTATGCACAAAGCCGGTGGTTTAAAATACTTAGGAATGACAGAAGCTCAAAGAAACAATTACAGAACATTATTGAAGAAATTCAATATCGATGCAAAAAACAAAATGTTCAATAAAAAAGAATACAAATTGAGATCAAAAGTCTTGAATAGACAACTTATGGCAGGAGTAAAAAATCCAATCTATAGACTTCTAAAAAGAGCTGCAAGAATTTTGACCGTAGGTCTTGAACAAAAAGCTGTTTATCTTTCAAAAGATGCAAAGAACTTGAACTGGTTAAGAAAAATAGGATTCCAAGCTAAAAATATTGCAGGTTATCCAATCAGATTTATAATTCCAATGTTTTTACTTTCACCTTTCATTGCAAAAATAGCAACTAAAGGAAGCGATGCAATTTTCGGTAAACCGACAAAATCTGTTTTAGATGAAGATAAAGAACCTGAAAAAGAAGCTGAAAATAAAAACAATACACAAGCAACTTCTTCAACACAAGAACAAAAACATATCAATCCCAAAGATATAAAAAGCGATACAAATTTAATCAAACAAGCCACTATTGAAAAAGACGCAAATAACACTCAAAATAATTCAAATAACAAAGCAAACAATTCAACAACAAATAATGCGGAAAAGGCTGCAAATGAAAATAGTAATATAGATAAGGCTCAACAAACAGATGCAAATAACACTGCAAATTCTCAAGATAACAAATCTACAACAAAAGATGATAAATCATCTTCAAACAAAGATGTAAATAGTTCAACAAATAGTAGCACAAATTCTACATCAGAAACAAATAAAACAGATGCAAAAGATACTGTAAGCGGTGAAACTGGTAAAAATTCAACTGAAAAAGCTAATAACAACAAAACTGGCACCCCCGAAGAAGGAAAAACTTCAACAACAACTACAACAACCAAGACAACAACAGAAACTTCTCCAGATGAAAAAGATAAAAACGATTCAGGCAAAGAAATGGAACCCGTAAGAACTTACATTCCATCTCCAACTAGCAAAGTAAAAAAATCTTCGGTTGATACAAGCGCTCTAAATTCAGCATTAGCAGAAGCTGATGCCGCTGAAAAATATATTCAAAGTGTTCTAGCAGAAAATTCTAAATAGCCTAAAAGAACAATTTGCAAAAGAAGTTAAAACATGCTAGAATTAGGTAAGCTCTGTATAGACGTTAATTTTGTTCCTACATTTACATAAATAGGGAGAGTTAACTCTCAAGACGCTGAAGTAGACCCGCCGATAGGAATATCGCCAGCGGGAAACGGATTAGTCTAGGTTCTCACCCACCTGCGAGATCAAGCAGGTAACAAAATCCGTCTATATGGGGCTTTTTTATTTTTGTTATTAAATTGCACACTCTAAAGGAATATGTTATACTCATATATAGAAAAGGGTATTGTGTAATGGATAAAATTTCTACAGTTATAATTTCAGATGAATTTTCAACAAAAGAAGTTCTTAAACTTTTTGTTAGTGAGTTTGATAACCTTGAAACTATTGATAATTACAACAATTACTCTGATGTTTTTGATATCCTTTCTTCAATTAGAGATAAGTCTTTGCTCATTATAGATTTATCAACAAATAAAAAAGAAAAACTAGACTTAATTTTGCGAGTAACAAGAGAATGTAAAAATTGCAAAGTTTTAGCTCTTTCCGATAATCCATCTGTTGAATTGATTATTGAAGTAATGAGGTCTGGAGCAAAGGAATTTGTACCTGTTCCGATTATAAAAAATGAATTTTTTGAAGCAATAAAAAAACTTGTTACTGAAATGAATGAACCTATAAAGAAAAACAAATGCAAAATCATTTCTGTATTTTCAAACAAGGGTGGAATTGGTAAAACTTCACTTGCGACAAATTTAGCTCTTGAACTTGCAAAAATTACAAAAGAAAATATTGCACTCATTGATTTAAACTTCCAAATAGGCGACATCACGACATTTTTGGATTTAAAACCATCATTCAACATTTCTTATATGTTAGAAAACTTGGACAAAATAAATGAAACATTCTTGCTTAGCACACTTGAAAAATACAAAAATACAAGTTTATACGTTTTGGCTGACCCTCCATATTTTAAACAAGCAGACAATATTCAACCAAAACAAATTACAAGATTATTCAACACATTAAAAGAGACTTTTTCTTATATTATAGTTGATGCCGAAGCAAGTTTTGACGGTAAAAATATTGCAGCACTGGATAATTCAGACTTAATTATGCTCGTTACAGTTGCAAATCTTCCGGCATTGAGAAACACTCAAAGATGTTTAGAGTTGTTTGAAAAACTTGGATATGACAAAGAAAAAATTAAAATTGTTGTAAATCGTTATATGGAAAATGATGAAATTAAAGAAGCTGATATTGAAAAGGTTTTATCAAAAGACATTTACTGGAAAATTCCAAACAACTATTTTGCAATAATGTCTGCAATCAACAAAGGAATTCCGGTAAGCGATGTTAATGATACAACAAATGTTTCACAAAGTTACAAAAAATTAGCTCAACAAATTTCAGACAACCTATATAGACAAAATATGGTTGAAAAATTTGAAAATATACTAAACAATAACTAACAAAAGGATTAATAATGGGATTAGCAGAAAGATTTAAAGAGAAACTTGAAAATAAAGATCTTTTTCAAAAAGAAAACATAGAGAAAGCTTTAGAACAAAATGATATAAAATTCATTTCTAAACCAATAGAAAATGAAATTGTCATTCAACCAAAAACAATACATTCCGGTCAAATTGACTCTGTTGAAAATATTTCGGATTTAAATATTTTGCAAACTTCTACAAAATTTGAAGACCTTGAAACAGAACTAATTAACAAAATCAGAAAAACTCCTTACT
This sequence comes from Cyanobacteria bacterium UBA6446, assembly GCA_002438405.1. Taxonomy (GTDB): domain Bacteria; phylum Cyanobacteriota; class Vampirovibrionia; order Gastranaerophilales; family Gastranaerophilaceae; genus Zag111. Next base: position 4,830 of record DJOE01000012.1, read on the forward strand.
GGTTAGAATATTCAACAGACAGACAAAAAAATATGATAGAAAAATATTTTGAAAATAGAATTCAATCAGAAATGTATTCAAATATCTCTTATACAAGTTCAGACAAACAAGAATTTGTTGAAAATGTTCTTACACTTTCAAATTATAGATAAATATTTTTCATATTAAATAGAGGCGGAGCCGAGAATCGGCTCCGCCTCTATTACTTATTGAACTTTATTATTCTTCTGCTGCGGAAGATTCATCTTGAATTTCAGGAGCAATTTCCTCATCTGAATTCATAATTTTTTCTTTGTAAACTTCAACTAAATTATCTGAATATGCAAAACCCACAATTTGAGAAGCATAAGCAGAAATCATTCCAAAGAATCCAGAGATTAAAATTACTAAAGATATAAATAATGGACTAGAATCAAATGTTGAAGCTTTCAAGAATATTACAATACCTGCTCCAAATAAAATTATTATTAAAAATAACAAACCGATAATAAATTGAAAAGCAGCATTTATAACAATACTAACAACCACATATTTCAATGCCACAATCATTGAATCTTTAAAAGCTTTTTTCATAAATTTGAACGGTAATAATGGATTAAATAGAGCTTTATGATATTCAAAATTTTCACAGTACTTAAAATATACTTCCATAATAAATGGAGTTATTATAAATATTGGAATGAAAGCAAGAAGACCACCAATCATTAAAACCAAAAATGAAAGAATCAATGATAAAACATTCGCCCCACCTACCAAAAATAAGCCACCAAATACAGCAACTAAAATAAAGAAATAAATCAATAATGGAATTGCAATATACAACCCCCAAACCAAATACAACGGAATAGCTTTAAATCCACAAGTTACAGCACTCCAATCAATAAGAGGTAATCCTTTTTCACCTGAAAGTCTTTGACTAACAAATTTCAAATAATAACCAATCAAAAATAATATCGGAACAATTGATAATACGGCAAAGAGTATTGACATAATAATTACAGAAGTTTGAAACTCTGCAAAATCTTTATCAAAGAATTGAACAGAAACACCTAACAATGCAGGCAAAAGGAACATAAATACGAGTGTTAAATGTGTTTTTGCACTATTTTCACCATTATACAAACTTTTAAAAGTTTCTAATATTTTTTTCATTTGGTAACCCTTTCTTATAATAAACCTATTTTCTTAAATGAATTTTAGCAAATTTTAAAGCTTTTTACAAGGTATTACAACAAAACAAAATTTTGTACTAAAATGTAGAATATGAGAACACATCACGATTTTAAAATAGTTTCAAAGTACAAACCATCAGGAGATCAACCAAAAGCAATTGAACAACTGGTTGAAGGAATAAAAGCAGGAGATGATACCCAAACATTACTTGGGATTACAGGTTCGGGAAAAACATTTACCATTGCAAATGTAATTGAAAGAGTTCAAAAGCCAACACTTATAATTGCGCACAACAAAACACTTGCAGCACAATTGTATAATGAATTCAAAGAATTATTTCCAAATAATGCTGTAGAATATTTTATAAGTTATTATGATTATTATCAACCGGAAGCATATATTCCAAGAACAGATACGTATATTGAAAAATCATCTTCCATTAACGAAGAAATTGACAGACTTCGCCACAACACAACAAGAAGTCTTTATGAAAGAGATGATGTTATTGTCATTTCTTCTGTTAGTTGTATTTATGGTTTGGGACTTCCGGAGAACTATTTTAAAGGGGCAATAGAAATTAAAGTCGGAGATGAAATTGATAGAGATGCACTATTAAAACACCTTGTAGAAGTTCGATATGAAAGGAATGATATAGAATTAAAATGTTCAACATTCCGAGCTAGAGGCGATATTGTTGAAATTATGCCAGCTTACGAAAAAATCGTAACAAGAATTTATTTCTTTGGAGATGAAATTGAAAAGATTATTAAAATCGACAATGTTTCTGGTGAAATCATTGAAACCCCTCAATCTGTCGTGATTTATCCAGCAGTTCACTATATAACATCAGATGAGAATCAAGAAGAAACATTTTCAATAATTAGAGAAGAATTGCAGCATAGACTTGTCGAATTAAACAATGAGAATAAACTAATTGAAGCTCAAAGGCTGGAACAAAGAGTTAAATACGACTTAGAAATGATGAAAGAAATGGGCTATTGTACAGGAATTGAAAACTATTCTAGAATTCTTGAACGCAGACTGGTAGGTTCTGCGCCTGCAACTCTTTTAGACTATTTTCCTAAGGATTTTCTAACAATTGTAGATGAATCGCACGTTACTCTTCCGCAAATTAAAGGTATGAGCCACGGAGATGCAGCAAGAAAACAAGTTTTGGTTGACTATGGATTTAGACTTCCTTGTGCAAAAGATAACCGACCACTTAAAAATGAAGAATTTTATGCAAAAGTTGGACAAAAAATCTATATTTCAGCAACCCCTGGAGATTTTGAAAAAGAAACTTCCCAACAAATAGTTGAACAAATTATCAGACCAACAGGTTTATTAGATCCGAAAGTTTCTGTTCGTCCAATTGATACTCAAATTCAAGACCTTAAAGCGGAAATCAAAAAACGGACAGATAAAGATGAAAGGATTTTAATAACGACTTTGACAAAGAGAATGGCTGAAGACTTGACAGATTTCTTCTTGCAAGAGGGAATAAGGGTTCGTTATTTGCACAGTGAAATCAAATCAATGGAACGTGTTGAAATTCTGAGAGATTTAAGACTAGGAGAATTTGATGTTCTAATCGGTGTAAATCTCCTTAGAGAAGGGCTTGATATTCCGGAAGTTTCACTAGTAGCAATTATGGACGCAGACAAAGAGGGATTTTTACGTTCTGATACCAGCCTTATCCAAACAATTGGGCGTGCAGCAAGAAATGCATGTGGAGAAGTAATTATGTATGCTGACAAGATTACAGATTCAATGGATAGAGCAATTAAAGAAACAGAAAGAAGAAGAAAAATCCAAATTGCTTACAACCAAAAATATGGCATAATTCCTCAAACAATCAAAAAGCCAATTGAAAACAATTTGCTATCACTTGTTGCAAGTTACAGAGATTTGGAAGATATCGTGGCAGAAGAAATGGTTGATTTAGGCATAGAAAAGAAAGATTTACCAAAACTTATTGATAAACTTGAAAAAGATATGCACAAAGCCGCAAAAATTCTTGATTTTGAACGAGCAGCCCAAATTCGTGACCAATTGAAAAAACTTCGAGAAATGAAAAATTAATCATAAAAAGCCCTATCGAAATGATAGAGCTTTTTTACAAAATAAAATATTTATTAACCCTCCATACGAGTAGCAGAGTCATCAATCATATTTATTTGACAGTGGTCATCATATTCCTCATTACTTCCTTTGATATGTTCATAAGAAGCTTGAGCAAAATAATTTGCCATAATTGAAATATTTACAACAAATGCCAATGAACAATATAAAATAAAGCCCCAATGAGTGAATGGCAATTGGAAGAAATAAAACAAATACGCAACCGGTCCAATCAATACTGCATTTGCAATAGCAAGTTGTGGCAAAAAGAACAACAAACTAATCAAAATATCAACACAAGATTCCAAAATAACTTTGTAATTAAAACCTTGTTGAACCTTCAAATATTTTGCAAATGACAAATATGCCGTTAAGAGAATAGAACCAATTACAGCCCAAACGATAGTTGCAAAAATTATAGGAACATGTGGCAAATCAATAGGGATATTAACGTACTTCAAAATCATTGAACCAATAATACTCCAAATTAAAATTTGAGGAGCCATCACTATGAAAGATTTCCCAATTGAAGCTGCAAGAAATATCGGATTTAAGGTCAAAATTTCTTTTCGATTCATTCTTACATTGTTAATACCTTGTGTTAAAAGGCCCAGCAATAAAATTGCAGTTAAACCACCCCAAAAGTAGAAATCGCCCATTCTACCTTTGATAAAAAGGTTTGCACAAAAAAACACAGGAATAGAATAAAGAGTTATCTTCACAAAAGACAAATCTTCACACAATGCTTCGTTAAAAGCATCTACAATCGACGCCATAAAGTTCCTCCTTGATTATTGTATTACCCTTGAATTAATCGTTTTAATTCATTTGGTTTTGAAGATTTAGACAACGCATCTTCAATTGTAACAAGACCTTTTTTGAACAACTCAGCTAGAGAAGATTCAAGAGTTTGCATACCCGCTCCAGAACTTGTTTGAATTGTTGAATAAATCTGAGCCGCTTTAGATTCACGAATCAAGTTAGCGATAGCCGGAGTAACAACCATGATTTCTTGTGCCATTACACGACCTTTTCTTGAACCGTCTGGTTGACGTTTTGGAAGTAGAGTTTGTGCAAATACAGCAACAAGAGAGTTTGCTAACTGTACACGAATTTGTTGTTGTTGTCCTTCCGGAAATACGTCGATAATACGGTCGATAGTTTGAGAAGCTGAAGAGGTGTGAAGAGTACCGAACACTAAGTGACCAGTTTCAGCTGCAGTCAAAGCTAACGCAATAGTTTCGTGGTCACGCATCTCACCGACTAGGATAATATCAGGGTCTTCACGGAGGGCTGACTTTAATGCATTCGCAAATGATCTTGTATCCATACCCAATTCACGTTGGTGAATAATACTTACTTTAGATGTGTGAACAAATTCGACCGGATCTTCAATTGTCAAAATATGTTCAGCTCTTGTTCTATTGATATAATCAACCATTGCCGCCAAGGTTGTAGATTTACCGGAACCAGTAGGACCAGTTACAAGAACCAATCCACGAGGCTTATCAGCAATTGTTGTTACAATAGGAGGCATGCCCAATTCTTCCAACTGCGGAGCTTTTGTAGCAATTGTACGAAAAGCTGCAGCATAACAACCTTTGTCTTTATAAAAGTTCACACGGAAACGGCCAATGCCCTCAACACCGTATGAAAAGTCAAGTTCCCATTCTTGTTCCAACCGACGTCTTTGTTCATTTGACATCATAGGAAACAATAACGCTTCTACACCCTCAGGTGTTAACGGATCATAATCTAATCGAACCAACTTACCATCAATACGAGCTACCGGAGGTAGAGCATTTGAAATATGTAAATCGGAACCTTTTTTCTCAACTAATTCTTTTAATAAATCTTCAATAAGCATAATCTTAAAACCGTCCTCTATTTTATTCTGTAAAATTCATCATTGCATCATTTTCTTTTGACGCCAATTCAATAAGTAAATACGTCATATAAGCACCCAAAGCAACAGCTTTAGGATCTAAATCCGTTTTGTTTGCAGCTTTAATAATAGCTGTATTAATTTCTGGATTTTCATCTTTTATGTAATGTATCATTTTTTTTCGCCAAGCAGGCATATCTTCAAAAATTTCACTAAAAGCAGTGTTTGCGACATCTTCTGATATAACAGGTAACATTTAACCAATCCTTTTAAAATAAATAAATACGATATTTATATTATACACTATTTTTAAGCGAAAGTCCATCATTCAGGAAAAATCATATATTTGAAGTATAATAATTTATATGAGATTAAACAAATTAAAACTCACAAATTATAGAAACTGCGAAGAGTTAGAATTAAATTTTGGAAAGTCTAAAGCTCTTATTATTGGCAAAAATGCTCAAGGTAAAACTAACATACTGGAAAGCATCTACTTTTTGTCAACTCTTAAAAGTCCAAGAACTTCCAATTTGTTGGAATTAATAAATTTTAATCACAAAAATTTTAAACTTGAATCAGACATTATAAAAGCCGATACAGATATTGAGTTATCATATCAATACAACACGGATAAAAAACGAGAAATTAAAATAAACGGAGTAAAATCAACAGTAAAAGATTTTAAATCCGTTTTAAAAACAGTTTTATTTTCAACAACTGATTTACTCCTATTAAGAGGATCGCCACAAGATAGACGGGATTGGCTTGATAGAGCAATTATGCAAATCTATCCGGCTTATGACGATAGATTATCTAAATATGACAAAATAAGAATTCAAAAAAATAATTTTTTAAAAGAATGCGCAAAAACAGGAAAAACAAACGAATCTTTACTTGATGTTTTTAATGAACAATTGTCAATAACAGGTAGCAATATCATTTACATAAGAAAAAAATTTTTAAAAGAAATTGAACGACTTGCAAAATCAAAACATCAAACGATTAGCAAAACTGAAGATTTAACAATAAAATACTCTTGTTCATTTGACATCAAAACAGAAGAAAATAATGAAATAGAATCAATTGAAGATATTCAATATTCGTTCTTAGAAGCTCTTGAAGAGAGAAAAATTGAAGAAATGAGAAGATGCCAAGCCTGCGTCGGACCTCATAGAGATGACATTATATTTTTTATAAACAATCAAGAAGCAACAAAATTTGCCTCTCAAGGTCAACAAAGAACGATTGTTCTAGCCCTTAAACTTTCAGAATTGGATTTAATTACAAATAAAACAGGTGATGAACCTATTTTGCTGCTAGATGATGTATTAGCAGAACTTGATGATATTAGACAAAATTACCTGCTAAAATCAATCAATTCAAATACTCAAACAATTATCACATCAGTTGATACAATTTTATTTGAAGACGAATTTTTGAAAGATGTTGAAATTTATAAGATTGAAAGCGGAAGAATTATTGAATAAAAAAGGACAAAAGCGATAATACTTTTGCCCTTTTTATTTTTATAATTTGAATTATTATTCTTTAACGAATTTTGTAATTACTGCTGCGATAAGTAAGCACAATGCACCAATGAAGAATGAATATTCATAGTGGTTATTGTAAAGTCCGTTTGTATAAACAACAGATTTGTTGATAATCCAAGCAACTAAAGTACAAACAAAGACTTGCGGACCAGCAATGAAAATATTAAAAATGCCCATTACGGATCCCTCTGTGCCTGCTTTAATATACTTTGAAAGCATTGCAAAAGGCAAAGCACAAACACTAGCCCAGCCAATACCTGACAATGCCATACAAACAGTAACTACAGGTTTTACAGTACAGAAAATACCCATTCCTAAGTAAGCTAAAACCATTGATAACAAAGAGATAATATGAACTTTCTTATTACCGAATTTACCTGCTAAAATTCCAATAGGAACAGCAATTACAAAACAAATCAAATTAAATATTGCAAAACAAATTGAAGAATAATTTGTTGCAGAAGTCTGAGCCGCCATATATGTTTTTTGAACATCTACTGCTAATTTTGTCAAATCAGGAATACCATAAACAGTGTGGATTGCAAAATTTGTAAAGAAAATCATCATACACATCATACCAATCCAAGTGAAAAATTGCATAACACAAATTTTTGAAACTTCTGGAGATAATGCAAAAAATTCGGCCATAGATTTCCAAAAACCAACATTTTCAGTTTTATTTTCAACATCTTCAACATCATTTGCAGTACTGCGTTCTTTAATTGTTAAACAAGTCCAAATCATCGCAAGAGAAAATGCCAAAGCAGCCATAATAAATTGAGCTTTAACTGACATTTGATAATGGCAAACAAATTTTAAAAATGGTGCAGTTGCAGCTGCAATTACAGAACCTAAACCAATAGCAAGACTAATATATGAATTAGCCAAAGCATGTTGTTCTGGTAATACTACATCTGGAACCAATGCTCTATAAGGACCTTGAGCAATATTTATACAAGCATCAATTATCCAAATCATAACAGCCGCAATCAAAAGTCCTGTCCAAGAAGGTAAATTCATGCCCGTAAATTTAGCCATTTCTGCAATATTACCGGAATTAGGAAACAACCATAAAGCAATTGATGCAATAATAGCTCCACCCAACAAATAAGGTCTTCTTCTCCCAAACTTAGACTTTGTTTTATCTGATAAAGCTCCGATTAACGGTTGAACAACCATACCTGTAAATGGGCCTGCAAGCCAAATTAAGCCATATAAAAAAGCATCAGCTCCCAAATTTTCTGTAACAGGACCGGATAAAATAATTCTCATCTGCCACGCAAACTGTAACCCTAAAAATCCCAATGCAAAATTCAAAAAGTTTACAGTAGTAAATTTTTTCAAACCCTCATTATTCATTTAATTTATTTCCCCCATTTCAAACTATATCTATTTTTCTTTAGAATGATGTTTCAATGCTGCATCAATTAACCCTTTAAATAATGGGTGCGGTCTATCCGGACGAGATTTAAACTCTGGGTGGAATTGACAAGCGACAAACCAATCAAGCTTTGGAAGTTCAACAACTTCTGCTAACATTCCATCAGGTGACATGCCGGAAAATACTAAACCTGCATTAGAGATTTTCTCTATAAACTCATTATTCACTTCATATCTATGTCTATGACGTTCTGAAATCACTTCAGTACCATAGGCTTTTGCAGCAACAGAATCAGGTTTCAAATGACATTCATAAGCACCTAATCTCATAGTTCCGCCATAACCTTTAACATTCTTTTGTTCAAGCATTATATCAATTACAGGATAAGTTGGATTTTCATCAAATTCTTTAGAATTTGCACCTTTTAAACCTACAACATTCCTTGCATATTCAATAACTGCGCATTGCATACCTAAGCATAACCCAAGAAATGGCAAATTATTTTCTCTTGCATAACGAATTACATTAAGTTTTCCCTCAATGCCTCTTACACCAAATCCCCCAGGAACAACAACACCATCAACTTCAGATAACAATTTTTTGCAATTTGAATAATCAACACATTCTTCTGAATTTATCCACTTAATTTCAACAGAAGCAGCATCAGCATAACCTGCGTGTTTTAAAGATTCAACTACTGAAATATAAGCATCTGACAACTTTGTATATTTTCCTGCAATAGCAATTTTTACAGATGTTTTAGGATTTTTAATTTTTGCAACTAAATTTTCCCAAGAAGTCAAATTAGCAGCTCTATCTTCCATTCCTAACATTTTTAAAACAACAGAACACATATTCTGAGCCTCTAAAGCCAAAGGAACTTCATAAATAGATTTCATATCTCGACACTCAATAACAGCATCTTTAGGTACTGAGCAAAATAATGCTAATTTTTCTCTTTCAGTCTTTGGAATTGGTTTTGAAGTTCTACAAACCAAAATTTCCGGCTGGATACCATAACTTCTCAAAACATTCACACTATGTTGAGATGGTTTTGTTTTCAATTCTCCAGATGTTGGCAAATAAGGAAGTAATGTACAATGTACGGAAATAGCATTTCCTACACCAACTTCTGATTTAAATTGTCTTATCGCTTCAATAAATGGTAAACTTTCAATATCTCCAATTGTTCCACCAATTTCAATTATATGAAAATCGGGATTAAATTGTTTTGTTGCAGCAACAATTTTGGACTTAATTTCATTTGTAATATGTGGAATAACTTGTACCGTAGCACCAAGATAATCCCCACGTCTTTCTTTATTTATAACTTCTTGATAAATTCTACCAGAAGTTACGTTATTAACCTGACCAAAACTTGTATCAGTGAATCTCTCATAATGACCTAAATCTAAATCTGTTTCAGCGCCATCATCAGTAACAAAAACTTCGCCATGTTGAAACGGACTCATTGTCCCTGGGTCAATATTAATATATGGATCAAACTTTTGAATAATTACAGAATAATCTCTTGAACGTAATAATCGACCTAAAGAAGCTGCAATAATTCCCTTACCTAAAGAACTAACAACCCCTCCTGTCACAAAAATATATTTTGTCATACCCTAAAACACTCCTCTACTAAAACATGTAAATAAGCCTACAAGAACTACTCATAGGCTTATTCATAATATAAAAACTAATTAATTTTTGGAACTTTGAAAAAGCCATTCTCTTCTTCTGGAGCATTGGACATCAAAGCTTCTTTAGAAATTTCTTGGTGAGGAACATCTTCTCTCATAACATTTACAAAATCAATAACTTGAGTCATTGGTTTAACATCAGATGTATCAACTTCATTCATCTGATCAACATATTTCAATACATCACCTAATTGTTTTGTATATAAAACTTTTTCGTCTTCTGTTAGTTCTAATCTTGCTAATTTTGCAACGTGTTCAACGTCTTTTACTGTAATCATTATTTGCTCCTTAATATAATCATCTTCTATATGCTAATAATAGCATGAAAATATTAGATAAGGTTATTTATTAACGAAATTTAAAAATTTAGATTTTCGCAAAAATCTATGCTATACTTAAATAAAAGCGGAGTTTAAGGTGAAAACAAAATTATCCGAACTTGAAAAATTAGAAGAGTTAATTTTAAATTACAGAAACGAGAGCGACAAAAAGAAAAAATACGTCGCTTATCTTAATTTGATTGAAGAATCGCTAAAACTCGTTAAACGTATAGTTATGGGAATGTACCCAATTCCGAGTACTATTGCAAAAGATGATTTAATTCAAGTCGGAGCAGTTGGAGTCTTAAAAGCTATTGAAACCTATGATATTTCTATAAAGGGGAGCTTTAAAACTTACGTAAGCAAAGTTATAAAAGGAAAAATTTTACATTATTTGAGAGATAAAGCAAGTATCGTAAAAACTCCAAGAGAAACAATTGCAAATATGAATAAAGTAAAAGAAGCAATTGAAGAATTATCTGAAAATAATACAAAAATTCCATCAGTTGAAGAAGTTGCAAGATATGTTGATTTACCTTTTGAAAAAGTTGAAGAAATCATGAATATTGAACTCATAAAAAACATGGTTTCACTTGACCAAAAAGTTTACTCTTCAGACGGAGCAGAAACTCTTATGGATAGAATTCAAGCTGAAGACGATGAAAGCTTTGAAGAAACTTATGCAAATAAAAAAATGATAGAATATGCTCTAAATAAACTTCCAGAACCGGATAAAACAACGATTTATTTATATTACATGGCAGGCGCATCAAGAAAAGATATTGCTCAAAAATTGAATGTTTCTGCAACACAAGTTTCTAGAATTTTAAAAAGAGCATTAAATAAATTATATAATATAATACAAAATACTTTGACAGACAAAGAGATTACAAAGGAGGACTAATGACATTTTCTCTTGTAGTATTAGCATTCATTTTTATAACAGGGCTTGTTATAGGAAGTTTTTTGAATGTTGTAATATTAAGAACCGTAAGCGAAGAATCAATAGTATTTCCAGCATCTAAATGCCCGAAATGCCAAACACCACTAAAGTGGTATCATAATATTCCACTATTTTCATACATGTTTTTGAGAGGTAAATGTGCTTTTTGCCACGAACATATTAGTTGGCAATATCCATTTGTAGAATTCTTAACCGGTTGCATTTTTGTAGGACTATTTATTAGATTTTGTAACCCATTTGACCCGTTTTTTGGGCTTGAAGTAATGAATCCAATAACTTGGCAGCAAATAATTCTATATGTTTTTGCACTAATTATTTCTTGTTTATTTATAGCTCTAGCAGGAACCGATATTTTAGAGAAAAAAGTATCTGATGCACATACATTTTCATTAATAGGTGTTGGATTATTTTATAGTATTTTAACATCTGTTGGAATGCCTAAAATTGATTTTAACTTTTTTACAAGTTGCCCAATTTTATATTCCCTTGCAGCAGCAATTTTAGGTTTCTTAATAATGGAAGCACTCGCAAGATTAGGACTTATTTTTGCGGGAACAAGAGCTTTCGGAGAGGGGGATTCTTATATCGCTGCAGGACTGGGAGCTGTATTTGGCGGATTGCTTGGCGGAACTGGTCACTATCCAACTTTCCTCCCTATATTCCAAGCATTAGTTGCTATTTTGGTATTAAGCGGAGTTATTCAAATAATTGCAACACTTCCAATATTTATTAAGAAATTAATCACTAATAAAAACTGGATGACACTTGGTGCAATAACATCTTTTGTCGTTTATACAATTGGATTTTTAGTAGCAAAACAATTGGAATGGTTAACTCACCCTGTTGCATATTGGTCAAGCATAATTGTTTTAATTGCACTTGCTCTTTGGGCTTGCAAAGAATTACTCGGAGGAATAAAAGAAAACCAAGAAAACGGTCTTTATCTTCCATTTGGACCGGCAATGATTCTTGCAGGCTTTATCGCACTAGTGACAATTGTATAAATAATAGATTTTTAAAATTGAAACATCTAAGAGGGTTTTTGCCCTCTTTTTATTTGTAAAAATTATAGATAATACTCCTATTATTTCTATACAGAAAGAACTCTTAAAGCTTCTTTCAAAATATCTTCTGCTGGGGCCTCTTTTGACAACTTAGCAACTGATTTTGTTAATGCAGCTGAGACTTCATCTTTTTCATACCCTAAAGATAATAGAACCATTTGAGCATCTTCAACATTTTGAGATTTTGGAACAGAAACACCACTTGGCGAATTTGTTGAAACATTTCCACCTTGATAAGAAGTCAATTTGTCTTTCAATTCTAGAATAATTTTTTGAGCCAATTTTGGACCAACACCTTTTGCCCTTGTTAATTCTTTATAATTTTCATCGAGCACAAAACCAACCAAATCAGAAACATCAAAAGAATCCAACAAAGTTAAAGCCATTTTTGCCCCGACACCGGAAACAGAAGTAAGAATATTAAAAATATCTCGGTCTTCTCTTTTTAAAAATCCGCATAATGACATTTTGTCTTCTCTATGAATAAGAACACTAAACATCTTCAAATTTTCGCCAACCTCGGTCAAATTTGCATAATCTCGAGCCATAATTTCAAACAAATAGCCAACCCCACTACCGGTTTCAACAGTAGCAAAATTGCCCTTTGCACTAGAATTCTTGTAAGCAAATTTTCCGTTTATATAATCATACATTCTAAATTACCCTCTTAAAGATGCTTTAAGTTCTTCAACTTTTTCCTGAAACTCCGAATCGGTTTTCAACTTATCTTCAACCAAATCGCAAGAATACATAATTGTCGTATGTTTTTTGCAGAAATAATCACCAATTGCCTCATAACTCATTTGCAAAACTTCACGAGACAAATACACCGCAATATGACGAGCTTGCGCAATTTTTTGTTGGCGAGCAGTACTCTTCAAATCTTTTACAGTCAAATTAAAATAATCCGCAACCCTTTGAGCAACATTATCAATTGTAATTTCTTTTTTCTTTGCTTCACAATTTAAAGCTTTTTTAGCCAAAGCAAGAGTCACTCCAACCCCCGTAAACTCCGCATAAGCACTGACCTTGTTAAATGCACCTTTCAATTCTCGAACATTATTTACAAAATTTTCTGCAATGTATGCAAAAACATCATCATCTGCTTCAACTTCCAACTCTTTAGAATAAGCCTTAACAATTTCAAAACGAGTTTCGTAATCTGGCGGAACAATATCCACAACCAATCCCATTTCAAAACGGGTTCTCAAACGATTGTCAAGCTTTGGAATATCCCTAGGAAGCCTGTCTGATGCAATAACAATTTGTTTATTATTCGTATAAAGAGCCTCAAATGTAGAGAAAAAATCTTCCATAGTTTTCATTTTAGATTCAATAAATTGAATGTCGTCCATCAACAAAACATCTACATTTTGAAATTTTTGGTGGAATTTTCTCATTTGAGAATTATTGCAAACTTTTTTCTTTTTGCCATTCGGCATATCGTTATACTGAAAACATCGAACCCATTCATTAAAATAATCTTCCATACGAATATAACGAACTCTTAATTCAGGCTTGTTAAAAATTATAAAATGTCCAATTGCTTGCATCAAGTGTGTTTTGCCTAAACCTGATTGACCATAAATAAATAATGGGTTAAATTTTTTAGATGGATTATTCGCAACGGAAAAAGCAGCATTATAAGCGAATTTTGAATTTTCACCAACAACAAAATTTTCGAACTTCAAATTCAAATTCAAATTAGCACTGGATTGCATTTGAGCAAGAGAAATTTTTGCTTCTTCAGTTTGACGTTCTTCTTCTGTTTGCCCTGCAACTCTCTTAGATAATTCTTTTTTTCTTGCCTTGATATATTTATTGGCAAATTCCGAATCATAAGAAAGCGAAAAAGTTGCATCAAAACCAAGAACCTTTTTCACAGATGCTTTGATTTTGTCTGTCCAATTTTTTTTCAAAATATCGACAGCCATTGGGTGAGGGGATAAAAGAACAAGAGTAGAATTCTCATAATCAACCGCTTCCAATGGGGTAATCCAAGTATAAAATATATGTTCAGGTAGAGTTTTTTCTAACTCTTCTTTAACTTTGCACCAAACCTCTTTAACCGCATTAATATCCATACTGATATATTACAATAAACAAATCCCCATTAAAACAAAAGTGAACAAATATAAACATTTAAAGTCGATAATATTATTCATTTTATTAGACTTTTCATTATTTTTCCCTGACAAAGGACACTAGTTGAACTGAATAAGAAATGAACAGTGTGAAACTGCGTGCCGTATGACTTTGGGAATATTATTAATTGTTATTTCGAATTTATTTCGAAAGCTCCTTAACTTTTCTCCCTCACCCCTACGTAGAAGAGGAGAAAACTGTACACCCTTTGC
>DJOE01000020.1 GCA_002438405.1 Cyanobacteria bacterium UBA6446
ACAGAGTGACGTCGTAATCTCGAACACGGCACACCAAAATCCGCAATTCGTAATGGCAATTAATAATAGTGCAAATGGCGAAAAGGAGAATAACATGAAAACACTTATTGATTTAAAAAATTGTTCCCTCGCCCTTAGAATAAGGGAGAGGGTTAGGGTGAGGGTTGATACGCACGTAGACATGCCACCAACAAAGGCGAAATTTGCATTTACGTTAGCAGAAGTCCTAATAACTCTTGGAGTAATTGGAGTAGTAGCAGCTCTAACAATGCCGACATTACTAAAGAATGTAGCAGAACGAGAAAATTCTGAAGCACAAGCAAATATTGCACAAAAGATTACAAAATCAATGGACTTGATGAGAGCTGATGGAGGACTAGAAAGAACATATAATAGTACAGATGAATTTGTAGACGAATTTTCTAAATATATAAAAATAAGTACTAGATGTGATGCAGCTCATATAGCAGATTGTTGGCCAACAAAGACAGTTACAACAACAGAAGGGAAAATATATGATGTAAGTCAAGCAAAATTAGGAAAGAACTTGCATTTGCCACAAAATCGTTCAGATAATGTTGGTATTATTTTAGCTGACGGTGCAACGTTAATACTTACATACAATCCAAAAGCAGGGATAATTGGCGATGGTGATACTGTTACTCCAAGTTTTGCAGATTTGCCAATCGGTTTTGGACGAACTAAAAAGTTTGCATATACAACAAGTGTAACAGATTCAATCGATTTTGTAATGGACGTAAACGGATTCAAAGGACCAAACAGTGAAGCACGAAACGGAAAACAGTATGACATCAGAAGTTTTAAAGTTGCAAGATTTTCTAAAGATTGTGCTGGTGCAAAACTTGGAAATACTTGTTTCACCCCACTAACATCTTTTTCGCCAATAAAAGCAGGAGATCCCGAAATGGGGAAATGGGATTCTAAATGGGCTTCTGATTCTTGCGTAATTCCAAAAGGGTATTCATCTGCAGGTTCTCCTTGTAAAAATTTTGATAATTACTGGGCAGGAGCAAAAAAGGCATGTAGTGATTTGGGAATGAGCTTACTATCTGTAAGTCAAATTTATAAATTAACATCAGTAAAAGATGAAGAAAAGAAAAAACTAGGACTCCCTAGTGGTGGTTCGTATTATATGACAAATGATGAATATGATGGAAGTGGTCTTTATGTTCGTGCTGATGAAATATCATATTGGAGACATGGTTCAGGGCATTCATACACCCATTATTTAAAAAATTATTCGGGGCTTTCATCTAAAGCTATGTGCGTTGATGAGTAGTTATGTAGGTAGGATTTACTTGAAGTGCGCCCCTACATTTGTAATAATCCACGTGATATGGATTACGACACTAGCAGATATTTTGAATTTTCAACAACAAATGACTTTATACCCGTTCGTAATGACATGATAAATAAACCCTCACTCCAGCCCTCTCCATAAATGGGCGAGGGTGAAAATGTAATGAGTGTTTTTATTTTCTTAAAAGAATGTCATTACGAGGAAACAAGCCGAGCAAATTACATATCATTTATCAATTCAAGTTTTTGTTTTCTGGTTAATTTATGTTTAATTCTGTACTCTTCTTTTAAGGCTTCGGATTTTGTTTTGAATTCTTTTTGGTAAACTATTTTTATTGGCTTGTTTGCTCTGGTATATTTTGCACCTTTGCCCTCTTGATGTTGTTTAAATCGTTTTTCAACATCATCTGTATATCCACAATAAAAAGTGTTATGCTCAGTTTCTAGTATATATACAAAGTGCTTTTTGTCCATAAATCCATTATATAATACATCTTGAAATATTGAAGTTAATTTGCACTTTTTCATATATTTGATATAAACTAAACGTATGAATAGAAAATTCGCAATTTGCTATAATCCATTGATGGACAACTCAAAAGATGTGATGCAAGAATTGAAGCACCTTTTAGATTTACAAGGTGTCAATTCTGAAATTCTAAGCATTGATTCTTTGAAATCTGGTTATGATTTGGCGTTTGTTATTGGTGGCGATGGCACAATTCTAAAAGCTGCAAGATTTTATTCAGAATTTAACACTCCTATCTTTGGTGTGAATTTAGGTCGATTAGGATTTCTTTCACAAGCTTCTCGTGATAATTTAGAGTTTGCGGTTTCTCAAATTTTGAATAATAATTTCAAAGTTGAAAAAAGAATGATGTTAAAATGCCAAAGTAATGTAGCTTTGAACGATTTTGTTATAAAAGGTGATGTATCATCAAGAACTTCTCGTTTTGCATTACAAATTAATGACAAATTCGTTTGTGAATATTTGGCCGATGGTATAATTATTTCTACTCCAACCGGTTCAACTGCTTATGGTATGGCTGCAGGAGGTCCTGTGTTATCTCCAGATGTTCAAGCAATCACTATCGTTCCTGTTTGTCCACATACGTTTTCTGCTAGACCAATCGTTGTTTCTGCTGATGATAAAATTAAAATTCTATCTTGCCCAAATCAAAAATATATTGTTAGTGCAGATGGGCAAAATGTATTTACTTTTTCCGATGATTTAATTATTGAAAAGTCTGAAAATTGCGCAAATTTAGCCTTGTTAAACGGAAATGATTTTTACAGTGTTCTTAGAAATAAATTGCACTGGGGAATTTCGCCTGCTTGTATAAAATAATATAGACTAAGTTTTATTAACTTTTGTTCATAATTATTGTAAAATTATTGTACTTTTTTTCTATTTAAAATACTATATTGTTATAATTACGCACAATGAGTAATTATATTTTTAGGAATATATAGTAAGTGACTACATTTAAGAGGTAAATAACGTGGAAAATATCGTTTCAGATATCTTTGCAAGAAAAGATGATTCATCAGACAATCAAGCCGGAAGATTAGGTGTAAACCCAACTAAAATCAAAGTTGTTGGTGTTGGTGGTGGTGGCGGAAACGCTGTAAACAGAATGATTAAGTCAGGTCTTTCAGGTGTTGAATTTTGGTTGATGAATACTGACTTGCAAGTTTTAGTAGATGGTCAAACAAAAAATAGAATTCAACTTGGAGCATCTTCAACAGAAGGTCTTGGTGCTGGTGGTGATCCGTCAGTAGGTGAAAAGGCTGCAGAAGAAGCTTCACAAGCAATTACACAAGCACTAGAGGGTGCTGATATGGTATTTATCACTGCCGGTATGGGTGGTGGAACAGGTACCGGTGCTGCTCCTGTTGTTGCTAGAATTGCAAAAGAACTTGGAATCCTTACTATTGCTGTTGTTACTAAACCATTCACTTGGGAAGGTAAGAAAAGACAAAGACAAGCAAATGAAGGCTTAGAAAAATTAAAAGAATCTGTAGATGCAGTTATTGTTATTCCTAACGATAAATTACTTCAAGTTGTTGACAGACAAGTTACATTACAAGAATCATTCATTATTGTTGATGAAGTATTACTAAGAGGTGTTCAAGGTATTTCTGATATAATTACAGTTCCTGGCATTATCAACGTTGACTTTGCTGATGTTAAGACTGTAATGCAAGCTTCTGGTTCAGCATTGATGGGTATTGGTAGAGCTCAAGGAGAAGGCAGAGCAATCAAAGCTGCTCAACAAGCTATCAATTCTCAATTGTTGGAATCTTCAATCAATGGTGCTTCTGGTGTTATTGTTAACATTACAGGTGGACCTGATATGGGTATTCACGAAATCAGTGATGCTGCTTCAATTATCCATGATGCAGTTCTTGATGATGCTACTGTTATCATTGGTACAGCTGTTAACGAAAATATCCAAGGGGAAATTCAAATTACTGTTATTGCGACAGGTTTTGAATTGAAAAATAATTCAGCATCTCCAAAATTGGGATTGACTAACACAGATTCAACTGATTCTGCTAGAATGAATGCTGCAGATTTCTTCTCAGGAGCATTCAATACTCAAACTAAATCAGTTATGTCTGATAGTAATAACAATTTTACAAATATTGAAATTCCAGATTTCTTAAAGAGATAGAATTTTTAAAACATAAGTAAAAAAAACAGAGCCAAAATTAGGCTCTGTTTTTTATTCGCTTAAAATTGATAAATTCATTATTTCAATGTCATCATAATCAATATGGTCGCTTGGCATCATATTTTGTCCTGTTTTAATCGTAATTTGATTCTTTTGATCCGCTAAAATTAAAGAATTCGGAATTTTTATTCTTTGACTATCGCCATTTACGTGTAGTTCTCCAATTTTTCGTCCGTTAAAATATATCTCTGCGGGACTTGAATATGCGGTTGCAATTCTATTTTGTCCCATTGCTTTAGCAAGTTTTGTATCTAATCCAACAATTGAACCTATTACAAGATAATTCGTACTTCGTTTGGCCGTGCTTGTCATAATAAAATCTTTAGAGTAATAAGGACCTATTGATTTTAGCTTAAAATCTCCGGCATTTGCCGAATTTTTAGAAAAACTGTCATCTCCAAGATGCAGAATTTCTGAATCTAGCGAAATATCAGCTGCTTCAGTTTTTGCAATTTCAATTTTCATAGGATTATTTAAACTGCCAGAACTATTAATAGTGAGTGAAAACGGTCTATACCCCTCTTTTTCTACGCTAAGTATTGTCGGTTGGTTGATTTGAATTCGTGGAAGTTCAAAATTCCCGTTTGCGTCACTGTAAGTTCTAAAATTCTTTTGCGGAATGGTAATTTTTGCAAACTCGACTCCTTGACCTGATTTTGAATCAATAACCTGATTGCTTTCTTGTTGACCTACTTTGCTCACTCCTCCTGTGTAAGTAGTTGCCCATGCTCCTTGAGTAAAAATAATAATAAAAGATAAAAGATAAATAAGTTTTTTCATACAAATTTTATCTTACATTTGTACAAAATTTATATCCGATATATGGTTAAAACCAATGTGGATATTATAATTTTAAAAAGTTCTTGAAAATTATTTTTTTTTTGTTAATATAATATTATGACAATTAAATAAGCCGATGTGATGGAATTGGTAGACGTGCTAGACTCAAAATCTTGTGAGGTTCAACCCTCGTGCCGGTTCGACCCCGGCCATCGGCACCATAAAAGAGATAGGTTCAACTTATCTCTTTTATTTTACTATTGAGTCAATAATTGAAATAAATAACAATCTTTGTTATAAATGAGGTGTTTTATGAATATTTCTTTGACTCCGACATTAGAAAAATTTGTACAAGATAAAGTAGCTTCAGGATTTTATAACTCTGTAAGTGAAGTGATTCGAGAAGCTTTAAGGCTCCTTGCATCAAAGGACAATCTATCTCACGAAAGATTGTCACAATTAAATAAAGATATTGAAGAATTATATTGAAATTATTGTTGGTTAAAAAACGGGGTTGAATGATGAATTTTCAATCCCGTTTTTTATAGTATTGTATATAGTTTTATTTATTTTACTTGACTTAGTGCTTCTTCTTGTTTTGTTTGTTTATTAGCAATTTTTTCAAGTTGTTCTTTTTTCAAGTTTTGAGTATTTTGTTCTTGTGGTTTAACTTCCTTAGCTGATTTATCTTTTTTCCCTTTTTTAAAGATTAGATCCATAACTGGGTGCAAAATGATTTGTGATAAAATCGGAGCACAACCTGCTAAAATAAATACTGTTGAAATGATTGAACTGAATTCATGAACACCTTTACCAAGTTTATAATCTTTGTTTTCACGAATTAATTTACCTAATTCTGCTCTTAAAGATTTTTTAGTTTCTTTACTTGTTGCAACATCAATTTTGTGTTGGAAAGTATCATACAAATTAAGTTTTCTCTTATCTTCATCATTGTTGAAGAATTTATTGCTAATCAATTTATAAACAGGTTTCTTTACCTTGTTGATAAATCCAAGGTATAAACCTAGACAAAATGATTGATATAACAACTCTTTTGTTGCTGCATATTTTTTTGAACGTCCATTCGCATTTTTATCAAAATAAATAAATGTTGGACGACCTAAAGCTTTTAATGTTGTTTCTACAGAGATTGCACAGATTGTATTTTGTGCAAATTCAGCAGCTTTGGGGTTTGTTAAAATGTTTGTAATTGGTGATATCTTCATAATCTACACCCTCATTCCTGTACGACTGTACGGTGCAATTGTATTTGTATAACTTTGATAATAATTTAATTTTTTAGGACCTTGTTTTGGCCTTACGTTTCCTGCTTGGGGCTTTTCTGGTGCAGCAGGACTAGTACCGGCATTTGGGTCATAATTTGGCATCAATTTTTTCATAATTGGTGGCATTCCCAAGTTACAGAACTTCGGTACAAAATAACCGGCTGCTGCACATATTCCAAGGAATGAGAGAACTGCATTTGCGTGCTTGAATTCAACAGTTCCTTTCTTTGCAACTAATCCTGTTAAACTTTCAGCGATTAAACCCATTGTTAGTGTTGTTGGGACACCAATGAATTCTGTTAATAATTCTCTTAAAGCTGCATACTTCCTTGCGTCCGGTTTTTCTTTTTTGTCTGTAATACTTAAAATTGGTCTTACGGTACCTTTACCGCATGCGATAGCCATTACTGTGTAAATAGGCTTATTGTTTTCCCCTAAGTGCTCGCATATTTTGTGGATAAATGACATTTTTCTTACACTATCTTTTCTTTCTATTTATTGTACTAAATACACTTGTATTCTAAATCTATAAAGTATGAAATCAATAGAAATTGCTATAATTGTTAAGAAATATGTACTTAAATAACTTTAAAATTCAAAAATAAAGTCATCAGATGGATTACCCGTATTTAAACTTCCGTTATCAAGTTCTTTAATCATATTTGGTGTAATTAAATGATCTAGGGCATTTGGTACAAAGCGTTTTTCTTGAGTATCTTCTGTTTTACCTTTAGCTGTTGGTGTAAAGGTTCTAACTTCTTTCGGGAAGAATCTCAAATGAAAATTTTGACTGATGTTTTGAGCTATATTTGATTTTGAGTAAAGTTTAATTTTTTCTAAATGAGAGGTTGCTTGTGCTTGATTTTGAGCTAGAAAATAGCCGTTTGAATCCGATACCTCTTTTTGATATTTTGAACTCCACATAACAACATTATTCACTGTATCTGTTAAAACCGCATTAGTTGTTAAAGTTACAGGATACGAAATTTTAAAAGCATTTGAAATTTCTAACATCTCCCATAAATCACGTCTGTTCTGAGATTTGTCAGTTGTTGCATAACTTGATATTAAAGCTACAGATTTAACTCCAAAGGCATTTGAGATTTGTTTTAGTGCTTGGAAGTCAATCTTATCAGTGTTTTGAAATTGATTAAGCATGCTTAACGTTGTTGATTTTAACTCTCTATTATTTGCCAATTTTTCTCGAACTTGTGCAAGGTCGATTGCACTTATATTTTTATAAGAATTTAAATTTTGAATAACATCTTCTGCTACGATTTCAGATACTTCCGGAAAGCAAAAGTAGTTGTCACAAACGGATAAAATGTCTGTCGGCAGAACTAATACATCAAACTGAATAGCTTGAACTTTCAATATAGATGTAAACAAAATAAATAATGTAAATAATAATTTCAAAGCTGTCTTTTTCATAGTTAGATTATAGCATAATTTCGTATAATGTGGTATAATAGACTTATGGATAGAGACTTGGTTAAAATTTTGGGATTTAATGTGGATACATTTACGTTTGATGAGGCTATTGAATATGCCTTTAGTCATCATGGACAAATTGTTACAATTAATCCTGAAATGATTTCTGCTGCACATTCAAACCAAGAATTTGCAAAGATAATTGATAATGCAGATTTGATTGTTCCAGACGGGATTGGTGTAGAATTAGGTCTAAAAATATTAGGTCATAATGTTCGCAGAATTGCCGGTATTGAGTTAGGAAAAGCATTAATTATTAAATTTTCTAAAGCTGGTAAAAAGGTAGCAATGGTTGGTGCTAAGCCTAATGTTGTTGATAAGGCAATTGAAAATTTAAAAAAAGAAATCCCTGAATTAAATGTTGTATATTCACATGACGGATATTTTAAAAATGACGAAGAAATTTTAAATGATATTGCAAAGGCAGAACCGGATTTAGTTTTAGTTGCTCTTGGTTCTCCAAAGCAAGAATTCTTTATTCATTCATTAAAAGAAAAACTTCCAAATGCTACTATGATTGGGCTTGGCGGAAGTTTTGATGTGTGGGCTGGAGTTGTAGAAAGAGCGCCTGAAATTTATCAAAAATTGGGATTAGAATGGCTTTATAGAACGGTTAAAGAACCACAAAGATTCAAGAGAATTTTCCCAACTTTACCGTTGTTTGTTTTAAAAGTTTTCAAAGAAAGGCTGAGTTTAAAATAATTATGTTAACAGATATTGAAATAAAAGAACTTGAGGATTTATCTAAAGAGAATAGACAAAATGTTATAAAAATGGTATATAATGCAAAATCAGGTCACATAGGTGGCTCTTTATCATCTTGTGACATCATGACTGTATTATTCCACAAGTGTATGAAGCATTCATTAGGTGGAAAAAATTCCTCTGATTATGAAAATAGAGATAGATTTGTTCTTTCAAAAGGACATGTTTCACCTTTGTATTATTCTGTTTTATCTCAGGTTGGATTTATTCCCAAAGATGAATTGATGACATTTAGAAAACTTGGTTCAAGATTGCAAGGTCACCCATCATTATATTGCCCTGGGGTTGAAGTTGCGACAGGTTCTCTTGGACAAGGTTTATCAATCGCTTGCGGTAAAGCTATTTCATTGAAACTTGATAAAAATCCTGCTCATGTTTTTGTGTTGCTTGGCGATGGAGAACTTCAAGAGGGCAGTATTTGGGAAGCCATGATGCAAGCTCCTCATAGAAAATTAAATAATCTTACTGCGATTATTGATAGAAATAGATTACAAATCGATGGTTGTACGGAAAATGTTAAAGCTTTAGATAACTTACCGGAAAAAATTAAAGCTTTTAACTGGAATGTTATTGAGATTGATGGACATAATATTAAAGAAATTTATTCAGCATTAGAATCTTCGAAAAATACTGATAAGCCTACTGCAATTATTGCAGATACAATAAAAGGTAAAGGAGTCAGCTTTATGGAAAATAATGCCGGTTGGCATGGTAAAGCTCCATCTCAAGAAGATTATGAAAAAGCAATGATGGAATTAAAATAATTAAATGGAGGGATAATGAGTATCTTCAGAAATAATAATAAAAAATCTGGATTTACGTTAATGGAGATTGCATTAGCGGTTTTAATTGTTGCAATTTTAGCAATGCTTACTGTTCCTATGGTTCAGCGCCAATTAAGTAAGTCTGATGAGTATGCTTATTATACAGCATACAAAACAATTGAAAAACTTGGTGGTCAAGTTGTTGCTAGAGGTGATTCTTTTGAAAATTCAGATATAACACTTGAAAATTTTCAAAAGCTTGAAAAAGTTAACAAGTTTAAAGTTGCATTCACGAAGTTTAAACAAAATGCAAAATTATTTGTTGCATTAACTACAAATAAATTAGTTTATTCTGAAGCATTCTTATTCAATCATTTATTCCCAAATACTTTTGCTGCATCATCAGAAACGGCTTTTGAAGAAGAAACTTATAATACTTTAGCACTGTACTTACAGTATTGTTCTGGGAAAGAAGTATATGATATGACTGGAGCTCAGGATTATATTTATCAAGAATGTGATGCAAATGGTTATAATTGTCAAAATAAGAAAAAATGCGATTCTAGCAATTCAAACTGTTGCAACAGTAGTTATGTAAATACTGCTGATACTCCATCTTGTAATGCAAGTTGGAAATTCCAACAAAAATATAATAAAACAACCACAATTAAGTCAAAAACTATTTGTGAGACAAAAGCAGATGGATCGAAAGTAGATCCGAATTGTGAAGAAAAAGTTGTGGAAACTAAAAAGACTGATGAGGGAGTTACTTCATGCACACCATCTTCTGTTGGAAACACAACCGTTACTTGTACTAAAGCAAATTCGGAGCAGGTAAAGCGTGTTGGTCATTTAGTAAGTCGTGCAGATGCTAAAAAAGCGATAGAAGAAACTAATGCTGAAGGTGGTAATATATCTAATTGTGATCCCGAAAACGGCGTCTATTTATCTTCTGCAGAAAAGAAGGCTATTGTTATAGGATTATTTGGTGCCAGTACATGTAATCTTGAAAATCTTCCAGATGATAAAGTTTCCTCAATGATATCTTCCCTAGAGAATGGTTATAGTGGAAATAACTTTTGCAATAATTTTATAAAAAGTTATTGTACTGCAACAGATGATATTGGAAATACCTATTCAGTATCATATTCTGGGGGTTGTAATATAAATAAATCTGCTCCTGCAGATGATAATACTTCGTTCACTCCATCAACTTGGACAAGACCAACCCCTACAAATATCTGTACTTCAACTTATGGATATTATAATATGAATAATACAGGTGGTAACTACAGTGTTATTTGTGAATGTTTATCTGGTTATTTACCATCAGAAAATAATGATAAAGTCTGCTGTAAAGAGCCAACTGATAGTACTAAGAAATCTTATGCAACAAGTTCAAATACTTGTATAGATTGTTCTACAGATTTTAACTCTGTAACAAATCGTTGTTGTCCAAAATATTCAACATTTAATGGTACAAGTTGTGAATGTGCAAATGGGTATGAAATGCAAAATGCGGGAACAACAGGTGAATATTGTAAGCAAACAAAATGCTTTGGAGCTTCTCACATGGAAGATGGTGTTTGCGTTACAAATCCACCAATTGTAAGTGCTAAAAATTTGTGTCGTTCAATTGAAAAATATTGGAATACAACAAGTTCTAGTTGTAATGCTTTTACCGGGGATTATGGGGTAAATCAAGCTGTATATAATGCCGCAATGGGCAGTGATGATAAAACATTTATGTCTATTGCCTCTAAAGCCGGAAGCTTTGGTGGTGTTACTCCAAATATTGTTCTATCAAATGGTATGAAATTATGGATTTTGAGTAATAAAGCAGGATCTATTCCGGGGTTGTCTTATGATCCATCAAATATTTCTGAAACTCAAAATGTTTGTAAAAACTTGAAAAAAACAACTAAAACTGCTTGTAGTTTAGCGGGTGGAACATTCTGCAGTGCTGAAAATAATTGCTTTACTATGGATAGTGAAAGTTTGAAAAAAATGGGTGATGCAAGAAATTGTTGTGCCTCTCCGGATATGACATCTCTTGCTGAAAACGCAAACTTTGACAAAGATAATAGGGCTTTTGCAATCAATGGCTTTACAATCTTTGTTGATATCAATGGTGATAAAGGTTCAAGCACTTTGTGGGAAGACGTATTCCCATTCTTTGCAAGTGCAAATGGGCAAGTTTACCCAGGGTATCCATTAGACGGTTACAAAGCGAATGATGAAAAAGGTAAAAACTCTGGTTTGTATATTGCAGCTAACAGTTCAACTTATTTACCTGTAGATGTTTATTACTATTCAACAAATTCTACAGACAAATCAAGAAAAAAAATAGTTGCTTATTCAGGTGTATCGTATGCAAGAGGTGCATGTTATGCCAAAATGATTAACAAATACACCCCTTACTGCTTGAACTTGGGTGACAAGTTTGTTGATGGGAAAAAGTATTCTTCAGAATCAGATTCAACGAAATTGCCATCTAGAATTTCAGATGCTGATAACAACCCATGTAACGATCATAAATGTTTCGTTGGAGTAAGAAAGAAACTTAGATTCTTCTAATATATAGATATAGTATAATTTAGCGGACTTTGGTGTTTTTCCAAAGTCCCTAATTATTAGAAAGGTTTGTTTATGATTATTGACAAAATAGAAAATATTTCAATTTATAAAAATATTCCAGATATTGCACGTAATTTTATTTTAAATTTAAAAAATGAAACTCCAAGTTTTGGCAAGCATATTTTGTCGGATTCAATATATGCAAATGTTGAAGCTTATAATACAAAATTATTAGAGAATGGCAAATTTGAGGCTCACAAAGATTATATTGATATTCAAATTCTAGTAAAGGGGCAAGAACAAATTTTTGTTGCTCCTCAAAACAGTTTAATTGTGTCTGAGTCTTATGATGCAAAACGTGATATTGAATTTTATTCGAATAACATAAGTACGTATTCTAGTATAAAACTAGACGGAACAAATTTTGCAATGCTATTTCCACATGAAGCACATGCTCCGCAAATTTCTATTGATGAAAAAGTTGAAAATGTTTTAAAAGTTGTTGTGAAAATTAAAATGTAGTTTATTTTTTTAATTTTTCAGGATAAACATTCCACTCAATTGCTTCATTTTTTCTAAACCACGTAAGTTGTCGTTTAGCATAATTTCGGGTGTTCTTTTTTAGAAGTTCTTTAGCTTCGTCAAGAGAGTATTTGTTATCAATGTAACCAAAAATCTCACGATACCCAATTGTGTTTATTAAGTTTGGAATACGACCATGTTTTTCTAGTAAGTACTTTGTTTCTTCAACAAGTCCCATTTCGACCATAATATCAACACGTTTATCAATTCTTGAATATAAAATATCTCTAGGAAAATTTCGTCCAATCCATTTGATATTATACTCTTTTTCTTTAATTCCTCGGGATTTTTCAAGAGGTTTTCCTGTATGTTTGACAATTTCAATTGCACGAATGATTTTTTTCTTGTCATTTTGACTAATATTTTCTGCAGATTCAGGGTCGATTTTTGATAAAATATTTTTTAATTCTG
The DNA here is from genome assembly GCA_002438405.1 of Cyanobacteria bacterium UBA6446. GTDB lineage: Bacteria > Cyanobacteriota > Vampirovibrionia > Gastranaerophilales > Gastranaerophilaceae > Zag111. Next base: position 12,715 of record DJOE01000020.1, read on the forward strand.
AATAATCTAATTTATATAATTCATTTCGAAGTTCACGATTTGCTTCAATTTTTGGTAAATCATAATTTTTTAGAAGAATATCAATGTATAATCCTGTACCCCCAACAATTATAGGGGTTTTGTCTCTAGCAAAAATTTCTTGTATTTTTTGATTCGCTTCTTGTTTATACAACCCTGCTGAATATTCAAATTCTGGTTCAACTATATCAATCATATAGTGTGGTATCCCGCAACGTTCCTCAACTGTGGGTTTTGCTGTTCCTATATCAAATCCCTCATATACGAGCCTAGAATCCGCAGAAATTATTTCTCCATCAATTTGCTTTGCAAGTTCAATAGAATAAGCGGTTTTGCCACTAGCCGTTGCACCAACAATAGCGATTACTTCTTTTTTATTTGAGGAAAGTTTGTTCATAATATGAGAATACTAACACAACAATATAAACAATTAAATAGTAATAAAGTAGCAAAACTACAAAGTATGCAATCGGATTAAACATCAAAAATGTGTTTAGGATTGAAATTGTAAAAGTTAAAACATTTATATAGATAAATAATAAAATTGATTTTGGAAATGATATAAAAAGTTTTTTTATAGAATAATATAGCGCTTTGAATGGATTTTTTTCACAATAAACAATTTCAGGAATCCAAAGCATTGTTATAAATGAAGTTATTGTTGAACAAACTAGAACTAACAAGTACCAACAGTTGATAACAATAAGTTCATTTTTAGATAATTGAGAGATTTCGTCAATCAATTCTTTGCTTGAAACCATTAGATTTTTGGCGCTAAAGAAATCGAGATTAATTGTTCCAATATATTTCCATACAAAATAGGTAACAATTCCAATAATAATCCCATATATAACCGTAGAAATAGCTATTATTCCTAAGAATGGCAAAAATAACTTACCGATACCTCTAGGTAATGACAAAATCAAATTCCAAAAAGCTTTTGCCCTGTCTTTATCAAAAACATAAAGCTTATTTGAAAATTTCAAGGTCTTTTTTACCATATAAAACCAAGCGGAGAAAAATCCTGCAGCCATAACCAAAATAGTTATTATGGCAAGTACAAGTTTTGGTATATTATCAACTGTCGAAGATGCATAACTAAAGTACCAACTTAAAATTGATAGAAAAATAATAAGTGGTGTTGCTAGAATTATGCAATCATTCGTTTGTTTAAAGCTATTTTTTAATAGTTTAAGCATCAGACCTCTAATCTTTATTATATTAGTTGTTTACTGATTGTTCTTCTTTCGTTTCATTTTGTTTTTTAGCATTCATTTGACGTTTTCTTTTACGTCTTCTCATCAAATCAACAAATGCTTCAATTCTTGTAATATAACCTGCTCTCCCTGTTTGTTCGTCCATAATAAGAGGAAGAATAGGAATTTCGCAATTTTCTCTCATTGATGGAAAAATATTTTGTGACATAATCTCAGGCATACAAGTGAAAGGGCTTATGTGGATAATACCATCAATTCCACGTTCATTTGCATAAGCTACGTCAGATACGCATTCAAGTGCATCTCCACCGATATCTCGCATCAAGTAAGGCTTTGCAAGCCTGTCAGCTCTTTGCAAGTGTGTTTCACCTTTTCTGAATATTTTAGGAATAATTGCATCTTTCAAAAAGCTGCTTACTGTTAAGCTTCTCCGAACTTGAACACCCATTCTTCCAAGTTCTTTTTCAATACTTTGGTTTGAAAATTCATCGTTAACTACGTAAATTTCACCGGTGATATCAACATAAAGAACTTCTTTATTAGGATTAATTTCAACTTTTTTCATTTCATCTTCAACTTGTTTTTTAGCCTTTTTCAATCCTAAAATTGTGTCTTGAGCATCAATATATTTTAATGATTTTAAGTAATGTTTTTCCGCATCACCGTGATGAATTTCTCTTGCTCTATAATATGACAATTGAGTCTCAAGTTTATCAAGCATAAAAACTTTCAAAATAGCAATCAAAATTGCTCTGCCAAATAAGAATGGATTATTTTTCCCACTAGCTTCTTTTAAAAAGTTATACATACCTTTTATTCCATCATATAGTTGAAGCTCAAGGTATTTAGTGTCATAGCCCAAATCATGCAATGCATTTTCAATACATTTTCCATATTCACCAAGTCTGCAGCACCCTGGAGATGTAATCATCGCAACATAATCTGTGCCACCTTCAATGGCTTCAATAAAATTACCTAAAATCAATTTGTAAGGTAAACAAATAGCTTCTGGTGCGTGCTTTGTACCTAATGATAATGATTTTTTGCTTGTGTATGGTTCAACGTAAGGTTCGCAGCCAATAATTCTCAATGCTGCTGCCCATGCATAACTAATTGTTCCCATGTGTGGGAATGATATTTTTTTCTTTCTTTGTTCTTTTTTATTACTCATTTTTATATTTCCTAGTCTGTGTATTTTAAGTCTGGGTGTCTTGCAGCCTGAACTTCATCTATCTTTTTAACAGGTGTAGTATGTGGCGCAGACAAAATTTCTTCCGGATTTTCTTTTGCTGTTTGGGCTATTTGAATCATTGTTTTTACAAAATCATCAAGCATTTCTTTGTGTTCAGATTCTGTTGGCTCAATCATTATAGCTTCATGTACAATCAAAGGAAAGTAAACAGTTGGAGGGTGTGTATTTCCGTCCATCAATGCTTTTGCAATGTTTAGGGTTGAAACACCACTCTCATGTTTTTGTCTTTCTCCAGATAGAACGAACTCATGCATACAAGGTTCATCATACGGTAAGTCATAATATTTTTTTAGTTTTTCTTTTAGGTAATTTGCATTTAAAACAGCATTTTCTGATGCATGTTTTAAATTTTTGCCAATCATCAAAATATATGCATAAGCTTTGACAAGGACTGAAAAGTTACCATAAAAGTCTTTAACACTACCAATTGAATTTTTTAGGTCATAATTTCTAAAGTATTTTTTACCGTCAAAATCAACAATTGGAGTAGGTAAATAATCTTTCAATTTTTCAACAACAGCAACCGGACCAGCTCCAGGGCCTCCACCACCGTGCGGAGTTGAAAACGTTTTGTGCAAATTCAAGTGAACGACATCAAATCCCATAAGTTTTGGATTTGTGTATCCCATAATTGCGTTGAAATTTGCTCCATCATAGTATAATAAAGAGCCGTTTTCGTGCATAAGTTTTGAGATTTCTTCAACATTTTCTTCAAAGATGCCTAAAGTATTCGGATTTGTCATCATAATCGCTGCAACATCTTTATCTAAAACACTCTTTAATGCATCAATATCAACTTGACCTTTTTCGTTCGATTTAATTTCAACTACATCAAATCCACTCATCTTTGCACTTGCAGGGTTTGTTCCATGAGCAGAATCCGGAATAATAACTTTTGTTCTTTTTTCTCCAATTGAATCAAAATACTTTTTGATAATCATCATGCCGGTCATTTCACCGTGTGCACCTGCAGAGGGTTTGAGTGTAATTGCGTCCATTCCGGTAATTTTTAATAGGGCAGATTGGAGATTATACATCAATTTCAAAGCTCCTTGTGCCATATCATCTTCAACATTTGGGTGAATATTAAAACCGTCTAATGAAGCCAATAATTCGTTTACTTTAGGATTATATTTCATTGTGCAGGAACCTAAAGGGTAAAAACCTTGTTCAATACAGAAGTTCAAATCAGACAACTCTTTGTAATGACGCATAACATCAAGTTCACTGAGTTGTGGAAGATTAGTATCTGTTGTCCTGCATAGATTTTTCGGTAAAAAATCAATATTAATCTTCTCATCGGTAAGATTAATGCCGTCTGTACCGTTACTTTTTTCAAAAATTGTTTTCATATCCTAAATAATCCCCTGTTTTGCCAAGTCTTTTTTAATTCTATCTAACCCTGTTTGAATAATTCTTGATATTCTGGACTGAGAAATATTGAATTCTTCTGCAATTTCTCTTAATTTTTTTTCTTTGAAAAACTTATATTCAATTAGTTCTCTTTCTCTTGGCGGAAGTTTTTTCATTGATTCTAAGATACCCTCTTTAAGTTCTGAAAATTCAATTGATTCTTCCGGTGTTTTGTCTTGTGATTTAATTTGAGTTGGTATTTCTGCATCTTGAAGCTCATCAATAGATAGAATGTTTTTATAAACATCTGCTCTCATTTCAGCATCATTAGTTTCCGCATCTTCATCAATTGTAGCTTGTTTATTTTTAAGAGTGTACCATTTATATCTTCTTCTTACTTCGTTCCTAATAGCCCATTTTATAGCAGTTGAAAGATAAGTATTATTATATTTTTCAGGTTCTTTATTCTTGAATAGAATATATAGAGCATGAGTTCCAATATTGATAAGTTCCGGAAGCTCAATCAAATGCGAATTTGAGAACTTCTGATATTCAACTTTAGCAATAATTTCTATCAGTTCTTTATATTCTTTAAGTTTTATATTTTCTTCAGCTGACATTATATAACTAATCCTAAAAATAACTGTAATATATTACAAAACTATAATATCAAAAAAAATTATATATGACTAGCTAATGTAATTTTCCTTAACATAAATTATGCTCTTGAAAAATAGGAGAGATTATGAAAATTTTATTTTGTACAGATGGGTCAAAAATTAGTTATCACGCAATCAGAAATTTTTCAAGGTGGTTCAAAAATTTTACTGTTGATATTCTATGTGTTATAGATTTGAGTTTTTTGCCTGACACGATTTCTGTTGAATCAAGCGGATTTAATAAACAGTGCGCGAATTCGGCTGATGCAATTCTTGATTATACCGAAAGATTGTTGAAAGAATTTGATATTGTAATTGGTGATAAATTAAAAATGTGCGGTTCAACTGTTGATTCTATATTAGAAACGATAAATACTAACCAGTATGAATATGTTGTATTGGGTTCGCACGGCAAAAAGGGTATTCAAAAGTGGTTAGGTTCTGTGTCACAAGAAGTTTCATCAGTTGCTAAAATTTCTACATATATATCAAAAGAATTGAATGATTCAAGGAAAATATTATTTGCTGTAGATTCGTTTGATGCAACACCAAAAGTTGTTTCAAAATGTATTGAAACTATGAATTTGCAGGATAAGGATATTTATCTTGCAACTGTTTATGAAATTCCTGATTATTTATTTTTAGAGGGTAATTTAGATTCAAATTGGATAATTGAAGTTGAACAAAAACAAGAAAAAACGGCAATGTTATTGCTAAATCAATTTGAAAAAATCTTTACAGATTCAAATTTGAGTATTAAAGATAAAGTTATTCTAAGGGGGATTACTGCTCAAGAAATCATTAAATATGCATCAACCAATGAGATTGATTTGATTGTATCCGGTGCGAGGGACAAAAAAGGTTTATCGAAAATATTTTTGGGTTCTGTCAGCAAAAGAATTCTTGAAAATACAAAATCTGATTCATTGATTGTCAGAATTAATAACTAATTTCGAAAGTTCCATTTTCGTCTAGTATAGCTTTTGCTCCATAAGGAATTGTTGCTTTATGGCGAGAATGAGAAATTGGATAACCTGAAATAACTGGAATTCGCAATTCTCTTGCAAGTTCTCTAAATAGGCTATCAATCCAATTTTCATTATCAATTCCAATGAAATCACCGAGAACAATTCCAGAAATATTCTGCCTGAATTTTGGAATATTTAAAAGTTGTCTAAAATATTTGTCGATTTTATAGACATCTTCATTTATGTCTTCCGCAAACAGAATAAATTTTTCATCAGGGATAAAATCAATTCCTGCTAGAGATACTAGAGTTGCAAGATTTCCTCCAAAAGTTATTCCTTGAGTTATTCCCTTGGAATAAAATTTTGCGTTATAAGGTTCTATTACGATTTTATTAGAAGTTAAAGTTTTCCAAAATTTATCTTCTGTAAATTTATCTATTTCAGAGTCTGAAAAATCGCTTTGAATCATTGGGGCTGAAAACGTGATAAGTCCGGTCTTTTTTAATATAATTGCAGAAAGAGCCGTAATATCAGAATAGCCGCAGAATACTTTAGGGTTATCCTTTATAGTTGTAAAATCCAATTTATCAAGTAATCTTATTGCACCATATCCTCCACGAGCGCAAATAATTGCATCTGTTTCAATGTCTGCAAAGGCTTGATTTATGTCAAAAGCACGTTCTTCATCTGTTCCTGCTAAATATTTATTTTGATTGAAGAGGTATTTTCCTAATTTAACCTTATAGCCAAGTTTTTCTAAATAATTAATTCCAACTTGTAACTTATTTTTATCAACATTTCCAGCAGGAGCAACAATAGAAATAGTTGAACCATGTTGTAATTTTTTCGGTTTAATTAAGTTCATAAACCCTCCCTTTTTGATGTTTATTTGATATAATTACTTTATCATGAATAAGAATTACATTCCGTTATATAGAAAATACAGACCACAAACAATTGAACAAATTGTTGGGCAAGAACATATTAAAAAGGCATTAGCAAATGCAATTGAGATGAATAGAATTTCTCATGCATATCTTTTTACAGGACCAAGAGGAACAGGTAAAACTTCTACTGCAAGAATTTTTGCAAAATCTCTAAACTGTGAAAAAGGACCAACAATTAATCCTTGTAATGAGTGTGAAAATTGTCGAAATATCACTAATTCAATTCCTATTGATGTTATTGAAATTGATGCGGCAAGTAATCGTTCTGTAAATGATGCTGATGAAATTATTCAAAAGGTTGCTCTAGCTCCTGTTCAGAGCCGTTATAAAATTTATATAATTGATGAAGTTCACATGTTGACTAATCAAGCATTTAATGCATTGTTAAAGACATTAGAAGAGCCTCCTAAGAATGTTATTTTTATTCTTGCAACAACAGAAGTTCATAAGGTTCTAGACACTATTAAAAGTCGTTGTCAAAGATTTGATTTTAAACGAATTACAACTGATGATATTGCAAAGCACTTACGCTATATTTCGGATAAAGAAGAAATAAATATTACAGACGATGCTCTTAGATATATTGCGCAAAATTCTGCAGGTGGAATGCGTGACAGTATTGCATTGTTAGATCAATTGAGTGTTTTAAATTCAACAAGTGAAGCGATTTCTGTTGATGATATCAATAGACTTTTAGGAAGACTATCTTTCCAATCTTTGACATCTTTATTTGACGCTATCGCATCTTCAAAACAAAATGAAGCACTTGATATATTGAATTCTATTTACAATCAGGGTAATGAACCAAGTCAAATTTTGTCAAATTTACTTGAATATTTTAGAAATTCATTAATCCTTAAATCTGTTGGAAATAATGATGTTACAGGGGTTGTTCAATTAAATGAAGAACAAATTAAAACTCTTCAATCTAAAGTTAAACCTTTAGAAGTTCATCAAATTATTTCATTGATTGATAAATGTGCGGCTTATATCAAAGAATTAAAGCAAACTGCAAATCCAAAGTTGTGGCTTGATGTTGCAATTCTTGATTTGGCTAATTTAACAGAAAATACGAAACTTGAAGATTTGCAAAAACGAATTACTTCTCTTGAAGTCGGTACTCCTGCAAAAATGGTGAACGTATCTGCTTATAATACTCCGCCATCACCTGTTATGAAACAAGAGGCTAAACGACCGGTAATGCCACCTAGACCGGTAATTCAAGATGCAACACCAACTCAACCAAAATCAACTCCTGCCGTTGCTCCTAAATCGACAGCGAATGCAACAGAGGAGGAAGTTCTTAATCAAGCTGTACCAATGTCAAAACCGGCAACGACAAACGGTGTAAAGGCTCTTTGGGTTAAGTTGCTGGAAAATATTACAAGTTTTCCATCTCGTGCAATTTTGAAACAACAAGCTTTACCTGTTAAAATTGCAAGTGATGAAGTTATTGTTTCTATTAAAAATCCAAGTTGGTTAAAACAATTTGGGCCGGAGGGTTCTAAAAATCACTTTATTGTAGAAGCATCTAATGCTTTATTCCCAGGGAAAACTCCAAAAGTTATTGTTCGAACACCTCAAGCTGGAGATGATAAATTAAGAGCGGAGTCTAAAACTGATGACGATGATTTGCCTGCCCCTGCACCGGCTAAAAAGCCTTTAGTTCAAGATAATCCTCCAGAGATGAATGATGAAGAGGTTAAAGAAGTTGTTACTCAAAAAGAGCAGGTAACTAAACCTACACCACAATCAAAGGTAATTAATTCAAAAATCCAAAATGCAAAGGCTGAAATGTCTAAAATAGCCTCTAATCCTGATTCTTCATATCATACAGATAATGTGAATATGGTTATGGACTTATTTGAGGGAAAATTTATTGAGTAGAGGATTAATATTCCTTAATATTCGATAAAATATTCTAAAGTTTTTTATTATGTATTCCGTATATATATTTGTAATTAGTAAACACATAATATACGGGGTGTGTATTAACATGTATGATGATTTATTAAGAAAACAAATTATTGTAGAGCTGAAAAATTTAATTAAAAAAGCTGAGAATTTAGAAGCAGATAAGGACACTTATTGCGAATTTATGAAAGGTATGATTTTAAACACATATAGTGTTAATTAGTCATTTGTCGAATTTAATTTTACCCAAATATAAATTAGATTGTATCTATGAAAATAGTTATAATTGGTGGAGTTGCAGCAGGAGCAAAAGCAGCAGCAAAAATTAAACGATTATTACCAAACTCAAGTGTGGACATCTATACAGACGATACACATGTTTCTTATTCGGCTTGTGGTTTGCCATATTATATTGAAGGTAATTTCTCTGACTATCGGGCATTGTTAGTTCGTTCAGTTGAAGAATTTAAAGAAGCGGGTATTGATGTTCACTTAGAAACAAAAGTTGAAAAAATTTTGCTTGCTCAACAACAAGTGCTTGTTTGTTCAAAATCGGAAGCAAAATTAGTTCCTTATGACAAACTAATTATTACAACGGGTGCAAGACCTTATATTCCACCGATTTTAGGTTATAAAGATTTTAATAATGTTTTCGTTCTTAGAAAAATAGAAGACGGTATAAAAATTCGAGAAAAGATGTTGAAGTCTAAAAGTGCGGTAATTATTGGAAGTGGTTATATCGGACTTGAACTTCTTGAAGCTTTTGTCAAAAATGGTTTGAAAGTTGATGTAATTGAGCGAAATGACAAAATTATGTCTATTTTTGATGATGAAATTTCTGACAAATTAAGAGAACGTCTTGTGAATTCTAACTTGGGAGATTTTCGATTCCATACAGGTGAAGAAGTTATTGAATTTGCAAGTGAAAATGATATAGCAACAGGTATTAAAACTGCTTCAGGAAAAGAATTTTTGGCGGATATGTTCATTATTTGTGCAGGAGTAAAACCAAATGTTGAAATAGCTAAAGATGCAGGAATTGAACTAGGGGTAACCGGTGCTATAAAAGTAAATAAACTTATGCAAACATCAGCTCCAAATGTTTTTGCCGGTGGTGATTGTGTTGAAGAACGACATTTGATAAATAGGCAGCCTGTATGGATTCCTCTTGGCTCTACTGCAAATAAAGAGGGACGATGCGCTGCAATGAATGCGGCTGGTGTTTATTCTGAGTTTGAGGGGGTCTTAGGCTCATCTGTAACAAGATGCTTAAATACAACTATGTCAATGACGGGATTAACGGAACGAGATGCGAAAAAATTCGGTTATAGCACTGTTTCTGTTATTATCTCGAAATCTGACATGGTTGGTTATATGCCGGAAGCTGATGACATAACATTGAAAATTGTAGCAGATAAAATCACCGGTTTGCTGCTTGGAGGTCAAGCAATAGGTTCTGTTGGTGCGGACAAGCGGATAAATGCTTTAGCGAGTGCTTTAGTTGGTCACTTGACAGTAGAAGAGTTTCGCAATAATGACTTGACGTATTCTCCGCCATATTCAACAACAATTGACCCATTACTAAATGCAATGGACATTTTATGCTCCAAAATAATTAAACCTTGCTAAGATAATTGCTTTTTTATATATTTTGCAACGGCTTCACCCATTGAAAAACAACTTGCTTGAACTCTCAAAGCTCCTTGAGCCATATAATCTGCTGAAATTCCACGTCCTACAATAAATAAATTATCATAGTCAAAAGACATTAAACTCTCAATTGGTAGTTGATATTCTCCTGTTTTTTCAAGTGTAGAGCTATTTTTACCCTTGTTATGAACATCTACCGGATAATTTGAAATAAGCGCCGGATTTTCAAATTTTTTACCGGATTTTAAGTCTTCAATTGTATAAATATATTTACCCTTAATTCTGTTTGAAACCCTTACACCAAGGCAATCTGCAATATTTGAAATATACGCATTTTCAAACCCTGGGAAGTATTTTTTACAAAATATTGAGAGTCTTAAAATTGCTTCTCTTGCTTCAATTAGCGCCTTTGTAGAGTCCTTTACAAGGTTTGGATTGAGGTTTTCAGGAATTCTCGGACAGTTAAAAGCCAATGAATTCGGCATTCCAGCGACTGTAAAAACCTGAAAGTAGTTTCTATCAGTGTCTTTTAACACTCCATCTTGTACCGCTTTATCAAAAAATGGTGCTAAAGCCCAATGTTTATCCGTATCCCAGGTGTATGCAGTAGATAGATGTATATCCTTGTTTATATATTCAACCGTTGTTACATTTCGGTCTTTATCAAGATCTAAAAGCCAATCAGAAAAGACTTTCAAGTCTATTCCACTCATTATAAAGCGCAAACTCATTGGTTGGTATTCGGATTTCATTTCTAAAAATTTGCAATTAATTTTATTTGAAAAATCACAATTTCCTGTTGCATCTACAAAGTACTTCGCTCCGATATATACCGATAAATGTTTGTATTTTATAGTATCATTATTATCTGTATCTACCGTTTCGTTATATACAGATAATATTTCTTTATTAACTTCAATTGATAAGACGTTATTACTATCAACTTTGACATCTTTTGCTTCTGCGTTAAATCGAACTTCAACCCCAACATCACGCATCATTTTGTCTAAGACTATTTTCATTAGTTCTGGGTTAAACCAGCCGGAATTTTTTTGATAGGTTACTTGCCCACCGACTTTTTTTAATTCTTCAATCAAAATATGATAAAAATCGGTATTTATTTGATGATTACCGCTCATCATAACCGGCACAACAAGTCCAGAAGTTATAGTCCCACCTAAATGTATTCCACGTTCAATAAGTAAGGTTTTTAATCCCAACTTTCCGCTCATATAAGCTGCAGCACAACCTGCAGTTCCTCCGCCAATAACAATAACATCATAATCTTTATTCATATATTTATTATAAATCGCAAGCCTTTTAAGGCAAAAATGTTAAGATTTTAGTGTAAATACTTCATGTTATTCTGTGTCAAAACATAATATGCACAACCAAGACCATTTGAACTTAATTTGCAAGTATTTTTATATACATCATAAGGGCTACCGATTGGTCTAAGAGAGCTATTATAGCTAAGGAATGTATTACACTTACTCAACTTGCAAAATTAGCAACAGAAAATAGCGATAAAAATACACAATGGACGGACTTTCGCACAAAATGAGAAAAGGTTCGCTTGATTTTAATGATGTAGAATTCTTCGCAAAACTTTTTGGATATGAAATTGTATTAAAAAAAATTAATAAAAATAATTGATTAACAAAGCATACTATCGCTGCGATATATACAGATAATATTGTTAGAGCTTTATAGCAGAATTAAACAATTTATTATAATGCGATGTTGACATTTTATCACTATTTTTAACTTCGGAATTTTTTCTATCAAGAATCGCTTCATTAAGGGCTGTTAAATTTTCATCTCGATAAAATATACCAGCCTTGGTTTTTAAAAGCCCTAAATCAAATTCTGTGAGAGGATATTTTATCAGAGATTTATCTTTTGTCGCAATTGTACCAGAGAATTTTCCAAGTTGTTCATTATATATATTTCCAATTTCAAATCCGGCCGTTTGCATGGCATTTCTGATTGATGCTGATGTTGAGTATGTTAAGATCATTCCATCAGGTTCAAGATGTTCAAATAGAAGTTTGAAAAATTCATAAGACCAAAGACATGGACATTTTGATGGTGTAAATGCATCTAAAAATATTAAATTATATAAATTTTTGTCTTTGAGAATAATTTTTCTTGCATCATCATTTTTTAGTTCAAAATCAATATCCTGCAATTTATATGTTTTTAACCTCTTTTTATAACATTCAGATATATTCCTATAATATATATTATGTAAAAAGGCTAATAAGATGTCTAAAGATGATTTGTTATACCTTTGTTTCACTAAAAAGTTAAAATAGCCCCTAATATTTGAGTCAAAATATTGAGCAAAATCCTTAGAATTGATAATCGAAAAAACATCTTTATTTTCGATAAAATCAATACAATTATTTTGAATTTTTTCAAAAATCAAATAATTTATCAGAGGATTTATTTTGGGGTGACATATTGTATTACTTTCTGTCAGATATTTATTAATTTTATCGTATTTAAAATTAAATTTTTGATTTGATATATTTTTTACACCCGTTCTTACAAATGGAGATAAGTATGACAAAACTTTATCTATATCTATCGCTTTGATATAAACGTTTGTTAACTTTGGCTGAATGATATTATCAGTATATATCGTAGCGTTATTTGCTGATAATTTATTGTCTTGCTTATGTGTATTATTATTGGTATGTATCGCTTCGATATTGCATTTGTAAGAAGAATTAATTTTGGAAATTTTTTCTGAAAAACTTTTTGAAAAATAATTTTCAAATAAAAAATTTAAAAAACTTTTTGTATTGTACCCAATTCCGTAACAAATGTCTAAAACTTTGATTGACTTTTTCTTTAATAAAGAATTGAAATCTACAGGATAGATAAATTTTTCATAAGCTTCTGTTAAAGCTCCTGTTGCACTATGGTAAATATCGTTAAAATCCGTATTGAATAGCCCAACAGAGCCATCATTCGTAAAATATGGGTGAAATTCATACATAGTTTTATTATACAGCTATATTTAATCTGTATCAAAATGTTACAATATTTCAATGATCAGCAGTTTTTAACAGTATATATTTTTTATATACTATATAAGGATAATTATGACAATACCAATAAATAACATGTCTGGGCATAGTAAAACCCCTCAAATGGAGCAACCATTATCAAATAATCAGTCTTCCCGAACAAAGGAAGATTTTAAATCTATGGATAAATCTTTATTTAATTATTCTGCTAGAAATAAAGATGGCTCAAAAGATGCATCTGGGAAAGATACCATTACTTATGATGATTTCTCGCAAGAAGAACTGTCTCAAATAAATGCAAATAATTTGACTTTTAAAGATGTTATAAGCTCATTAATTGGCAAAACTTGGGATTTAGCCGGTACAATGATTGATAATGTCCTTCAAATTTTCAATGGCTCAACTTCAAATGGTGAGGATACTGTAAATGGTCATAAAGTTGGAGAACGAAATGAAAAAGGAGATGCAGTTTGGTGTAATGATGGTCTATATCATAAAGCAAATGAAAGATATGAAAAAGACGGAATAACTTATGTTGTTAATGGCAATTTGGCAATCATTTCAACTGGTAGTAAGGGTTCAACTACCGAATATTTTAAAGATGGTTACAAAGTAACAGAAGACAATGGAGATGGTGAATATACAGTAAAAGCTTATAAGTACAAAGATGGTGCAACAGCAACAAAAGACTCTAATCTTGAAGATTTAAAATCAGAAGATATCGTATATGAAGTTGATATGTACAACAACGGAGCTGCTAGTGTTAGGAGATATGATAGCGAAAAGACAAGAAAAGGTACTCTTAGAAATCAAAACGGAATTCCTAAATACTTTGAGTAATTATTAAGCAATGGTATTTTTATTTATTCCTGTTATAATATAACTATAATTGAAAGGTTAAGATTAGTTATATGAAAGTAAGTGTGAAAGTGCCGGCAACTACGGCAAATATAGGTCCAGGATTTGATTGTTTAGGTATGGCTTTACCTATCTACAATACTATAACGATAGAAGAAACAGTACTTCCTGGAACAGGTATTGAAATTAATGTAATAGCTGAAAGTGCTGCTATAGATGAGTTATCATTGGAACATATTCCTCTTGATGAAAATAGTCTTGTTTATAAAGCAGTTGAACTTCTTTACAACTCAATTGGGCAAACTCCAAGTGAATTAAAGATAAATATTCACTCAAATATTCCGGTTGCAAGAGGTTTAGGTAGCAGTGCATCTGTTATTGTTGGTGCATTGATTGCTGCAAATGAACTATTAGGCAAGCCTGCTGATGAAGTTGCACTTTTATCAATTGCTTGTGAAATTGAGGGACACCCTGATAACATTACACCTGCGATTGTTGGAGGTTTAGTTCTATCTTCTCAAGAAGATGACGGTTCTGTTGTTTACAGAAAATTAAACTGGCCGACGGAATGGGCCATAACTGTTTGTGTTCCTGATTTTGAGCTTTCAACAGATATTGCTCGTTCTGTATTACCTAAAGAAGTTCCAATGAAAGATGCAATTTTTAATGCTCAACGTTTAGGAATGTTCGTTCAAGCCGTTAATACTAAAGATTCAGAATTAATGAAATTAGCTCTAAAAGATAGACTTCATCAACCATACAGAATGAAATTAGTTCCAGGGTTAGACAAAATAATGGATAATCTAAGACATGTTGATAGTGTTTTAGGTTGTGTTTTAAGTGGAGCAGGGTCTTCAATCCTTGTTATTTCTGAAAAGAATGATTTAGACAAAATTCGTGGTATTGTAAAAGATACTTGGACTGATCAAAATATTAAAAGTGACATTAAAACCCTGAATATTGAGCAAACTGGAGCTCAAATTGTATCAAATGAAGATTAATAATTAGCAATTTATATTAGAAATTATACCAATTAAATATTAACAAATATTCTCCATAATGTCTTTGAACAATGGAGGATATTTTTATGAATGTAACTATTTTGGATACTTGTGTCGGGTGTGGAGCATGCGCAATTATTAATCCCGAAGTCTTTGATATTCAAGGTAATAAGGCAATAGCTAACCCTGCAAATATTGATAAAACCGAAGATTTGTGTATTGATGCAGCTTTAAGTTGTCCTGTGAATGCTATCGAAATTGACGAATATTAAGATTTGTAATGTCATTAAAACTGAATAATAACAAGAAAATTGCTTATTTTAACATTTAGGATAAGCAATTTTTTATGCAAAATTTTTTTTATTAATATGTAGGTTAGGTTTTATTATTTTTGAAAGGTAGGTTAAAGTATGGTCTCACAAGTAACAGCTCATTCTTATCAAACAATGACAGCAAAAGACAAAGGTTCTTTCGTAAATAGAACTAAATGTGCAGGAGCACATTTTACCAATGATATAAAATATAATGTACTAGGTGCAGGAGTCTTGGCAGGTGGTGCTGCTGCAGGTTACGGTGTGTATAAAAAGCCGGATTTAGTTGTAAAAGCTTTTGAAAAAGTCGGTCAATGGGCATCAAAAGTTGGTGCAAAATTGACCAAAGCAAAGAATGGTAATGTCACAAAAGCAGGTGCTTGGGTTGAAAAGTATGCAGCAAAAGCATTAGAAAAATTACCTAAATATGGAAAAGCTGGAGCATTAGCAGGTGTTGCGTTATTAACTTTAGGTGCTTTGACCGGTGTTATTTCAAAACATTCTTATCAAGCAGGTAAAATTGACCAAAAATACATTGATCAAGCAAAATTAGAAAATATGACAGGTACAATTATCGTATAAATTTTAACGGATAACAAATAACAAGGCGGGAATTTAATTCTCGCCTTGTTCGTATGTAAAACATATTTTTAGTCGTTGATTATCAGTAGAAACAATTGCCCAACGAATAATTGCTCCATATTGTCCAGACAATTTGTCCTCAATATATTTAGAAGACAAATTATCTGTAATATCTAAATATGCAAAATCTGAAATAATTCTAGTCATATTATTCAACCGTAACTGATTTTGCAAGGTTTCTAGGTTGGTCAACATCTTTACCTAAAAACTCTGCAATATAGTATGCAATCAACTGCAATGGAATAGTCGCTACAATTGGTGACAAGTATTCATGAACTTCCGGAACCTTGATAATAAAATCAAACAAATCATCTAGTTTAGGGTCAGAAGAGTTTGTCAAAGCAACCATTCTAGCATTTCGTGCTTTAGCTTCTTCACTGTTTGATAATAATTTTTCAAAAACTTTACCTTGCATTAAAATTGACAATACAGGCATTGTTTCATCAAGCATTGCAATTGGTCCGTGTTTCAATTCACCTGCCGGATAACCGGTTGCATTGATATAACTGATTTCTTTAAGCTTTAATGCTCCTTCTAGTGCTGTTGGATAGTTAATTCCTCTTGCAATATAGATAAAATCTCTTGTATTTGCATATTTTCTGGCACAAGCTTGAATATTTTCTTTGTGAGCTAAAATTTGTTCAATTTTTTGAGGTAAAATCAACATTTCAGCCTTGATTTCATTCAATTCAGTTTTAGGCAAAGATTCTTTTGTTTCTGCCATATAAAGAGCTAACAAATAGAATGAAGTTAACTGTGCAATATAAGATTTTGTAGCTGCAACTGAAACTTCAATACCTGCACTTACAGGAATTAAACTATCTGCTTCTCTTGCCATAGCGCTATCAGGTCTGTTTGTAATAATCAATACATGAGAACCTTTAGCTTTTGCTTGTTTAATAGCTGTTAATGTATCAGCTGTTTCACCTGATTGAGAAACACCGATTACAAGAGTATGTTCATTGGTAACTGTTTTTCTATAAATATATTCACTTGATGGTTCAACATCAACAGGAATACCACAAAAAGCTTCAATAATGTATTTACCAACCATTGCAGCATGCAATGAAGTACCGCAAGCAATAATTTGGATTCTGTTTAATTTTCTCAAATGTTCTTTTGTTAATTTAACTTCATTCAACACAATTGGAGAATCAGATGTATGAAGTTTACCGATTAAAATATTTCTGATTACGTCAGGTTGTTCGTGAATTTCTTTAAGCATAAAGTGTTTATAACCCATTTTGCTTAAAGCCACTGGTTCCCAAGGTAATACTTCTACTTTTGGAATAACTTCGTTACCAAATTCATCTTCAAGTCTTAAAGATGATGGGGTAAGAGTTGCAACTTGATTATCTTTTAAATAAATGGCCCTGTTTGTATGTTTGATGATTGCAGGAACATCAGATGCTGCATAATATTCATTTTCCCCAACACCAATAATCAATGGAGCATTTCTTTTAGTTACAACAAGTTTATTAGGTTCATCATTATGCATAATACCTAATGCATAAGCACCCTCAATTCTTTTTGCAGCCATTTGAACCGCTTTAGTCAAATCTTTAACTTCACCATAAATCATTGCAATTAAGTGTGCAACTGTTTCTGTATCAGTTTGAGAGCGGAATTTACAACCTTTTGCTTCTAACTCTGCTTTTAATTCTTTATAATTTTCGATAATACCATTGTGAACAACAACTAATTTTCCGCAACCGCAAGTGTGTGGGTGTGCATTTACAACAGTTGGAGCACCGTGAGTTGCCCATCTGATATGACCGATACCAAGAGTTGCTTTTGAAATTTCGTAAGCATGAGGTGCTAATTCTTCTCTCAAATTAACTAATTTACCCTCTGCTTTATAAACTTTGATAGAATCTGCACATTTTACTGCGATTCCTGATGAGTCATAGCCTCTATATTCTAATTGTTCAAGTCCGTCTAATAATATATCAACAACCGGTTTGTGACCGACGTATCCTACAATACCACACATATTGTTCTCTCCTTAAAAATACTACAATATATATGATATCATCAAAATATCCCAATTCTGAGAACTTTACATATTTTTTACATCTTTTAATTTAATCTAAAATATGAATACCTGTACCGGTAATTGTTGGATTGTATGAATTGTGATAACCCCAACCATTTGAACCATAATAACCTCTGTTATATGATGGTCCAAATGAAGAATTCATGAAATTTGAATTTGATAAAGCAGGAGTAAAACCTGTAGGTTGACCAATAAATCGATTGATTATCCGATTTCTAAAACTTGGTGAGGTGAAATTTTCTGTACCTGAATTAAAATATCTGCTTCCCATATAATCTCCTCTATAATTTGCAAGAACATTGTTCATTCGCTGACTTATATTTAACGTTGGAAAATTTTTCTTAAAAACTTGATATTCTATTCGATTTAGTCGTTCAGCATTGTTTTCATTTTGGTAAGTTTGATTAAATAAGAATTGCTCAACTCGTGTCAAATCTTGATTATATGGATTTTCAGCATCAAATGTAAAAGCATTTACTAACTTGTATGGACTATTGTGCCCATAGTTTGTAATAATTGCATCTGAACTTAATTCAATTAAAAATATACTTAAAATAACAATCCCGATAAGACTAAATTTACTCATATTCACCTCAACATTCAATTGTATAATAGAACTTTTAAATATTTTTATCATTCACCTGTTGTCTAATCTTTACAATTAGCCTTAACTAAGGAATAATGCTAAGATTAAATTATGATGTTTAATAAAAATAAGAAAAAAAGAGTTATTGCATATCTTCATTCTCACTGGGATAGAGAATGGTATAGAGAATTTGAAATTTTTAGACTTAGATTAGTTAAAGTTTTTGATAATATTTTGAAATATTTGGAAGAAGATAAAATTCCATCATTTTATTTTGATGGACAAGTAGTAGCCTTGCTTGATTATCTTGAATTCAGACCAGAAAAAGAAGAACTCGTCAGAAAGTTTATTAAAGATAAAAGACTTTTCATTGGTCCTTTTTATTGTTTAGTTGATGAATTTTTGACTGATGGGATTTGCTTTAGAAAAAATATAGAAATTGGAACTAAAATTGCAAAAAGTTTTGGTTGCGAAGATTTTATCGGATATTTTGCGGATACTTTCGGGCATAGCAAGAATATTCCAATGATTTTGAAAGAATATGGTATTGATAAAGCTATGGTTTGGCGAGGTTGTAGTGATGAATTACAATCCGAATTTATCTTTAATGGTGTTAACACTGTAAACTTAATCCGTGGATATTTTATGGATATTTTTTCCTCTGATATTTCAATGCAGGAAAAAGCGAATTTTCTTAAAACAAATTTAGATAAAATTGCTGAAAAATCAGGTGAAACGTTACTATTGCCAATTGGAGCAGACCATTTGGCAATTCCTGAAGATATAAAATCTCAAATTGAGAGTGTTAATTTTTACCTTGATGATTATGAAATTGAATTAGGCACTCCATTTGACTATTTTGATTCGGTTAAATTTAAACAAAAATATGATGGAGAATTGAGAAATAATTCAAAAACATTTATTCTTCAAGGTTCATATTCTGCGAGAACAAAACTAAAACAACTTAATACTGAGTGTTCATACAAACTTGATTTGGCAGATAAAATTCAGTTGAATTTCGGGAATAACTATGAAAAAGCTATTGAATATGCCTATAAATTGTTACTTCAAAATCAAGCGCATGATAGTATTTGTGGTTGTTCTACCGACTTAGTTCATCAAGAAAATATTACAAGGTATCATAAAATTTTAGAAATTGCAGATACAATTATCAATGAAATAGGTGTAACTCAACCCGAAAATATGTCTATAACATTCAAATATCTTGATAAATATAAACTTTTAACAGTTGAAAAAAATAAGGTTGACGAAAATTCTCAGGTGATAAGTAAGCGAAAAGGTTTCCCTAAATCATTGTTATATGATATCAATAAAATCCCTGTTACAGAGGATTATACAACTATTTACACTTTACTAAAGGAATTTAATGGTACGAATGATGCGACTGATTTAAAAATCGAAAATAACATGTTATCTAATTCAAATATCAAAATTGAATTGAAAGACGGGAAATTGAATCTTTATACTGTTGATAAATGCTATGAAAATTTTATTGAATTTGTCAGATATAAGGATAATGGTGATACCTATAATTTTGGACCTTTAGAAAATGATTTAGGTGAAGTTGCAGAAATTAAATCGGCAAAAGTTCTTGTAAATGGAAATTTGCGTTCAACAATAAGAGTTTCAACATCATTTTTTAATGTAGATATTTCTTTAGATAAAAAATCTCATTTACTTAATTTCAAAATCAAGTGGTTAAATCTTTTGTCTAATAGACTATGGCAAGTTAGATTTAATACTCAAATGCCAATAACCAAAACATATTCTGAAGATATGAATTTACTTCTCGAAAGAGATTTTGACCCAGATTATGATATACATCAAAATTTGCCCAAAGAAAAAGGTATTGAAGCAATGACAAACACTGCACCATTGCAACGTTTCGTCTGGGCTAACGGTTTAGGAATTATAACAAAAGGTTTGACAGAATATGAAGTTCTACAAGATAAACTTGCAATAACGCTATTGAGAAGTACCGGTATAATTTCAAACCCTAGAAATCCGGCAAGATCAACTCCTGCTGGTCCTCCAATTGAAGTTCAGGAAGCTCAACAAATTGGAGAAAATACGGCAGAATTTGCTATCGGATTTTTTGATGTAAAAGATTGGGCAAATTATGTTGAAGAGGTTTATCCGCAAACAGTTTTATTTTAATGTTTCCTTATTTGGCAGGAATTCACAAAATAAAAAGCAGTCTTAATTTGACTGCTTTATTTAGTAAATAATGTTTCCTATCCTTTTCCTTAAATTTCTTTTCTCTTATTTCCTATTGATTATCCAACAACTTTTGATACAAAGTTTACAACTTCAAAGAATGAATCCTTTACAAACTCTTTAGCTAATGTACTTACAGGTCTGTTTTCAATACAATCAAAGACATAATAGATTGGGTCTTTTGAATTATTGAATCTCATTCTTCTATCTTTATTTTCTAGGTAATTAAATTCAGCAGAAGCTTTTCTTTTTCTTGATGGTCTAACCATTGTTCCAAATGCTTGTCCTGAAGTTGCTAACATATCTCTTTATCTCTCTCTTATTTATATCTTACATATATATAAAGTAAATAACTTTAAAAAAATTGCTTTTTTAAAAAGAGGATTGGTAACATTTCTTAACTATTTCTCTAAATCAACACTATCACTGTCATCAACAATGTTTTTACCAATTGCTTTTTCAAGTTCAGCCTTTGCTGAATTATATTCATATAATGCCGTATAATAAGTTAATTGAGCTTGCTCATAAGTTGTTTCAGCATCTCTCAACTCAATAGGAGAAGCTTCGCCTACTCGATATCTGCCATAAGACAATTCATAGTTTTCTTTTGATTGTTTCATCTGTAAAATTGCAACCGGAAGTTGATTTCTTTTTTCGTCAAGTTTTAAATATGCATTCTGAATTTCTAAATAGATGCTATTTTGGGTATTTCTTGCATTTGCCAATTCCCTATCATATAAATAACGAGCTTCCTTAATTTCATTTCTGATTAACATTGCATTAACTGTCGGGAAAATCAAATAACCACCTACGTTATAACCATAATTTGAGTTCCATGATTTACCACCTCGTTGATATTGAGCTTCAACAGAAATACTTGGGAAATATGATTTTTTAGCAAGTTTTAATGTTTGATTTGCTTCCTCTACCTTGATTTCTGCAAGTTTTAATTCCGGTCGAGCTTCTCTGGCTGTATCAATCGCTTGTTCAAAAGTTAAATTTGTCGGTTGATATTTTAATTTGTCTAAAATATCGTATTTTTCAATATATGGAACACCCATAACATTATTTAACTTTGCAATCGCAAGATTAACCGCATTTTCCGATTGAATAAGTTTTAACTTTGCGCTACTTAAATTCGTTTCCGCTATTGTAACATCAACTTTTGGATTCATACCAATTTTATAAAAAGCTTTTGCCTGATTATAAAACATTTGATATTTATCAACCATTTCTTGTGCTACACGTTTATTTTCATAGGCATAAAGAACATTGTAATATGCATCTTTTGTTTGATAAATTACATCATTTACAATAGCTTCAAAGGTCTTTTTATATCCGTCATAGTCCAATCTTTTAATTGTTGCCTGATTTTGAGTTACCCCAAAGTCGTAAAGCATTTGTTGTAATGTAACTTGTCCTGCCAAGTAATAATTGAACTGCAAGTTTTTACCCAATGCATCAGACAATTGAAGTTGCTTTATATGGGTATAACTTGTTTGCCAAGAAACACTCGGGAAATAATTTGACCAAACTTGTTTTATTCTTGCATCAGATGCTAATATATCTTGAAAAGCAGCATTAATTTGTGGGTTATTGCCCAAAGCAAGACGAAGACAATTATCTAATGTCATATCTATATTTTTTTCTATTGAACCGGATATAACAAAATCGGGGTTAACATTAACGTTTGGCAAAACATTTTCTGAGCCTGGAAATTCATTTGAATTAATCTTATTTCCAAGATTTGCGGAAAATACCGGCATTGCCAAAAGCATAAATATTATAGTTAAAATTGTCTTCTTAAACATTTTTTCTTTTTTCCTTATACTCATGAATTTTGTGAGCAAAATTAACTTTAAATTCTTCAACCATAACGTAAAAGGCTGGAACTAAAAATGTACCGATAAATGCAACAGCTATCATTCCACCAAATACAGTCATACCAACAGAGTGTCTAGATGCTGCACCCGCCCCAGATGCAAATACCAATGGCAACAAACCCAGTACAAATGCAATGTTTGTCATCATAACGGCTCTAAAACGAAGTTTTGCTGCTTGTAATGCGGCTTCTTTAATCGGCAAACCTCCTTGGTGTGCATCTTTAGCAAACTCAACAATCAAAATTGCTTGTTTTGTACTCAAACCGATTAACATAACTAAACCAATTTGAGAGTAAATATCTAGAGAATAGCCACTTACATATTGGAATAACAGAGCCCCAACCAAAGCAACCGGAGTAACAAGTAATACTGATACTGGAAGTAGCCAACTTTCATACAATCCAACTAAGAACAAAAATACGAAGACTAGTGACATTGCTAAAATTGGTCCGATTTGTCCGCTTGATTCTTTTTCTTGTAAAGACGTACCAGACCAAGCATAACCCATATCTTCCGGCAACACTTTATCTGACAATTGTTCCATCAGGCTCATTGCCTTACCGGAACTTACACCTGCTCTAGTGTTACCGTTGATTGTAACTGCAGGATACATATTAAATCTTGTTCTTACATAAGGACCTACAACATTTTTAGTTGTAATTACTGCCGATAATGGAACCATTCTACCATTATTGTTTTTTACGTAAATTTTATCTATATCTGAAATTTTTGCCCTGAAATCAGAATCTGCTTGAACGTAAACCCTATAAACACGACCATACTTGTTAAAGTCATTAATATAAGATTTTGCAAAATATGCTGCAATTGCGTTATAAACTTCAGATACTTCAACTCCTTGAGCCATTGCTTTATCTACATCTACATCAAGTTCTAATTGTGGCAAATTCGGACTATATGAGCTATAAATCATTGAGAAGTTTGGATTAGAACGAGCTGCATTCATAAGTTTTGTTGCCTGTTCGTATAATGCTCCTGCATCTCTATCACCTTTATCAAGCAACTGGTATTCAAACCCGCCAAACATACCCAAACCTGTAATTGCAGGAGGTGAGAATGTCGCAATTGTTGCTGACGGATAATTAGCAAAAGTCATGTTGATATTTTTCATAATACCATCAAGTGATTCTTCTTTATTTTTTCTCTTAGACCAAGGTTTTAAGCTTGAAACAATAAAAGCAGTATTTTCACCATTCATACCAACAAGTGTAATTGTATCTTCAACTCCTGGAATTTTTAAAAGTTTTGATTCAACATCACTTGCAACAGAATCTGTTCTAGAAGCAGATGATCCGTCAGGCAACTGAATTTGAGTAAAAATAGCACCTCTATCTTCTGCTGGTAAAAATCCTCGTGGAATTAGCATAAACATTCCAATTGTGAATAGAACAATTATACCAAGAACACCAAAAGTAAGTTTTGGTGACTCAACAAATGATTTTGTATAAACTAAATATTTATCACGAACACTTGCAAACCAATCATCAAACATTTGAATAAATTTGAAATCGGCTTTTTCTTCTCCTGATTTCAATATCATTGAACAAAGAGCAGGAGCAAGAGTCAATGCAACAAGTGTTGATAAACCGATAGATGAAGCGATACATAGTGCAAATTGTCTAAACATACGACCAGTAATACCGCCCATAAATGATACCGGAACAAATACAGCCATCAATACAAGAGAGGTTGCTAAAACAGCTCCAAATACCTCTTTCATTGTAATTTCAGTTGCAGTTTTAGGATCTTTTCCCTCCTGAATATGTCGTTGCGTATTTTCAAGTACAACAATTGCATCATCTACAACCAATCCAACGGCAAGAACCAGTCCAAATAAAATTAACAGATTTATTGA
Organism: Cyanobacteria bacterium UBA6446; assembly: GCA_002438405.1. Lineage (GTDB taxonomy): Bacteria > Cyanobacteriota > Vampirovibrionia > Gastranaerophilales > Gastranaerophilaceae > Zag111. Next base: position 37,179 of record DJOE01000020.1, read on the forward strand.
AAATCCGAACAAGTGCATAAAAATAAATACACCAATTAATGAAACCGGAATTGCACAGAATGGAATAAATGCCGCACGAGCAGTTCCTAAGAATAAATATGTAACAAGTGATACAAGTAAAACTGCTAAAGCAACTGCGCTGATTACCTCGTTAATAGATTCTCTAACAAACTCTGTTTCATCGTGTTGAACTTTATATTCTAAATCTTTTGGGAAAGTTTTGCTTAACTCTGCCAATCTTTTTTGAATTTTGTTAGACAAATCGATTGCGTTAGCTTCCGGTAATTGACTGACTGTAATAATTGCAGAATTTTTACCACTAATACGAGAGAAATATGAATAACTTTCTGCACCAAGTTCAACCCTTGCAACATCTTTCAATCGAATTTGAGAACCATTTGGTAAAGATTTAACAATAATATCTTCAAATTCTTTTGCCTCTTTAAGACGACCTTTTGTCCTCATTGTAAGTTTGATGAGCTGCTTTTCTTTCATTGGTTCTACACCCAAATCACCGGCAGGAGATTGAATGTTTTGTGCTTGAATTGCAGCTGATACTTCACTTGTTGAAAGTCCATAATTAGCCATTTTATCAGCATCAAGCCATATTCTCATTGAATAATTTGAAGAGCCGAATACCGAAACCTTACCAACTCCACGAATTCTTGCAAGTTCATCTTTAATATAAATATCTGCATAATTTGAGATAAACAATGGGTCATAAGAATTATGTGGAGAATTTACGGAAATCATCAAAAGCCCCGGACCTCCGGTAGATTTTTTTACCGACAATCCATATCGCCGAACCTCTTCCGGCAAACGAGGCGTAACTAATTGCAACTGGTTTTGAACGTTTACAACTGCCATATCAGGATCAGAACCAACCGCAAAATATAGAGTTAAGCTATAAGAACCGTTCTGTGATGTAGAAGACATATAAATCATATCTTGAACCCCGTTCAATTGAGCTTCAACAGGAGCAGCAATTGTGGATTCAATAACGTCAGAACTTGCACCGGCATAAGTTGCTGATACAACAACCTGCGGAGGTGTAATTGATGGATATTCTTCTAATGGTAAAGTATTTATCATCAAAATACCTGCAAGTAATATTGCAAGTGATATTACAATCGCAAGTTTTGGTCTGCGTATAAATAAATTACCCTGTTTTTCTTCTGACATCACATATACCCTTTATTAAAAATTATTTATTTCTTTGATTTTTTTGAAGTTTGTTTTTTAGCTTTTATTGTGTCCATTTGTTCTTTTGAAACAATTTTGACCGGACTTCCTGGGGTTACTTTCAAAATACCCTCAACAATTACTTTATCTCCCTGTTTTAAACCTTCTTTTACAATCCAGTTATCACCTGATTGCCCTTGCGTTTTAATATAAGTCAATTTAGGAAGACCTTTATTATCAATAGTATAAACGTATTTACCCTCTTGATTTTCTTGAACGGCAACAATAGGAACAACAGGAACTTTTACTGGATTATTAGCAAATAATCTTACATTGACAAATTCGCCATGTAGAAGTTTGTTATTGGGGTTTTGGAATGTTGCACGCAATGTAACTGTACCAGTTGTTTGGTCAACTTTATTGTCTAAGAAATCTTGGATACCGTTAAGTTCGTATTTATCTCCATTTTGAAAAAATAATTCAACTTTTCTTTTCGCATCAGCTTTTTTATCAATTGTTGAAATAGCTGCATAATCTTCTGAAGATAATGGGAAAGTTACATAAATCGGGTTTGTACTATTTATCGTTGTTAAAGAACCAGATGATGGTGTTACATAGTTTCCGACAGTAACATCAATAATACCAATTCGTCCATCTACCGGAGCTTTAACTCTTGTATAACTTAGATTTCTGTTCGTATCTTTATAATTAGATTGAGCAGCTGCTAACTGAGCTTGCAAGGCATCTCTATTAGCTAAAATTTCATCATATTTAGCTTTAGCAATATAATCTTGCCTTACAAGTTCTTCGGCTCTAGCGAGTTGTTTATTTGCATAAGCAAGCTGAGCCTTAATATTTTGGATATTAGCACCTGCAACATTTGAAGCATTTTGATATTCTGCAGGTTCAATTAAAAACAATGTTTCACCGGCTTTTACATAGTCGCCTTCCTTGAAGAAACTCTTCTGTAAATAACCTGAAATACGAGCCATTATACTAACTTGGTATTTTGAAATGACTCGTCCGGGGGCATCAAAAGTTCTGATTACGTCGTTTCCTTCAATTTGTTGAACTACAACATTAGGCGGTGCGACATTAAGTCTTGCTTTTTGTTTCATCATACCGCCAACAGAAGAAGCTACAAATCGAAAACCGATAGCAACTAAAGCTATTATAATTATTAATAGTATCTTTTTTTTCATTATTCTAAGTTCTCCCTAGTCAAATTTTGACCTAAATCAACATTACAATTGTATAATGGATAAAAAAAGTATGCAAATTAAATTTGAGAATTTTTTATATATTCTAAAATCTTATTAAGAGCAATACTTCTATGAGAAATTGTATTTTTTAACTCTTCGGACATTTCAGCAACAGTGATTTCATATCCGTTAGGAATAAATATTGGGTCATAACCAAATCCGTTGTGTCCTGATTGAGTTTTAGCAATTTGTCCATTACACTCTCCGATTTCTTTATCAAGAATTTGTCCAAACTCATCAACAAGTGTCATAGCACAAACAAATTTTGCACTTCTATTACCGAATGGAGCTAAATTATTCAAAAGTTTATCAATACGTTTTTGCGGTGTTGTGTCATATCTGGCAGAAAATATCCCCGGTTCTCCATTCAAAGCCTCAACACATAAGCCTGAATCATCTGCAAGAGATATACAATGAGATAATCTTGCAGCTTCTTTAGCCTTAATAAAAGAATTTTCTTCAAAAGTTGTACCGTTTTCTATCGGGTTAAATGCTGCAGGTGGAAGAACAAATTCAACCCCAGAACCTTTTGAAATATCATTTATTTCTTGCAATTTATGGGAATTCCCTGTTGCAAAAACAATTTTTATAGTTTTGTTATTTTCCATATCTTCTTTGCCTTTTTCCAAATTCTAAAATAGAATCTTTTAGAGAATTTTTGTCAAAATCAGGCCAAAATTCGTTTCTGATAATAATTTCAGAATACGCAATCTGCCACAACAAATAATTTGAAATTCTCTGTTCTCCACCTGTTCTAATTAAAATATCAGGGTCCGGAACACCTGCGGTGTATAAGTTGTCTGAAATAAGTTTTTCACTTATTTCGTTTGGTTTTACGCCAGATTCAACAATTCTTTGAACTGCATGCACAATTTCATCTCGAGAACCATAATTCAATGCGATTTGTAAGATAACACCCGTATTATTTTTTGTTGTTTCAACCGCATTTGCTAAAATATTTTGAAGTTTAACACTTAATCTTGTTAAATCTCCGATAAAATGAATTTGAACATTTTCTTTGTGCATTTCTGCCAGTTCATTAGTCAAAGTAACAGCAACTAAATTCATTAAAAATTCTACTTCTTCTTTTTTTCGGTTCCAATTTTCAGTAGAAAAAGCATAAACTGTTAAATATTTAATTCCAAAATCATTACAGGCTCTCAAAATATTTTTTAGAGCATCAACCCCTTTTTTATGCCCCATAGCAGATGGAAGATTCTTTTCTTTTGCCCACCGTCTGTTACCGTCCATAATGATAGCAATATGTTTTAAATTTGTATCTGTTATTATATTTTTAATTCCGTCCATACTCTTTTTCCTTAAACAATTGCTCCATGCGAAGCATCTTGAACATTTTTGGCATACTTTGCAAGATAACCTGATTTGCATTTTAATTCAAAAGGTTTCAAATGTTTTCTACGCTCGGATAGTTCTTCATCTGATACCATAAGCATAATTTCTCGAGTATTAATATTGATTTTGATTTTATCCCCATTTTGAATAAGTGCAATATTTCCCCCCAGCGCTGCTTCTGGGCATACATGACCAATACAAATTCCTCGAGTTCCTCCGGAAAATCTTCCATCTGTAATAAGAGCGCAAGTCGTACCTAAACCTTTACCAACCAACAATGATGTGGGAGCAAGCATTTCTCGCATTCCGGGACCGCCCTTTGGTCCCTCGTAACGAATTACTACAATATCTCCGGCATGAATTTTATCGCCCTCAAGAGCTGCCATAGCATCTTCTTCTGAATCAAAGGTCTTAGCAACACCCTCAAATTCATAACATTTTTCATCTATTCCTGAAATTTTAGTTACACAACCGTCCGGTGCAATATTTCCATATAAAATACCAAGCCCAGGTTTTGTTGTAAATGGTTCATTATATGGGTGAATTAAATCAGTATTTACATAAGCATTTTGAGTGATTTCTGATAATTTCAATCCACAACAAGCATTTTTATCAATAATTCCAATATTTGCAGACATTAAAGTTTTCATAAGAGCAGGCATTCCACCACCTTTATGAAAATCAGTCATTGTAGGATTTCCTGCAGGATCAAGCTTAACAACTTGGTGAATCTTATGACTTAAATCTTCAAAATCTTTCAATGTAACATCAATTTCACCTGCATTAGCAATTGCTAAAATGTGCAAGAATGAATTAGTTGAACCACCTAAAGCTAAATCGCAAATAATCGCATTTCTCAATGTGTCTTTATCGACAATATCACGTGGTTTTATATCTTTTTTAACCAAATCAACAATTTGAACACCACTATCAAATGCAATTCTTCTTTTTTTAGAGGATACAGCAGCAGCACTTGCGCAGAACGGCAAACTCATGCCCATTGCCTCTGTCAAGCAAGCCATAGTATTTGCAGTGTACATACCTTGGCAAGAACCTGCGCTAGGACAAGATTCTTCTTCCATTTCAAGAAGTCTATTTTTATCAATTTGCCCACTTCTATATTTACCAATTCCCTCAAAAGAAGCCTTAATCATTGATAATTTTTCACAACGACTCTCTCCATCTAGCATTGGACCTGCGGTAACAATAATTGTCGGAATATTCAAACGCATTGCAGCAATTAACATTCCGGGAGTGATTTTGTCACAATTTGAAAGTAAAACTAAACCATCAAGTTGATGAGCTTCTGCCATCGTTTCAACACAATCTGCAATCAAATCCCTAGATGGAAGAGAATACCTCATTCCAGAATGTCCCATAGAAATACCATCACAAACAGCAGGAACTCCGAAAATAAAAGCTTGTCCGCCACCTGTATGAATTCCTTTTTCAATTTGACGCTCCAAATCTCTCATTCCAACATGCCCTGGAACTAAATCAGTAAATGAACTAGCAATACCAATAAATGGTGCGTCCATATTTTGTTTACTTACACCTGTTGCCATAAGCAAGGCTCTATGTGGAGTGTGAGCTATTCCTTTTTTAATATTATCACTGCGCATTTATTTTTACTCCAAAAGTTAATATTTAACTTTTACTATATTAAAATCTTCGTCCCACTCAATTTCACCTCGACTATCAAGGTTGTGATAAATGTATGGATTTTCAATGAATTGAGGGTTGAAAAGATTTTTATTACCTATAATTTTTACAATATCCGGAATTAGTTTTGTACTTCCAGCAATTGTACCCTCTGCAGATGTTGCTTTTACACCATCAAAATATATTTTTTCATCAGAAAAAACAAACTCTTTAACATCACTATGCGTGCAAGACAAACAATCTGAAATCAAGATAACTTTATCAGCCGGTTTAACTTTGAATAACAATCTTAGGGCATCATCTGACACATGAACTCCATCTGCAATAACTTCAGTGTAAATATTATCATTTATCAAAGCACTAAGTGCAGTTGATTCACCTCGATGGACAACTCCTTTCATACCATTAAAAGTATGAGTTACACCATTACAATATGACAAATCACCACCAACACAATGCCCTGCTTGGACTTTAACACCTTTATCTTGCAAGTATTTTAAAACTTCATGATTTGCAAGTTCGGGAGCAATTGTCATAATTTTGATAAAATCATCTTCAACACGTTTTATATTTTCAAAGGTTGGTTCTAAAAAGTCTGCAGCATTATGAATACATTTTTTTTCAGAATTTAAAAATATTCCCTCAAGATGAATGCCACAAATTTTTGCCATATCAGAAGTCGTTTTTTGAGCCGCTTCTTTAATAATTTTGACTTGACGTTTAGTATTTTCAACTGTATCTGTCACAAGAGTAGGAAAAATATACCCTACTCCCTCTTTTAGAATTTTATGAGCAATATCTAAAATATCATTTACAGAAGCTTTATTAAAATCAACACCGTAACAACCGTGAAAATGTTGTTCTACTAGTAATTTTGTTTTCATTATATAACACTTCCTGCAAATACTTTTCTTGCTTGTTCTCTGTCGTCAAAATGAATTGTTTTATCTTTTAGAATTTGGTAATCTTCATGCCCTTTACCTGCAATCAAAACAACGTCATTGTTATTCGCAATTGTTTTTAATAACGCAATTGCTTCTCCTCTATCAGGTTCAACCGTAACAATCTCTGGATCAACGGATTTAAGTCCAGCAATGATATCAGTGATAATTTGTTGAGGATCTTCAGAACGAGGATTGTCACTTGTGATAACAATTTTATCTGCTAATTTTTGAGCGATTGCACCCATTTTAGGACGTTTAGTTGCATCTCTATCACCACCGCAACCGAATAAACAAATCAACTTACCATCTTTTGGTGTAATTTCTCTTGCAGATTTTAGAACATTTTCTAAACCATCAGGAGTGTGAGCATAATCAACAATTACTAATGGTTTTTTATTAACGATTTCAAATCTACCTGCTACACCGTGGACATTTTGCAATGATTTTAATGCAACTTTGATATCTATACCCATAGCAATAGCAGCTGTAATTGCAGCCAAAACATTATAAACACTGAACATACCATTCATGTGTAAATTTACTGAATATTCTTTTCCTTGAACAACTAAAACAAATTCAGCACCATTCAATGAGAAATTGATATTTTTTGCCATTACATCAGCTTCTTTTTTTACACCGTAAGTATATTTTCTAACACCCTCAGGTACAACGGACAAAAATCTTTCGCCATATTCATCATCAATATTTATAACCGCAAAATCACCCTCGGTAAGTCTTTCGAAAAGCAGAGCCTTAGCTTTAAAATAGTTTTCCATTGTAATATGGTAATCTAAGTGGTCTTGAGTAAGATTTGTGAATACTGCCCCATTAAATCTACAACCACCAACTCTATTTTGGTCTAATGCGTGTGAACTTACTTCCATTACAACATTATCAATTTTTTCAACATCTTTAATCATTCTTAATGTTGCTTGAAGTTCAGGTGCCTGCGGAGTTGTATGTTTTGCATCTCGGTATTCGCCATTTGAAGATAATTTATAACCCAAAGTCCCGATTAAAGCACATTTTTCGTTATTTTCTTCAAATATTTTTTGAATCAAGTGTGTAACGGTTGTTTTACCATTCGTTCCGGTTATTCCGATTAAATTAAGTCCTTTTGATGGGCTTGAATAAAATCTATCTGCGATATCAGCAATTTTATGTCTTGTAGAATCAACCTGAACTTGTGGAACAGTTATCCCCTCAATAGGACGCTCTACAAGTAAAGCCGCAGCACCATTATCAATTGCCATTTGTGCATATTCATGCCCATCTGTATGTTCACCTACCAAGCAAACAAAAATATCTCCTTTTTTAGTTGTTTTTGAATTATATGAAATTCCAGAAATTTCAACGTTTTTAAAATTTATTAAATCTTTGTATTTTAGATATTCAATCAATTCATCTAACTTCATTCATCTTCTCCTTATTTATATCTTAATTAACTTTCTTAGTTGGTGTAGCGGGAACTTTGTCCGGTTTTAAGTCTAAAATTCTAGCCGTTTGTTCCGCAACCTCATGGAACACTGGACCTGCAACAGTATTCCCCCAAACCGGTCCTTTTTTCGCACTATCAATAACTACATAGATTAAAACTTTTGGATCACTTGCAGGTAAATAACCGATAGTTGATGTGTACATTGTACCGGAATAACCAGTTCCATTTTCTAACGGTTTTCTTGATGTTCCAGTTTTGGCTGCAACATTATACTTATCCATTTTAATACAAGATTTCCCATTATTAACACTTTCAGCTAGCAACTTTGTAATTGTATGAGCGGTTTGAGGAGAAATCGTTGGAATAGATTTAACCTTTTCCGCTTCCTCTTCCGGTGAATACTTGATAACGTGAGGGGTAACTCTTACACCGTTATTGGCTAGGGCTGATACCGCTGAAACCATTTGCATAATAGAAACAGATGTCCCGTAACCATAAGACATTGTCATGTGCAAACCTCTATCCCAATATTTAGGGGAAGCAAGCAGTCCAGAAGACTCTCCAGGTAAATCAATTCCTGATTTTTCACCAAAACCGAATTTTTTAAGCATTGTATAGAATTCGTTATGCGTCATTAAAAATCCGACATTTACAGAACCAATATTACTAGAATGCTCAAATAGATAAACCAAGTTAATCTTCCCAGGGGCACCTTTTTGTTTATAGTCGTAATTTTCAATTGTATAATTTCCAAACTTCATGCGACCGGAATCAGCAATGATTGAATGCTCATTAATCTTTCCAAGTTCCATAGCACTAGTAACAGTGATAGTTTTAAATGTTGATCCAGGAGGATAAACATCAGTTAATGTCCAGTTTTTAATCTGTGTATTAGATGCTTTTTGGAATTTGTTAGGGTCATAAGTAGGATAAACCGCATAAGCAAGAATTTCTCCATTCTTAGGATTCATAACAATAACAGCACCACGTAAAGCATCTTTTTCATGGATAATTTTTTGCAATTCTTTTTCACAAACATGCTGAATAGCCGCATCAATTGTCAAAACAACATCTTGTCCTTTAGGGTTCATCGTCGGAACGACAGGATCAGTTGTAAAATTATAAATAATCTTACCATCTCTTGTTCTTTGATATCTTGTTGCTCTTACAACATGTTCAAGCTTGTCTTTCGCAGTTAATTCAACACCATTCGAAACATTTGCATCAAAATTATAAAAGCCTAAAACGTGAGATGCAAATACCCCTTGAGGATACTCACGAGTATTCTTTTTGTCTAAACTTATTGAACGAAAACTATTATCTGAAATAATCTTCATAATTTTTTTTGCAGTATCTCTATCAACATCTTTTTTAACCGCAATAACTTGAATTTTTTTATTTGATAATTTTGTATATAAAGTTTGTTCCGGAATTCCTAAAACAGGAGCAAATAACTTTGCAATTTTTTTCGGGGTTTCTTTATCTGAATAATCAACAGGACGAGCATAGATATTGTAATAAATTCTATCAGTTGCAAGTTTAATTCCATGTCTATCATAAATATCCCCACGAACGGCAAAATCATGGCTTGCACGTTGCATTCTACCTTTTTCACGGTATTTGTGAATATCAATAATCTGCAATACAAATAAATGTAATGCTAATAATATAACACCAACTAAATAAACAATACTCATAAAATCAGTAGCATTGTTACAATATCTGCCCCTTGATGTTTTTCGGGTTTTATCTGTATCTCTTCTCATTACCTATCCCTTACATATTTAATTTTACCATAACGAATGACAAATATCTAAATTATTAAATAAATTTACGAAATTATAATTTTTTCTTAATTATTGTATAGTAATACTATGAAGAGAAATATTTTATCAATTTTAGGGTTTATTTTATTATTAAATCTAAGCGCATTAAATGCAAATAGTGCCGAGATTGTTTACCCAAAGAGTAACAATGTAACTATTAATTCACCACGAACATTTTTTATCGGAAGTGAAAATCCAAACAATCAACTGACTATTAATGGAGAATCGGTTGAAATTGACCCATCAGGTGGTTTTTGGTATACGGTGAATTTATCTGTTGGAGAAAATTTATTTAAAATTGATAATGGCAAAGAATCTAAAACTTATACAATTACAAGAAATGAACAAACTACAACTGCTCAATCTACTCTTACAGAAAAAAAATATAATAAACCAATTATAATTGTAACAAATGAAAATAATATTCCACTTCGTTCAACTCCGGTTGATTTTGGGATAAATCGATTACAACATTTGCAAAAAGGTATTTTATTAAAGGCTATTGGAGAGTATGAAGATTTTTACAAGGTGCAACTCGCTAGAGATGACTATGCTTGGCTTGCAAAATCTTCGATGAAAGAACTTCAAAATAAAGAACTTCAACCGGCTAAAATTGAATCTTTTACTTATGAAGAAATGACAGATAAAAGAATTTTTAAATTAAAATTATCGCAAAAAACACCATATATTTTATATGATAATAATGGACTTGATTTGACGGTTTATAACGTTGAGGGTTGTCCTTTTAATAAATACGAATTTCATATAAACCCGATTGGAAAATTATTTGGATTTAACAGTTATTACAAAACAGACAATGAACTTGTGATTGAAATAAATAATTCTCCTGTTATTGATAAAACTTGCCCGTTAAAAGACATAAAAATAACACTTGATGCAGGGCATGGAGGTAGTGAATATGGTGCAATCGGCCCTCTTGGAGATAAAGAAAAAGACATAAATTTAGCAATCGCACAAAAATTACAAACTAAGCTTCAAGAGGCTGGAGCAATTGTTTATATGACAAGAAATGATGATAGTGAAGTTTCACTTTCTGATAGAGTAAAAAAATCGAATGATAATAATTCTCAAATATTTTTAAGTATTCATAATAATGCTTTGCCGGATTCTCTTGCAGATAGAAAAGCAACAGGAACAGAAACATACTATTTCTATCCTCAATCAAGAGAACTTGCCAAAACATTACTTGATACAATTACAAAAGACTTAGAATTAAAAAATAATGGAGCAAAACAACAAAGTTTTGCAGTAGTTCGGAATACGAATAGTCTTGCAATTTTACTTGAACTTGGTTATATCATAAATCCAGAAGACAATGCAAAACTTATGGACGACTGTTTTCAAGATAAAGCAGCAGAATCAATTAAACACGGATTGGAGAATTATTTAAATGGCATACAATAATAAAAAACTTGGAGCATTTATTGTTCCAACCGGAATTGGAGCATCAATAGGCGGATATGCAGGAGATGCTAGTACTTATGCCAGAAAATTTGCCAATAAAAATATCAATTTAATTGTAAACCCTAATGTGGTAAATGCAGGTTGCTTTTCCGGAATTACACCCAACATGCTATATACTGAAGGGTACACCTTAGATAGTTTCTTCAAAGGTGAAATCAATTTGATTCCCTCAAATAATAATAAAATCGGAATCATATATGATAACGCAATACCTCAAGATGTGTTGAATGTTCACATCAACACACAAAATGCCGTTAAAACTGTATATGGTGTAGATATTCATGCATATACGATTACACAAGAACCGGTTGGGGTTGAATTCTATATGACAGATGATGGAATTTCAGTTGGTGATGTCAAAAATATTTCAACACTAGGAAAATCCTGCGAAGAATTACTTGAAAAAGGTTGTGATGCAATCGCTATTGTCTGTCTATTTGAAGATCCTGAGGACGATAATGCAAATTACGCAAATGGTGAGGGGGCAGATCCAGTAGGTGGTGTGGAAGCAATATTATCACACTATATCTCAAAGCACTACAAAGTACCTTGTGCGCACTCTCCTGCTTTTGTTGACTACACAATTTATCCGGACATTGTAAACCCTAAGTCCTCATCTGAATACATAACTCCAACATTTTTACCTTGTATTTTGCTTGGATTATCTCAAGCACCACAAATTACAACCGACAAAAACATTGGAATAAATATAAAAGATGTAGATTTTCTTGTGATGCCACACAATGCATTAGGTTCTGTTCCCGTGTTTGAAGCTCAACAACGCAATATTAAAACATACGCAATAAAAGAAAACACATCTGAACTCAATATTACAAAAGATAAATTATTCAAAAAATCAAACATCATAGAAATAGAAACTTATGAAGAATGCCTAAATCACATTTTAAAAAGTTAATAATTTAGGAACACTTTTCAAATTATAAAACATTTTAGCCGATTTTTGAAATTTTACTGGTTCAGAACTTACATAAAATTCTTCAAATGGCTTGCTGTTTGATTTATTTAACAAGTTAGAATTTTCTAAATCATCTTTAATAAACTTTGCAAACGGAATTGCAGGGTCAATAAATAATTCTTCTTGTGCAAATTTTGATAATGTTTTAAGTAAAAACGGATAATGTGTACAACCTAATACAATTTTTTGCGGATTATTTTTAAGCATTTTATCTAGATCATTTTTAACAATAAGGATACTATTTAAATCAGTAATTGTGTTATTTTCAACAATTCCAACCCAATCAGGGCAATGTTGACCAAAAACTTGCATTGTTGAATTGTACTTAGCGATTTCTCTCGGGTAAATATTTGAATTAATTGTTGCACTTGTTGCAAAAACACCTAACCTTTCAATAGGTTCTTTTGCCAAAATTTCTGCGACTGATTGCACAATTGGGTAAAGTTTTAAATTGTATTTGTTTTTTATATCGTCATAAATTACAGATGATGTTGTATTACAAGCCATAACAACAGCCTTGCAACCCTTTTGTTCAAAAAACTTTAAAATTTTATCTGAATACTCCAACAATTGTTCCTTTGTTTTCTCTCCATAAGGAACATGTAGAGTGTCGCCATAATAAATATAATTTTCGTTTGGTAAGATTTTTTTTACTTTATTCAATACAGTAAGACCGCCAACTCCGGAATCAAAAAAAGCAATCGGAGCCTCACTGTTAAAATTACTTTTTGTTAAAGTAGTCATTTATACCCTCAGCTATAGCTTTTGCGGTCGCCTGTTTTCTGCTTTCTGAAACTAATTGAGCTCTTTCAACAGGGCTGGAAATGAATCCTATTTCTACCAAAATAGCAGGTGCCGTAGTATGATTTATAACATAAAATCTTGATTTAAACAAGCCTCTGTCCTTTGAATTTACGTGATTTAGCAAAGAAGCATGTACATATTTTGCAAGTTCAAGACTGTTATCTTTATAATAATGAGTTTCTAAACCAGTTGGAGAATCACTGTTACTTGAATTTACGTGAATGCTGACAAAAATATCAGGATTTATATCTTCGCTAATTGCAACTCTATCTTGCAAAGAAACATAAGTATCTGTTGTTCTTGTCATTTCAACAATATAGCCCTTTTTACGTAACAAGTCTGCAACTCGCTTTGAAACATCTAATGTAATATTTTTTTCATAAACACCGTTACGTGTCGCACCAACATCTGAACCGCCATGTCCGGCATCAATTACGACATAACGTTTATTTGTATCTTTTTTGGTGGTCGGAACAACAATAGTTGGAACTGTAACAACAGGCTCAACTTTCGGTTTTGGAAGTTCTGCCAATTTGCTAAACTGTTCCTTAATTCGAATTGTTTTCCCGTCTGCTCCGGCATGGATATCTATATTATCGGCTTTATCAACAGGAACAACAAATTTAACCCCACCTTGAGCAAGAGCGCTTAGTCTTACATTTGAAAATGCAGTATTTCTCAATGTAGATTTGATTGAACCCTCAGTATATTTATCAACATTATACAAAAGTAGTTCAACTGCAGTAGATGTACGTTCTAATCCATATACTACCAGTTTTGAAAAAATCAACTTCATAGAATGAGTTTTAGTATCATTTTTTTCATACAAAACATTATTCAAGTTAACTTTTGACGTATATAAACTAGAGGTTGAAACATTCAACTTATCAACAATAACAAGACGTTCTCCATCTCCATAAATAACAGGAATGTATCTAGATGGTGTTGAACTTGTAATAACAATTCTTGCGGTATTTTTGTCAAATTGTCCAATTTTTATAGATTCTGTTTGATTAAACTTGATGTCCTTGTTACGAATTGCAGGATTTACAATTGCGTTTGGAATATCAAAAGCAACTCTTGACGGATTAGACAAATACATCGGCTTTGTTACTGTCAGAGAGCCTAAACCTGTTATTACAACATTGCTATTTTTGAATGTTAAATTATCTATATAAAATTTAGAATTTAAAAGTAAGTCTTTTTTAACAAGAATATAGTTTTTTTCATCTGTTGTTTGACCCAATTTAAATGCAGAGTTTATTTGTCCGGCTAAACTAGGATTTGCAACAGTAGTTGGAATTTGTAAACCAGATGTTTCATAAATTTCACTCTTTGCAACATCATCATAAACCCGTTGGAAATAATAATTTGACATTGTTGGATTTTTCAATCTTACAAACAGTGTATTATTTAACTTTTTAAGTTGAATATTTGCAGGGTTAAAACCTTGTTTATAAGAAATTACAACCCTTACAATATTTGGATTTGTTGAAAATTGACTAACAACAACTTCTTTAATATCACCATTGGATAAGACTAAATCTTGCACGGGACATTTCAAAATTGCAGAATTTATATCAAAATAAGCCTTATTCTCATCTTGAACAACATACAATTTCGGTTGAGCGGAAAAGCTAAAATCCGTGTTATTAAAACTGTTTATAGCAACAATAGAAGATGAATTGTCATAAATAACAGAAGTTATTCCTAATGTTTCATCAGCCATTGTACAGGTCGCAAAACTTAGGATAAATGTAAATAAACAGAATAATTTAATAAAAATATTTTTCATATAATCATTACCTTTTCTAAGATTATATGATATTTTTCGCTTTAGAGCAAAAATGTTACATCTACATAATATTCTTTTTCCCTAAGATATATGCAAGTTGAGTCCTATTTTTTGCCATAGTTTTTGCAATAGCTTGACCGACATAAAGCTTAACAGTATGTTTACTCAAAAACAACTCTTCAGCTATTTCATTGTTAGATAAACCCTCAATAAGGTATTCACAAACTTCTCTTTCTCTATTTGTCAATTCCATATTATATCTTCTCCATGAACAGTTTAATTATAATATTCTGAGAGATAAAACTCTTAATAATAATTCCATTTATATAAAATTAAAAATAAGACTTGAAATATTTCTATTTTTTTTATAAGATAAGAGCTGTAAAATAGAATATGCGCTCGTAGCTCAGTTGGATAGAGCGTTTGGCTACGAACCAAAAGGTCGGGAGTTCGAATCTCTTCGAGCGTAAATAACGAATCTTTGATAATTCAGAGGTTCGTTATTTTTTTGTCAGAAAAAGATATCCTTTTTCAGGAGAATTCTTTATAAGTGTTCTCATTATAGCTTTACCGTCATTAAATATGTTGACTTGTGGTGAAACATCTAGCACAGCTTCACCAACTTTAGAAATATTTTCTATCGGGATATTATTTGAATACATATATTCAAATGGAGTTTTACGTTGTTTATAAATGTAGCTTAAACCACTATTTTCGCCCTGTAAAAAAGGATTATTAACATCATTGCTTTTCATGATTTGAAATAACTTATCCAGAGGTCTAATTTTTAATTTCGTAGAATCCAAGCTTTTTGCTTTGATACGAAGCATTACCAATTTGTTATCATTCTTTTTTGCCATTTGCAATATTTTTGCCAAATAATCTCGTTTCCCGCCATTTGCCCAAGCATTAAGAATATTTTCTAAATTAAATAAAAATAATTGAGGTGAACCTTTTGTATCTGTTCCCTGTTGAATTTTTAAACCACCAGATTCAAGTATTTTTTCATAATTTCTTTGACTTGTTATGTGATATAAATATTTGGATTTATCTTTCTTTAATGGATAGATTCTAGTTTGGGACAATAATTCTTTACCTAAAGAGTTAGAAAGTTCTTCTGATTTATTGAGAAGATTTTTAGATAATTTCCAGCCGACCTTACTAGAAGAACGACTTTTTATAAATTTCAAACTAGACTTAATAATTAAACTTGACACAATATTTTCCCCGTATTGATATAAAGTTTTTCAAAATCATAAATTTGACTTAATGTAAAGATTTATAACATAATAAAATTAGTGTATCTATTACAATTATAGCAGGTGTTTTAGGGCTTATAGAAAATTCTAATGAATGCAATTGTTTCCAACTATGCTTGACAAAACACAAATAATATTATATTCTACTACATACGTAGCAAGTGATGTTTTTACACTTGTTTTTGATTACAGTGACTTAGTGAGTGAGGTAGTAAGATGAGAATAGGACAAATTCAAGCAACAAATTTTTACACAAAAAATTACACGCAACAAAATGTAAACAACAAATCAAATAACATGGTCAATTCTCAATCCATGGTCTCACTTCCAAATTTTGGATACGGAAAAGATTTAGTTAATAGAAAACCAATTGCATTTAAGGGAAATGAAATTCAAAAAGCAGCTTCGACTCTTTTGAATCAGTTTCCATTTGAAGACCGGTTAGCTTCTCTATTACAACATTTGAAAGTTGGAGAACTAGTTGTTACCGGTAAAGACTTTAACACTGCTCAAAAAGCATTGTTAAAACACATAAAAGGTTTTGATCAAGTGATTAAAAAAGAAATTTTTATGAAAGAAGAAAACCTTAAACATAATTATGCGTTTTTCAAATACAATTTTGACGAGTTCGGTCTGTTAAATATTAATGACAAAAAGTTAAACCTAATATCACACGGCAAAGACTACAAAATGGATTCAGGAATGAATTTCTTCATTGTAAATAATGACACAATTCAATATGCTGATGATGTAATTCATTTTAAAACGAAACCAAAACATGATATAGGTTATCTACGTTCAGGGTTTGCAACAGTATTAGACTTTACAAAAGATGTTGAAAAAGATGTTGATACACTTAATAAAAAGACAATTTCTAAGAGAATACTTCAAGCATCAGCACCAAGTACAAAACTTAATTTCTCAAAAATTGGAGGACAAGACAAAGCAATTGAGGAACTTAAAAGAGGTATTTTGTACCCAATAAAATATCCTGAAGGTTATAATGAACAAGATATTACAAGAGGATACATTTTGCATGGACCTGCAGGTACAGGTAAAACAGCATTATGTAAAGCTTTGGCAAATGAAGCCGGTGTTCATAGTGAATATGCAAGTGGAACAGCTTTCCAAGCTAAATATGTTGGGGAATCAGAGGCAAATGTTAGGGATTTCTTCAACCGACTTGTAGATAACCAACCATCAATTGGTATTATTGATGAAATTGATGCCATTGGTGTTGAAAGGGGAGCAGGAGACCACTACGGAGATAAATTAATCGACCAAATACTTACTTGTATGACAGATATTTACGATAATGGTGATAATGTTTATATCTTAGGCCTAACAAACAGATATGATGCATTAGATACTGCATTGAAAAGAGCTGAAAGATTTAGTAAACACATCAGAATTGGCGAACCAGATAAAGATGGGGTTAGACAAATCTTGAAAATTCATACAGATGGAAGACCTTTAGATAAAAACATCAATACTGAGGAAATTGTTGATAAAATGTATGAGGCAAAAGCTGTTGGTGGGGATATCAAGTTTATGTCAAAACTTGCAAAAGAATCTATGATGAAACGTCTTGGAATCTATGACAAAATGGAGAATGGAACATTTACAGAAGCAGACATGAAAAATGCAACTATTACGCAAGAAGATTTTCTAAACGCAATAGAAGAATTCAAAACTCAACACCGAGATGGAAGAAAACCTATCGGATTCGGTAAAAAATAATTATATTTCTCACATCCTTCTTATATAATATACTATATGTACGCTATTATTAAGCTCTCATTATGTGGGAGCTTTTAATTTATTATTTAAATATCAATCTAACTAACCAAATACTTGTTTTTGAACTTCAAAAGCGGTCTTTGTTGTCGCAAGGCCAGCTTGAGAACTTTCTTTTAAAGTTGGTGACATTAAAGCTCCTGTTTGTTCCATCGCATCAATCACTTCATCAATTGGAATCTTAGACTCAACTCCAGATAGGGCAAGTTCAACAGCGGTAATAGAATGAACAGCTAAAAACGGATTTCTCTTTACGCATGGAACTTCAACAAGTCCTGCAACCGGATCACAAGTTAAACCCAACAAATTTTTTAGAGCTAAAGCTGCGGCATTAAGTATTTGAGAAACATTTCCACCCCTCATTTGACAAATAGCAGCAGCACTCATAGCAGAGGCTACGCCACATTCTGCTTGGCAACCGGCAACAGCACCTGCTAAAGCTACTTTTATAGAAATAATTCTACCAATTTCACCTGCAGTAATTAAAGCATTTAGTTGTTCTCTTTCAGAATGATTAAACTCTTCACTCACCGCAACTAAAGTCGCAGGTAAAATACCACATGAACCTGCCGTTGGACAAGCTACAATTTTACCCATTCTAATATTTTCTTCACTTGTTGCAAGCGCATATTCAATAATTTTTTCAAAAACAGAACCAAAGATTGCATGTTCTGATTTATAACGTTTTTGAACTCTAAAACAGTCTTGACCACACATTCCACTCATTGATAATTCCTTGCTTGCCATACCTGATTGAATAGCTTCTTTCATAGCATAAAGACTTTTTGCAACAAAACTCCGAACTTGTTCAACAGTGATATCTGATTCAATAGCCATATTTTCTTGAGCAATCTCATAAATTTGTTTATTACGAGAGATACAAGCTTCTTTTAATTGTTCAAATGTATTTATATTTAATGCCATATTAATTTTCCAATTTTTCTACATAACTTACAAAATAAACTTCCGGAATCTCTTCAATATTATCAATGATTTCTGAACTGATATTACCGTCAACACTGATAATCATTGAAGCTTCTCGCCCTTTTCCACTTCTATCACAATTCAAAGATGCAATATTTATATTGTGATATTGAAGGAGAGATGAAACTTGTGAAATCATTCCCGGTTTATCCTTATAAACAAGAAGAACTGTATTATATTTACCGGTTAGCTTAACGTTAAAATCATTTATTTTTGTGATTTCTACCTCCCCAGCACCAACAGATTCTCCGGAGATAAACATTTTATTATTACCATCAAAAATAATATCAACGGCATTGGGGTGATATTTAAAATTGTCTTTGTATTCAAAATTATAATCAATTTGTTTTGCTAAATTGGAATTAAAAATATCTTTAATTCTTCTATCGTCAACTCCAAGCCCCAAAACACCGGCAAGTAAGCCTTTTTCTGTTCCGTGACCTTTTCCTGTATGAGCATAAGAATTATACAAACAGAAAGTTACGGATTTTGGAGTATTTTTATAAATATTTTTTGCCATCAGCCCCAAGCGAACAGCTCCTGCGGTGTGGGAGCTTGAGGGTCCA
Organism: Cyanobacteria bacterium UBA6446; assembly: GCA_002438405.1. Taxonomy (GTDB): domain Bacteria; phylum Cyanobacteriota; class Vampirovibrionia; order Gastranaerophilales; family Gastranaerophilaceae; genus Zag111. The sequence goes on from DJOE01000020.1 coordinate 56,512, forward strand.
ATCATAATGGGTGAAATAATATCAAATAAAGTTGATTTTTTCATCTAAATATTATCCTTTAAATTGTTTTCTATTTTTTCTTTCATCGCTCTTGTAGATTCTATATCTTGAATTTTATCATCAATCATTTGCGATTGTTGTTCAAATTTTGAATTATCGTCAAATGGATTTGAACGTCCATATTTGTGGTGAAAGCAAGTAAAATACACCACAACAGCAATTATAATAACAATCAATAATTCTAAGATACCAAAAGCTTTTTTCATAAAATTATTTCAACCTATTCTTTGCAATAAACATTCTAATTGCATCATCAACATCAGTCGGAGATTTTAGCGATGCATTTTCAAGATTTTTATCTTTTAAATGTGCAGAAACGAAAAGCATATTATAAACAGATAATCCTACACATAAAAGAATTGAAAAACTGACAATAGCTGCAATTACAATAGAATACTTAACTGCAATCGTTTTAACCGTATGCAAATGAGGAGCTTTTGCATACGCAAAGTTAGTAGTGCAAAATAGCACTACTAAAATTACGTTCCATAAATTGTTGAAAAATCTATTCTTCACTTGTTTCCTCAGTTTTTTTAGATTTTCTTGTTCTTGAAGAGCCTCTGTTAGGTCTACGAGTTCTTTTCTTTGGTTCTTCTACCTCAACTGATTCCCCTGCGGGAGCAGTTTCTTCAACTTTTTGAGCAACCTCTTCTACAGGTTTAGCCTCATCTTGTGGAGTTTCTTCTGGAGTTTCGACCTTTTTAGTTCTTCTTTTTCTTGATTTCCCTTTAATTTTTGGTTCAACAACAGGTGTTTCAACTACTTCTGGAATAGCTTCCGTTTCTAGTTCTTTTATCTCTTCAACTTTAACCTCTTGAACTGGTTCAATTGCAGGCGCTTCAACGTGTTCAACTACTTCTTCAACGACCTCAACTTTTGTTTCTTCTTTTGGTTGTTTATTTTTGTCAAACTTGCTGTTACGTCTATTTCTGTTGCGTTTATTATTCTCTTTTTTAACAACCTCTTCTGTTGCAACAACAGATGGTTCTGTTTCAATTACAGGTTTTTGCACTTGTTCTTGAATGTGTTCTTGTTCTTGGTTATTTTGTTGCTGATTGTTATTATTTTTATTATTGAATTTATTGTTATTTTTCTTGAAGTTACCGGTTGGTAATTTTAATTTTGCTGCTTTTGCACGATATTCACCCTCAGCAGTAGGAGTTGCAAAATTAAAATCAATCATTGAATATCCGCTACCTTGACAGTGAGGACATTTCTTAGTGAAGATTTCTGATAAAGACTGTCCTTGACGGTGACGAGTTAACTCAACAAGTCCTAAATCAGAAAGCTGACCAACTTGAGGTTTAGCTTTATCCGGTTCAAGAGCTATCTCTAATTCTTCCATCATAGCCAATTTATCAGCTCTAGACATCATATCGATAAAGTCAACAATAACCATACCACCAATATTTCTAAGTCTTAATTGTCTTGCAATTTCGTGAACTGCTTCAATGTTTGTTTTCAAAATTGTTTCATCTTGAGTTGATGAGCTTGTAAATTTACCACTGTTTACATCAATTACGGTCAAAGCCTCTGTTTGTTGAATAAACAAATAACCACCTGATGGCATGTTAACTTTTACATTCAATGCGGCTTTGATTTCTTTATGAATATCCATTGCTACGAGTAATGGTTCAGTTCCTTTGTACAATGTAACTTGAACATTCTTAGAAATGTGCCAATTTTGCAAGATATTTTGAACTCTATTCATTGCAAACGGAGTATCAACAATAATCTCTTTAACATCATCAGTACAAGCTTCACGAATAACTCTATATAACAAATCTTGATCCCTATAAATAAGATTTGGAGGAGTTAATGTTTCAGCTGAAGTAATAATGTTATTCCATTTTTCTAGTAGAATTTCTAAATCTTCTTGAATATCAGCTTCGGATTGCCCCTCAGCCTCTGTTCTAATAATCACACCAACACCAACTGGTTTAATAAGATTTACAATAGATTTTAATCTTGCACGCTCTTTAGAATTTTCAATCTTCTTACTTACACTAACCCCAGGTTCATTTGGCATCAAAACTAAAAATCTTCCAGGAAGACTGATTTCTGTTGTAACACGAGGTCCTTTATGTCCCGTAGGTTCTTTTACAACTTGGACAACTAATTTTTGTTTAGGAGATAATTTCTCTTTCAATGTACCTTTGCCCATAACATCTTCCGCATGCAAAAAGCCCATTCTATCAGTACCAACATTTACAAATGCAGCATCAATACTTGGTAAAATATTATCAACAGTAGCCAAATATACATCACCTAATAAAACTTCTCCTCTATGTATAAAGAAGTCTGTAACTTTTTTGTTCTCTAAAACTGCTGCAATATTGTCTCTTTCAGCAATAACAATTCTTTTTTCAATACTTTGATTAGCATTTCTGTTTTTGTCGTTCATAAAAATTCCTTTTCTTATAACTCATGCAAAGACTCGGTAAAAAATTTAACCCTCGTAATATCAAATATTACATCTGGAGCAATAATATTCATCAAAACATCTGCTCTCAATGGAGGAATTTCGGACCCTTGACCGGTCTTTAATACTATAAATAAACAATCGTTTTCATATCGGTGAGAACCAATAGAGGTACGAATATTTACTGTTTTTACTAAACCTTTTTTATTTTTCTTCTCAACTAAAATCTCGTCAGAAGATAAAACTCTGTCCGTATTATACACTAATTTTTCGAAATCGTAAAGTTTATTTTTCACATCTGCAATTTTAACCTTGTATTCTGCCCAACAAACGGTTTGATCAATTGATGGAGCAGAACGGTCAATCTGTTTTACTGAAATTACTTTTGATTCTTTTGGTAAAACCCTCTGAAGTTCATTTTTAATATAATCAGTATCAACATTATCTAACAATTCAATGTCAACAAGTTCAGTCGTACTTTCACAAAACAATGGTAAAGCAATTCCCATAGAGATTTTCATTGTTGGGTTATAACCGAATGAAAATGCTACATTCAAATCCGATCTTGAAATAGCTTTGAAAAATGTATTCTGCCAATCTAAATGAGAAAAATATCTCAAAATACCGGTTTTGGTTAATTTTATTCTATATCTAAAGATTTCACGAATGGTGTGTTGAGCTGTTGCAGGGTCAACATGTTCTTGTTTTACAACAAGTTGAGCCTTATCACTTGCGATAAAGGATTTATCCATAATCTTTTTAACACCAAAACTTGGACAAACACCACAATTTACGCACCTTTGCTGACAGGTAGGAACAATATGAGGCGAATTTGCATCAACACCAAAAGCTCTTCGATATTCTTCTTTAAACCACTCTTTACTTACACCAATATCAACAAAATTCCAAGGTAAATCTTCCTCAAGGGAATATTGTCTTTGAGCGAGTGTATTTAAATTTATACCTAATTCGTCAGCAGTTTCAAACCAAACATTTTTATCAAAATATTCCCCCCACGCATCAAGATAGCAACCTTTATTATAAAGGGCTTCAATATATTTTCCCATTGATTCATCACCTCGAGTCAACACAGCTTCAAGCAATGAAACAAATTTTTCGTGATAATTAACTTTTACACCTTTGATATGCGAAACTTGTTCCATCAAATAGTGAATATGTTCAGTAACTTCTGATAAATTCATTTGAGAACACCACTGAAATGGAGTGAATGGTTTCGGAACAAAAATTGAAAGAGTACAAGTCAAATCAAGTGAATGTTTCAATTCTTTTTCTTTTTTGATAAGTCTTGAGCGATACCGGATTCTTCTAAACAATTCTGCCATTTCGTCCATATCTTCAAGAGTTTCCGTTGGCAAACCACAAATAAAATACAATTTAACTCTTGACCAGCCATTTTCATACAGAGTTAAAATAGCATTCATAATCTGTTCTTCTGTAATATTTTTCTTGATGACATCTCTAAGTCTTTGACTTCCTGCTTCTGGAGCTAGTGTCATTGTTGATTTTCTTACACTCTGAACTAAATTTGCAAGTTCAAGATTAAATCCATCAATTCTTTGACTTGGTAAAGACACAGAAATCTTTTTATCGTTGAAATCTACGGCTAACTCTTTTATAACTTCATTTATATTTGCATAGTCATTTGATGATAATGAAAGCAATGAATATTCATCATAACCGGTATTTTTGACAAGTTCTTTTGTTATTTTAATAATATCTTCTGCGCTACGTTCTCTTATAGGCAAAGTTACATGCCCCGGTTGACAGAAACGACACATTCTTCCGCAACCTCGACGAATCTCAACAACAGCCCTATCTTGAATAGAAGAAGAAAAAGGTATTGGATAAGATTTTGGGGCATTTTCATAAGTCAATTGTGCAATGCGTTTTTTAACACTACCACCTAATAACTTTGACCATCGACCGGAATTTTCACCAGCACAAAGAGTTTTAATCCTTTCGATTCTTGATAGTCCTTTTGTTTTTTGAAGAATATTACAAACTTCAACTATTGAGTCTTCTCCATCGCCAATCAAAAATACATCAATAAAATCACTCATCGGTAAAGGGTTAAAAGTACAAGGACCTCCAGCAATGATTATGGGGTCTTCATCTGTTCTATCTGTATTTTTGTATGGAATTCCTGCCATTTCAAGCATTTTTAAAACAGTAGGATATGCCATCTCGTATTGTAAAGAAAAACCAACAACATCAAAATCTCGAACATTTTTCTTTGATTCTAGGGCATATAAAATATCAGGTTTGAAATCCGGTTCTGGAGCATAAACTCTATCGCACATATAATTAGGTTGCTTATTAACTTGTTCATACAAAACACGAACACCTAAATTAGAAATTCCAATTTCATATTTATCAGGAAATGCAAGAACCAACCTAACATCTGCACTATCAAAATCCTTATTATGGGATAAAAATTCTCCACCTACATATTGGTAAGGTTTTGAACACTTAAATAAACTTTCATGATACTTATTAAAAAAACACATTTTCTACTTCTCTTAAGCTAAATCCTCAGGGAAATATTTGTCAATTTCGATAATCGTTCCGTCCAAAGTATTACCGTCAAACGATTTCATGAACTTGAATAAATCAGCATTCGGAACATCATAAGAATACAAAACAACTTCTCCGTCCATTTCACGCATTACTGTAACCATATAATGACATTTTGCACGGTATTTTAATAAATGTTCCTTGTTAAACTTATTTCCATTAGTATCTTTTTTAATTTTTACATAATTAAATCCAGCATAATACTTGATTTTATCTTGAAGTTCAGGTGTTATGTGATTGTTATTATGATTAGAAAATAAGTTAATAACATTTTGATTTATTTCGCCGGTCACAAATCTCCCTCCAACTATATTAAACAATACAATAAATGAAATGTCTAAATATTAAGAGATTTCTTTTAAATACTTAACAACTTTTAATGCTGTTTCTCGTCTTACATCGTCTGGAGCTAATCTCAAATATTCAATAGCATGAGACACTTTAATATTTTTATCATACCAACGTTTCAAAATATAATTATATTGATCTTCTAAGCTCAATTCTTTTAATTCAACATCTTTAAGTAATTCTATTATATAGTCTGCACATCTAACCTGAATTTCCTCAGGAGCTTTTTCAAGATCGTGGATAGCTTTACTTACGACAGCATCTGCATCATACCATCTTTTAAACATGTTTTTCATAACATTCCCCTTTTCCTATTTGTTAAGAATATTAAACCAAAATTTTAAAAAAAAGTAAATTATGTATCAAAATTTTACTTTATATATGTAGGTAAAAGGTTATTTTTAAAGGTTTGGCATGGTAGATACAAGCAGTATGTATAATTTATCAAATCCGGCACTTAATGATGATATCGGATTGAATTGTTTAAATAAATCACTTCCAATTACTCCAAGCGGATTTGACGGCGAACCATACGTTCCTGATATGGCGGGTGTAAAATTACAAGACCAAGTATCTAAAGATACCTTTGACAAATCCAGCGATAAAATTCAAGATAAAGGCAAAGATAATAAAGACAAAAAAGATGCAACATCTTCGGATAAGCAATCAAAATCCTCAACAGTAAAAAAAGCTTTGATTGGTGGAGGTATTGCAACTATTGGTGGTGTTTTGGCATTCAAAAATAAAGGTAAAATTTTGAGCGCAGCAAAAAGCATCTTAAAAAAGATTAAAAAATAATTATTTCCCTGTAATAGATAAAATGATAGTGTGTAGCAAATGAATTTTAGCAGGATTTCAAAATCCTGCTTTTTTATGTTATATTCAAATAAGTTTAAATAGAAGGAGAGTATGTTATGGCTAAAGAATGCAGTTTTGATATTGTATCAGAATACAATAAACAAGAATTGGTAAACGCAATTGACCAAGTTAAAAGGGAATTAACAACAAGATTTGACCTAAAAGACTCTAATTCTCAAGTTGAATTAGACGCAGATAAATCTGTAACAATTACAACTAATGATGAAATGAAGCTAAAAAACATTGTTGATATTTTACAATCAAAACTTGTAAAAAGGAATTTGAGTCTAAAAATTCTTGATGCTCAAACACCAGAAAACGCATTAGGCGGAAATGTTCGTCAAGTTTTTAATCTTAAAAAAGGTTTAACACAAGAACTAGCAAAGAAAATCGTATCAGATATCAAAGCGACAAAATTAAAAGTTCAAGCATCAATTCAAGGAGAGCAAGTGAGAGTTTCAGGAAAAGATAAAGATGATTTGCAAACAGTAATTCAAATGCTTAGAAAAAATGAAGATAAGTACGATTATCCTTTGCAATTTACAAATTACAGATAAAATTAAAGACCTCATTAAGAGGTCTTTTTTAATATTATAATTATGGATTTTGAACTGAGTCTTCAGGATTATCAGTAGATTTTGAAGACTCGCCGGTTTTATCATACAATTTGTCTAATTTCTTATCCACAGAATCAATTTCTTTTTGCTTTTGTTTGATTTGTTTTTCGGTTTTTATAATATCTTTTGCTAATTGATCTTTTAAGTATTTTTTATAAGCTTCCTCAAGCTCAGGTCCTTCTGTTGAACCTTTAAGGGTTTGAAGTTTTTTATAATCTCTATATTCGTCTTTGTAATCAGAATTTAATACTCTGATGTTATATTTATATTCGTTTTTGATGTCCTTAACGACTTCTTTATCTTCAGCTTTTTTCTGTTTCTCTAAAACTTTTCCTTGTTGCTTTAAGAATTTTTCTTGAATTTCAACAGTTTGATATGATTCTACACCATCTTGAACAACTTTTAGACCATTTTCACTAACTCTAGGTGTGAAACTTTTATTAAAAGAAATTAGTCTTGATTGTTCGCCTTTATAATCCACACTCCAAGCGCCAAGATATACTGGGGTTGAGCCGGTATAGGCATAAGCTTGAACAATCACACGATTAGGACTATTCAAATCAAATCCTAAAGGAATGATATCCCATCTTTTATCAACAAGATTTACGTCCATATACTCTTTCCAAAAGTAAGATATTGCATCTCGAATTTCGATTAAATCATAACTTACTTTGTTGGTAAAATCATAGACGTAAAGCTTAGTTTCCCAAATGCCATCTTCACTTGAACCAAGTTTTTCTTTTACTAATAATTTTGTTCCATCAGTTGAAAAGTCAACAGGTGTTAAAGTTCTAAATGCGGCAAAATTATCTATTGATTTATCTGTTGACAAAATTGGAACTGGATTTCGATTAGCAACATTTGCTTTTAATATTGTATTCAAAACATTTTCATCACCAAGCAACGGAATAACAAACAAATCACACGCAACTGATGCACTGTCAGGATAATAATAAACAGCTGGATACACCAATTTTGAATAATCAGGAGATACAATACCTTGAGCATTAATCATTTTTTTTACGAATAGCTTTTTACCCAAAGTTAATTCTGCATTCCCTGCAGGCGAATTATATTTAACTATCTTATACAAAGGTTGAGGAACATATTTGAAATCTGACGGTCGCTCAATTTTTGGGACATCAAATTCAAAATTAGATTTGTCCTTGTATTCAGATAAATTTTCATATTCTTGAACAGTCATATAACCAGACGGAGTCCTATTAAGAAGTTTACCCTCCATTTGCTTTTTCTCATCATCTTTCAATACATTATACTGATATCTCAATTCTTTTGAACGGGTATCAAATGTTTTTGAAAAAGGATTTCGAATATTTGCTGCAACAGAAGATTTTGCACACATCAAAAAGCAAATTGCAAGTATTAAAATCTTCTTCATCGTCGTTTTTAACCTTATTAAACCAAACCGTCTTTCATAGCTGTTGCAACAGCTTTTGAACGAGTTTTCACATACAATTTTTGCAAAATATTATGAACATGAGTTTTAGTCGTTGCAATTGTAATAACTAATTTTTTAGATATTTGAGGATTTTTTAAACCCTCAACAAGAAGTGCTAAAACTTCCATTTCTCTTTCAGTTAAACCGTAAAGGTTTTTACCTTTTTGATAATTAATTTCTCCGTGCTTAGCTGATTCTGTTTGATTATTTTTGCGAATATTTGATAATACAACTCTTGCAATTGCAGGGTCTAACCAACCTACTCCCTCACTAACAGCCTTAATTGCAGAAATTGTTTGCTCAGAAGTAGCACCTTTGGTAATATAACCGTCAGCACCTGCTGCAAAAGAATCAAGGATATCATCTTCATTATCTCTAGAAGTATTCATCAACACCTTAATTTCAGGCATTGCATTTTTTATTTTTCGAGTAGCCTCAATCCCGTCAATAGTCGGAAGTCCAATATCCATAATTACTAAATCCGGTTTAAGTTCAAGAGCTTGATTAACACCCTCCAGACCATCGGCAGAAGTTCCTAAAACTTCAATTGATTCATTGTTAGACAATGCAAATGAAAGTCCCATTCTTGTCATATCATGATCTTCAATTATTGTAACTTTAATACTCTTCGACATCTTAAACCTTACCTTTTATAAACTTAAACTCTTGATTTTGCAACTACATTTGTCAATATAAATGAAAATTCACTGCCTTTATTTACTTTACTTTCAACCCAAATTTTACCACCGTGAGCTTCAATAATTTGTCTGGATAAATAAAGCCCCAACCCCGTACCGGTTGAACGTTTGCGACTTGTTCCTTGAGAAAATCTCATAAACAAATTCGGAATATCTTCCTTTGGAATTCCGTTACCGTTATCAGCAACTGAAAAAATTAAATCTCCGCATTGTGCTTTTACATAAATATCAATTGTGCCGTCTTTGTTTGTATAATTGATTGCATTTCCACACAGATTGATAATTACACGCTTGATTTCTGCTCTGTCAGCATCTATTAGTAAATTTTCATCAACTTCATCATGAAGATTAAATGAAATATTTTTCTTCTTAGCAAGAGGTTCAAGTTCTTCATAACATTGTGTAACCAAATCATGAATACCAAACACCGTCTTGCATAATGATAATTTCCCGCTGTCAAATCTATAAACTTCTAACAACGCATTAACTAAGCCTAATAAATCTTCATTGCTTTGTAACATCGTAGAAAGTAAAACTCTTTGTTTTTCTTCTAATTTTCCTAATGAACCGTCAAGGAAGAATTTGAGAGTTTGAATTGCCGCAGATAATGGTGTTCTCAAATCGTGAGTAAGAGTTGCAATAAAATCATCTCTTAAACGTTCATTTTCTTTTTGAGCGCTAAAATCACGAATTACACCTACAAACTTTTCTACATCAGAATCATCTGTAACAAGTGATGCAAAATTGATTTCAACAGGTACAGATTCACCATTAATTGAATTTCTCAAATACAAATCTCTCATCAAAAATTCCGAGTTTTCACAAGATAAACCTAAGATAGTGCTTTTTACAGAAGATTTAGGAGCTTTGTTCATTTTAGGGTTATCAGAAAATGCAATCTCTTGAATTTTCATTTTGGTTAATGCATCAGCAGTCAATCCGACCATATTTTCACAAGCCGGATTTACCTGTTCAATATTTCCTTGAGAATCAATTATAATAATACCGTCAGCACAATAGTTGATAATACCAGACAATTTCTTATTTGCAACAGTCAATTCTTTTGTTCTTTCTGCAACAATTTCTTCTAATTTTTCAGAATACTTTGTCAATTGGGCTTTTGCGTGTTCCAATTCTTCAATTTTATCTCTCAAATCAGATAACAAGTGACTTCTTTCAATACCATTCCTGATATTCATAATCAAATCATCATTATCCCAAGGTTTTTCAATATATTTATAAACCCCGATTTCATTAATTGTTTTAATAGCATTCTCTTTATCAGCATAAGCCGTTAGTAAAATCATACTAGTTTCTGGATAAAGCTTTTTAGCTTCTCTCAAAAACTCTAAACCGTTCATCTCCGGCATCAAAAAGTCTGAGATAATCAAATCCGGAGAATTTGTTTTTAAGTATTCAATCGCTTTTATCGGGTCATTATAAACAACCACATCTTTAAAACCCTCAACTTTCATCAATGTACTAAAAGTTGAAGTTAATAATTTATCATCATCAACGTATAATATTTTCCCTAAAATCATACTTATATAATAAAATATTTTCTGAAAATAGACAAATTGTTTACAAAAACGCAATATTTGTTAATCTTGAAAGGAATAATTAAAAATTGTTAGTGATTAGTATTTCATAACCACTAACAATTTTGCCTAATAACTTGCAGGAGAATATTCTCTTGCTGAAAGTTCTCGATCTATCAAATATAATGCAGATTTTTCCTCTCCAAAAGCCTTAAGTTTTGAAATAATACGAAGAACAGAAGCTTCTTCTTCGGTTTGCTCTTTTAAATACCAGTCAATAAAGTTTCTTGTCGCTAAATCACATTCACCCTCAGATAAACTTGCAACACAGTCAATAGAAGCCGTAATTGCACGCTCATGCTTATAAATCTGCTCAAAAACATCAAGTGGTCCATTCAAATCAAGACTCGGAGATTCCAAAGATTTTAATCTGACTTGTGATTTTCTATTCAAAACATACTCAAACAAAATCATTCCGTGGTCAATTTCTTCTCTAGATTGTATTTTAGTCCAGTGAGAAAAGCCATATAAACCAATTTCAGAAAAATACGCAGACATCGCCAAATATAAATAAGCGGAATAAAATTCTTTATTAATTTGTTCATTTAAAATGTCCTTAATTTTGTCACTAATCATGTTTCCCCTCCCATAATCCGTGAATATTACAATATTCTAAAGCACAATGCACATTTGAGGATTTATCAATTTCCATTACGGGTTTATCATTTGGAGAAAGGTACTTTAATTCAATTTTATTTCTATCTTCTGAGATAGTTTCAATAAATTGAATATAATGCTCTTCTGACATTGGGTGCAATGTAGAACCAACTTGAATTACCTCTTCTCCACTTTCATTATGAATAAAAATTGGCACATGCTTTTCTTCTAGCATCTCATCAGACTTGTTGTGAGGTTTAAGATAGGTCATTGGCTTGCCACAACATGAGAGTTCCCCATCTCCGGATAAAAGAACTTGAACCAAATTTCCACAAATTTCACATTTATACAAAGCTAATCGTTCTGACATAAAATACTCCTTTCAAGCTAAAATATAAGACTTGAAAGAATTTATTCATTAGCAATATGGGGAATTTTTATTTACCTTTTTTCTCAATCAACAAATTATAACCTAAAATTTCGCAGATATTTTTCAAATCCTTGAATGTAAGATATTCCCGTTTCAATTTTGCAGAAAAATTAGCCGGCTTTGTATCCTTGCCAGTCAATTCATTCAATTTGTCAGACAAATCTTTTTGGAGCATATATTCCTTATTAAGCAAAAACTTAACAAGTTGATAATCGGTCATATCATTAATAATCATCATTAGATTATAAAATATATTGACTTTCAATGTAAAATTAGTTATATTGAATTACATATATATAGATTAGTTTATATATAAATAAACGAATAATAAAAGTAATGACAATGAAAAAGACCAGATTTACACTAGCACTTGACAAAAAATAAATTGGCAAAATAAAAAATTTTATGCTACAATAATCATAAGCCGTACTCCACGGGGAATTGCAATCCCTCGACCCGAAGCTTATGCGGGGTGCAGAGTCTGTTGTGAGGACTTTATAGGTCCGTTAAAATTTAATATGATTGTTGATAGCAATAGTTAAGATGGCGTAAACTTTCGAACCGTGTCAGGGGGGAAACTCAGCAGCACTAAGATTGATCTTACGGGTGTTTTAATTGTTGAAGGAGAAAGTATTAGAGGATAGCGAATTTATGATTTTCGATAGACAGTAGTACGGCTTTTTTATTGTTTTAATTAAGAAAGTCATAGCAAAACAGATTACATAATGTTACTAATTTAATTTTCAAATTATTCATATAACATACTATGGAAAGGAGAAAATTAAATATGAAATCAGTTACAACATTTGATTTACAATATGCTCATCGATTTTTAAACTTTAAAGGAGAAGCGCAATATTTACACGGACATACCGGAACCTTAACAATTGAAGTTGAAGATTCCATCAACGCAGGAGTAAATATGGTATTTCCTTGCAGCGAGATAAAAAAAATTGCTTGGGGAATACTAAAAAACTTTGACCACGCACTAATTTTAAGAGAAGATGACCCATTATTACCAATAATATTTGATATTTATGAAAAACAAGGAATTAAAAACGGAGCTCCTCAAAATACTAACATAGGAGAATCTTTTAAAACAGAATTAGCAACCGCATATCCGAATTGCAGAGTCGTTGTAACAAAGGAAACAATGACAACTGAGGGAATGATAAAAATAGTATATGATTTACTAAAAGATAAATTAAATATTTCGAAAATAACGTTCACAAGTGGAGATAATGCCGCAACAGAAGAATATAAAATTGATAAAACAATAGAGCGATGCCCTTTATGCGGAATTGCACTAACGAACGGAATCTGTACAAAATGCGGATATAAAAAATAATAATAACTATATACTAAAAACATTCGGTTTTGTTTTAAAGTCGAATGTTTTTTAGTTTTCTATAAAAATTACAATTATTTCAATTCTTTTTCCGTAATATACCTTGGACGAGCCTTGACTTCACGATAAACTTGTCCTATGTATTCACCAATAACACCTAAACAAAAGATTTGCAAACCACCAAAAAAGCACAATAAAATTATCATTGTTGCAAATCCGTTTGGAGAATTATGCAAAAATAACTTTTCAAAAACGGTTTCCAAACCAACTAAAAAGCCAAATAATGCCATTAAAAACCCTAAACAAGCTACAATTCTTAAAGGTACAATACTAAATGAAGTTATACCATTTAATGCTAAACCCATAAGTGACATAAAATTAAATTTTGACTTTCCTGCAAATCGAGGTTTTACATCAAAATACACAGTAGAAGTTTTTAAACCGAGTTCATGAAACACTCCACGCAAAAATAAAGATTTTTCAGGATATAATTCTAAAATATCCAATGCTCGCTTGCTTACCAATCTATAATCAGAATGGTTCATAGCAATTTTTGCACCAAGTAAATTCATAACTTTATAAAACATTACTGCGGTTGTTTTCTTGAAAAAGCCATCTGTTTTCCTATCGTTCCTAATACCTAAAACAATATCATAACCCTTTTGATACTCATCAAGAAATCTTTCAATTGCAAGTTCATCTTGTTGCAAGTCGGCATCAATAGATACAACACAATCACAACCAAGATTTCTTACCCCCTCCAAACCAGCAATAAGAGCTTTTTGGTTGCCATAATTCCTTATAAACTTTTGACCTTTGATAAGAGAATTTTCATTATGCAATTTTTCAATTAAATTCCAAGTATTATCAACTGAACCATCATCAATCAAATATAAATAACTATCAGGTGTTATTTTTTGTTTATCAATTAAGTCTTTCAAAACTTCTAAAAGTCTTTTACATGTGGATTCTACGCATAGTTCCTCATTGTAACATGGGATTATAATCGCTAATTTTGGTGTTTGCATTTTAACTCTCTTTCTAATATCATAATTATATTATTTCATAAGAATTATGCAAGGATATCCGTATGATAAATAAAAAATTTATTCTTAATGCTGACGATTTTGGGTTAACTCAAGCGCACAATCAAGCAGTTTTAGAGGGTTATAATAACGGTTTTTTAACAAGTGCAAGCTTATGTGCTAATGGTGAAGCTTTTGAAAGTGCTGTTCATGATATTTTACCGGATTGTCCAAATTTAGGAATAGCTGCACATTTAAATATTATGGAGGGTAAATCATTAACTGATTCGCCTTTATTAACAGATGATAGCGGATATTTTAATGTAGGTTATGGTTATTTAATTCTAAATCAACATAAAAAGGAATTACTTGAACAAATAGAAAATGAATTTAGAGCGCAAATTGAAAAAGTTCAAGCAAATACAACAATTGATCATTTGGATTCTCATGTGCATACACACGCAATTCCCAAGATTTTCAAAATTGTTTGCAAGTTAGCAAAAGAATATAATATTAAATACGTTAGAACACAATTCGAAGAATTATATTTTATTCCTAAACTTGAAAAGCATTTGAATTTAAATTACCCATTAAATATAGTAAAAATAGCATTATTGCAATATTTCACAAAAATTAACCGAAAAACAATAGACGAATATCAGTTGAAAACAAATGATTTTATTATTGGAGTCGGCTATACAGGAATGATGGATTCTGATGCTATTGAATATGGACTTAAAGCTCTTGATGAAGAATGCATAGCAGAAGCTCTTATCCACCCTTGCAAATATAATAACTGTACAAAAGATTCTCACACTAAAGAATTTTCAATAACTCAAAATATGACATTGAAAGATACTATTGCAAGACTTGGTTTTGATTTAACAAATTATAAGAATTTAGATTGATGAAAAAGATTATTGCGACAATCTTATTGTTAGGACTTCTTGGCGGATTTTCCGGTTTTATTATTTGTAATAACCAAACAAAGGAAGTTTTAGAAGTTTATTCTCCGAGCAAACTCGGGATTGACTTAAACAAAGACAAAGTCATTGATAGAGATGAAATTATTTGCGTTGCAGGTAGTGAAACTTTTTCTCTAACTTCAGATGATAAATTCACCCAAAAGTACTCAAAGTTATTCAATCTGACAAGATTAGAGATGATAAGTCTTGGATATTTAGCACAAGACTACGCAACTAAAACAATCGAAAACAAGAATGTTTCTGTAAAATTTACAGGGAAACAAAATAGTGAATGTAAATTTGCCAAAATTAAAATAAACGGTTTAAATTACAAAACAATACTTGAAAATAGCGGATTTGGTCTTAAGAACAATAAAATTGGAAATATAATTAAGTTCAAGAAAAATCTAGCATCAGCAAAGAAGTTACACCTTGTTATACTAAATCACCATTCAAATAAATATCACACCCTAGACTGCAAATTTGCAAAACTTGCTCACGACACAGTAATAATCCCTCAAAAACAACTACCAAAAACAGCAAAACCTTGCAAATATTGTCATAATTTGAATAAGAAGCTTAAAAAGAAATTTCACAAACATAAAAAGCAGAATCTATATTATTTCAACTATGAAATACCCAAAATTCCAGCTCCTCCAACAATCATTTCTGATGGAAACATTTCATTATTCTTCACAAATTTCACCCAGAAACTAAAACCTGACAACAAATGTCAAACACACGTATGCAATGAATTTGTCAAGCTTACAAACAACGCAACTGAGTCTATTGATATTGCAATTTTTGGATATGAAAACATTCCGGAAGTTACAAATGCGTTGAAACAAGCAAAATCAAGAGGGGTAAAAATTCGTTATGTTTATGATGAATATTTTAATCCGGCACAAAATATTTACTCTGGGAATGACATAATAAAAGAGATTGCAGAGATTTCAAAATCTGATAGAAAAGAAAATTCAACAAATAGTAACATGCTAATGCATAACAAATTTATCATTTTTGATAATAAAATTGTTTATACTGGTTCTATGAATTTTTCTCAAAATGGACTATCTGGTTATGACCAAAATGACGTTATCATAATCAATTCAAAAGAAATTGCAAAATTATATAGTCAAGAATTTGAACAAATGTTATCTGGAAAATTTCACAAAGATAAAATTAAAACTCAAATGAATAATACCTACAAAATCGGAAATAGTGCAATCGAAGTTTATTTTTCACCGCAAGATAAATCATCTCTTCGAATAATTCAACTTATTCAAAACTCAAAACATTATATCTATATTCCAACCTTTTTAATAACTCATTCAAAAATTTCAAATGAACTTATTAAAGCTCGACAAAGAGGAGTTGATGTTAGAATGATAATGGACGCAAATAATGTTCACACAAAAAACTCAAAACATCAAATTTTACGAAAAAATGGAATTGCAGTAAAAATAGAAAATTATGCTGGAAAATTACACTCAAAAACAATGATTATTGATGATGAATATATTATTATGGGTTCAATGAATTTTTCCAACAGTGGTGAAAACAAAAATGACGAAAATATGCTCGTAATCAATAAGCCTCGACTTGCCAAAAGATACAAAGAATTTTTCAACTACCTATGGGCAATGATTCCAAACAGATACCTCAAATACAATCCAAAAGCAGAAAGTAAAGACTCTATTGGCTCTTGCTCAGATGGTGTTGATAACAACTTCAACGGGAAAATTGATAAGCAGGAAGACTCTTGTAAATAAATTTACTTACCCCATATAACTAAATATTTTTTCAATATTTCTTTTTGAAAAGAATTCGGTAATTTATCAAACATATTTAAGTCAACAAGAAATGGGATTTGAGAATCATGAATAAGTTGTCTTAAACCAACTAAATTGCAGTTATCCGAGTTAAAACTCTTTACAACCAAGTCTAAATCACAACCTAAATGTGCATCTCCGTTAACTCTGCTTCCATAAGCCCAAATTTCAGCATCTGGACAATATGATGAAAAAATATCAGTTAGAATTTTTAATGGATAAGGTTGTATAAATAACTTATCCATTATCAATAATTCCTTTTCATCTGTATTTAAAGTCATATTCTAAGCCTTACATTCTTTCTGGAGCTGATACAGCCAAAATATCCAACGCATTTGATAAAACAGTTTTGAATGCCCAAACTAAAGCCAATCTTGCCTTTGTCAACTCAATATCATCTGTAATAACTCTTGTTGAATTATAGAATGAATGAAATTCAGCAGCCAATTCCTGAACGTAGCGGCAAATTGTATAAACTTGACGAGTTTGAGCTGACATAACAATTAAAGGTTTAAACTCTTCTAATTTCAAAATCAATTTTCTAGCTTCTTTAATTGTTGAACTCATAATGTTTTTGTCAAATTTAGAAATTAAATTATCAAACTCTTCTTTTGTTAATACTGCAGGAATTGTTTTTCCTGATTCTGTATCAACTCTATCATTAGTTGCATTTCTAATTATTGAACAAGCTCTGGCATGCGCATATTGAACATAAAATACAGGATTTTCATCAGAATTTGTTTTAGCAAGTTCAATATCAAAATCCAAAGTTGTATCAATATTTCTCATCGCCATCCAAAATCTTGTTGCATCAACACCAACTTCATCAATTAAGTCTTCTAGAGTAACCATATTTTTACGTTTACCCATACGAACTTCGTTACCGTTAATTACAAGGTTAACTAATTGTCCCAACAAAACTTCTAATTTATTAGGATCATATCCTAAAGCTTCAATTGATGCTTTAACTCGTGCTACATAACCGTGGTGATCAGCACCCCAAATGTTAATCATACGGTCAAAACCACGCTCTAATTTATCAACGTGATATGCAATATCTGCTGTTAAATAAGTATTAGAGCCATCGGCTTTTTTGATTACACGGTCTTGATCATCACCATAATCAGATGATTTGAACCAAACAGCACCCTCTTTTTCATAAATTTTGCCACTATCACGAAGTTTTTGTACACATTCATCAACCTTGCCTGATTTATGCAATGTCAATTCTGAATAGAAGTTATCAAAATGAACTCTAAAATTGTCTAACAATCCTCTTTGAACTTTTTCTTCATAATCTTTGGCAAAATCACAATAAACTTTTAAATCAATTTTATCAGCATCATTATTAGCAGACTCAAGTTCTGATTTATAATCTTCAACAAATTTTTTCGCAACAGGAATTAAATAATCTCCAGGGTAATAATTTTTTCTTTCAACTTCATCTGTTGGGAAATCAACATTTTGACCCAATTCTTGTTTAACACGAATAACTAGAGAACGTCCAAGTTTTTGAATTTGAGAACCGGCATCATTGATGTAGAATTCTTGAAAAACATCATGTCCATAAAATTTTAAAAGATTTGCCAATGCACTTCCCATTGCAGCCCAACGACCGTGACCAATATGGAATGGACCGGTTGGGTTTGCAGAAATATATTCAAGAATAATTTTTTCTTTGTTTATATTTTCTGGGCGACCAAAATCTTTATTTTTTGTAAAAATTTCATCAACTAAATTAATTAAAAGAGAATTTCCGGCTCTAAAATTGATAAAGCCTCCAATAACAGAATATTCACAATCTTCTTTGTCAATGAATTCAACAATAGAATTTGCAATCATTGGAGGTGCAATTCGTGCTGAACGAGCAAGAGAAGAAACATTTATAGCCAAATCTCCAAAATCAGGATTTTTAGGTTTTTCAACAACAAGAGAACCCTTTGTATATTCACTCATTTGACCTAATTTTTGAGATTTAACTGCTTCATTTATTGCGTTTTCAACTTTATTCAAAAAATAATCTTTTAACATATTTACCTCGTTTTGTTATCATCGTAAAACAATTGTATAATAAACAAGGGCAAATATAAATATTTGCCCTTAATCTTTATTAATTAGAAATTGTAATCAGGAATAACAAAAGGTTCATTATTCGCATCTTTATCTACAAATTTCAAATAATAAGCCATTGCCTTGTCTTTTGCAGATTCATAGAATTCTTTAGGGACAACAGATTGATGTGTATAAGTTCTATCTCCTGAATAATTGCCCAAAACACTTGCATATTTTTCAATATCAGCTCTATTCAATCCTCCGCCATAAGCCTTAGTTTTGGCATCTGTTCCTGATGGACGAATTTCAATATATTTGTCATCAAATTCTAAATAAGTTCCATCACCAACAAATTTAATAGATTTCAAATTATCAAAAGTTAAACCATTACCTCTAAATCTATCATTTAAAACATTCCTAACATCATCTAATGTTATAACATTTTCCTTTTTAGCAATAGCAAGAGACAAATAGAATAAATCATTTTTTGTTCTTAATGCTTCACCTGCAACTTTTGCCTCTTTTAACTTATTAATATCCGGTTCAGATTCATTATAATAAGCTATATCTACCCTTGTATCAAAACGACCAATAATATTATTTGAATTAAATACATTTGATAAATATTGAGATAAAGAGACATTAACTTCAGATATTTGAGAAACTAAAGAAGAAGCAACAATTATAGCTTCTGTTGCACTTTTCTCTCTCATTGCAACAGCACATCTTCCATGTTCAGACTTGATAAGTTCCTCTGTACCCATAATCATTCCGCCAGATTCTTCCCCCGCAAATACAAGTCTTGGATTTACTCCTAAGTCAATAGGATTTCCGAATACATCATCAATAACAACGGATTCTGTAGGATTGTTCTTTAATTTAAGTTCAACTTTTTTCATTATGTTTGCAATTTCTTTGAATCCCACAGGAACATTAACAACTTTTACACCGTTATTTTTAGCCCATTCGTCCCAAGAAAGAGCAGATGCAGTTGTTTTAATCATAAATCTAGGGTGATTATTCCATAAATTTTTTGCCTTTAATTGTTTTGACCAAAAATCCATCAACATAAGAAAAGCTTGATTTGCACTGAACACAGTCAATACGACCTTATCATTTAACTTAATATAATCAACACCGAGTTTTTCTAGTTCTGCAATTCTAGAAACAGATTCTGTTTGAGTAATAGTTAATCTATCGTGATCTGGATCAGTAATTAAAACAACAGTTCCTACATGATAGTTTTTAAGTCTTTCTGGATAATGCATTGTATCAATAACTGGGAAAAATTTTGAACCATCTTCCCTTGTAGCAATAACAGTTGCATCTACAGAATAATCATAAAAAGCTTTTTCACCCTTTGGTGTAACATCGTATTTTCCAATTGAATGGAAGAAAGAATCCTCTTTGATATCAAACCAATCAAATTTATCAGATATATTTAATTTTTTCAAAACACGAGATAATGTACGATAAGCTGAACCTCCAACATTTTCAATAATAATTTTAGATTTAAAATTTTTGATTAAATCTAAATTACAATCTTGTGCTACACCTGATTTCAAATATTCAACATACAAATCAACACCATCATCAACAGCTTTTAGAACACTTTCGTTAATTAATGGATTATCTGCTGCAGCTATTTTAATTTCATAAGAACCTTTTGCGTTAACTTCATCAAAAATTTCTTGAATTTTATTAACAAATTCCATTGATTCTTCCGGCAAATATTGACTTCCTTGGCAATTCAAATCTTTTGTAGCATTTTTAACTGAAATACCATGGCTTGATGTGATATACTCCCCACCCAATAAATCTAATTTAAAAGCTAAAAATGAAGCTAACCAAATTGGAATCGTTTTTTTACCCTCAGGAACAATAGTTTCAATTCCTTGCGCTGCTTGAATTCTTGTAATTGCATCTAAAAATAATTGAGAATTATAACGAACCTCACAACCAGCAACTTTTACAATTCTTTTATTTGAATATTTTTCTTTTGCAACAAGTGCTTTTGCAAGTGTTGCAAGAACAATTCCGACCAAATTGATAGGAAATCTTGTATCTTGTGGATATAAAATATTTTGAGGACCTCTAATTCCTGCTGTTGAAACTTTTGCTTCTTTGGCATAATTTGCAAACCAGTCTTCTAAATTCAAACCTTGTGGATTTGTATTTGCATTATAAGGTTTTAGATGTTCTTTTTTTAATATAAATGAAAATTCACCCTTATTGTCAAAATTCATTAAATTTAAGTGTTTTACATATTCAGGTGTTTTTTCATACACACTTTTGAATAATTCATTTTCTAACGGATTATCGGATTTTCTTAATTCAAACATATCTTCTCTCTCCTCGTTTTTCTTTGATAATACTATAAAAATATATTAATCAGTAGATTTTGAATTAATTTTTATGTATAATACCATTTGTTAGTATGGAGAGCAAACAAATGTCAAAACAAAAGAAACAATATTCATCAAAAAAGGCCTCCCAATTCAATATTTGGAGAAGAATTTTCCAATTTTTAGTCTGCAAAATAGGCTACATGATTAGATTAAAATTAGTTTATAGAATAGAAGTTCATGGACTTGAAAATGTTCCAAAAGATAACAGATATATAGTTTGTCCAAACCATTTATCAACTCTTGACCCACCATTGATAGTTGCAGTTATGCCAAGAAGTGTTTCATTTATGGCAAAAAAGGAATTGTTTGATATTCCGTTTTTAAGATGGTGGATTGATTGGTTAGGAGCATTTGCCGTAAATAGAGAATCTCTTGGACCTTCAACAGTAAAAACCGTTCAAACTATAAAGGATAGCAACTGGGTTCTAGGAATGTTTCCTCAAGGAACTCGTGGAATTCCCGGAGAAATAAAAGGGGTTACTAAAGGATTTGCAGGACTTGCAAAACTTACAAAATGCGATATTTTACCTGTCGGAATTATAGGTTCAAACGAAGTAAAAAGATGGCCTTTTACGGGTAAAATCATTGTAAATATCGGTAAACCAATCCCTTATGATAAAAATACAGATATTGTAAAAGAAAAATGGATTGAAGAAATTCAAAAATTAACAGGATTCAAATATATAGAAGAAGAACCAGCTACTGAAGGAGAACAGAAGAATGGATAAAGAAGTGCGAAACTTCAATAGAAGAGATGCAAAAGAGTATAACATTTTTAGGACAATCTTTTTTATGTCCTTTCTATACATTGTTGTATATGGATTTTATGCCATATTTTACAATTACAAAATAGAGGGAAGAGAGAATTTGCCTAAAAAACAATCTAAAAATGGAAAATATATTTATGCTGCAAACCACGTTTCCATTTTTGATCCTCCAATGGTAGTTATGGGCGTTCATAAACCTATTGCGTTTATGGCTAAAAAAGAATTATTTGAAAATAATGAAAAATTAAGTTGGCTCGTAAAAAGACTCGGAGCATTCGCTGTTGATAGAACAAAACCTGAAATTGCAACATTTAAAACAGTTAGAGATGTATTGAGTACAAGTTGGTCTTTAGGAATATTTCCTCAAGGGGGAACTCGTCCTTATGGGAAACTAGAAGGAATTAGAAAAGGTTTTGCCGTTATTGCGAAAAATGCAAAAGCGGATATTATCCCCGTAGCCATTGCCGGTTGGGACGGATATCCAAAAATTAAACCTTTTACAAGAAGAAATGTAACTATTAAAATAGGGAAACCTATTTCATATAAATTAAAAGAAGATGAAATTATCTATGAATGGTGCAAACAAATATCTGAACTTGCAGGATATGAAAATTGTGCAGAACTTCCAGAATCATACAAACAAGTTCAAGAAACTGAAACTCCGGTATCTGTAAATTAATCTAATAGAATAATATTACTCATAAAAACAAAAATAAGGCCCCTTTTCAGGGGCTTTATTTTATTTAAAGAAAGGAATTTTTATAAATCAACTGCAATAGATTTTAAACCTAAGCTGCTGCTTTAACTTCTTGTTTTGGCTGATTAATACTTACTTGTTCAGCTTTTGCCGGTTCTGGTTGAGCTTGAACTTGGTCTAATTTTTCTAATGCGGTTTTAGCAGCTTCAGCTACACCTGCGTCTTGGTCATTCTTAGCAACTGTAAATAATGTTGTTAAGTCTTTTTTGTATTCAGGGTTTTGGATATAGCTCAAAGCCTCAATTGCTGAAGCTCTAACCATTGGGTTAGGGTTGTCTTTCAATTGGTCAACAATTGTTGTTGCCCCTGGTAATTCTGTTAAAGGAACAGTTGTTTTTGACAATTTTGCTACTTCATCAGCATATAATTTTTCTAAGATTGCAGAAGTGAATAATGCATAGCTTTTATTTCTTTCAGCTTGTTCTTTTGGAGAGAAAGTAGTAGCTAATTTTTTCTCATCTTCTGTTAATTCTTTACCTGCATTTAATTTTTCTCTAGCATCTAATTGTTCTTTAGTAGGACCTTCTAATTTAGAAGAATCAAAGTTTACGATGTTATTTAATGCATCAAAAACTTTTGTATCAACTAATTCAGTTGCTTTCTCAGGAGATTCTTTTACCATATTAGCAATTTCTTCCATACCTGCTGATTGAGCTTCAAAATCTGGATTTGCTAATTTAGCGATAAAAGAGTTTAAATCAACTTGTGGAGAAACAGTTTCAGGAGTAACCACTTCCGGTTTTTCTACTGTTTCAGCTTTTGGAGTTTCTTTAGGAGCTTCTGCTTTTGTTGTTTCAGTTTTTTCTTCTGGTGCTGTAACAACCGGAGCAGGAACTACAGGTGTTTCAACTTTTGGAGCCTCCACTACAACAGGTGCCTCCCCTGCGGGAGCTTGTGTAACAACAGGAGCTTGAGGAGCTGCCGGATTTACATTAACTGCCTGAGGTAATGGTTGGTAATATGGTTGAGTGGTTTGCGCTTGTGGGTAAGCATAAACCGGAGCTTGTGGATAAGCATATAAAGGCATTGTAGGTTGTTCATATTGTGGATTGTATTGTTGTCCTACACCTTGTGTTCCAACTTGAGGGTTATGTATGTCTATTTTAACCGCATTGTAATTCGGTTGTTGCGGAACAGGCATATATCTTCTTGTTTGTGGTTGTACCATTGGATTTGTTATCGGTACAAATGGGATTTGATTCATAAATTTTTCCTTTCCTACATAAAATTGAGTCTATTACCATTCTACCGTTTAAATGAGCGTGAAGATAAATTATTGCTAAATTTGAATATTTTTTTAATAAAACTTTACATAAAAAACAAAAAATTAAGATATACTTGAATTTTAGGGGGTAGAAAATTCTAGTAGGTAAAATATTGGTTTTTAAAGTCTTTTTATGCTAAAATTTAAATTAGAAATACTGAGGAAATGGCTAAAAGCCACGATATATTTGAGGATATAGATGAAGATAGACAAAACAAAAACAAGTTCCGTTAGAAAATCATTTGGAAAGGCTTTGGCATGTCTTGGAGAAATTAATAACAAAATTGTTGTCATGGATTCCGACTTAGCATGCTCAACTCAAACAAAAATATTTGCAGACAAGTTTCCAGAAAGATTTTTTGACTGTGGTATAGCAGAACAAGATATGACAGCAACTGCAGCAGGTTTAGCATCTGAAGGTAAAATACCATTTATTGCAAGTTTTGCAGTTTTTGCAACAGGAAGAAATTATGACCAAATAAGAAATGGTATTTGTTATCCTAATTTCAATGTAAAAATTGTAGGAACGCATGGGGGTATTACGGTAGGTGAAGATGGAGCTACACACCAAGCATTAGAAGACATTTCTTTAATGCGAGGACTTCCACACATGCAAGTTTTTGTACCTGCAGATAGTAAAGAATGTCAAGAAATCGTAAAATACGCTGCAGAGAACAATGGTCCAATGTATATAAGAGTTCCTCGTGGAAATGTAATAGATATTTTCGATGAAAACTATAAATTTAATATTAATAAAGCAAATGTGTTAGAAAAAGGTTCAGATATTGCATTATTTGCAAATGGTGAAACTCTATCTCAAGCATTAATTGCGGCAGAAGAATTAAAGGCTGAAAACATTTCTATTTCTGTTATAAATGTTCCTACAATTAAGCCTCTTGATAAAAATACAATCATTGAATGTGCGAAAGAAACAAAATTTGTTATAACAGTTGAAAATCATTCTATCTACGGAGGGCTTGGATCTGCAGTATGCGAAACTTTATCAGAAAGTTATCCGTCTAAAGTATATAGAATAGGAATTAATGATGTATTTGGACAAAGTGGAACAGCAGAAGAGCTTATGAAATACTATAAACTTGATGCAGAGAGCTTGAAAATCAAAATTAAAGAATTATATAATAATGAGAAAGAACAAGGAAATATATAATGATTACATTCCAAAACGTAACTAAAAGATACAAAAATGACCATTATGCACTAAAAAATGTAAGTTTGGAAATTCATTCAGGGGAGTTTGTATTCATTGTTGGAGCTTCTGGAGCGGGAAAATCAACTCTTATGAAACTCCTTTACAGTGAAGAAAAACCAACAAGCGGAATTGTTTCTATTGGTGGAATTAATATTGCAAACCTTACAAATGATAAAATCCCGAATTTAAGAAGATGCATGGGGATTGTTTTCCAAGATTACAAATTACTTCAAAACCAAACAGTATATGATAATGTTGCTTATGTTATCAGAACCCTTGGTATTAGCAGTAAAGAAATAAATGCTCGTGTAAACGGAGCTTTAAAAATTGTTGGTTTGCATGAAAAAATGAATGCAACACCATCTGAATTATCCGGCGGAGAACAACAAAGAGTAGGAATTGCAAGAGCAATTGTAAATGGTCCTCCATTATTGATTGCCGATGAACCTACAGGAAACTTAGATCCGGCAAATTCAATGGAAATTATGCAAATTTTAAATCAAATCAATCAAAGAGGTATTACCGTAATTGTTTCAACTCACGATAACACAATGGTTGATTATTTCAGAAAAAGAGTTATTAAACTCGACCACGGCGAAATAGTAAGAGACATACAAGCAGGTACTTATGAATAAAAATCTTAAAACAAACGTAAAAAAACATATTCCAAAAGATTGGTTATGTGAATTAAGAATATTTTACAGGCTGGCAAAAGAAACATTTAATGATATAAGAAGAACAGGTTGGGTAAATGTTATTATCATTACAACAATGGCTGCAATTCTTATGATTTTTGGTGCTTGCTTTAGAACAGCGCTTTCTATTTCATCATTTTCAAAAGAACTAGGAAATGCTCTAGAAATATCTGTTTATCTGAAAAATAGTACTGATGCAAAAGAAGTTAAATCCGAAATCAGCAAATTTGAGCATGTCGAAAGCATTGAAATTATCCCTAAAGCAGAGTCATGGGGTAAATTGAAAAATGAAATGAGTTTACCAAATATTGATAACCCACTTCCTGATACATTACATGTAAAAGTTGATGAACCGGAACATCTTCAAGGTGTTTTTGATAACATAAAACAAATTCATTCTGTGGAAGATATGAGTTATGCAAAAGATTTAGCAACAAAAATTGAACTTGTTAACCATGTTGTAAAAACAATCACCCTTGTAGTAATTGCAATTATGGGATTGTTAACAGTAACAATTATTAATAATACTATTCAACTTGTAATTCAATCAAGAAAAGAAGAAATCGAAATCATGCGGCTTATGGGTGTAAGTAACTGGTATATTAGATTTCCAT
This sequence comes from Cyanobacteria bacterium UBA6446, assembly GCA_002438405.1. GTDB lineage: Bacteria > Cyanobacteriota > Vampirovibrionia > Gastranaerophilales > Gastranaerophilaceae > Zag111. The sequence goes on from DJOE01000020.1 coordinate 83,131, forward strand.
TTATTATGCAAGGCGCATTTTATGGTTTAACAGGATCACTTATTGCTCTTATACCACTTAAATACATACAAGAAGGACTTATTAATGTTCATAAATTCTTTATGATACCATCACCTCCAAATGCTCAAAGTTTAGTTATTATAGTAATGTTCTCAATGAGTATTCTTTTTGGAGCAGTTGGAAGTTTTTGGTGTATAAAAAAACATCTACAGGTGTAATTTATGCTCCATGATAATAACAACATACTTCTAATAACCAATTACGAAGAAATCGCAAAATTAGTTTTAGAAAAACTCGTTCTTCTTAGAGATAACGATAGAATTACTGTTTGTAATTCTCAAAAAATAAAAAAGACGTTGGAAAATTCGTTATGCTGTGTTGTTATTTTACACGAAGATTCAGAAAATCCGAATGCTACCATTAAATTAATATCAACGATAAAAGAAACCAAACCAAATGCCGAGGTAATTTTATTATTGAATAATGAGAACAAAGATTTAATATTAAAAGCCTATGATACTGGAATTTATGATTATTTCTCAACAGAAGCTCCGGATTATGAAATGCTCATAAAAACTATAAATTGTTTCAAACTTCGAACATTTAAAGACATTGCCAGTAGAAATGAACAGTTTTTATATCAACTCGGAGTTATCGATAGCAAAAACGGACTATATAAATATAATTATTTAAAAGAAATTTTTATTGACCTTTCAGATGATTTAAGAATTCAAAATGGTGTATTTGCTATTTTAACACTTGATGACAAAACAAAAACAAAAATTTCTACAAATAGACTTGCAGGAGCTATCAAGAGTTGTGTAAGACAAGATGATATTGTTGCAACAGCAAGAGGGGGTAAATTTTATCTTATTATTCCTAATATTGATATAGAGGGAACAAAAGCTGTTATCAAAAAAATTCAAGATAAAATGGGTGAAGATTTTAAAATTCGCTCTGGTCTCTCTAAAATCGGAATTCAATCATTTGAAACATTGGACAAAAATACCCTAGATAGTTTAACATCTGCAGTTCAAAATGATGTAATGTGTGTTTCATTATCAGATAATCATGGGAATTCTAATTCGTGGCTTGAAGAAGATAATAAAACAGAAAAAAGCTTCAAACTTTTTAAAATGGCATTTTCTAAAAAGCTAAATGAAGTTATTACTCCTGTATTTTTTAGATTTCAAAAGGAATGTGAAACTAAACTAACAAATACAAATGTTAGTCAATATGCAAATAGTATTGAATGTGTTTTTAGCTTAAAGAATGAACTAATTCATAGTGAATTAGTTTTAAGATACAACGGTTTTGCAAAAATCAAAATAGAAATCATTCATAGTGGATTAGACAGTGCAGAAAACTCAAAAATAGAACTGCCACTAAGCAAACTTACAGAAAAAGAGCTATTGAAACTGTTGAAACAACTAAAAGATGAGTATAAGCAATCAGCATACAAATAAAGGAGAAGAAAATGTTAAACCCAGAAAAAAGCGCACTAGTGATAATTGATATTCAAGAAAGATTAGTTCTAGCTTCAAAATATGGAGAAGAAATAGCTAATAATATGACAAAAATTGCCAAAGCTGCAAATATCTTGTCTATTCCAACAGTAGTAACTGAACAATACCCAAAAGGTTTAGGAAATACTGTTATTCAACTAAAAAATGCTTTAGCTGAAAATACATTCTTAACAGAAAAAGCATCTTTTTCAGCATTGCTTGAACCTGCATTTAAAGAAAAAATTGAAGAATTAAAAAATGCTGGTATTACGCAAATTGTTATTGGTGGCATTGAAACTCATATTTGTGTTCTTCAAACAGCAGCAGCATTAATGGAACTTAGCTTTGAAGTTTATGTGGCAAAAGATTGTTGTGCAAGCAGAAATAAAAATGAATATAAAACAGGCTTAGAACTTTTAAAACAGTATGGAGCTAAAATCACTTGTGTTGAAATCATTCTATTTGAATGGTTAAAGACATCAAAAAATCCTCATTTCAAAGAAGTTCAAGCTTTGATTAAATAATAAAAATAAAATAATTAAAATTATAAAGGGACATAACTTCTAAGTTATGTCTTTTTATTTGCTTAATATAACCATTTCACAATTTTTACAATCAAATTTTAGCGGATACTTTTTACCTTTTGTATCAACTAAGTATAGTTTTTTTGTTGGTTGTTGGCACAATCCTGCTGCAAATTTCAAACAATGTTTTGTGCGCATAAGTTCAACCCCACTTTTTATAGTTAATTGAGATTCTAATGCGGGTTCAAGAACTTCACATTTGCAATTTTCATAAAAGGTTTTAGCTTCTGTATTGAAAACATTACCTCTATAATCAATTTTTCTATCTGGAAAAACAGCATAATGAATAGGTTTTTGGACATCTTGCTTATAATTTGCCAAGCGTTCTTTCATTAACAAACTTAACAATTCTCTTCTAGTTTCGTTAATTTTTGCAACGGGAACAAAAGATAAATTATCATCTTCAATATTTACAGAAGTTGTATAAAAGTCACTATTACCAGTCTTTTTCAACTGATTAAGATAATTTTCCTTTAGCTTTTCAATATTTTTTGGAGTTTCTCCAATTGGTAATTTCATTGAAACAGTATTATTATTTTCATCAGTAACTATTATACTTCCAGCACTAATTTTAAAAGAAACAGCTATTTTTCTTACAGTTTTAGAATTTTCCAAAATTCTTTCAAAACTTGAATTAAAATTTCTATATAAAACTAAACCAGACTTAATTCCGTCCATTTTATTAGGATATACTTTATTCCCATCAACTTTGTTAACAAGAAAACCAGTCATATCACCATCTTGAACAAAACAAATGCCATCTTGAGGATTTAATTTCGCATCTATTTCAAAATAATTCTTGAAAATTCGCTTAACTTTACCTATTTTTTCTCCTCTGGATTTTGGTGACAAGAAATTAAAACATTGCTCTCGACCGTTAAGAAAATAATTTGTGTAACCCCTATTAAATGTTTTATAAACATCAGGTTCAAAATCCTCAAATACCTTTCCAGAAGAGGTCCTTTGTGCATATTTATTTATCAAGTTATTATAATAAGCAACAACATTTCTAACATAACTAATGTCTTTTAAACGCCCCTCTATTTTAAAGGACTTTACACCACTATTAATAAGATTTTCAATATAATTTGAAGCATTAAAATCCTTTAATGAAAGTAAATATTTATCTTTTAATATAATTTTACCGGATTCATCAATAAGAGAATATTTTTTTCTACAAGGTTGAGCGCATTCACCTCTATTGGCAGAGCGACCACCATTTGCAAATGACAAATAACATTGTCCACTATAAGAAACACACAATGCACCATGAATAAATGTTTCAACTTCGCAGGATACATTTTTGCAAATTTCATCAATTTGAGATAGTGAAAGTTCCCTTGCAAGGATAACACGAGTTACCCCTAAAGCATCAAAAAACTTAGCTTTTTCAAGGGTTCTTGTATTACATTGTGTACTTGCATGTATTACAATAGGAGGAAGTTTTCCATCAATTGCAGCTTTTAACAATCCCATATCCTGAACAATAATTGCGTCAACCCCAATACTATATAGGTTTTCAACCAATTTAATTGCTTGATTTAATTCTTCATCATTAAGAATTGTATTAATTACAACATGAATTCGAACATAAAATTTATGGGCATAATTAACTAATTTTTCTAAGTCCGATAAGGAATTCGGAGCATTTTTTCTTGCACCAAATTCATTCGCACCGATATAAATTGCATCTGCACCACTATTGATTGCAGCTATTGCCGTTTCTAAATTTTTTGCAGGAGCTAATAATTCTACTTGTTTCATAATGTTATTTTATAACAAACTTATAAAGAAATCGTAATAATAAAGCCTAAATTTTACAATTAATGATAAAATTCAAAAAAGAGGTAAATATGAAAATAGCACTAATAAACCACGGTTGCGCCAAAAACCTTGTAGATGCAGAACTTATGTTAGGAATGCTAGACAAGAAAGGGCACCAAATAACACTTGACGACAAAGAAGCAGATATTGTTATTGTAAACACCTGTTCATTTATTCATGATGCAGAGCAAGAATCTGTTCAAAGCATTTTAGAAATGATTGAAAATGGAAAAAGAGTAATAGTAACCGGTTGTCTTTCTCAAAAATATAATGATGAATTAAAAAAAGCCATTCCGGAACTATCAGGAATGGTCGGAACTTCTAATTTAACAGATGTCGTAAAAATTATAGAGGACTTGGAACAAGGAAAGGAATACGAAAGTATCATTTCTGATAAACCTCATTATTACTATCCTGAAGACACAGCAAGACAACAAATTACAGTTGGAGCGAGTTCTTATTTAAAAATAGGAGAGGGTTGCAATTATAAATGTGGTTATTGTATTATCCCAAAACTTAGAGGTCCATATATCTCTCGACCAATCGAAAACATTGTTAAAGAAGCAAAAGAACTTGTAGCTAAAGGAGTTACAGAAATTATTCTTATTGCACAAGATACATCTTCTTATGGCATAGATTTATATGGGAAACAAGCTTTACCGGAATTATTGAGAGAACTTAACAAAATAGATAATTTATCTTGGATTAGAATTATGTATGCTTATCCAACCCAGATGACTGATGAACTTATTGATGCCATTGCAAGTTTGGACAAAGTAGTAAAATATGTTGATATTCCATTACAACACTCTCATCCTGAAGTTTTAAAACGAATGAGACGACCTGTTATGGATTATACAAAACTTGTTGAAAAAATAAGAAACAAAATTCCTAATGTTTCAATCCGAACAACTCTTATCGTTGGATACCCTGGGGAAACAGAGGAAGAATTTGAACACTTATATAATTTTGTTAAGAATGTTAAATTTGATAGAATGGGTGCTTTTGAATATTCGAGAGAAAAGGGAACCTATTCTTATGGCTTAAAACCACAAATAGACGACAAAATCAAAAAAGAACGAAGAGATAAATTAATGGAATTACAACAAAAAATTTCATTAAAAAATAACCAAAAATATATTGGTTCAACCTTAAAATGTATCGTTGAGGGATATACAGATGATGGAGTTATCATATTGCGTTCAGAGCATGATGCACCAGAAATTGATGGAGTTGTTTATGCAACATCAGACAGAGAAGTTATCCCTGGAGATTTAGAAAATGTAAAAATCACAAAAGTTGATGAATATGATTTATTTGGAGAAATAGAAGACTAAGAAGAGGAATTATGGAATATATTGAAAATAAAGAATTAGAGGAAAAGGAAGTTAAAGGCATATTTACAGATATGCTAAAGTATGCACCATCAAAATTGTGCGGAATGCTTGGAAATGTAATTACTGTTCCAATATACACAAGCTTATTTTCGACAGAACAATATGGACTTTATACCATATCAATAGCGATGCTATCATTCTTGTGTATTATATTTTCAGACTGGATTGGATTGTCTGGTTTAAGATTTTTCAGACACCACCAATTAGAAAAAGATTTACCTAAATATTTAACAACATTAGTTACTTTGTTGACTATCAACATGGTTTTAATGTTTGGCATATCTATTATTTTCAAAAATAGCTTATACAGTTTCTTCCATGTTCCATTTAAATATTTTATGGCTGTTTTAGTACTAATTATACCTGTTGCCATAAGAGCTTTGTTATCACAGCTTTTGAGAGCACAACTTAAATCCGTTTCATATACCTTAACAACAATACTAAACCAATTTGCGACAATATTTCTTGCCGTATTCTTTGCAAAATTCTTCAACCTAGGTGCAGCATCAATTTTGTTAGGTATGGGTGTATCAATATCACTAATCGATATATTATTACTCTATCAGAGTGAAATTTTAAAGGTTTTCAAGTTCCAAAAAATCGAGTGGAAATTCATAGTTCCAATAATTAAATACGGAATTCCAATTGCTGCAACTTCACTCAGTGCTTGGATTATAACCCAAAGTAATAAGTTCATTATGAATAGTATCAGTGGTTTTTCAAAAGCAGCTCTTGTTGGGGTTGGCTATGGATTAACGTTACCTATCTTAATGACACTATTTGCAATGATTACAGTAGCTGCAATTCCAAGAATTATTAACTTATATGAAGCAAAAATTGATGTTAGACCTGTAATTTCAAAATTCTTGGGCTACTACGTATTGGTTGCATTGCCCGTTATTACAGTAATGGCGCTATATAGTGTGGAATATACTCAAATATTTGCAAATGCAAAATTTGCAGAAGCTTGTACACTTGTTCCTTATTTTGCATTTGGAGTATTCTTCCTTGCAATGACAGACTATACTACACTTCAATATCATTTAGCTAATAAAACTCACATTGAATTCATTATTAAATTAATATCAGGGATAATAGGAATTATTTTAAATGTAGTTTTAATTCCTAAAATGGGGTTAGTTGGTGTTGGTATTGCTACATTTGCAGCGAATTTCATCTATTTTTTGTTAAGTATTGTAATTGTACTTCCACAATTGAATTTAAGTTTTCCTAAAAATACAATACTTAGAATTTTAATTTGCGGAATTCCTACAGGACTTATGATTTATGCAATGAAAAATTTTGGAACAATTCCAGCTTCAATACAAATGATTGTTTCTCTTGTATTTTTCTATGTATTGTATGTTATAATTAAGTTAAAAGTACTTAAAGCATCTGATTAATAAAACTTAATATATACCAAATAGATAGCAATTTTATATATTCATGGTCGTTATTAATACTATAAGCATAACATGGGTGAAGCATGGCTTAAAAAAAAGTAATAATTACGACCATTTTATTATGCTCTTGTTACAATAGAAGAATAAAGGATTCATTCTATTACATTTACTTATCGATAATATTAAATTTATAACGTTATGAAAGGATTTTACCAGATGAAAAGCCGAAAAAGACAAAAGCGTATTATCGCATCAATGTTAACCACATTGTTTGTTGCTCAGCAATCAATGCTATTATCCGTTGTCGCCAGTGAAATTTCTGGGGTGAACGGAAACAACGGCGTCTATAATATTAACCCAAGTGCGTTAATTAACGGCACAGATATGGGTTATAGAAAATATAAAGATTTCACACTTGATAAAGGTGATATTGCAAATTTAATTTACAAATACGGAAACACAGATGTTTCTACATTTATTAACTTAGTTGATAACAAAATCAACATCAATGGTATCGTAAACACAATGAGAGATGGTAATTTTTACAACGGAAAAGCTATCTTTGTTTCTCCAAACGGAATGGTTGTAGGAGCTTCAGGGGTTCTTAACGTTGGTTCTTTAGGTGTTTATACTCCAAATGATGTTGTTTACACAAGATATAAAGAAAATCCACAAGCTGATTTAACATCTTTACAAAATTCTTATGGCGGTAAACCTGTAACAATTAATGGTAAAGTGTTCGCTGCAAATGATGTTGAACTAAATGGCGGAAAAGTTTCAGTTGGTAAAAATGGTGGAGTTATAGCCGGTATTAATGAAAATAAAATGGCTATGATGAATACAAACCAACAAGCAGAAAGCTTATTTAACCAATTAGTAAATACTGATAATTTAAATACCGGTAATGCTTTTTCTAGCAACAACGGAAATATTTACATCAAATCTAATCAAAGAACAGAAAATGCTGGTGTTGATATTTCAGGAACAGTTAAAAACTTTGGTAAAGGCAATACTGAAATCAGAAGCACAGGTGTTGACGGGATTAAAATTTCAGGAACAGTTGCCAATGCCGACGGTCTATTAAAAGTTAACAACAACTGGGGTGATGTTAATATCTCAGGAACAGTTAAAAACAATGGCGAAACTCAAATTTTAAATGTTCCAGGTGAAGGCAAAGTAACATTTACCGTAAATGGTCAAGAATACTCTTATCAACTTGATACAAATAACGGCATTGATATTTCAGGAAATATTGACACCAAAGGTAAATTAACAATTAATAATACAGGTGATAAAGGCATTAATATCTCTGGTACAGTCAATAATGACGGTACTTTGAGCATACAAAACGGAATTGCAAGTGACAGCCAATCAGATAAAACAAGAAATGAAAGAACAGATGCTTTAAAAATTTCTGGTACCGTTAGCAATAATGGAAATGCTGATATTACAAACTATGGTAAAGGCGGTTTAAACGTAACAGAAAGCGGAGTTGTAGAAAATGCTAATGGTAAATTAGCTATGACTAACAATGGTACTGGAGGTTTCACTGTTGATGGAAACATTTCTAATATCGATGGTGATACAACTTTAACTAACACTGCTGGGTATTTAACAGTTAATGGTAATACTAAAGGTATCAATAATTCAGATATCTATATAGATAACTCTGGTTCTGGTATTGAAATCAATGGTAACATTAATGCAAATAAAACAACTAATAATGGGAGTTCTGTACACATCAATAACACTAATGGTGCAGTTAACTTGAATTCTACTGGTAGAGTTAATGCTACTAAAGATGTAAACGTTACTAACTCTGGTAAAGGTGGAGTTAACGTTAAAGGTTTAATTGATGCTAAAAATAATGTTAACATTGACAACAAAGATT
>DJOE01000004.1 GCA_002438405.1 Cyanobacteria bacterium UBA6446
ATACTGATACTGACACTGATACTGATACTGATACTGATACCGATACTGATACTGACACAGATACTGATACTGACACTGATATCGACACAGATACTGATACAGATACAGATATCGACACAGATACTGATACAGATACAGATACAGATACAGATACTGATACTGATACAGACACTGACACAGATACCGATACTGATGATGAACCGAATAACGACCTAATCCAAGGACAAGACGGTAGCATAACTTATATTCAAAGAAAAATTGACGTAAGTGATATTGATTCTATTGATAAACGACAATATATGAGATTCAACGTATCTCAAACAACAAAACCTGTAACAATGGAACGTTCAAATGACGGTGTAACCCATTTGATTGATGTTTCAAGAGGAGGAATTGCAGTTAAACACAATAATACATTAAAAGTTGGCGATATTGTACCGGTTCACTTAACTTACGGAAATCTTGATATAAAAGCAATTGTAAAAATTGTTTCAACATCTGAAACAAGAGCAGGAGCAGAATTCGTAAATATTGACAAAGCCTTAGCAAATCAACTACTATATCTAAACATAATGCTTGAAGCTGATAATGATATGCTTAAAACAAAATTGTCTTCAATATAGTTAGGGATTAGTGGCGAGTTGCACCAACTTTTTTACGTTGTAAGTATTGAGCTTGAGTAGAAGTTCTTGTAACAGTTGCTGTAGAAGAAGCAGATTGTTGTTGACCAAACATTGAACCAGCAGATGTCATAAAGCTACCAAATTGCATCAATTGACCTAAGCCTTTATTTCCTTTAGCTAAATCTACTCCAGAGTCTGCAATTTTTTGATTTAGTTTTGCAGATTTCTCATTAATAGCTCTAGCTTTATCAGATAAATTACTAGCCTTTTCTGTAGCTTTTGCAGCACCAGTAGCATTACCTGCAGCTGCTTTAGTTGTAGCCTTAGCTGTTTGTTTAGCTGCCGCATTAGTTGCTTTGTTAGATAGTTTATCATAAGCATTTGACATTTCTTTGTTAACGCTTTGGAAACCTTTAGACATTTCTTTAGTACCTTTAATAGCAGAAGCACCAGACATAACCGCTGTACCTGCTGAAGTTAAAGCTCCTGCGATATTACCTTGAGCTGCATATACGGCTGTTTTTGTTACATTTGCAGCCATCTTACCATAGTTACCAACTGTTTCAACAGAAATACCAACTTTTTCTGTAACACCACCAGCTGCAATCAAAGCTTGTCCACCGGTAATCATTGCAGAACCAACAGCAATCATTCCTTTACCAACATATTGAGTTGTTTGACCTGCCATTACTGCATAACCAGCAATTTCATCTGTTTTATTTGCAACATTTAAAACGCTATTAGATTTTGTTTCAGCATTTTGAATAGCTTTTGTATTAGCCACTGCTGTTTTTCTGTAAGTATTGGCAGTTCTTGTTAAGGTTCTAACCTTTTTGTTAGTTGAAACTTGGATTTTTTTAACTTTATTTGAACTAGTTGTAATTGCTGCTTGGTTTTTAGTAATTGTAGCTGATTTAGTTTGAATTTTATCAGAAATACCCTTATCATCAGAAGATGAACCAAAACCGCTTACTACTTGAGTATCAGAAGTTCCGTTTTGAGTTGCGATACCAGAATTTTCATTATAAACAGATTGAGAGTTTTCTTGTTCTGCATTTAATTGTTCAATTTCCGCATTTAATTGTTCATTTTCAGCAGATAATTTTTCAGATTTAGCAGCTTCTGCTCTCATTTGTTTTTGAGCATTTTGAATTTCTTTTTCGCCATTTTTCATTTGTTGCTTCAATTTTTTGTCGTCTTTTTTCATTTTGTTGTCTAAAGACTTCATTTCAGAAGCAGATTTGTCCATTGCAGCTGTTCCTTTTTCAGCTTGAGTAGTTGCAGCGGAAGCACTACCTTTTGCTTCTTTTGAATCAGCAACAGAAGATTTTCCGTCTTCAATAGAAGAACCTTGTTTTGCTTTATCTTCAGCTTTTTGGTTGTCCTCAGATAATCTTGAACCAGAAGCTCTTTTATTGATTTCAGAATGAACTTTTCCTAATTTTTTATTAACACTGTTTTCAACAAATCTTGGTAAATCAGAATCTTTTAATTCTTGTAACTCTGATTTTAAATTTTGTAAATCATTATCTGAAACAGATGTTAAATTATCAAAATCATATTGACTTAAATCAACTTTATCATTTTTGTTATCAACTGCATTATTATTTTGTGTATTTTGAGTTTTAGCTGCAGCAGTTGTATTTGATACATTTGCAACTGATTTTGCAGTATTTGCAGCAACTACATTATTTGCAGTTTGATTTCCTTGAATACCTCTTGCTTGAACTTTTGCATTCGTTCCTAAAACTTGGTTAGAATTTTGAGCATTAAAAATTGAACCATTTTTGGTCATATATTCAGGAATTTTTTTAGATACTGCAACATTGCTATTTTTGGCTTTCATTTGTTGCAATAGCTTTTGAATATCTATACCTTGATTTACGTTGTTAACGCTCACTTTTTAAAGCTCTCCAAATTATAACTCTCTTATTTATATAAAAAATTTTGAAAGAACCTAATTTCACGACTTTAGGAATTGTTTACATTTGTTTACATAATATAAATTACTTGGTAATTTGCACTTAAAGTTTATTTTTGATAGAATAATTGAGTAGATGTAAATAAGATTAGGGAGATTTTAATATGGACTTAATGAAAGGTAAAAAAGGTGTAATTTTTGGAGTTTCTAATACTCACGGTATTGCCTACGGAATTGCTAAACAATTACACGACGCAGGTGCTGAAATCGCTTTCACTTACGCAGGTGAAGCTATGGAAAAAAGAGTTAAACCTATTGCTGAAAGCATGGGGGCTAAAATCATCATGAGTTGCGATGTTACAAAAGAAGAAGAAGTAAAAGCTGTTTTTGCTGAATGCGAAAAAGTTTACGGTAAATTAGACTTCGTTGTTCACGCAGTTGCATTTGCGAAAAAAGAAGATTTAATGGGCAGATTTATTGAAACATCTAAAGATGGTTGGGATACAGCATTAGGTGTTAGTGCATATTCTCTTGTTACTATTGCTCGTAACGCAGAACCTATTATGAATGAAAATGGTTCAATTTTTGCTCTAACTTATCTTGGTTCAATCCTTTCTGTTCCAAGTTATAACGTAATGGGTGTTGCTAAAGCTGCTTTAGAATCAACAATGAGATTTTTAGCCGTAGATTTAGGCAAAAAAGGTATTCGTGTAAACTGCTTATCAGCAGGTCCTGTAAAAACACTTGCTTCTATGGGTATTAGCGGATTTTCAAAAATGCTTAAAGCTGCTGTTTTAAGAGCTCCAATGAAACGTAACGTAGCATTGGAAGATGTTGGTAAAGCTGGTTTATACCTAGCATCTGACTTATCAACAGGAACAACTGGTGAAGTTATTTATGTTGATTGTGGTTGTCACTCAGCTTATGCTTCAGCAGAAGAAATGGATATCATTTCTAACAATGTTGAATTATAATCAGCAAAAATTTTAGTAAGTAAAAATCCCTTAACATTTTATGCTAAGGGATTTTTCATATGTAATTATCAGAAAATTAAAAACAAAATTATAAAGACTGAATATCAATATCAATCTGAGTTTTCAATTCATCAATATTTGCAAATTTGATTTCAGGTCTAATCATTTTATTAAAACTTACTTTGATATTTTTGTCATACAAATTGCCTTTGAATTTCAAAATATAAACTTCCAAAGCTTTAATTCCATCATTTGAAACAGTCGGAGCAACTCCAAAATTAGCCAAACCTTTATAAATTTGCCCATTATCTAATTCAACATCAACATCATAAACGCCAAATGGAGGCTCAATAATGTCTAATGGATAAATCAAATTAGCCGTAGGATATCCTATTTTTGCACCCAATTGTTTACCTTTAACAACAGTTCCTCCAACTGAAAATTTACGACCCAACATTGATTGAGCCATATACATTGAACCTGTCTTGATATAGTGACGAATAGCAGTACTACTAATCACATCTCCATAAATTGATTGCGGAGGAGTTGCGAAATACAAATAATCAAATCTACTTTGATTATCAGATAAAAACTTAACATCACCGGATTTATCAACTCCAAAATGATGATTAAAACCTGTAGAAATAGCCTTTGGAGAAAAATATTTTATCAAAACATCTTCCAAATACTGAGCAGGCGTTAAATGGCAAACTGAACCAAAATCCAACTCAAAAACATAATCCAATCCCAATTCCGCCATATATCTGTATTTATCATCTAATGTTAAAATATATTTAGGGGATACACCTTTAAAATAACAAAACGGATGTTCTTTAAATGTAACCACCGCAGATTTCGAATTAATTTCTTTTGCAAAATCAACAGCACATGAAATAACGGCTTGATGACCTAAATGAACACCATCAAAAAAGCCCAGTGCTAATGATAAATTTGGAATTTCTCTCAGTTCTCGAATTACTTCCATAGTTTTATTATATCCTAAAAAAACAACTTGTAAAAATTGTAAAAAAAGTTAATTAAATATAATTCCAACAATAGCCGCTGACATATAGCAAGTTAAAGTTCCACAAATCAATGCTCTAACACCTAACCTTGCTAAATTCTTTCTTTGGTTAGGAGCAAGTTCGCCAATACCACCTAACAAAATAGCAATTGAACCTAAATTTCCAAAACTGCAGAGAGCAAAACTTGCAATTAAGAATGACTTAGCAGACAAGTGAACTGCCGGATTTGTTAAATCCATATAAGCAACCATTTCATTTAGAACGAGTTTTGTGCCCATCAAACCTCCAACAGTTGTTGCTTCTTTTAGTGGTACGCCCATTAGAGCTGCAAAAATTGCGAATATTTTACCTAAAATCATATTCAATGATAAATGAGATAAATCCATTCCAATACAAGTAAGATTGAAATGCAAATATTTAACAACCAAACTGCCAAAACCAGCCAAGAACCAATCAATCATTGCAACAAGAGCAACTAAAGCCAAAATCATTGCAACAACATTTATTGCAACTTTCATACCTTCAGATGCCCCAGATGAAATAGCATCAAAAACATTGATATGAGTTCTATGACGTTTACTTACAGATATTTTAAAATCTTTACTAGTTTCAGGTACATTTACCTCCGGATAAACAATTTTAGAAATTACCAAAGCCCCCGGAGCTGCCATGATTGAAGAGGCTAACAAATACTGAGCTGGAATTCCCATTGCAATATAAATAGGCATTGTAGCACCAGAAATACAGGCCAAACTTCCTGCCATTGATGCCAAAAGTTCAGATCGAGTTAAATTTGCCAAATATGGCTTAATCATGATTTGAGCAACGATTTGCCCAACAAATGCACTAGCTACATTTGATAAAGCCTCCGCACCAGACACATCTAATAATTTATTCATGCCTTTACCCAAAACAGCAACAACTCTTTGCATAATTCCGTAATAGTAAAGCATGTTTACAAGTATCATCATAAATACCATTGAACAGATTAACTGCAATGCAAAAACAGAACCACCTTGGGTAAAGAATTCTCCGAATTTATCACTCATCAATCCGCCAAAAACGAATTGTCCGCCTTGTTTTGCAAATACAAGTAGCTTTTGGATAAACAAGCCAATTGCCATAAATAATTTTTGCCCTATTGGTACTTTAAAAACAAAAACAGCAAATAAAACTTGAAGTAAAAAGCCCATGCCAACTGTTTTATAATTGATTGCTTTTCTATTATTAGACATCAAATACGCAAGTCCAAAAATAAAAATTATTCCAAGAATTCCAATAAATCTACTCATTTTACCCCTACCATTACTATACTATTTTATAATTATACAAAAAAAAGAAGCCTTAACGACCTCTTTTTTAATAAAATGTGATAAAAGTTAATGTAAATTACATTCCACTTTTCTTAAAAAATCCAATTATCTTATCTAACAATCCTTCAGAATCTTCTGACTCTCCGGAAACAGAAGCATCAAGCTTGTCTAATCTTGCTTTTGCCATTTTATAATCAACCGGATCTTTTACTAGTTCCAAGTATTCGTTATAAACTTCAATTGCCTTGGAATTAGCTCTGATTTTTTCATAAGCTTTTGCAAGATTTTTCAAAGCGTTCAAGTCTTTTGGATCAACATCAACAATCTTTTCTAAATAAGCTACTTGCATTTTATAATCACCAATTCCCTCACGGAATTGAGCTAACTTTGCAAGAGCTTCTTTATTTTTAGGATCAAGTTTGATAATTTTTTCATAATATTCTGCCGCATGATTAACTTCGCCATTATCAGTCAACAACCCAGCTAAAGTAAACAATAAATCAATATCGTCATCTTTCAACTGAATAGCATTCAAAAATTCATTAATCGCAATATCAATATTTTTACGAGTTATATTATATCTACCCCAGTTAACGTGGGCATTATATTCATCACCCATTTCCTCATAAACCAAAGCTCTCATTTGGAATGTCAATGGAGAATTTGGTTGAATCTTATTGTATTCATCAATATACATTAATGCTTTTTCAAAATCCTTAGCGGAATAGCAATACTGAGCCATCAACGTAAAGTATTTTGGAGAAGTTTTTAAATCTTCAGGCAAAGATTTTAATTTTGTAAATGCTTCTTCAACGTCACCGATTTCTAACATACATTGAATTTTTAATAATTCATCTTTTGTATATTCAATAGCTTTTTTCGCATCTCCACTTTTCAAATATACAGCTGCAAGAGCTTCATGAATTCTATCGGTATCAAAACCTTTTTTAATTGCACGATTAAGAGCATCAATTGCACTGGAATAAGCTTCATCTTGCAAATACAAATCAGCAAGCTGTAAGAAAATTTCTTCATGCAAATTATCGTATTCAAGAATTACATTATATTCATCAATAGCTTTGAGAGTTTGACCTGTTTGACGATATAAATTAGCAAGAGTTAAACGAGTCATAACAATTTGAGTTTCTTCGGTTGCAACATGCAAAGCTTTTTTGAAATCGCTTATCGCAAAATCTAATTTTCCCTCAATTGAATTTTTATTTCCTCTATAAATATAATATTTATATTTATCCGTATTTTCGTAAATAGTCATCAATTGCTCATAAGCTAAGGTATTTGTAACATCATGTTTAATGATTTCGTTATAATAGCCTGCAGCTTCTTCCGGCTTATCCAATATCAAAGACAAGTGACCAAGTCTTTCTAACAAACCTACATCATCTGGATTTTGTTCATAAACTTTTTTATATTCACGATATGCATCTTCATATTGTTCGTTAGCTTCAAATTGTTCTGCTAATTGTAAACTCATTTACTCACTCCTTTAATATATTATGCTTATATTATTATATCATTAAACCTAAGATTATTCAATCTAGTTAAATTGATTTTGAGTTTTTTGCATGCCATTATCAAAATAATACTCCAATCCAGCAATAGCATTTTTTAAAACCGGTTTCAAAGATTCTAACTGGTCTTTATAGAAGTTCTGTAAAACAAAAGTTTCTGCAGGTACAGGAGGTTGAGGACCGATACCAATCTTCAATCTTGGAATTTTAGAAGTTCCAACACATTTTATTACAGATTTAATACCGTTATGACCTCCATCAGAACCGTCAGGGCGAAATCTTATCTTGCCAAGTTCTAAAGATAAATCATCATAAACAACAATAACATCTTCGACATCAATTTTGTAATAATTCATGACAGCAATAACAGCTTCTCCTGATAAATTCATAAAAGTTGTAGGCTTGATTAACAAAATATCTTCCATACCTCTTTTGAATTTAGTCATAAAACATTTGAACTTTTTTTCTTCTTTAAAAGTCAAATCATTCATTATCGCCCACTTATCAATCACCATAAAACCGGTGTTATGACGAGTAAAACAATATTTGTCACCAACATTACCCAAACCGACTACTAATTTCATTTTATAAAAACCTCTCATAATCTAAATAATACTTATATTTAGTATTTTAACGTAAATAAATATTACCGTAATGGTATAGCAAGATTAAGCTTAACAAAAAGATAAATAATTACTAAATTAAGAAAAAACAAAAGAGGTAAACAATGAAAAATAAAATTACAAAAGAAAAAAGTTCTCAAAAAGTTGCAAAATTTTTAGAAAAAAACAATTTGCACAAAAAAGATTTTGCAGAAATGATTGGAGTTACACTATCTTATGTTTACAATCTTATTGATGAAACAATTCCATTTTCAACAAGAAGTACAACACTAGAGAGAATTGCAACAGTCATGGATATTAAACCTGAGGAATTCGAAGAATATAAAATTCCACAAGAACCGATACTACAAGATGATACAATTGAATTGTTAAAAAGCATGCTACATGACAAAAAAATGAGTATAGTAACATTTTTAAAATCTTTCCCGAGGAAAAAGAGAGTTGATATTGTTGACATGCTTCGAGGAGCTTATCCTATTCCCATTGATTTTAAAGAGTTGAACATGATTGGACAGATTTTGGAACTTGATAAAAATGATATTTATAATATTTGGGAAGAGAGGGTTAAACAAGTCCTTGAAACCAATGGAATGAACCTAAATAACAATGCCGCATTAATAAATTCAATGTTTGAATGTGCAAGAAAACATATCGATGTTGATTAAGAATCCGCAAATTGCGGATTCTTTTTGATTTTTAGAGCTATTTATATTGAGATATAGAAGAATTTTGGTTTATTTTTCAAATTTTATAAAAAAACTGTTGACTTTTAAAAATGTTCTTGTTACTATGAGTACACACGGTGAGTTCACCGATAGCTAAAGGAAATATGAATAGACAATATGCGCTTGTAGCTCAGCAGGTAGAGCACTCCCCTTTTAAGGGATAGGTCACGCGTTCGAATCGCGTCAAGCGCAAATTTTTTATTATAAAAGGGGGCTGATACCCTTTTTATTTTTGTCATTTTTACTAAAAGCAATTCGCAATCTTGAAACCTTTCCAAAAATTTGTTATACTCTTTAGGGAAATGAAAATTTAATGAAAGAAATTAAGAATATGCCAAAACGCAGATATAACAAGCATTTTAGGGAGAGTAGCCCGTAATAGTCTTGTAGCAAAGGTTTTAACCGATAAAAAAATAGATTTAACCGTATATTTGATAAAAAATCAAATTCTAATACTTTACACGGTTATAAAAAAGAACATTATAACATCTCCTCGTGTTATGGATTGTTACGTCACTCTCCTTATAATGCCTCGCATAAAACGTGCCTCCGAGCCTGCCGACTAGTCCTGCAGACAGCCAATCGATTCGGCAGGCTACTCCGCACTCCGCTCGGCTTACACAATGACATGACTTTTTTACATGTCATTACGAGGAAACAAGCCGAGCAAATTTTAGAGCAGTCTATACGGAGTGACGTAGTAATCTTGAACACTGAATAAAGACATTACCCACCCTAGCGCTCAGCCATAAATGGGCGAGGAAAAAATTTTAATCTGAATTTACAAAGGTTTCTGAATCATTTTCTATTACAATTGCAGTCAATGGAGCATTTTTATATTTGCCACAACCGGTATCTATACAAATTTTATCATCTTGTACTTGCGGTTCATCAAATTCGGTATGTCCAAAAATAATTTTATATGGGAAAGAATGCTTTTTATTATAAAATTCTGAACGAATATAAACCATGTCTTCTTCGTTCTGTTCTTCAATTGGAATTCCGTTACGTAATCCAGCATGGACAAACAAATATTTTCCCTCTATATGATAGAATTTTAAATTCCTAAAAAATTCACCATGAATTTTCATTATATTTTCAAAACTTCCGTAACTTTTAACTGTAGAATCCCCGCCATAATTCCAAAACAAATAATTGTAATAGTCATCAGTTTTGGCATGCATCATTGCATATTCGTGAGAACCGATTAAATAAACACAATGACATACATCACCAAGCTCAATCAATTTATCTACAACATCTCGAGATTTCAAACCCCTGTCAATATAATCACCCATGAAGACAATTTTATCTTCTTTTTGAGGTGATATTTTATCAATAACAGCACAAAGTTTGTCATACTCGCCATGTATATCCGATATTCCAATTAATCTTGCCATACTTATAACGTATAATAAAAAAATTTACAATACAAATGTAAATAATTGCACTTATAAAAAATTTTGGTTATAATCAAGTTGATGAAAAATCTAATGAAACTATTCTTAATTGTATTTATGTTTTTTGCAACTCTCGGCGCAAATGCTGGAGAGCTAAATGTCAATCATTTGACAAATCATATAAATACAATTCAAACAGAAAGTTCGCAAAAACCGTATATTGAGGGTAAGACAGCTACTCCAAAGTATTATGCTCCGGCTAATCAAAATACGGTTGCAGTATTATTTTCATCTATCAAAAATGACTCAAATACTAATTTTACAAATTATAAAAATGGTGTAAGTCCTGAAAATAACCAATTTTCACTTCTAATTTCTTACATTTATAACAAGTCATATTTATTGACTGAAACTTTCAGGACAAAAAACTTTCCATTGACTGAAATTAACCGGAATGCTCCGTAATAACTTATTATTTATATTTCTTATGTATTGATTATTTTTATAATCAATTGGTTTTGTTACGAAAAATTAAATAATAAGGAGAATTACTATGTCTGAAATCGAAAACACAAACGTAGAACAAAAACTTGATAAAAAACACTTTGATGAATCAAGTGGAACCGGTGTATTAGGTTCAATAATATTTATGGGTGTTATGATTGTATTTATGATTGTTTTGGCGAATTTTGTACACTAATAAAAACATATAAATAATTCATTCATTTTTATTTACGCCAAATTAGTGGGCGAAGTTTAGATATAAACTTCGCCCATTCTTTATAATATTAAAAGAGTTATGCAGCTTTTTTATTATCTATTGCTGCAGCGACCTTTTGTCTTGATTGGTGCATATACATGTAAATACCACCTGCAATAGCCAATGTTCCAACTGCAATAGCAAGAATCATTTTAACCGGTCTAGATTTAGATTGTTTTAGAACTTTTTCTAAATCTTCCTTATATTCTCCAATTACACCCATTACACGGTTCATAGGCTTTTTATTTCTAGCTTCCCATCCTTTATCTGTTTCTAAAATCGTATCTAAGTAAACCCTGTTTGCAGATTTGCCGAAATTGTATTCGCCGTTATTGTGCCAATCCACAAGCTCTTCAATATTTTTCTTAGATTTTGCAATATATAAATCTTTATGATTAGTATATTCATCAATCATTTGCTTGAAAATATCAGCAACTTGCGGAGCTTGGTGGTTAACACGAGCATCATCAATTTCTTTTGCAGAATTTGCCCAACTCAAACCGTAACGTTCAGGTCTTCCCTCAACAACATCTTTAGTCAAAAATCCGTTTTTAGGATTTGTATAATCTACCGGACCACCAGTCTTAGTTGAACCATAAGGAGTTCCGGCGATTTTACATTCAATAGGTGTAATTCCGTACATTTCACGTCTTGAAGTAAATAACCCATAATGAGAACAACCTGTAAGTCTATTGGGAGTAAATCCATCAACATACATAATATTGTTTTTATATTTGCCACCGTCTAAAGCCCAAATAGTTTCTAAATCTTTTTTAACAGCTTTGTAATCGTCTGCATCTTTATTCCAAGGACCTGCACCTAGCAAAACTTTTACTTTTTTCTTGGTATCTTCCGGAATATCTTTTCTCGTTAAGAAATCCAAATACCCCTTAGTGGTTATAGGGAAACCTTTTTGCTCATCTGGACGACCAAAACCAAAGACTAAAATTTCACCATCTTTGATTGGAGATAAATAGCCCATTACATTGTGACCGTCTTGAATTTGACCTTTATTAAAGAACAATTCATTCAATGCATCTTGTCCTTTTTCACCCGCTTTCCAGATTAAATCAGTTAACCAACGAGCATTTTTCTCTTTAGCGGCAATAACTTCTTCAATATTTTGAGCCTTAAAATCATATTTGAAAGGAGTATAACCAGTTGCAGCTTCTTTTGTTAAGCCATTACCACCACGGCCAAAGTTTGCATCTTGAACATCAAATGCCATATTTGCAGGAGTAACACCATTACCAACGGATTTTGTCTTGATTTTGGCAAAATCTTCCGTCAAGAATTTAGCTGCATCTGGAGTTTCCGGAGATTTCATTTCTTTATCAAAAGTATGAGAAACTGTACCAACAGAAATATTGTCCGGATTTACTCGAGAAGATGAAATCCCAACTTTCAAGATGTTATAAGTCCCAGCACCATCTCTAAATGGAGCTACCATAGGATCAATTACAGAGTGTGCGATAGCTCTTTCTCTTGGAGTTAAAGCTTCTGAATCAAGTCCATGTTGTTTTGCTTTTTGCAAGATATCAAAATATGGAGAATTTTTTAATGCAACGGCATCACTTTCATCTCCAACAACAGCCAAAAACTTCATCGGGTCAGAAGTCATACCTTGATAATTTCTTCCGGTATTGTGGTCAATAATATGAGCCTTAACACCATTTACCGCTGAATCACCGGCTGCAGACATATTTGCAATATGATTTCCATAAGTGTTTGCAACTCTATCGTGGCACAACACACTTGCAGGATCAAAGAAACCAAATTCTTCAGTATTCATCTGTTTATGAATAGAATTTGCCAAGGCTTTCATACCATCAGAATTGACAATTTCTGCTTCAAAAGGAACATTTCCCCAACAATCATATGAATAAGGTTTTGAAGCTCTTGCTAATTGAGGTGTATAAATAAAGTAGTTAGGTTGTCCTACCAATCTGTTATATGACGGATTTTTATCGGCAATTTTAAACAAACGATAAGGAATTTTATCAACTTCACCTAATTTTGAATCGGACAAATGAGAAATTTCACCCTTGACACTAGTTGGTTCAATTACACAATATCTTGACATTGCATCTGGTCCACTTCCATTTGGACGACTTTGAATTACATAACTTATTTCATCTAAAGAAACATTATTTTTCTTGGCAACAGATTCAATATCTTCACCTAATTCTGCGCTATAAAAATATTTCGCAGGCATGGTGTCATTAGCCTTAGTTGCATTTAATTCAGAAGATGGAATTCCCTTGTGAATTAAGAATTTATAACCACCTTTTGGATTATTATATTCCCAAAAAGTCATAAAGCTTCGTGCATCTACACTTTTCTCTGCTCTTTCTCCGTTTGGCATTTTTACATTAACTTTTTCGTGCTTTCTTAAACTTGTAGGAAGTTCATAACCAACAACACCTTCACCGCCTTGAGATGCCTCCGGAAGTCCTAACCCCGAATTTTCAGGAGTAATTGAAGCAACTTGCCACATATTTTTTCCTGTAAAAGACAATCGAACAAAATTTGACCTTGACATTGATTGAACTTGATTTGATGAATTAACCCCACTAGAATGATATCCACGTTTTGCACCCCTTGCAATAGGATAATTTTGAACTAAATCTACACGCATAATTTCCTACCTTTATTTAATTAATATAAACATGCCCTATTTTTAATAATAAAAACGATAAAAATAAAATTTAATACTTGATACAGAAAATATTAAGAATTATTACGGGAACAGAATAAATCCATTCCCGTAATTAACTTATCTAATTTGCAGCAGGTTCTTCAACCTGATCAGCTTTTTTAGTTTTCTTTGGCTTAGTAGCTTTTTCAAAGGAAATTTTACCATCTACAAGAGTGACTTTAATAGTATCACCTTTTGTATATTTACCTGATAGAATTTCTTCTGCCAAACTATCTTCCATTTTTCTTTGGATTAAACGTCTTAATGGTCTTGCACCATAAGCTTCAGAATAACCACATTCAGCCAAATGATCTTTAACTTCATCAGATACTTCAATGTTAAGTTCTTTTTCAGCTAAACGTTTGAACAAGTCTTTCAACATCAAATCAACAATTTGTCTGATTTCTTCTTTTGACAAGTGAGAGAATACAATTGTTTCATCGATTCTGTTCAAGAATTCCGGTCTGAATGCCTTCTTCATCTCTTCAGAAACAGTTTCTTTAAGTTTTTCGTACTTGCTCTTAGATTCATCTTCTGCTGTTGTAAATCCAAGTTTTGAAGTATTTGTAATCATACTTGCACCAACATTAGATGTCATAATAATAACAGTATTCTTAAAGCTGATATGACGGCCTTTTGAATCAGTTAATCTACCATCATCTAAGATTTGTAACATGATATTGAATACATCTGGGTGAGCTTTCTCAATTTCATCAAAAAGAACAACAGAATAAGGTTTCTTTCTAACAAGTTCTGACAAATGTCCACCATCATCATATCCAACATATCCAGGAGGTGAACCGATAAGTTTTGCAGTTGAATGTTTTTCCATAAATTCTGACATATCAACTCTTATCATATTATCTTCAGAACCAAACATTGCTTCAGCTAAAGCTTTTGCAAGTTCAGTTTTACCAACACCGGTTGGACCACAGAAGATGAAACTACCGATTGGTCTATTTGGAGCTTTCAAACCAACTCTTGCACGTCTAATTGCTTTAGAAATAGCAACAATAGCATCATTTTGACCAATTACACGTTTGTGTAAAGTCTCTTCCAATTTAAGAAGTCTTTCACTTTCGCCCTCTGTCAACTTAGTAACAGGAACACCTGTCATCATTGCAACTACTTCTGCAACATTTTCAGCTGTAACAGTTGGCTTATTAGCTTCGTGTTCATCTCTCCATTTTGCTGAAACTTCTCTGATTTTATCTCTCAAATCAGCTTCATCATCTCTTAATTGAGATGCGGTTTCAAATTCTTGATTTCTAATTGCATCTTCTTTTTCTTTAATTAAAGATTTCAATTGTTTTTCAAGTTCTTTGGCTTCCGGACATAAATTGGAAGCTTTCAATCTAACTTTTGAACTTGCTTCATCGATTACGTCAATTGCTTTATCTGGTAAAAATCTATCATTAATATATTTGCTAGACATTTTAACAGCAGCAACTATTGCATCATCTGAAATAATCAACTTATGGTGTTCTTCATATTTTGGTTTCAAACCTTTGATAATTTCGATTGATTCTTCAATTGATGGTTCATCAATCATTACAGGTTGGAAACGTCTTTCTAATGCAGGGTCTTTTTCAATATATTTTCTATATTCATCAGATGTTGTAGCACCAATAACTTGAATTTCGCCTCTAGATAAAGCAGGTTTCAAAATATTAGCAGCATCAATAGCACCTTCTGCAGCACCCGCACCAATCAATGTATGCATTTCGTCAATTACAAGAATAATATTTCCGGCTTGACGAATTTCGTCCATGATTTTTTTCAATCTTTCTTCAAATTCACCACGGTATTTAGTACCGGCAACTAAAAGCCCCATATCTAATTGAATAACTTTTTTGCCGTCCAAAATATCTGGAACTTCAGCATTAACAATTCTAATTGCAAGACCCTCTGCTACTGCAGTTTTACCAACCCCAGGTTCTCCCAAAAGAACAGGGTTATTTTTTGTACGTCTTGCAAGAATTTGAATAACACGCTCAATTTCTTTTTCTCTACCGACAACAGGATCTAAACGCAACTCTTGAGCAGCAAGAGTTAAATCTCTACCAAATTCATCTAAGCTTGGAGTTTTTGTTTTTCCACCTGTTGAAGATGATGATGTTGAAGATGAACTACTACCACCTGCAGTTGCTTGTGGCTTTGATTCACCTAACATTTTAATTACATTACTTCTTACTTTATTAAGGTCAACACCCAAATTTTCAAGAACTCTAGCTGCAACGCCTTCACCCTCACGGATTAAACCCAACAAAAGGTGTTCTGTTCCTATATAGTTATGACCTAATTGTCTTGCTTCGTCCCAAGATAATTCAAGAACTCGTTTTGCACGAGGAGTGAAAGGAATTTCTACTGCAACAAACCCAGATCCTCGACCGATAATCTTTTCAACTTCGGCCCTAGCATCTTTTAGGTTTACTCCCATAGATTTAAGAGTTTTTGCAGCAACTCCGGTACCTTCACCAATTAAGCCAAGTAAAACTTGTTCTGTTCCAACAAAGTTATGACCTAATCTTCGAGCTTCTTCTTGAGCAAGCATAATTACTTTTATTGCTTTTTCTGTAAAACGTTCGAACATTTTTTACTCCTATCTCTTCTTATAGAAAGATTATATACAAAAAACGAAAAAGTTTCAAGATGCTTAACAAAGAGAACTTCTAAGAAAAGAAAGAATAAATAAAAAATGGAATTATTTTTATTTCAAACCCAAATCACGTAAAAAGCGTTCATTATCAGACAAATCAAAAATAGCGTCTTCTGAAAATGGATCAACAACACCTTTGCTAAACAATTTGTCAACAATAGCCTCATGAGATTTATTTTCGGGGTTAGAAAGCGCAAGTTGTGTAAAATTGTTTATATCCGTTTTTCTTTCATACAAATTAAGGGCATGCTTAGATAAACTTTTTAGAAAAGTTTTTTTAGCTTGTTCTTGCATTGCTTCCATTGGCGAACTCATTGGGAAACAAGAATTTGAGTCATTTTCAGCCTTCAATTGTTTCGCTAATTTTTTGAACATCACATCTCCCTTTGTTAATGATATTATACATTATTTTCAAATTATTGCAAATTTTCACCCTGCAATAGGCTAATTTTATACACAAACTTGATAAAAAAATGTCTTTAAATTAGAATAAATATACTGATTAGGAAAAAGAAAAGAGGGAAAAATGCTTGATATTAAATTAATTAGAGAAAATCCTGATAAAATTAATGAACTTTTGAAAAGAAGAAATCCTGCTTTATCTATTGATGAAGTTCTTGTTATAGATGAAGAAAGAAGAAAAATTCAAACAAAAGCTGATGAATTAAGAGCTAGAAGAAAATCTGAATCTCAAAAAATCGGACAAATGAAAAAGAACGGTGAAAATACCGATGAAATTCAAGAAGATGTTCGTGTTTTGGGTGATGAAATAAAAGATTTAGAAGAAAAACAAACTGAATTAGATGCAAAACAAAGAAATATTTTACTTCACATTCCAAATATTCCAGATGAAACAACTCCAATCGGAGCATCTGACGCTGACAACGTTGAAGTTTACAAATGGGGCGAACCAAGAAAATTCGATTTTGAATTCAAAGCTCACTGGGATTTGTGCGAAGAAAAAAATCTTGTAGATTTTGAGCGTGGTGTTAAGTTATCTCAAAGCAGATTTACATTGTACAGAGGTAAAGGTTCAAGATTAGAAAGAGCTATTATCAATTTCTTCCTTGATTACCACACTGAACAACAAGGCTACGAAGAAATTCTTCCTCCATTTATGGCAAATTCTGCAACTATGACAGGTACAGGTCAATTGCCAAAATTTGCAGAAGATATGTACAAATGCGAAAACGAAGATTTATATCTTATTCCGACAGCAGAAGTTCCTGTTACAAATATCTATTCCGGTGAAATTTTATCGGAAGATGATTTACCAAAATACATGACAGCTTATACTCCATGTTTTAGACGTGAAGCAGGTTCTGCTGGTAAAGATACAAGAGGTTTAATCAGAGTTCACCAATTCAACAAAGTTGAACTTGTAAAACTTTGTACTCCGGAATCAAGCAAAGACGAACACGAAAAACTTACAGAAGATGCTGAAAAAATGTTGCAACTTCTTGAACTTCCTTATAGACGTGAAGCGTTATCAACAGGTGATATCGGATTCTCAGCTAACAAATGTTGGGATTTAGAAGTTTGGATGCCATCATACAATGCTTACAAAGAAATCTCTAGTTGTTCAAACTACGGAGATTACCAAGCAAGAAGAGCAAATATCCGATACAAAGAAAAAGCTACTGGTAAAACAAGATTTGTTCACACAATCAATGGTTCAGGTCTTGCAGTTGGCAGAACATTTGCTGCAATTGTTGAAAATTATCAACAAGCAGACGGAACAATTATCATTCCAGAAGTATTAAGAAAATACACTGGATTTGATAAAATCTAATAAAAAACTAACTATAAAAATAACCCAAGCAACATTGCTCGGGTTATTTTTTTTTTGAATATTAAAATTATAATTATAATTTATCAATCATATCATTTTTAGCTATTTCTGAATTAACCTTACTTGCAATATTATTTGCATTTTTACAAACTGATTCAATAAATTTTACAGGTTTATTCAAAATATAGGATAAAAATTCTTTTTTAGTTTGTTTTTGAAAACTGCTCCTTGGATATTTTGATTTTATATCTGCAGCAAGTCTATTAGATTTATCTAAGGAATACAAAGAAATATCAACTTCTTTATTCCTTTTTTGTTCACTAAATAATTTTTGTAATTTTTCAACATCATCACAAGTTTTAATTCGCTTTTTCAAAACATTTTTAGCGCCATCAGACAGATTAACAGCACCAAAGCTTTGTTGGTTTGATTGTGGGGTAATATTATAATAAACTTTCATCATATCTCCTTATCCTTATAAAGTATTATAAATCGCTAAAAAATATATGGTATCAAAACTCAGAAAAATTTTAAAATATCTTTAAAATATAGCTTTAATTATAATTTACAATATGTTATAATATTAATAAGAATAGCTTTATAAAGGACAGACAATGAGTGAATTTCCATTTGAGTTGGACGATTTTCAAAAAGAGGCGTGTGAGATTATTGATAAAGGAGAAAGTGTTGTAGTTTGTGCCCCAACAGGAGCAGGTAAAACTGTAATTGCCGAACATGCAATAAATCGAGCATTAGAGCAAGGTTGTAGGATTTTTTATACAACGCCTTTAAAAGCTCTTTCTAACCAAAAATTTTATGATTTTTGTGAAAAATACGGCTCAGATAAAGTTGGAGTTTTAACAGGGGACACTTCCATCAATAGAAATGCACAAATTGTAATTATGACAACAGAAGTTTTCCGAAATATGTTATATGGAACAAATTTTGGAGCAGTTGCAGATAATTTAAAAGACGTTCGATATGTCGTGTTAGATGAAGTTCACTATATGAACGATGAGCAAAGAGGGACGGTTTGGGAAGAAAGTATAATCTACTGCCCAACAAATATTCAAATTATTGCCTTATCAGCAACAGTCGCAAACTGTGAAGAATTAACAAATTGGATAAACACGGTTCACTCCAAAACAAAACTCGTTAACACAGATTTTAGACCTGTTCCGCTTAAATTTTTCTATTTTGACAGTTCTCAACCATATAAACTATTACCTCTTCTAACTCCAGACGGTAAACTTAATAAAAAAATCAAACCTGAAAAACCTCAATGGGTTAAAGGAAGAGATAAACGTAAAAAAACATACGTAAAACAAATTATTCAAAATTTAGCTGACAATGATATGTTACCTGCAATTTATTTCACTTTTTCCAGAAAAAAATGTGATGAACAAATGGAAAAATGTGCAGGTCTTGGTTTGAATACAAGAAAAGAACAAGAAGAAATTAAAGCATTTATAGATGAATTTATTGCAGAAAATCCTCATTTATATGGGAATAAACATATTGAATATTTAATCCAAGGTGTTGCATCACACCACGCAGGGCTTTTACCGGCATGGAAAAATTTAGTTGAAAAATTATTTCAAAAAGGACTTATCAAAGTTGTTTTCGCAACAGAAACACTTGCGGCAGGAATTAATATGCCCGCAAGATCAACCGTTATAAGTTCAACAAGCAAAAGAACTGATTCCGGACATAGAATACTCACGGCTAACGAATTTCTTCAAATGTCAGGGAGGGCAGGACGGCGAGGAATGGACGAAGTCGGTTATGTAACAATTGTTGGCACTTCTTTCCAAACACCAGATGAAGTCGCTGAACTTGTATTAAGTGATTCAAATCCTCTTGAAAGTAGATTTTCCCCAAGCTATTCTATGGTTTTGAACTTGTTACAGCGATTTAATCTTGAAGAATCAAAAGAACTTATTCTAAAAAGTTTTGGTTATTATTCTTCTGATTTTAGACTTAAACCAATTTTAAACCAAATTGAACAATACGAAAATGAAATTAAAGAACGTAGCTTTGTTTGTCCATATCATTTGAATGATGAAAAAATGCACGAATATGACAAATTAAGATTTTTATACGTTCAAAATAGACAAACTTATAAAAAAATTCTTAAACAAGAGAAATCAAAACACAGACCTCTTACACCAGAAATTATTGAATTCGGAAAACGAAATAAGGCTGAATTACAAAAACTTCAAAGTTATGCCTGTGATATGTGCAAACATTACAAAAAACACTCTAAAAATCTTGAAGTTATTGAACGACTTTTAAATAAAAAGAAAAAATTAAACAAAGAAATTGAAAAACAAAAAGATATTTACTGGAATAAATTCCTAGCTCATCGTGCTGCGTTAAAGGATTACGGATATCTTGTAAACGATTACCCGACAGATAAAGGTAAAACAACATCACAAATTCGTTCTGAAAATGAATTGTTCTTAGCTGAAATTATTTTCTCCGGAATACTAGAAAATCTAACCCCATCACAACTTGCAGGGGTAATTTGCGCTTTAACAACAGAAGATTTGAGAATCGAAATTCCATATATTCCATTCTCAGAACCGGTTAGGAAAACTCTTAACCAAATAAGAAATATCAAGCGAAAACTTGAAAAAACTCAAAACAAATATGATATAGAAGCGCCTTTATATATAAATCCATACTTTAGTTCACTAATTGAACTATGGGTTGAGGGTGCTGAATGGGAAACCGTTTCTGAACAAATTGAAATCGGAGAGGGTGATATTGTTAGAGCTTTCAAACGAGTAGTTGATGTCTTAAGGCAATTAACAACAATTGATAATGTACCGGAAAGCTTAGTTTTCACGGCAAGAGAAGCAATTGAAAAAATCCAACGGCCTCCGGTTGATGTTGATTAAAAATCTAAAATCGAATTTTTCTATTACTAGGATAATCAGGGGCAACACGCCAACCATCATATTTTATTAAAGCAGCACAAGAAAAACCATAGTTGGAACAATCACTACGAAGTTTTGCACGAGAAGGAAGTTCATTATCATAATAAAATGGTTGGAATCCAAAAGGTTGTTGCTTTTCTTTTAACCCTAATCGTAAGGTAAAACTAAATCTACATCTTCCACCTTGTGGGTCTGCAAAAGTATTATTTGTATATCCACATCTATCTGAATTTCCTGGAAAATACATCCAATTATAACATTTTGTGGTTGGATAATCTGGTCCTGGAGATAAAGCTGAACCATCAGGGAAATACACTACAAATGAACCATTAGAAAGATGTTTTACATGTGATATTTTAAGATATGGGGCAAAAAATTTGTTGAAAAATTTTTCAGTTTGAGATTCACCTATGACAGGATTGCCATTCATATCATATTCTACAAGAGAAGGTAAAATATAATCACAACCATGATGATCATCTAACCAATCTTTTTTATCTCCATAATCATTTTCCGCCATACGAATTACTTGATTCATAGTGGAATAAAACTTTTGAAGTTTTGTTGCTGCTGCTTGATTTTTATAAGTTTGATTTAAGCCTGGGATTGTCAGCGCTGCGACTACTCCTATAATACCGAGGGTAATTAGAACCTCGGGAAGTGTGAACGCAAGTTTCCTTTTAGGCAATAGGGCATTAAGGCAATAAGAAAATAAGTTCTTTACGTCTTTATTCCTCTCTCTTTGTGATACAAAGCAAACCACTGAGCTGTGGCGAAGTGTGTGAGTCTGTATGCGGTAGCTGAGGGCAGAATTAGTTCGTGAACTCAAGTGAACGTTACAAATTCGAGTGAGGGTCGTTCCAGTGTTTGGGATTACGACGTCACTTTGTTTTAATTCTTTATTCATTTAATACTCCTTATCAATATCACAATAATGTCAGCAACTATCAATATCATATTATAAAATATCAATATAATGATACTACATGTCATTATATTCACTTATTTATTTTTAGTCAAGGTTATATAATTAACAAATGGAGAAAGATTTTAGATATATAATCGGACGAAATATCAAAGCAGAACGGTTAAGAAAAGATATTACACAAGAAGAATTCGCTGAACAAATCAACATGAGTTTGAGTTATGTCAGCAAACTTGAACAAGGCTTAACTTCGCCAACTGCAATTGCATTATTCAAAATGTCTTATATTCTAAAAATTCCGATGGAAGAGTTTTTTAAAGGTATCGATATTAAATCTTCCCTATGATGCATTTTTAATTTTATAAATATCGTTAATCAATTCATCAATATTATTACTTGGTTTTATCGATTTTGCCTGTTTCGCATAATTTAGGGCATTGTTATAATCTTGTTTGTTATAGTAAATTATCGCTCTATTATATGCAATCATATAATTTTCATCTTCATTTTGAGCTAAGTTAGATGCAGAATTTAAAGCTTTTAGCGCTAAATCAAAATCACCCATATCAACATAAATTGAAGCTATATTTATATATCCTGCAGCAAAATTAGGATATTTTTGAATATATTTTTGATATTCTTCAAGCTTTTTAAGAAGTCTTGCATCTTCACTACCCATAATTAGTGGTGGATAATAAAAATTTTCGCTGTGCAAACCTTTAACATTTGAAATCGTTGGTTCTAAGCGATACAAAAGAGCTAATGTTTTTAAATCCCGAGGAGTCAAATACTGAAAGTCAGAACGAAATAAAGCATACATGTTTTTGCTATTATCGTTAGATGCATACATCAAATCCTCTGGATTATCGCTATGCCCCATAAGCCCCAAAGTATGCCCAATTTCATGCAAAGCGGTATTATAAACTTCTAAAGGAGAAAACAACTCGTGCCGAGGATTTGTCTTAAAAAAAGTTAAATTCATTCTTTCAAGAATACCTTTTGATGAAATCACGGGATCAGTGTATGCAATTGCAAATTTGCAATTTTCCCCTTGACAAGAACTATCAGATATATCGCTAAATTTGATAACAATATTGGCATCTTTTTCATCTTTTGTTTGCACAAATTTCACAAAATTAGTTCTTTGAGTCCATTGAGATAAAGCTTTATCTATATTTTCATAGTAATAAGCAGGTACAGATTCAACATTTTTATAATAAATCTTTAGAGGAAAAGAATTTATATCCCAACGTATAATATCATTACCGGCAACTGCATTAAAAATATAGTTGTTTTCTACACCTACAAGTAAATTATGTCTTAGCGAAACAGCTTGATAACGAGCATATTTCTTCGCTTCATCGTTAATTTTAGAATTGCCCATTTCATAAAGTTTCTTTTGAACAGAGTATGTCGGCTCGGATTTTGAAAGAGCTAAAACATAATAAAACCGTGTCAAAATATTTTTCGGGTCAGAAAATAATGATTTTTCAAATAAAGGCAATGACTGTTCATACTGACCTGCAGAATATAAAGCCTTTGCTTTATTATAATAATAAGATGCACTTAGTGGTGATTTATAAAACATATAAACCACGAGAACTACAAATAGAATAAATAATAAAACTTTACGCATTATTTTTCTTTTCTGCTAAATCCTGTTCAAGTTTTTGAGCCAAAGCTCTTGTATCGCCTTTTAATTTAAAGTATTCCGCAAACTTTGGAGTTGTTTTAATATTAATACTTCTACCGTTTTTATCCTTATGTTTTGATACAAGCCCTTTTTCAACAAGTTCTGCAACATGTTCATAAGCAGCAGAACGAAGTTTGACAAGTTCAGTTTGTCTAATTGGTTCTTTTAACGCAATTACAAGTAATGTTCTCAATACTGCAGGCTTCAAATCAATTGGACAAATTTTTTCAACAATATCTGAATATTCCTCCCTAACTTGAAGAATATAACCGTTCTCATCATCAATTTCCAAAGCGCCATCTCTCGAAGCATAGTCCATAATCAAATCAAGTAGAGCTTGTTCAACTTCTTCAGGCTCTTTATCTAAATAAGTTGCAATTTCTTCCAAGGTCAAAGCCTTTGCGGTAACAAATAACACCGCTTCAATTCTAGACTTCAGTTGCTGCATCTTTATTTCCACCTTTAACTACATATAAATCAGAATAAAATTCTTTTTGTTCCAATTCATAATCTGTATCTCTACACAAGAACAACAATGCAATATATGCACTGATTTTATCCATACCAAGCATTGTTAATTCTTTTAATTCAATTTTTTCTTCTCGTGCAAAAATTTGTTCAAGATTGTCTTTCAACTTCAAAACAGCTTCTTCAATATACTCTTCATGAGCCATTGAAACAATTTCTTCCGGAGTTAATCTTGAATAATTTCTAACGTGACGTTTTGCTCTTTCGTGCGCACTTTTCATTGAAGCTCTTTTTTCTAATTTTTCATAGAACTCCAATTGCTTAATCAAATCTTTCAAAGTAACAACACGATTACGGTTAAGTCTAATACTTGTTCTTCTTTGCAATGCTTCATCAAAACTTACAACATTACTTGTAGGAATAAACTCTTGATCTTCTGGATATTCAACAATAAATCCGTCATCATCATAAATTGTATTATCCTGTTCTTCGTCTTGAAAATCTTCCAACGACAAACCGGCTAAAACATTTGATTGCAAACGACAAAGTATCGATGCAAAAAGGAGAGTTCTTGATGCCACTCTAAGATTTAGGGATTTCAATTCAATCATTCTTTGAAGATATTTTTCTGTTACATCTAAAATATCAATGTTCCAAGGATCAATTTTACCTTGTTTTGCCATATCAACAAGAATTCCAATACCATCATTAGCATCAAATTCACCTGTTTTACCATATATAGAAGATTCTAAATCTTCAGCATTTAAAAGATTATTGTTCATTTTCGTCATCTCTTATTTTAACTCCAGTAACTTTTGTTTTACCTTTTTCTTTTTGGGTAACACCAATAGTTCTATGAGCAGCTTCAATCATTGGTCGTCTGTGACTTACAACGACAAATTGAGTATTCGCTGATTGTTTTTGAATCATATCAGCAATTCTTTCAACATTCATTGTATCTAAACTTGCATCAACCTCATCAAGGGCATAGAAAGGAGCAGGTAAGTATTTTTGGATAGAGAATACTAAAGCTAAAGCTGTTAGAGCTTTTTCTCCACCTGATAAAGCTCCGAGTTTGTTATTTGTAATTTTATCTCTTGGTTTTGCTTCAATCGTCATGCCGGCAGATAGAGGGTCTTTTTCATTTTCTAAAATCAATTTACCATCACCTTCTGACAATTGATGATAAATATCTTTGAAATTTTCATTTATGGCAGTAAATGTCGTCATAAATGCTTCTTTTTTCTGTTGTTCAAATCCATTCATCTTATCTAAAATTGATTGACGTTCAGTCGATAATGTATTGATTTGAGTGTCTAATTCTTGTTTTCTTGCAGATTTCTCTTCATAAGAAACAATTGCACGCATATTAACATCACCCAACTCTTGCATTCTCTTATCAAGTCTTTGAATCTTAGCATTTAATTCGTCAATTGATATTTGAACGGGTTCAAGTTTATCAACATCAACTCCAGAATCAGACAAAACATCTGCAGCCTCTTTCAATTGAGGCTCAAGTTCTCTTCTTCTTGCCTTGAATGATTCAATTGATTCATTAATTCTATCAATATCAGATGCTTTTACAGCGCTATTTGTTTGAAGTCCAACAAGGCTCTTATGAATTTCTTCTTTTTGTTTCACAAGTTCTCCGATTTTTTCATCAATTACCGCAATTTTATCAGATAGGGTATTTAATTGTTCCTCTAATTGAACGATTTCTGACTTATATGTTTCTTTGTCTTTTTCAAGAGTTTCATTATTTTTTATAGTGTTTTTAATATCTTCTTCTTTAGAAGTAATTAATTGTTCATTAAATTTTATTGTATTCTCAAAACCTTGAATTTCATTGTTTACATTCATTAAATTGTTATTCAAGCGACGAATTTCATCTTCTATACCTTGAGTTTTTTCTTTCAAATCTTTCAAGTCTTTATCATTTAGCAAATTATCAAGTTCTGCTAACTTGTCTTGTGCCTGTTGAATAAAATCGGCCAATTCAACCCTTTTCAATTCAATTTTGTCTAATTCTTTGTTTAAGATTTCAATTTTTGGTTCGTTTTCAGCTACAAAAGTTTTCTTTGTTTCTAATAATGACTGACTATTTTCAAATTGAGATGTCATATTAGAAAGCTCTAATTTTGCTTTAGCATATTCAGTTGATGAAGCAGAATAAGCCGAACGGATTTTGTCTAATTTGTCCTCTAATTCTCGTTTCTTAATTACAGAAGTATCATATTTCTTTTGTAATTCATCTAATTTTGCTTTTGCTCTTTCTAAATCTTTGTCATCATTTTTTCCAAATCCAAACATTGATTTTTTAACATACCCACCTGTAATGGCAGAAGATTTTTCGTATAATTTTCCATCTAAGGTTACCATACGATATTTACCCATTAGAGGTTCAGCTGATTCAGCATCTTCAACAATCAATGTATCTCCAACAGCATAGAAAAATGCATCTAGATAAATATCATCAAAATCAACAAGATTGATAGCAAAATCTATTACACCTTTATTCTTTGGTAATTGAAGTCGAGTTGGAGCTTTTTTAATTTTGTTTAACGGAATGAAAGTAGCTCGACCGGAACGAGAAGAATTTAACAACTCCATTGCAACGTAAGCTGCATGCGGATCATCTACAACTATATGGGTTAATCTTCCCCCAAATGCAATATCAAGAGCTAAATTGAATTCTTCATCAACCCTACCTAATTGCATCAAAGGAGCATGTACACCCTCTAAATGAGCATTCATTACTGTATTTATTGGTAATGTAGCTCCTGCAGTTGAAGACATTGCCTTTTTCTGGGTTTCCATTTCTGTGAATTTACGATAAGCAGCTCTTACATCATGGTCATAATCGTCAATTGATGTTTTTATATCATCAAGGTCTTTCATTGTTTTTGTTTGGATTTCTTTTAACTCGTCCATTTCTTTTTTCAAATCAGACACTTGCATCTCTTTTAAAGATTTATTATCAGAGAAATTAGCTTTTGCGTTTTCAGCTTGTTCAATAAAAGCTCTTGCTTCATCTAGATCCTTTTTCAAATTTTTTAATTCGTTTTCTTTTGGTAAAGACTGTTTTAATAGTTCATTATCTTTATCTTTCAAAGAATCTAAGGAGCGAGAAACATCATTTCTTTCTTGAATATATTTATCAGCTGTTGAACTCAAACCCGAAATATCTTCAAGCTTTTTAGCAAGTTCAGCCTTTTTTTCTTTTAATTGAGTTTCAATAATTCCTACTTTGTCATGAGCAAGTTTTATATTCAATCTTTCATCTTCAATTTTCTTTTTATATGATTGAATACCGTTTTTTGCATTTTCAATTGATTGCAAACCTTTATGAATCTGAGTATCAGAATAATCAATTGCATTCTTTTTAGTTTGAATTCGTGCTGATAAATCACTCTGAGCATCTTTTAATTTGTTACGCTCATCTTCGCCTTGTTCTTTAAGTTTTGCATCAAGTTCAGTATATTTTTGGTTTATAAGCTTGATTTTTTCATCAATATCTTTTTTATTGATTTGCTCTTCTTTTAATTTTTTATTTGCTTGAAGAATATTATCGTGAGCAATTTCTAAATTTCTTTTTAAATCAAAGAATTTAACCGTACTAACTTGTGATTCAAGCCCATTTTTTTCTTCTTGAAGTTTTTTGTATTTTAGTGCAACTTCTCTTTCTGATTTCAATTGTTCAAGAGTCTTTTCTACTTCTGTTAGAATTAACATTGCAGATTCAACCCTTTGTTCAACAGTTTTTAATTCATTTGTAGCTTGGTCTATTCGTCTATCAAAATCCGCAACACCTGCAATTTCATCGATAATACCTCGGCGAACTTTTGATGAACACATAACAATACTTGTTACGTCGTTTTGCATCATAACATTGTAACTATTTGGAGTAATATTATATTTTTCTAAAATAGAACGAATATTAGTTAATGTATCAATTTTGTCGTTTAGATAATATGTACTTGCATATCCTTGGTTAGTTTTGCGAATTCTACGCATTACTGAAAGCTCATTATTTCCGTCAACTTCACCAAAAATAACTTTAACCGATGCTTCATTTTTATTGTTGAAAGTAGTAATGAAATCTGACAAATTTTCAATACGCAAAGCAGAACCTGTTCTAAGCCCCAAAGCAAACATAATACTATCAATGATATTACTTTTACCAGAGCCATTTGGTCCTGAAACTGTCGTAAAACCTTTTAACAGGGGAATATCTGACTTATTTGCAAATGATTTAAAATTATCGATTTCAAGTTGTTTTATGTACATAAATCTACCCAAGTATAGTCTTTTACTATTATGACAGGATAATAGCAGGCATGTCAAACTTGTGTAGGATTATTTACATTTTGAAATCATAATTTTATGCAAATAAGAATACACTTTTAGCAATTCTTGCAAAGGTTTTGATTAATTTAGTTTGTAGATTTTTTAGAAATAACAAGAGCATTAGATAAAGCAATACCTCCAGGTTGATGCGGGTGATTAACAATTTGCCCCTTTACGTACATTACAGTTGAACCTCCTCCATCAAGGTTAATTGCATTTGTACACCCTAATGACTTCATGAATTTTGCAAGTTCAACTAACGTAAGACCGACAGAACTTCCTTCCCGTCCGTCAACTGCCACTAAAATAAGATCATTATCCTCGGTGTAACCGATTGCAGTTCTTGGGTTTCTCCCCCCGATAGATTGAAGTTTTTGTGCTGTCATGTCTATAAATATTTGGTTATCTTTTAATAAATATGGACCTCCACTTATAATATGTTGAACATTTTCCCACTTTGGATTGGTTTTAATTTCAATGTCAACATAATCTGCACCAAAGAGTTTGCCTAATTTTGATTTCGGACCAACAAGAACATAACCATTCTCCGGAATGGAAAGGGGATTGGCAGAAGCAGCCGTAATTTTATTTCCAACAATTTGAAGTTGGACACCGTATTGTGGTGATGCAGGGGCATATTTTCCCCAATCCCGAGTATAAGCTAAAATATATGAGGATAACATTCTTGGCTGATTAATATTATCAATTTTTATTTCTTGGTTATTTCCGATAATTTTTCCATCAAGTTGAACTCGTCCAACATCATAACCATCTTTAAAGATTCCAAGAGCAACTCTGTCATATATTGGACCTGTATAAATTTTTTGGTTAATCATAAGAGTTCCTAAAGGAACACCTGTTTGAGGTTTGAAAAAACCTCCATTGATTGCAACAATAGAATTTGTTCGTTGTGCAATATTTCGAACGGTTCTTTTGTTTGGAAGGGTTACAGATGCAATTGCAGGTTTAACTTCATAGTTTGAAGCTACTTTGTTATTCATTTCAACAACATTGATTTTAACCGGCTTACCGTTGTAGTATTTAACCATCTTGATATGTTTAATTCCGGTATCAACATTGTTGATTACATACCCTTTATATTTAGATTTAATTCTATTCTCAAATTTTTCTTGTCTAATTTGAGGATTCATTTCCTCTTTAATATATTGGCTCATTTCCTTTAATGTAGAAGTTGTTATAGAATTATTCGCAATTAAATCATTCGCAAAAAGTGGAGGTATAAAAATTGTGTGTGTCAGAACTAATGTTACAAAAAGCGAAAGAGTTAAGACATATTCGCAAGTCCTGAACGGTAAATGTATTTGTTTGTTTTCGAGTAGTGTATCCATAATATCACCTTAGGGTGTAAATTACTTCGGATACCTTTTTGTTTTTAGAGTGGGGTGGGGAATAACACTCATCAGAGACCTATAAGGGCTAATAGGGTGTTCCTACTATTATTGTAACATATTTTTACAAATACTTCAATCCTTTTAACATCAAGGCTTTTACAAATCTAAATAGTGGTATTTGTACACTATTTAATAATAATTTTGAATACAAAAAGGACGTCAAATTAATTTCTGACGTCTTTTCAATATAGAAGTTATTTGTTATTTATTTGAAATAAATCTTTGAACAATTTTGACCAATTCCGGAGAATTATTTTTATCTAGAGATTCTTCAATTTTTACCGGAGTATTATTTAATCTAAAAATATCAAAAGTTGCGTGTTTGTCATTTCTAATTATATCTAATTCTGCTTGTTTACCGAATTTAATTTCTCTAATACTATAATTTGTTTTGCCAATTGTACCTACAATAAGTCCTAAACCATTATTTTTTCTGGTTTTAGATATATTTTGAAATGCATTATTTACAAGTTTTTCAACATCTGGAGTTTTTGAAGTAAATGTTATAGAATCTCCGGTATTTGCATCTCTATATATCGGTGTAGATTTCTTTTTACCACAACAATTTATACTAAATAAATTAGAATATACAGGGGTATTTGTAATTTTTGTAATCATTGTAAATCCTTTCTCTCATTGTTAGATTTAATAAATGTATATTTTACACTTATTAAACGGCAAAATGTTTTTAGTGTCAACGGAATATTGCAATTCTTGAACTTTTATTAAATCTATAACGAGATGAAAGATTTTACACAAAATCATTAATTATTAGCTTCTTCGTACATTTTTGCATATTGAGGATTTACAGCAAGCCATTTGAATGTTTGAGCTTCAACTTCTGGTATATCTATTACAAAAGTTCCACCGTAACGACCTCTTGAAAATACAAGATAACCTTCTTTTGCTAAGTTATGAAAGGCCTTTCTAATTGTATTTGGGCTTAAATCCAATGATTTTGACAATTCCATAATAGATGGAAGTTTATCCCCGATTTCATAATCCTGTGCAATCATTCGTT
Source organism: Cyanobacteria bacterium UBA6446 (assembly GCA_002438405.1). Classification (GTDB taxonomy): domain Bacteria; phylum Cyanobacteriota; class Vampirovibrionia; order Gastranaerophilales; family Gastranaerophilaceae; genus Zag111. The sequence goes on from DJOE01000004.1 coordinate 30,851, forward strand.
TTATATGATTTTGCGTTTTTTCATAGTGATAAAATGCGGTATCTTGTGCAGATGCAAAAATAGATGTTTCTGGTTTTTGAGAATAGTTACCACTCTGAGGAAGTTTAATTACAGATGTTCCATAACGACCTCTTCTTGCAAGTAATATTCCTCTATCAATTAAAACCTTTAATGCATCGTGAACGGTTTTAATACTTGCTTTTAAGCCTTTTGATAACACGGAGTGAGATGGAATTTTATCGCCGACTTTTAAATTTTTTGAAATATATGCTTCCAAATCTTTAACAACCATATCAACTAAAGTTTCAGAACTTTGTTTAGGCGCAGAATTTTTAACATCAAAATCTAAACTTTCTAGAACCCAACCATATTCATTTGAGTTTTTAAATTTATGTCTGATTATTTTTTGAGTTGCCAAATATTCAAGAGCAAGCCTTGTTGTATTTGCAGAAAAACCGATAATCGTTGCAATTGTACGAGATGACGGTAATTGTGAACCGATTTTAAAACCGTCAGTTAAAATATATCGTTTAATCTCTTCAACAGCAAGTTCTCGCTTTGAAGTTAATTTACGAATTGTAGAAGATTTATTTTCTGCATTTTTTACCAATGTTCCAATGCACTGTTTTGATTCTACATAGCCTAAATCTTCAATATAACGGAAAGAATTTTGCATTGTTCCTATACTTACACCCAAAAGATAAGCAAATTCTGCTTTAGATGGCAATACATTGTTTACAGAAATCTTTCCACAAGATAAATCATGTTCAAGCCATGACATTAACCATTTTGCAATAACAACAGATTTAGATTCAAAAATATTTTTCAAATCAGGCAAATCTATATCTATGCTTGAAATATCAATCTTTGTTAAAGATGATTTTTGCGGAAAAATATATTCATTATCTTTTGAGTTCATAAAATTCTACCTACTTTCACGTTCTAATAATATACTATGTGTAAAAAAACATCAAGATATTTTTTGCTATTTTATTTACTTATATTACAAAGATTTAATTAAAATTGACTTGAAATGCTTTGTGATGAATACTTATATTGTTATGGTTAAACAAAAATATATAGCTTTAGTTGATTGTGACTCTTTTTTCGTATCATGTGAACAAAAAAGGAACACAAATCTAAAAGGTCAACCGGTTTGTGTGCTTTCAAATAATGATGGCTGTGTTATTTCTCGATCAAGAGAAGCTAAAAAAATGGGAGTAAAAATGGGTGAACCATTTTTTATGGCAAAAAAGGAACACCCCAAAGCTATTTACATAACAGCAGACCATGAATATTATAAAAATGTGTCAAATCAAGTTATGGCATTATTAAAAGATTTTAGCCCATTTGTTCAAATTTATTCTATTGACGAAGCATTTATTGATTTAACAGGACTTACAAGACTTTATAAGAGAAATTACTACAAACTTGCTAAACATTTACGTTCTAAAATTCTTGAAGAAGTTGACATTCCGGTATCAATCGGAGTGAGTTCAACTAAAACCCTCTCAAAATTAGCTTCAGATAAAGCAAAAAATATCAGTGGAGGAATTTACTTAATTGGCAAACGGAAAATCAAAAAAGAACTTCAACATACCAATATTGAAGAAATTTGGGGAATTGGCAGAAGATTAACAAAAAATTTAAAAAGACATGGAGTTCTAACAGCAGAAGAATTAGTAGAAAAAACAGACAAATGGCTTGATTCTAAAATTGGAATTCACGGAATTGAAATGCGCCACGAACTGTTAGGAGAAATGGTTTCTCAAGTCACAAATGAAGTTAAAGCTCCTAAATCTATTCAAAATACACGAGCTTTCGGAATTTTTACAAATAATTTTAATTTTATAAAAAACGAATTGAATAAACATATCCACACCTCATGCCGGAAACTTCGAAAATATGAAACTAAGTGCTTGCAAATTGGAGTAATGTTGAGAACAAAAGATTTCAGAGTTTGTTATACAAAACAAGACCTTATTACACCAACAGATTTTGAACTCGAGATTTCAAATATCGCAATTAATCTTTTAAAAGAAATTTATAATCCCAATATTTTATATAGAAGTACGGGTGTTATTCTAGATAAAATTGGGGAACAAGGCTCTGAACAACTTTCACTATATTCAGATAACACCATTGAAACAAAAAAGAAAAATCTTGCAAAATGCTTTGATAAACTGGAATCAAAATTTGGCAAAAATATTGTACAAACAGGATTTACAGTAAAAAACAATACATCAAAGACATAAAGCTTAACATAGTAGCAAATTTTATTTTCTCGGGTTTTAAATCAGTATCAAAGGAGTTGTTATGCCATTAAATACCAATTCAATACAAGTAGATAGATTTAAAGCAATTAGAACTAGAGCAGAAAGAGCCATAACCGCTCTTGATACCCCTCTTAGTCCAGATGAAGACAGTACAAAATATTTAGCTGACCATCTTAAAGATTGCTTAAAACACCCAACAACAGGATTAATGGCTTATAATGACGCATTTATTAGTCGAGGTCAAGAATATCCGGTATATTATAGAAAAAACTTGGAAATGGCTAAAAAATTTCCAGATATTAAAAATTTAATGAATGCTCTTAATGATAAATTAAAAGAACTTTACCCTAAGACAAGAAAAGCAAGGGACTTCATTATAGAAACAAATAGAATTCATTTTGATGTAACAGAAGAAACAAGACACAATTTTAGACGATTATTATTCAAATCTACAGGACTATAAATGGTTATAAAAACACATTGTTTTGATATAAACTCACTTAGAAAAGAAGCATATCTTACCACGGTTGCTTTGAATTCATCTAAAGCAAAGGCAAGCCGTGAACATATTACAAACTATATGGTAGGAAGCATTGTTAATCCTACAAGAGGAATGATTGCATACAAAGAAAATATCAACACTTCCCCTATAAATAGCTCACTTGATTACCATAGGAATATGAGTTTTATAATGGAACTTAATGACATCAAAAAATTATTTAAGATGTTTACATTAAGAGTCAATAAATTATACCCAAAAACAATGGAAGCTCGCAAATTCCTTATTGAATCAGAAAGAGTTACTTTTGACAATGTGTCAAAAGTAAAACACAACCCAAGAAGAACCATATTTAAACTATTTGGAATATAAAGGATTATGATAAATGAGAATTACTAAAATAAGCCCCAATTTCACAGCAGAACAAATTAATAAAAAGAATCAAACAGATTATCTAAGCTTGTTTCACGAAAAGACAAAAAATTCTGCAGATATGACAGACACAATAGTTGTTCCTAGAACCATATTTAAAGGTTATTTAGGAATTATGACAGGAACAACATTAGTAACTCTCGGCTCTATTGCAAGCAAACACCCAAAACTAGGAAAAACATTAACAACAGCTGGATTATTAACGTCATTATACGGAACTTGGGCTTTTGTAAGACCATACATTATCAGAGAGAGCAAAGGTGTTGAAACATCTAAAAAATAAAGATTTTAGAGAATATTCAAGTTGACAATATTCGCCAATTATACAATAATACCAACAGAAGAGATTATTTTTAGAAAGGTGTGGATAGAATGGGAAAGATAATTTTGACAGGTGACCGTCCAACAGGAAGATTACATGTCGGACACTATGTAGGTTCATTGAGAAGACGTGTAGAACTTCAAAATCAAGGTGGTTTTGACAAAATATATATTATGATTGCAGATGCACAAGCATTAACAGACAATGCAGAACACCCAGAAAAAGTTAGAGATAATATTATAGAAGTTGCTCTTGATTATCTTGCTTGTGGTCTTGACCCAGAAAAATCTACAATCTTTATTCAATCTATGATTCCGGAATTAACCGAATTAACATTCTACTATATGAATTTGGTTACAGTTTCAAGATTGCAAAGAAATCCTACCGTTAAAACAGAAATCAAAATGAGAAACTTTGAAACAAGTATTCCTGTGGGATTTTTCACATATCCAATCAGCCAAGCTGCGGATATTACAGCATTTAAAGCAACAAGTGTACCTGTTGGCGAAGACCAAAAACCAATGATTGAACAATGCAGAGAAATCGTTCACAAGTTTAATAATATTTATGGTGAAACTCTTGTTGAACCGAATATTATTCTACCTGAAAACAGTGCTTGTTTAAGACTTCCGGGGATTGATGGCAAAGCTAAAATGAGCAAATCTCTCGGTAATTGCATCTATTTATCAGATGAACCGGAAGACATTAAAAAGAAAATTATGTCAATGTTCACAGACCCTAATCACTTGAGAGTGGAAGATCCTGGAGAAACTGAAAATAATCCGGTATTTATCTATCTTGATGCATTTAGTAAGCCGGAGCACTTCAAAGAATTTTTACCAGATTATGCAAATCTTGACGAATTAAAAGCTCACTATCAAAGAGGTGGACTTGGAGATGTTAAGGTCAAGAAATTCTTAAATAATGTAATTCAAACCGAGTTAGCCCCAATTCGAGAGAGAAGAAAAGAATGGGAAAAGAGAACACCTGAAGTTTATGAAATCCTTAAACAGGGTAGTATTGTTGCAAAACAAGCTGCAGCAGAAACGCTCCATGATGTTCGAAAAGCAATGAAAATAAACTATTTTGAATAATTTAGAAAAAGCCTTGCAAATAAAAGCAAGGCTTTTTTATTAGCCAAATGGCGAAGTGTTTTATTCTATTAAACTTAGTAAAATTGTTAAAATGAAGTATGGAATAATTCTTTTAGCATTTTTAATATCGACACTTCCTGTGCAAGCCAAACATTTGCATTTAGAAAAAGAGTATCAAACTTGCTGGTGCAATGCACATAACGGCGTTATGGAATACAAACTTTCTGATTACACCAGAGTTGATTGCCTAACATCGACTCATGCCATCGAATTTGACTTTGCACCAAAAGTATATGAAAGCATTGGCCAAGCTCTTTACTACGGATTAGAAACCTGTAAAAAAGCTGGAATTGTTCTCATTTTAGAAAACCCACAATCAGAACAAAAATATGTCAAACGACTTGAAAAAGTAGTAAAACAATACAACATTGACTATTGGCTTATGTATCCAAGTGATTTGGAATAACAAATATTACGTCTTAAAAAGAGAAAAATTATTATTTAAAGAATTAATAATCAAAAAAAATATTTTTGCTATATAATAAATTTGCCTCTATTAAAAAAAATTATAAAGGATAAATTATGATTATTAATTTTTATACATACCCCAATAATTCATTAACTTTTATTGCTAATGAAAAAACATTTATGATGCTTAAACCAGATGCTTACAAAAGGCACTTAGATAAAACGATACTTAATGCCCTTACCCAAGATAAAGATTTAAAAATTACAAAAGAATGGGAGGGAATTGCCCCTAGAGAAAAGGTAGAAAAGAATTGGGAAGACAAAAAAGGGAAAAACTTTTTTAAATCGTGGATGGATTTTATGACATCAGGAAAAATCAAAGCAATGATTGTTGAAGGCGATAATGCGATCAGCAAAGTTCTAGAATTCAAAAAGAAAATTCGTGCGAAATTTGCACCAAATGAAAAGAGAGAAAACCTAGTTCACAGCTCAGACGACCTCCAATCTGCAAATAAAGAAATCCATAATTTCTTTGACACAAAAATATAAATTTGACTTGATTTTAAGGTTTATAGATAAAAATAAAATCTATAAAGATACTCCTTCTCGAAATCTCAAATTCATATTTTCATCAACATCAATATAATTTAATGTTTGTTCTACTGTTGACTGGTTAAATAACCATTGCAAATAAGACAAATCTTTGTACCTTTGATAATAGTGGTAGGCAAATGTTTTGCGCCAAGATGCAACCGAATACTTATCCTGCACCCCTAATTGAATACAAATAGATTTAAAAGCATTAAACACAAAAATTCTATCTAATATATGACCTGCTTTACTTTTAAAAAGATATTCTTCATCATTAGTAATATCTTTAGCAATATTATTAATTAGTTCACAGATTTCTTCATGAAGAGGAATTATTTTATTTTTACCGAGATTTAGATATCTTTTATTTTTTACATCTTTTACTTTTAAATTTAATAAATCTTTTAATTTCATTCCTGTATTAATAGAAAGTATAAATAATAAATAAACAAGATCTTGCTCTTTCTTTATCAACAAACCTTTCATTTTGTTTATCATCACTATATCTTTTATTGGGAAATTTGCATACACAATGAATTCAGCTTTCTAAAATACCTACTTCCATCATTCACAACAAATAATAATTTCGTCATAAATAGAACTTAAGTTTTTAGATATTATAGATGATACAATACAATTAAAAAATTACCCAAATGGCTAATAGAGATAGCATTGCGTTAGTTTCAAATTCAATAAAAGACAATAATATCAATTTTTTGCTAAAAGTTCAAATACAGCAAAATAAAAATTTTGTTGTATTTATTCTTAGTATAATTTTTAGCATCAATGACTAAAAATTATTTGAAAACAACAATTAAACCCATGATAGCAGTAAGAATAATTATTATTGGAAGTAAAAATTTCTCTAGCTTTTCTTTACTAAATTTTGCTAAAAGGAATGGAGCTAAAAAGGCCCCAACAGAAGTACCTAATGAAAGCATAATCACCAGTCACCAATTGACATTACCCAATCCTAAATGCATTAAAAAGCCAACCGTTGAAATACCAATTAAAACAAAAACAGAAGTACCAACAATTTCTAAAGCTTCACAACCTAACGCAATTAATCCGGCGACTACCGGAGTTGTACCACTAATACCAACTAATCCGGACATAACCCCACCTAGCAAGCCATAAAACATTGCTTTACAGAAGTAAGCAAAATTATATTTCTTATTAATAACTTCTTTTGTTTGTTTTTTAATTCTTTTATTTTTTATATGAGCAACAACCATTTGAACAGACAAAATAAGAAGTAAAGAGCCGGTTATTTTATTATAAAGATTTTCAGGAACAAAATCTGAACACAATGAACCAATAACTGCACCAATAATTGCACTAATCATCATAACAAATCCGACTTTAAAATTAATATTGCCAGATTTCCAATGACTAACCATGCCAATTGTAGTTGCTGGAATAATTTTTACCCAAGAAGTCTATAAAAAATCATATAATTGGTAATAATATTAATGAAATAAAACTTTCCTCATATAAAACTAAAAAAGAACCTTGATAGGTTCTTTTAAAAATGGTGCCGCAACTCGGAATTGAACCAAGGACACAGGGATTTTCAGTCCCTTGCTCTACCAACTGAGCTATTGCGGCTAATCTATTTAATTTTCAAACCGATATCGGCTACGTCTTTTATTGTACTTGCTAAAGATTTAAAGTCAACAACTTTTTCTTATTTTAACAAAATACCTTACCAATGATGTTCAAATACCAACCAAAAGATTATAAGATAGGCAAACCCACAGAATATCAATTCTGACCTGCGAATTTTTCTATGAGTTGAATGAATATGAAATGTATGTTCACCTGCAAAACATAAAATGGTGAACAATACACACACACCAACAAAAGCCATGCATTTTATTAAAAAGATATACATAACAAAAATCTACGATTGAGCTGACAAATACAAAGTTACGTTTCTACCCTCTAATTGAGGTTTCTTTTCTATTTGAACAGAATCATTTTCTAAATCTTTAATAAATCTGTTCGCTAATTCAAATGCTAAATTTGAATGTTGCATTTCACGACCTCTCAACATAACAACAATTTTAACTTTGTTACCTTGAGAAATAAATTTTCTAACACTCTTCAAACGAACTTCATAATCATGAGTATCAATTTTATATCTAACTTTTACTTCTTTAACTTCAACGATATGTTGTTTTTTCTTAGCTTCTTTTGCTTTTTTAGCTAATTCGTATTTATACTTTCCATAATCTAAGATTTTAGCTACTGGAGGAGCTTGATTTGGACTAATCAATACTAAATCTAAATCTGCATCTTCTGCCATTTGTAGGGCTTGTGATGTTGGAACTATTCCATGATTTTCACCATTATGGTCAATTAATCTTACTTCTTTTGAACGAATACGTTCATTCATTATTGTTTTATCCCTATCCCTTGAGGATCTAGTATCGTTAGCTATTGTTTTATCTCCTATATTAAAGTACTACTACGAGTCTTATATTATCACAAAAATGAAAAATATACCATAGCCTGAATCTATTCCTTTATTAAGAATTGTAACATGGTAAAAACACCTAAAAATCGGACTTTTAGATTTTTATATAAAAAAAAGCAAAAAGAATTTTAAAGTTTTCAAAAAATAAACCGATATAAAATTTGTCAAGGATAAAGAAACTAAATAGCAAAACAGATTAAATAAGGAGTATTAAAGTATGGAAACAAAACAGGCTGAAGAAATGATGAACACTATGGATATTGAAGACCAATATTCAAAGGTTGATGTATCCATTCCACTTCAAAACCTATTTGACGAATGTTTGAATTTTATTTCTATAGAAAATTTTAATATTTAAACATAGCCTGAAAGATTTTTTCATTGTAAAGAGTAAGATGATTATCTTACTCTTTTTGTTTTATATAACAGATTTTAACAATTAACCGCTCGTGTATATACACAAAACAAATATTGTAATAAAATATGTTCTGAGAAGGGAGCAAACATGAAGAAATCATTAGCAATGATTGCAAAACTTTCATTGATACTTTGCCTATTAAACGGTTGTGCATTTGCAGATTTTAGAGAGCATTACGATCTTGGTCAAAATTATTTATCTAATTATCAATACTCTAGTGCGATAACAGAATTCAGAAGCGCAATGAGAATAAATTATCTTGATACCTCTGCAAGAATCGGTTTAATAAATTCATACCTTTCAAGAGGTACAGATTATGCAAACAAAGATAAAAATTGGAGTAAAGCAGCTGATGATTATAGAAGTGCATTATTTTATTTAATGTACTATCCCAATGTAAGCTCTGTTCAAAATTCAGCCCAAGCAATTAACCAAGTAACAAATAACTTAGAACGTTGCTTAGATGAAATTAAATATGATAGAACACCGCAACACAGATTTGACACAGCTAAAAGGCTAAGAGCAGAGGGAAATTTTCCGGCTGCTGCTTACGAATTCAACCAAGCATTAGGAAGCAAAAACTTGCAAAAAAGCAGTTTTGAACAAATTGGTGATATCATGAAACTTTTAGGGAATGAACCAAAGGCTGCAGACTATTATAAAAAAGCCGTTGCTGTTGGTCCTACGGACTTAAATTTAAGATTAACCTATGCAAAAATTCTTGATAATACAGGACAAAGTGATGATGCTCTAAAAGAATATAGCTATGTTCTTGATAAATCAACTTCCGACAACAAAGATATTTTATATACTCTAGAAAGAACATTTAAGAAAAAGTTACAAGATTCTCCAAATAACGGGAATTTAAATGCAAATTTAGGAGCTGTTCTTCAAAAAGAAGGAAACCTCGACGAAGCTTTAACATACTACAAACAAGCCGAAACACTAGACCCAACAAATATCAATACTAGAATTAATGTTGGAACTTTGTATCAACAAAAAGAAGATTACAGAACGGCTATCAAAGCTTATGAATCAGTGTTGATATTATATCCTGATAATATCAATGCTAACTTATATAGAGCGCAATGCTATGACAAATTAGGGGAAGCTAAAACTGCACAAGAGGGTTATAAGAAAGTCTTAGCACTTGATCCCAATAATAGTTACATAAAAGCACAAATGGTTGACAATGTTAAGAAAACAATGACACCTCAACAATTTGTCGATTATGTAAATACAAATCTTGCTAATTCAAACCCATCAGATATTTTATATGATTATGCAATAGAATTACACAAAGACGGAAAAATCGACAATGCCGTATATATGTATAAAGAAGCAATCAAAGCATCTAATAGCAATAATGCGGAAATGTTTGTTAACCTAGCTTTAGCCCAAGCTCAAGGAAATGATTTTGACAGTGCTATTTCAACACTTCAAACCGCTCAAACAAAATTTCCAAAAGATACATCTATCACAACAACAGCCAAAAATATTGCAGATATGAAATCAGACAACTTAATGGCTAAAGCATCAGAATTTTATAAAAACAAGGATTACCAAAAAGCCGCAGATACCTATATTTCTGTAATCCCTGCCACCGCAGATTCTATGATTGGGGCTGCAACATCTTTTGAAGAACTTGGAGATAAAGACAAAGCCTTAGTATATTATCAAAAAGCTTTTGAATTAAAACCAACAGATTCTGATATTGCATACTATATCGCATCTATCTATGGAGAAAAAGAAGATTTTGATAATGCGAAAGTATATTTACAAAAATCAATTGCTTTAAACAAAAATAATACTCAAGCACAAGAATTCTTGGCTTCAATTGAAGAATCAGATAGAGCAAACCTCTTAAATGATGCAATTTCTCTATATGATGAAAATAAAATGGACGAAAGTTTTGCAAAATTCAATGAACTTTTGACACAAGACCCGCAAAATTCATACGCACTTTATTATCGTGGTATGATATATGATACAAAGGAAAAAAGAAACGAAGCAATTGCAGATTTGAAAAAAGCATACAGCTTGAACAAAGATTTTACTATTTGTAATTATTTAATTGCATCAGACTATGATGCTTTAGGCAAATACAAAGATGCATATAACTATTACACCTCTTATGCAAACTCACAAGCTGAAGATGATGAATATAAACAATATGCAAAAGCTCGTGCAGAAGAATTAAAACAATATGCAACAACAACCACTTCAACAACAAAAAAATAAAGTAGCAGAATTGATAAAAAGCAAGGTTTCACTTGCTCCAATGGCTGGAATTACAGATTACGTTTTAAGATCACTCGTTCGAAAATATTCGAAAGAGTGTCTTTTAACAACCGAAATGATTAGTTCTGAATTTTTAGCACAAAATGTTGAAACCGAAATAACAAAACTTGATGAAAATCATCACCCGATTGTATATCAAATTTGCGGACATAAACCACATTTAATGAAATATTCTGCTGAAATTCTAACACAATTTGCAGATATGATTGACATAAATATGGGTTGTCCGGTTAATAAGGTTGTTAAAGGACAAGACGGTTCAGCATTGATGAGAAATCCAAGACTTGCAATGGATTTAGTAAGAGCGGTTAAAGAAGGAACGAATAAACCTGTTAGTGTAAAATTTAGGCTCGGATATACCGCTGACGAGATAAATTATGTTGAATTTGGACAACAAATGCAAGAAGCAGGAGCGGAATTCATAACACTTCATGCCAGAACTCGCTCCCAGTTTTATGCAGGACATGCAGATTGGAAAAAAATTAAAGAACTTAAACATAATGTTGATATTCCGGTATTTGCGAACGGCGATATCATATCCATTGAAACGGCTGAAGAAGCCCTTACCCAAAGTGAAGCTGACGGAGTTGCAATCGGACGAGGAGTTTTAGGCGACCCAACTTTAATTCATAGAGTCGCTCATTATTTTAAAACAGGTGAAAAAATTCCAACTCCAACTCTTGAAGAAAAACTTGATATGATGAAAACACACCTTGATGAAGAAATTAAACTCAGAGGAGAAAAGGTTGCAATTAAATTCTTCCGCAAATTTTATCCTTACTATATTGCAGGGATAAGAAATGCATCAAAAATTCGTGGAGTTCTTGTACTTGAAGAAGATTACAATAAAATTCTTGAATACATTAATTATATAAAGAAAGAAAATGAAATTTGCGTGTAAGCTCTTGAATTCTCTGAAAAAATTGTTATAATAACACGTATGAGAATAATGCTTGCAATACTTTCAATAATTTTTACCCTTGTAACAGTTCAACTGCCGAACTTTGCAGAAGAAACTCTTCAAAATGTTCAGTTAAATATGAGAGGTTATGACGAAATAACATTACCACAAGGGACTTTTATTCCGGTATTAAATACTCAAGAGATTTCAACAGAAACTTGTCCTGAGGGATATAAAGTTAAATTCATTGCAACAAATGATTTGTTTATGTATGAAACCAATATTATTCCTCGAGATACAGAATTTTACGGATATATCGAAAAAATAAACGAACCAATTATCGGAACAAATGCATCTATGCGAATTAAAATTACAAAACTCGTAATGAAAGATGGTTTTGAAATACCAATAAAAGGTTATATTTATTCTTCAAATGGAAACTTAATCGGAGGAGAACTAACCCCGCCATCTGAATGGGTTAAAATGCCTCATTATCAAAGTAAATATCAAGGAATATCTTGGAATCACAGAGCTGCAACACTTCAAGTTCGCCCTGGAGGGAAACGATCTATGGGACAAGCAACCAAAATTCCGGCAGGCGATCAACAGATTATTATATTAACTGCTCCTGCATCTATTACACATACCTTAACAGATTAGCCATTAATAAATTGACAAAATATTTAAATGAGATAAAATAGTTAAATAGAAGAATTATGTTTTAGGGAGGAGAGTATCCAATGAGAAGAATTTTAATAGTTTCAGCTTTATTAGTTTTTTCCGGTAGTGCATTTGCCGCAGGGAATTACAGCTATCAACAAAATTCTACTCAACCGGAATATAATTCTAACTACTATGCACCAGAAACTTTTAACGTAAATAACAATACATTAAAAGGTAGTGTTGTTACTGTTCCGGCAGGTCAAACTTTTAGAGCTGCATTAATGGCTCCAATAAGTTCTGAAACAGCTTACCAAGGACAAACTATCACACTAGCATTAAGTTCTGACTTTTACTATAAAGGAAACAGAATTGCTCCAGCAGGAAGCTCCGTAACTGGTACAGTTATTGAAGTTTCAAAAGCAAAACACGGAACTATGAATGGGAAATTAACACTTAGATTTACATCAATAATCACTCCGAGCGGATTAAATATTCCAATCTCTGCATTAATTAAAACAGATGATAATACCGGAGCCTTAATCGGTGGAACAAAATTTGAAACAACCACTGAGTATGCAAAAGATATTGCAATCGGAGCAGGAGCCGGTGCAGTATTAGGAACAATCGCAGGACCTCTTTCTGGTGGTAGTGTAGGACGAGGTGCAGCACTTATGACCGCTGTTGGAGCAGGTGGCGGACTTGTAAAATCTATTTGGGATAAAGGTTCAGATGTAGAAATTCCAGCAAATGCATCTGTTGAACTAATTCTTACCCAACCGATTACAGTAAATCCGTCAAGCTCTCAAAATCAGTAAATCGGGCAATAATTTTATTTTTACTTTAAAATAGAATTATTAATAGAAATAGAAAATTAAATTATTTGTTGTTAGGGAATAAAATGTCAATATTAGGGAAATACACTGAAAATGTAAATAACAGAAGAGAATACAATGAAAACTCTTCAAGAAACAAATCCGATTTTGTAATGCCAGCTGTTACAAGAGAAGAAGATGATGATTCAATTTCATTAAAACAAGGGGTTGTAATTTCTACAATTTTACACCCTGCAACCTTACTTACAATATGGCTTATTGTAACAATACTTGCTATTTTTGGAATTAATCTTTCAATATTTAATAAGCCCCAACCTAAAACAAAAGATATTGAATTTGTTCTTGTTGATAAAGAACAAACACCAAAGAATAAAAACACAAAATTTAGAGCAGACAAAAATTCAAGAACAGGCGGAATTAATAACCCTAAACTTCCTGTTTCTATGCCATCATCTGCTCCATCTGCAGCTCCAAAAGCTGCATCTCCGGCACCGGCTCCTGCTCCGGCCCCTAAAAAACAATCAATAATAAACAAAATATCTCAAAGTGTTGCACCTAAAAAGGCGCCAAGCCCAGCGCAACCTAAAATGACGACTCAACAAAAGAATGTTAAACCATCACCAACAGTTGAAAAAGCAATACCAAAACCAACTGTTGCAAGACCTCAACCACCAACAGCTAGACCGTCTGTCAAACCGCCAATGACACCAAAAACGGTTTCAAGACCAAGTTCTTCACCGTTTAAAGTTCCAGTTCCTGCAGGTGGGACAAAAGCAGGACAATATGCAACAGGACCTATCAGTGGTTCTGGTTCATCTAGAAACGGCGGATCAAGAGGTAGTGGAACTTATGCACCAAATCCGTCACTAGCTCCAGTAGGAAGTGGTTCAGGTTCAAGAATTGCATCATCTGGTTCTGGAACGGGTAGAAGTGGTTCAGGCACAGGTTCCGGTTACGGAAGAGGCTCTGGCTCTGGCGGAGGAAACCCAGGAGGTGGCGGAGGTCGTCCTGGAATTGACGCAATCAGAGAACCGGATTTTGGTCCATATATGAGAGAACTTCAAAGAAGAATCAAAATGAACTGGGATCCTCCAAAAGGAAATGAAAGTAAACGTGTAGTTCTTTTATTCAAAATTGCGAAAGACGGAAGATTACTTTCATGTAGTGTATTCAAATCATCTGGTCTTCCAAATGCAGATAAAGCAGCTATAAATGCAGTTCATTTATCCGCACCATTCAGACCTTTACCACCTGAATACAAAAACTCAAGCATCGATATTCAATTTACATTTGACTACAATGTATTTGGAGCTTCAAAATACTAATCAGAAAATAAGTTATTACATAAAAAGAGGATAGAAACTATGAATTTATTATTAGAATCAATTAAAATGGACTGGCCGGTATTATTACCGATTTTCCTATGTTCAATTTTAGTTGTAGGTGTTGTTATCAGCAAATGGTCATTCTACTCAAAGAACCAACGTGATATCACTATCTACATGAGAGAATTAAACAGAGAACTTTCTAAAAATGATTTGTCTGCAGCACAAAACATCGCAATCAGATGCGGTGGTGTTATTGGAGAAGTTATTGAAGAAGCTGTAAGAATTTTTTCAGAACAGAAGAAAGGATTTTCTCGATCATTTGATATTTCAGCAGCATTAGCATCTAGAAAATTAGAAAGCCATTTAACAATCTTAGGTACTATTGGTGGTGTTGCACCGTTCCTAGGTCTGTTTGGTACAGTTGTAAGAATTTTGCTTATCTTTGTTGATATGCCAAACTTGGGTGCTAACTCTGGAGCTATCGCATCAGGTATCGGTTCAGCATTGATTGCTACAGCATTCGGTCTTGGTGTTGCGATTGTTGCAGTAGTATTTTACAACTCATTCCAATCAATTGTTAAACATTACGAAGATGATTTCCAATTAATCAAATTGTTATTCTTGAGCTTTGTAGATTCTGATGACAACGAACCTCAACCAACTTCAAAATACTCATCTTCAAAAATCAATTTATAGTAAGGTATAAAAATGGCATTTTCATCAAATAAAAAACAAAAACTTTTTACAGAAATAAATATCACACCATTAACAGATATTTTCTTAGTTCTGTTGATTATCATGATGGTTATAGCTCCATCATTCAAATCAATGGAAGAAACAGTTGATGTTCCTGAGGTTAACAACGGAGCAACTATTGAAGATGCAAAAGTTACTGTTTCAATTACTAAAGATGGAAATATGTATGTTAACGATGAACCAATACAAGCAGATGCTTTAACGGATAAATTATTAGCTGCAAAAGGTAATAATGAAAAAGCTGAAGTTGTTGTTAAGGCTGATAAAAATGTGAAAAGTGCAACAATAATGAATGTTATGAATTCGGCACAAGATGCTGAGTATAAAAAACTCGTTGTTGCAGGTGAACCATTAAGTGCAAAAGCACAACAAGACCTTAACAATAAAAACAAAGTAAATGTGCCGGAGGGTGAAGAATAATGAAAAAAACATTCAACGAAATCAATATTACACCATTAACAGATATCTTTCTGGTACTTTTAATCATTATGATGGTTGTAGCACCAATGCTTGACCAACAAGGTATTGGTTTGACAGTTCCAGAGAATGTTGAACAAACTAAAATGAACAAAGAATCAAAAATTTTAACGGTTACAGTTACAAGCAACAACAAATATTATATTCACAATGTTGAAGTTCCTGCTGATAATCTTGGTAATGTTCTAAGTCAAGAAATCAAGAATTATCCGGACGGTTTACTCATTGAAACAGATGGAAATTCTAACCACGGAACAGTTGTAAAATTGATGGATAAAGCAAGAGAAGTTGGGGTTAACGCAATTTCTTTGGATCAAATTTAAAATAATAAATACATAGTTAAAAATATAACCCTCAATAAAATATTTTATTGAGGGTTTTGATTTTGATTATTTATAACTTTTAACTACTTAATTTTAACCCTTGGAACAACAGACATTCCGGGAACAATATTATATTTTGTATAATCTTCATCAAACATAATTTTAACGGGAACTCTTTGAACTATTTTTACGTAACTACCAACAGCATTTTCCGGAGGGAATAAACTTGATTTAGCACCTGTAGCTCTTTGGATACTATCAACATGAGCTTTGAATTTTTTCCCTGGGTAAGTATCAACAGAAATCCAAGCCCTTTGTCCAGGGTGCATGTGAGTCAATTGACCCTCTTTGTAGTTTGCTACAACCCAAATTTGTTCAGGAACAACTGACAATAGAGGTTGTCCAACCTGAACATAGTTACCTTGTTCAACACTTCTTGCAGAAATCTTTCCGTTTGATGGAGCATATATTTTTGTATAGCTTAAATTTAATTTAGCTTGTTCAACTTCGGCTTCCAATCTTTGGATTTCAGCTTGAACTGATTGAGTTTTAGCAATTGAGGATTCAAGTTCTGATTTCATAGCTTTTGAACGATTTGAAGCAGATTGATAATTTGCGTTTGAAACATCTAAATCTTTAGAACTTCTATCATAGTCTTGTTTAGATACAACACCTGTTTTATACATTTCGTTATATCTTTTGTAATCTTTTTGAGCAAAATCAAGCTTTGACATTGCAGAAGTTGTATCATCAACAGACTGACTAACATTTGATGCATTTTTAGAAACATCATGAGTTGAAACATTCAATCTGGCTTTAGCTTCTGCCAATTTAGCTTCTGCCTGCTGCAATTTTACTTTATAATCATTAGGATCAATTTCCAAAAGAAGTTCACCCTTTTTAACTTGTTGGTTATCATCAACCAGTAAATGAATTACTGGACCAGAGACCCTTGGAGCAACAGAAATTATTCTACCTTCAACAAAAGCATCATCGGTTGATTGATAATGTGTTGCCATGATTGCGGCATAAACACCTAACAATATCAAAATACCGGCAGCAATAGCGGGTAAAAAGACTCTTTTTTTAGTTAATTTCGGACGACGCTTTTTTAGTTTTGCCTTTGCCAAAATTTCTAAGTCTTCTCGACTTCTTCTCCATTTTCCTACGGGGTGGGAATCTTCACTAAAATTTTTCTTAAAATTTGTCATATTTTCCTCTTATCTTATATTTGTATATTTACTTTTGCTAATAAATTTTTCTTAATTTCAGAAAGAATTTCAAAAAACGCATCGACTTTTTCTTCTGGAATATCTTTACAAGTGTAAGCCCAAAGTCTTAAAATAGTTGGTTTAACTTGCTCATAAACGTTTCGCCCCTCATCAGTTATTGAAATTTTGAAAGTTTTTCGACCTGAAACACTTTCTGTTTTGGTAATATAACCTTTATTTTCTAATATCGAAACAATTCTTGAAACATTTGCTCTATCTTTTAGAGTTAAGGCTGAAATTTGTCTTTGATAAAGTTCTTCATTTTCAATCAAAACAGATAAAACTGAAAATTGTTCTGGAGTAACATCGTATTGAAGATTCGAAAATGTTTGTATAGCAAGCATTTTTGACAAGTTTCCAACACCTGTCAATTCCAAACCTATTTTATGTTTCATTTTCTGTTCGTTGTCCATGATTTCCTTTTGTGTTATCATAATAACATAAAAAAGGATAAAAAATAGCATGAAAAAACTTAAATTAATAATTTTACTTATATGTTTAACCCTAATTCCGACACAAACATTGGCAAAAACAAAGAATATTCAGGATAACAACGATTTACAATACATGAATTTAACTTGGTGGCAAAAATTCAACGACCAAAAGTTGAATGATTATTTAATGACAATATACAAAAATAATCCTGATTTAAAAATTGCAACCATTAAAAATAAACAATCTCAACAGGTAATGAAACAAGCTTTTGCAAATCAACTACCTCAATTGTACTTTAATGGCACAATGCAAAGAGAATTCACCGGAAGTACACAAAGATTTGGTGATGTTGTTATTCCTGATTACAACCAAGCACATTATATCTTGCCTCTTACTATGTCTTATGAAGTTGATTTGTGGGGAGAAAATTATTTAAAAACTAAAAGTTTGAAAAAACAAATTGAAATGACAACCCAAGATGAAAGAGCATCATATATTTCAATTTCATCAAATTTTGCATCAAATTATTACACCTTGATTGGAATTGACAAGCTTATCCAAAATCAAAAAGATTTGTTAAAAATCGAGCAAGATATTGTAAATTTGGAAGAACAAAAATATAACAGTGGTTTATGCCCCATTGCAGAAGTTTTATCCGAAAAACAATCTTTAACACAAATGCAAGAAAGGTTGAACTCATTAGCTGAAAGACAAGATATTGTAGTAAACCAACTAATTACTCAACTTGGTGATAGAATGCTTACAAAAATAGACCGAAGCAATTATGATTCAATATCAACAATTTCAACACCAAATGACATTTCAACAGAATACATTGGGAATAGACCTGATGTTCAGAAAGCAGAATTATACATTCAAAAAACCGGAATTGATGTAAAAGTCGCAAGAAGAGATTTTTTACCAAAATTCAGAGTTTATGGTCAAGTAGGATTTAACTCTTACGATTGGTGCAGAATGTTTGCACCTCATACATTCCTATCAACTGCCGGTGTTGCACCATCACTTGATTTATTCACAGGTGGATACAAAAAAGCGGTTTTAAGATACAACAAACTTGAATACGAAAAAGCTCTACAAATATATGAAAAAGCAATTCTATCTTCAATTCAAGAGTTGAATGATGCAATGATGAGTATTAAAACAGCTAATTCAAATTACGAAAAAAGCAAAGAACGTTACAATCTTGAAAAAGAAAAACTTGATTTGTCTAACAATCAATACAAAATTGGTGGAAGAGCTAAACTCGACAACATGAAAGACCAACAAAATATTTTGATTGTTGAAGAAGATATGGTTACAAATAATATTAATAGAGTAATTTCAACTATTAATTTGTACAAAGCTACCGGCGGTAAAGATTTTACCCAAGATTTATAATAAATTAAATTGTTGCCGGAACTTTAACCGAATAATTATGAGAGAAAGTTTCAATAGGAATAACAAAACCAAAAGTGTTATAATCTTTGGTAGAACTTTCCGCAATAACTCGTCCTCCGTGGGCTTCAATAATTTTTTTTGTTAAATACATTCCAATTTCAACTCCAACTTTATCAAATTTTTGTCCAGAAGTTGAATATTTTGAGAATAAAAAATCCATACTCTCTGGTGGAATATATTTACTTGAATTTTTTACTCTAAATTCAAAAGAATGTTTTCTTTGGTGCATACTAATTTCAACTTTTGAACCACAATAGGCATAAGAAATACCATTCCTAATAAAAATTGACATAACCCGACCAAGTTCCATTTTATCACCCGATATTTTTAAATCAGCAACAGATGGCGAGATATTAATTTTTAAAGAATTGTCACTTATTGTTTTTGATAATTTTTCTAAACAAGAATGAATTATAGGCATTACGTCAAAGTTTGTATAATTCAACACTGCTTCTCCGTTTTCAAACTTGTATGTTGCAAGAAGAGTGTAAAGCATTTCATACATATATTTACAAGAATCTAATGTCAAGGCAATCATCTCTGATTGAGCTTCATTGAATTCTCCAAACTGACCGCTAAGCAATAATTCAAGAGAACGAATTTGTGCAAGTGTAGGAGTTTTCAAATCGTGACTTAATGTTGCAATATAAGTTTCTCTTTGATCGTTAATCCGTTTTTCACTTTCAATATTTTTGGCAAATGACATTACATATTCTGGAATTTCATTTTCATCTCTTAATAGTACAACACTCACATCGTAAGTATATTTATCCCCATTTGCAGCAACACAAATTTTTTCAAAATGATTTGATTTATTTTGCTCCAAAACCTCATTATGGGTTGCTACAACAAGCTTTTTTAAATCATTAACATCATATTTGATATTTAATCCCTCAACAGTTGCATCAATTCCATTGAGCAAAAAATCTTTAGCTTTTTCATTACCAAAAACAAAATTTCCTTGAGTATCTAAAATAAATGCCATTAATGGTAAATGATTTAGCAATAAACATAAGCGAGAATTCGAAAATTCTAAAGTTTTTTTCAAATTAGCAGAATCAGTAATATTACGAGTAAGAGTCAACACTCCAACAACAATACCATTACTAATAATAGGAGATGAAATCCTTTCATAAATTTGTTCTCGGCCATCTCGAAAAAACTTCATGTTATAAGTAATTGGGGTTCGTTGCGTCATCGCAAGAGCATCATACCCCGCAATCTTATCTGCATCTTTTTTATCAAACAATTCCTCAGGGGTTTTACCAATAACACTTTCTGATGGAAGACCAATAAATTTTAAAAATACATTTGAGCACATTGTATAACGCATTTTGGTATCTTTACAAACAACAATTTCTGTTGACATGTCAAAAACATTACCCAAAAGTCTTGCCATGTCACAATCACAATCGTTCAATACATTACAACATTTATACTTTAAAAATTCATCATTATTTATATTTAATTTTTTGTTGATAACATAATTGTCAAAAATATATTCTATTGTCAAAAAGATAATAGTTGCGCAAACAGTAGCTTTAGTCGGAATTAAAACAAATTCATCTAAAACAGAACAACTGAAAAATAAAATTATGAAAAAAAACAAAACTCCATGAGTTAAAAACATTCGGACTTTCAAATTAAATATATCTTTCAATTTTGTTTTCAAATTCATTTCATTCCTATTATAATTACATATATCTTTTTCTTTGCTAATATATTTAACTACAATATTAGACATAATAACATTGCCACAGTGGGTAATTTATTAATATTATTTTTGAACAAATAAAAAGATAATCACGCAAAACGCATGATTATCTTTAAAAGGTCTTATTTTTAGAAAATTATTTTTGTTCTTTTGGAGCAACAGGAGGTTGAGGGGGAGTCATATCATTAGGTTTCCCAAAATCTCTTGGAGCAGGTCCTTCTGGTCTGAATTCTCGATGCTTTTTATGATGTCTTAACATCTTGTGTTCAGGGGCTCTAAAACCTTCACCAGGTCCACCAAATTCGCTACGATAACCGTGATTAATCATAGGAGCCGGAGGCATTGGTTGCATTATACCTTGATGAATTGGGCAAGGTGCAGGGCAATTGCATTTTGGTTTCAAGATATTAGCACTTAACAAAATAGCTAATGTTCCACCAACAAAGACTGCACCTGCAATAAATGTAAACTCTTTCAACTTTTTAATAGCCTTTTCCTTACAATCACACTTTTTAGTTTCTTCTGTCATCTATGACCTCCTTATTTTACAAGTTACATTTATATAACGATGTAAAATTTTAAAAGTTCAAAACGAACTAAATTTAATCTATTTCTATCTTACATTTGAAATCTGGGTGTTGTTCAAGTCTTTTGATTATCTCTTCAAAAGTCAATAAACCTTGAGTTGCTCCGAATTCAGAAACAACCCCCGCAGAATTTATTGAAGCAACTTTCAATGCTGTTTCAATATCTTTATCAAATTTCATTAAAGAAGCACAGAATGTAGAGGCAAAAGCATCACCAGCACCTAACGTTGAAGCTACTGGACCATCAAAACAAGGACAATAATAGTATTTTTTACCATCATAGGCATAAGCACCACTTCCTCCATCTGTTATAACAATAATTTGATATTCTGAAACTTTTAACTTTCTAAACATTTCCTTTAAATCAGGGTGAATAAGCATTTCAGAAAATTTTTCATCTTTTGTATCTGAACGCAATTGAATACCTGTAGCCATAGAAGCTTCTTCTTTATTCATAACAACAATTTGTGCAGATTCAAGAATTTTTTTCAAATAATTGAAACCTTTTTTCAATCCTGTAGTACCTGCATTAAAGCAAATTGCTGTATTATTTTCTTTAGCAAATTTTACAATATCATCTAAAGCTTTATTACTATCACCATTTAATGGCGCAATATAAAGGAGTTTAGCATTTTTTATTGCATCAAAATTAATTTCACTCTTTTTGATATGAGCATTAGCACCTCTGTGAGCAAGAACTGTTCTATCGCCTTCAAAACTTGTAAGAATAATTGAAAAACCAGTAGATTCATTTTTATTTTGAATTACATAAGATAAATCAATATTTCTAGTTTTAAAAAATTCAAACAAACCTTTTGAATAAATATCATCACCAACTTTAAAAATTGCACCAGTAGAAAAACCTAAATTGGCAAAGTTTGTAGCAGTATTAACACCACCACCGCCAACTTGTGATGCAAAATCCGTAATTTCAATTTTTGCACCATAAGAATAACTCATAAATTCTGATTTCTTTTTCAATGAACGAACAGACACAATATTTGCATCATCACATTCTACAAAAACATCCATTGTTGCACTACCAATTGTAATTATATCTACCATATTAATCTCTCCAATTTCCATTTATCCTATATTCAAAATATACCACAATAAAAAACTATTAAAAAGAGTAAAAAAAGATAAAAAAGTGTAAAGTTTATGCCCTTTTCTAGCAAATTTAATTTTTATCTGCTTTAAAATAGAATAATTGATAAATACAGAAATAAAAGGATATGATATGAAAATTACAGCAACCCAACATTTAACCCCGATAAATACTTATTTTTATAATAATAAAAAAATCCACAATAAAACTAATCAAAATGCTACAAATCCACAAATAAGTTATACAAACGTACATGCTTATCAAGATTTTGGAATTTCATTTACAGGTAGAACTCCAGAAAATTTCTATGAACAAGACTTTAATAGAAACAACATGCCTCAATCAATGAAAGAATATTTAGACTATGATTACGAAACAAGACAACATATACCACCAGAACAAATGATGAAAGAAGTTTTTAAATATATCGACTTGGCAGACAATTTTGAAGACGTAAAAAATGTTTACCCCAATGAAGATTTATTCAAAAACTTACACGAAAATAAATCAAGAAATATCTCCAGTGTTTTGTACGAAATTAAAACAGCTAAAGAAATGTCAGATGAACCATTATTCAAAGATGGTAGTGATAATTTCGGAATGTATTTACTAAAGAAAATTTACACTGAGGGTAAAACAATTAAAGAAATAAACAAAGATTTCTACACAAAAGACTTAAATAATGAATACAAAGGAATTATTACAAAACCAATTACAGATAAAACAACTGCAAACTATGGTATTAAATTTCCAAAACAAGCTTTTTGGAATTCATTCATCGCAACAAGAGATGAATATAGAAAGTTCTTCGTAACTCTTCCTAAAAATACAACAAATCCTGCCGTTCATTTACCGAAATCAAATAAAGCAGAACAAACTGAAAATAAAGCTCCAATTGAAAGAATAAAAGCACCTAGAAAATATACAATTCCAGCATATAAAAAGAAACAATTGACAGATGACATCAAGTCTTCTGCAATGTCAAACACAGATGTTGAGAAAAAAATCAGAAAAAGATTTGCAAAAGACGACCCTGAAGCTTCATTTATTGTGAAATATTTAAGCCCGATAATGACAGTTGCAGCAGAAAGAGCCCATTTGTCAGAAGATTTAAAATTCTTCGCTGAAGCAGAACGAATTAATGGTCACAAAGGCGATGAAGAATTTATGCTAAAACGTTATTGGAACAGAAACCCAATAATGAAAAATATTTATGCTCATGCTATTACAGATACAATTGATATGTTTGAAGATATTTATGGAGCAGGGGGAAATCTTCCAATAAACACAGATTTAGAAGTCGTTACTCCAGACACTCCAAACAAAAAAATTGTTGACCACGTAAATTCAGAATATGCGCACCTACTTGATTATACTCAAACAATCTTTCCTGAAAGAGAAGTAAAATATGCCGAGCACTACAAAAATCAAGAAAAATGGGAAAAATATTTCAATGAAAAATATGGTGATATAGAACAAGATCAAGTTGAAGAAATTAAAACTCCAACTCCGATAGAAAAAGAAGAAGAAACATCACCTCTTATAGAAGATAAAGAATTTGACGAAGACAGTTTTTCTATAGACAAAGTTAATGAGGCTTTTGACGAAAAAATTAAAGAGGGAACAGATTATCTTCCAAGTTCTCTTTCAAAAAAATATTTTCAATTTATGAATGAGAATGCGGATTTGGCTTTCAAATTGAAAGTTGCTAATCTTCCAGAAGATTGCTCTGCAGAAGATATTAGAGAAATATATCGTACTGACGGATCTCCTGATTATATAGATGATCTCAATATTAGGTTCTATGCTGAATATAGCAATGAAATAGGAGCTAATAATTGTGCTTTAGATGAACTTTTAACAACTTATAATAAAAATCATTTAAAATATCTTGATGAAGGAAAAATCTATCAATATGGACCAGAACTTAAAGAGTTTGCTATACGCCACAAAAAAGAACATGATTCTTTATACTCAAAATACCTAAAGCCAATGACAGATAGAGAACGAAATCTTACATCTCTTGCTTTTATGAATGAGATTGATAATTATAAAAATGATAAAAATGTTGATAGAGCTACAAATGCAATAATTTTGATGTTCCAAGATGTTGCGAAATTAAATCATAACCAAAGACGAAAAATAAAAGATTTTATAAGAGAAGTAATCCCAGATTCTACCAAAATAATGTTGGATAAAAAAGCAGATAAAAAAGATAAATATGACAGATTCGTATATTTTATGCCGGGATTAATAAATGAATGCATATTTAATCAAGGTTATTTACCATTCCTTGTTAATAAAGAAATAGTTGATAAATATACTCCTCTTATGAATCAGTTTGATATTGAAAAAATAAAAAGAATGGAATCTCAACTACCTCCAGCAGGAAGAGAATTTTACAATGCATCAAATGAAAAAATCAAAACAGGATATTACTGCGAAACAGTTGAACTTCCAACATTAAAGAAATAAAAAAATTCTAATACAAGAAATAAAACCCTTGAACGATAATTCATTCAAGGGTTTTAAGTATTTAAAAGTCGTTTTATTCAACTATTGAATAACTTTAGCCTTATCTTCTTCAGTTACACCTTTGATTGTAAGGTTTACTCGACCTTTTTCATCAATTTTAATAACTTTTACGATAACTTCTTGACCAATAGTCAAATGTGGTTCGATTGATTCAATTCTTTCGTTGCAAACTTGAGAAATGTGAACCATACCGTCTTTGCCACCGCCTAATTCAACGAAAGCGCCAATAGGGATAATTCTCACAACCTTACCTTTAATAACCATACCAACTTCTGGTTTGAATGTAAGATCTCTAATCATTTTCATAGCAATCTTAGCACCCTCTTGGTCATTAGAAGTAATAGTTACAACACCTGAATCTTGGATATCAATTTCAGCACCTGAAGCATCAATTATTGAACGAATTTGTTTTCCTCCAGGTCCGATAACTGTTCCTATATCTTCTGTTGGAATAGTCATTGTTGTAATACTTGGTGCAAATGGTGACATTGGACCAGGTTCAGTGATTGCTTCTCTCATTTTGCCTAAGATATGCAATCTACCCTCTTTTGCTTGAGCTAAAGCTTTGCGTAATGTTTCATTAGCAATACCCTTAGCTTTCATATCCATTTGAAGAGCTGTGATACCGGTATCATTACCTGTAACTTTAAAGTCCATATCACCTAAAAAGTCTTCAATACCTTGAATATCAGTTAATACAACAGGTTCTTTTCCCTCTTCGGTAATCATACCCATTGCAACACCACCAATCATACATTTAACAGGAACACCTGCATTCATCAAAGCCATTGAAGAACCACAAGTAGAAGCCATTGAAGTAGAACCGTTTGATTCTAATACATCAGATGTAACTCTGATTGTATAACCAAATTCTTCTTGAGATGGTAATGCAGGAACGTTAGCTCTTTCAGCCAAGTGTCCATGACCAACTTCTCTTCTACCAGGACCTCTTAGAGGTTTAACTTCTCCAACTGAAAATCCTGGGAATATGTATTTGTGCATATAAGTTTTTTCAGTTTCTGGATCAACACCATCAAGTTCTTGTTTCATAGCAGGACCTGCAAGAGTTGCAACTGATAATACTTGAGTTTGACCTCTTGTAAATACAGCTGAACCATGAGCTCTAGGAATTACACCAACTTCACACCAGATTGGGCGAACTTCGGTAGGCTTTCTGCCATCTGCTCTAACACCTTCATCTAGAATCATTGTACGCATAATATGTTTTTCTGCGTTTTTAAATTCTTCTGCAACGAAGTCAATACCAGTTTCTTCAATAATTTTCTTGATATAATCGTCATCTGGAAGAGCATCAATTTTTTCTTTAACTAATTTTTTAGCTTCTTCCAATTTTGTCTGTCTGTATTCTCTATCAAAGTGGTGGTAAGCATCAAAAATCATATCGTGAGCAGTTTCTTCAATAATCTTTTTGATTTCTGTTGTATCGTATGGATTTACGAATTCTTCTTTTACAACACCGCAAGCCTTAGCAAATTCAACTTGAGCCTCGCATTGTTTTTTGATTTCACCTTGAGCAAATTCAACAGCAGCCATAATATCGTCTTCTGAAACAAATTTACAACCAGCTTCAACCATAATAACTGAATCGTGAGTACCTGCAACAACGATATCAAGGTCTGATGCTTTTGCTTGTTGGTGAGTTGGATTAGCAATCAAGTTACCATTTTCATCACGAGAAACTCTAACAGCTCCGATTGGACCTTCAAAAGGAGCTTCTGACAACATCAATGCACAAGATGCACCTAACATTGCCAATGTATCAGGTTGATTTTCTTGGTCGTAGCTGAATAATTGGGCTACGATTTGAATATCATTTCTATATCCTTTAGGAAATAAAGGTCTGATTGGTCTATCAATCAATCTTGAAACAAGAATAGCTTTATCACTTGCTTTACCCTCTGAACGGTTGTAACCACCAGGGATACGACCAATTGATGACATTCTTTCTTCATAATCAATCAACAATGGGAAGAAATCTATCCCAACACGAGGTTCTTTAGAAACAACACAGTGTACAAATAACATTGTATCACCACATCTAACAGTAACTGAACCATTTGTTGATTGTGCATACTTTCCGGTTTCAATGGTTACGGTTTTTCCACCGATTTCCAATTGAAAGCTTTTTGTTTCAGGTTTCATAAAATTACCTTTTCTTTCTGCGTTCTATCTAACGCCTTTAAGTTATACACTTCCATTTACGTTTCAATTATACCCCAAAAACACCAATATTAAAATTATAAAGAAAAATTAAGTTATCAAAATTTTACAGAACGAACATTTAATTTCAAAAAACAGGATTGTAATAATTACAATCCTGTTTTCTCGTCAAGTTTTAATTGTTTAATAATTAATATAATTGAAATAATTTCATCAAAAAATTGCTTCATTTGTTTTGGTTTAAATATTGCAAATAGGTTTCCTATTTCAAAAAGATTTTTACCTGTAGTAATACTAATAATGACATTATCTTCATAAAATGAAACTTGAATCCTTTCTGATTCATAAGCTACCTGTAAAAATTCTAATCTTTCCATAAATGATGGAGTTACCAAATATCTTGATTCGACTTCATCATCAGATTTAACCTCAAATTTTTCATTGAATGACTCGGATTCCATTTTATTTACATTAACCAGCATAATATAATACCTAATTCTATTGCAATCATTATATTAAAATTTCTTCTTCTTTCTTTTTCAAAATCATTAATATGCATTAAAATTTTATCATTATATATTTTATTAAAACGACATCTCAAATCTCTTATCTCGCCATGCAAATCCGATTTCATTATTCTCTCCTTAATTGAAATAAACGAACTAATAAATCATACACTAATAATCAGCAATGTTGCAAATATATAAAATATAAGATATTGACCTTTTAGAACATTATATGTCATAATAATAAGAAGAAGTTATATATATAATAAGGCCTCGTAGCTCAGTAGGATAGAGCAGTGGTTTCCTAAACCAAAGATCACGCGTTCGACTCGCGTCGGGGCCAATTATTTTATCCGACAAGCACGGAATTTAAAATAAACTAACAAAAAAAACAATTGCCCCAAGGAAATATCTTTTTTTGTTAACATTCTGTTACATTTTAAAAATATAAAGCAATTATTAATCATATATCAACTTTATATATATAAGGGGATAAAAGAGATATGATTAGATGGTGTTTACCAACCAATATATTTTCTAATACTTTTGCTTACAATGCACTACCAAAAGTTAGCGCATCTAATCCATTTAGCACAAGTATTTTTAACTCTTTTGTTCCTACAAACTTTGCATCAATGTCTTTGATGAGTTTTCCAGTATTTCCAAGTTTCAACTTTGGGAAGTTACTACTAAGCACTCCGTCTTATTTGTCAAAAGGAACTTCAATCTTAGGTCGAAACCAAAACGCATCATTATGGAAAAGACTAGGATATTCAGCCCAAAAAGGCTGGGAACTAGCAAAAAAAGCAGTATCCAGTGTTGTTGGATTTACAGGCAAATGCGCAAGATATGTAAAAAATGCAATCGCAAAAACAGGTTTAGGCAAATACGAATATGGAAACGCTTGCGATATGGTTTCAATAATGAGAAGAAATAAAAACTTCAAAGAAATCAATCCAAATGGGGTAGATTTGAAAAAACTTCCTGCAGGTTGTGTTCTAGTTTATGGAAAAGGTGTTGCAGGATATAGCAAAAAATACGGTCACACTGAAATTACAACAGGAAGCGGTAAAGCAGTATCTGATGGTGTAACTCAAAACTTACACAGAAGACCAACAGCAATATTTATGCCGGTTGCCGCATAATTCGTGCCTGGGGGGAATCAAACCCCCGACCTTGAGCTTCGGAAACTCACGCTCTATTCTCCTGAGCTACAGACACGTAGTATTCTTATCTATAATATTAACAATAAAAAAGGACAGATATAAATCTGTCCTTTCATTATAGCATAAAAATTTAACTATTTTTTATAGAAGTAATCACTTGCATTAACGGAATTTCTAGCAGCTTCTTCTGCTTCAAAGAATGGATAAGCAGTAATTCCAAGCATTCCAGCAAACATTGAACTTGGGAAGATTTCAACTGCGTTATTTAAATCATTAACAGCACTGTTGTAAAATCTTCTGGCAGCAGCAATATGTTCCTCTACTTCAGAGTATGTTTGCATAGCTTGAACCATTGTTTGATCAGATTTCAATTGTGGGTAATTTTCAACATTAACCATCAATTGACCCATTTTATTTGCAATTTGATTATCTAAATTCATCTTTTCAGAAATAGTATTAGCATCAAATCTGATAGATGCAGCTTGCGTACGAAGTTTTGTAATATCTTCAATCAAGCCTCTTTCATGTTCCATAAATTTATTTGCAATAGTCAAAATATTCGGAATTAAGTCATAACGTTTTTTCAACTGAACATCAACTCCGCCCATTGCTTCTTTAACTTTGTTTTTCTTTTGTATAACTTTAACGTAAATATTATACAAAACCCCAATAACAATAATTGCAACAACTAAAACAATAATTGTACCTAAAGATAACATCTCAAACATAATAATCCTTTCTTTAAACTTATGTATATAATTATAACATATTTTTTATACCATTACAAGATACTAGCCACAAAGGCAACAAATCAGATTATGACGGAGTATTAGACTCATCTTCAACTACATATAAGCCATTTACAACATCAATCAAAGCTGAAAAAGTATTATAAATTGTAGAAAAAGCTTGTTCATCTTTTACGCTCTTGAAAATATTAGAGAATGAAAAACCGGCATCAACAGTTAATGCCATATACATATAATTTCCACAAAATGCACAGTATGAAATTGGGGATTTTACCCGTTTTACAAATGAAGAAAAACATTTTATAAATTTTTTGTTAACCAATTGCTTTGCTTCCGCTTGATTGTTAGAATAAATTGCATACTGAGAGATAAACACCATATCCGGTACGTTAACTTTTTCAAAATTATCATTAACCAAATCAGACAAGTTGAAGTATTTTGAATTTCTTGGTCTTAAAACTGTTATACCTTGTGCAAAATCTTTCGTTCTTATTCTGATTACAATTCCGGAAAACACACAAAGTGCTGATGAACGTTGTAAATAAGAATAAACAAACTTTGAAATATCAACATTAACCCTATTTATTGCACCGGTAAACGAGTCAAAGAAATGAAAACTCAACAGACTATTTGTTGCAAGTGTTTTAGGAAATATTCTTGAATATGTCAAATCTTCCAACTTCAATACAGAAATATCAAAATATGAAAAGAATGGAACCAATTGTACAAGAACTGGAATATATTTCTTCGCTTGCATCTCATAAAAATAAATAACACCTGTCCAGTATAGAATAATCAATATAACAGGAATAACAACTGGAATTTTTACAGCTAAAAGCAACAATACTAAGCTTAAAAATATGCCAAGGTGAATTTTCGACAATCTGGCATTATCAAATTCTTCCATTCGAGGTTGGACATCTTGGTCTAAAATTCGGCGGAAATCAGCCGAAAAATTATTCACAGTGTAGATGTTATACGCCATTCATAACCAAACTTTCCCAAAAACTAAATAATAAACTTCCCATTATTATATAATCTTCGTATTTACATTATAACATATATGAATTAGCTTTACAATCCTAAGGTAAGTATTTTAGTGAGAAGTTAATAGTAATAGGTGAATAGCCCGTTACATTTTAATTATTTTTCCCGTAAATGTGCCTCCACTTGTTGGAGGACCGAAATCTTTGATTTCGAGGAGGGGTAAAAAACCATGTCATTACGAACGGGTATAAAGTCATTTGTTGTTGATAATTAAAGATATCTGCTAGTGTCGTAATCCACAACACAGGGATAATTACAAATGTAGGGGTACACTTCAAGTAAATCCTACTTACATAACTGATACAAGTTAGGTGTTCAATGGTATTCCGTGTTCAAGATTACTACGTCACTCCGTATAGACTGCTCTGAGATTTGTTCAGCTTGTTTCCTCGTAATGACATGCTTTTAAGAAAAAAGAAAAGCTCATTACATTTTCTCCCTCGCCCATTTATGGGAGAGGGTTGGGGTGAGGGTTTATTTTACCATGTCATTACGAACGGGTATAAAGTCATTTGTTGTTGAAATCAAAAATATTTGCTAGTGTCGTAATCCATAACACAGGGATGATTACAAATAGAGGTTAGCATTACTATGCGAACACGATAAATTCTACTTATTTCCCAACACAAATACCATAAGTCCCACCCATTACTGTACTCTTAATATTATCCAGTTCCTCATCGTCATATACAACTTTTGCCATAAAAGGCTTAGAACCTTTTGTAGATGACCAATACATCAATTGAGGAATATCTAAATTCTCTTTTTTAGCTTTTGAGAGTATAGATTTTAAAGTCGCAGCATCTGGCATGGACATATCAAGTCCATCACAGGCTTTTTTTGCTCCAGCCCACTTATTCGGAGATCCAGTAAAAAAAGATGGCAGTGTTGACCAACCTGGATCATATTTTTCAATATCAGGGTCATCTAATGTTAGACCATCAAATGATGGTAAAACATATACACAACCAATACCAGAAACCTCAACACCTGCACAACCTTTACTGAATTTTGCTACTTTAAAACTTCTTATATCATATTGTTTACCATTACGTGCTTCGCTATTTGGACCTTTAAACCCATTCACGTCCATTACAAAGTCAATTGGCGCAGTTACACTTGTTGTGTATGCAAATTTCTTAGTTCTACCAAAACCAATTGGTAAATCTGCAAAGCTTGGGGTTACTGTATCACCATCACCTATTATTCCTGCATTTGGATTGTAAGTCATAATTAGTGTTGCACCATCAGCTAAAATTATACCAACATTATCACTTTTGTTGTCTTTTAAATTTAGGTTCTTTCCTGTTTTTGCTTTTGATACGTCATAGGTTTCACCATCTGTTGTGGTTACTGTTTTTGTCGGCCAACAATCTGCAATATGCGCTGCATCACATCGTGTACTTATTTTTATATATTTTGAAAATTCATCTACAAATTCATCTGTACTTGCATAAGTTCTTTCTAGTCCTCCATCTGCTCTCATTAAATCCATGGATTTTGTAATCTTTTGAGCTAAGTTTGCTTGTGCTTCTGAATTACTACGTTCTGCAATATTTTTTAGCAATGTTGGCATTGTTAGTGCTGCTACCACTCCAATTACTCCGAGGGTGATTAGAACTTCGGCAAGGGTGAAAGCAAATTTTTTATTCGGAGTTACACCGCTGAAAACCTCTCTACAAGCGGGTTTTAGATTACCCCCCCCCCCCTTGAAAACCGTTCTATGACTGCGTTTTGACATTTTTCATGCTTCCTTTCTTTTGTTATGCTTAACACACTGACTTTTGTGTTTACTGCGCCTCGCATTAAACGTGTCTCCGAGCCTGCCGACTAGTCCTGCAGACAGCCTATCATTTCGGCAGGCTGCTCCGCACTCTGCTCGGCTTGTTTTTATTATACAAGATTTTTTGAACATGCGCAAGATGGAGGTTAAACATTAACCACTAAACAAAAGATACAACTTCATCAAAAGATTTTCTTAATTTTTTAGTCACACGAGGTTTATCTTCATAACCAAGAGTCAAAATATCTATCAAAACTTGTTTATCATTTAAGTCCAAAGCTTCTTTCACTTTATGTGTCAATGCTGCATCTGTTTTTGTAACTTCATTTGCAAATGCACCAACAACGCAAGCTCCAACACCTAATTCTTGTGCTTCTAGTGTCATATAAGACACTGCATAAGTAACACCCTCAACACTTCTCAACAAGACTTCGTACTCACCAACATTTGACGGATTCAAGACTTTAGAATCCAAATAAGCCTGCATTGAAGCTTTATCTAAGCCTTTTTCTGCCAAGATTTTACCAAATTTTGTATGCGACCAAGAATCTAAATCTGCCACAGCACAAATTAAAACTTTTGCATTCCTTACTTGAGCTTGACCACCAGATGCTTCACACAACAAGTCTTTAATTGCTTGAGTTTTTACTACAACAAATTTCCACGGCTGAACATTGCACCAAGAGGGAGCTAATCTACCAGCTTCAAGAATTTTATTCAAAACTTCATCAGTAATAGGTTTATCTGAATATTTTCTAACACTTTTTCTTGAAGTAATTGCATTCATTACCATAGAATAAATCTCCTTAAATTATTTGTTATCACGAGCAACAACCACAGTGAAATCTGTATTTGCACAACGGTAATTCATTGGGTCATACACGAACTGTCTTGATTTAACTTCTGGAACTTGTTTTTTCAAGTTTGCATAATAATCAATTGTAACATATTTTGAATGTGCAATAAATTGTGAATGTGTTGAATTTGAAGTTCCTGTACACATAACATTTATACCATCAGCTTCAAGAGCTTTTTTCAATCTTTTAGCTTCGTCAGCTTTATCAGCAGAACTCATAATACTTGCAGTATAAGTTTCTTTTACACCGTCCGGTTTTTCACGGTAAATAAGTCTATCCACAACTTCTTGAGTTTTTTCCGGATCTAAAATCCAATAACTGATATATCCATGTTTATTTGGAGAACCTGGAAGCATTGAAATTTCAATATTATCCATATCAAAATGTTTTGCAAGAGCTGCATATTGAGTCATTTCGTAAGGTGACATATCCGTTTTCACATATTTATTTGCAACAGAAACGATTTCAGGAATTTTTACAATTGTTTCAGGTTTTTGCAAATCTGCCAACAAACCACGTAAGAACCATTGTTGACGTTGAGTCCTACCGATATCACCCATTGCATCGTGTCTAAATCTCAAATATTCGACAGCATCTTTATCTGTCAAATGGTGCTTACCTTTTGTGAAGTTGATGTGTAAATGTCCGGCATTATCGTTGTAGTGCATATTTTTTTCAACATAAATATCAACACCGCCTAAAGCCTTAACAATAGCTCTAACCCCCTCATCGTGGAACATTATGTATTTATCAACATGAACACCTAGAGTATCTTCAACAGTTTTAATCGTCATACCCACACCACCGATAGCATGAGCTGCATTAATCTTTTGAATTCCCATACCTTTAGGCAAATAAACTTTACTATCTCGAGGAATAGAAATCGCATTTACCGTTTTAGTTTTTGGGTCTATATTTAATAAAATCATTGTATCAGTTCTTGTACCAACCCACAAATCAGAATCTGCACCATTTGAATCAACACCTAAAAGCAATATATTTTGACGTTTTGGTCCAAATGGAAGATTAAATTCAGGCTTATCCTTTGAATTATTGCCAAGAGATAATTTAGCAAACAACTTAGAAATAAAGGAATTTTGACCTAATTTACTATCAATAAATGATTGATTATTTGCAAATAACAAAATTCCTGCAATTGCCATAAAGAAGACAATTGTCATCACTGTTAATACTTTTCTAAAAGAAGTATCATTTTTAGGTGGATAACTCTCAAAAGGGTTATCAGCTGCACCATTTGAATATCTTCGAGGCTTTCTTGCTCGTCTTTGACTATTATTTGGTCTTCTACGTTCTCTATTATTATCTCTTTCTCTCATTCTATTCATTCTCAAATTTTCTTTTACTACTCTCTCAATACATTAATACTATAAAGGAAGTTAAAAAATATACAATAAAAAATGTATTTTATTATTTCCATTCATAATAATTTTGTCATGAAAAAAGTAAAATCTACATATTAACTTTACGATTATGAATTAAAAATGAAGATATTTTCAAAAACTTAACAAAATTTTACAAAAATTTTTCATTAAAAAAAACAAGAATTTTGCAAATTTTTATTCATATTTGAGTGTATTTTAGACATTTTTCTCAAAAAATTGATAAAAAGAGTTCTATTTTTATAAAATTATGCAAAAATTCATCTTTACATTAATTTTACATTTGAACCTATGGGGGCAATTTTTAAAATTCAGGACTTTTCATATACATGTGTCTTGGTTATAATGTAGGAACATTCGGCAGACAAATAGCAAGTGTATTTAGTTAGAAAATATTATTATGATTAATAAAGTTGAATTAGGTAGTGTAAAAAATAATAGAACCCCGAAATATGTCAGTAAAATTAACAAGGGGCAAACCAGTTTCACAGGACTTGGAAGTCTTGCGCTTAAAGGTATTCAAAAGTGTGAAGAAAGTCCAATGATTAACGTTGCCGTTTTGGATTTATCTACAGCAATTTTGCCTAGAACATTCTTTGAAACATTTATTGGATCTAAGAAAAAAGACGAAAACGGAAACGAAACTCATGAAAGAAAATTAAACATCATGGGTGGTTTTGAAGCCTTTAGAAGAGAAGGTTCAGGACTACTTATCAACTGTATGATTCCAAGTTTCATCGTAATGGGTGCAGCAAAATTATTGAACAAACCTATTATGGGAGCTTTCAACAAATCGAACCTTACAAAATCTTGGGCAAATAGTGACACAATTAACTGTGTAAGCAAATATTATAAAAATGCGCAAGGAACTTCTAAAGAAGACCGTGTATTTGAAACGTTAAAATCAATGTTTGATGACATTGAAGGCGTAGATGGTGATATCGGCAAAGGTGGTTTGAAAAGATTTAAAGAAATCTTTGCAAATGATGAAGAATATACTAATCATTTAAGAAAAATGGCTAAAAACATTGTCAGTGAAAAACCTGAAAAGGGTTATACCACTGAAATGTACAAATACTTGGTCGGAAAATCCGGCATAGCTGAAAATATTAAATTTTCAAAAGATTCAGGATTTTTCTCTAGCTCTTTAGGTCATTTATGTGATAGTGTCGGAGATGTTTTGCATGGTGCATCTAAAGAAGGCATTCTTGCTCCAAATGCAAACATTGCAGCAACTGAAAGTCGTTTTGCAAAATATTTATCAAAAGCAAATCATTTAGTTAATGCTAAGAGTATTGCTGGTTTGGGAATAATTATACCTCTAGCTGTTGCTGCTCAACCGATTAACAGATGGATTACCCACAAATTATCTGGTAAAAAAGGAGCTCCAATCTACAACGATGATAAAGATAGAATCTTAACACCAGAAGAGAAAAAGCAATTAACCGCAAGAAAATTCATTGACGTTCCTTTAATGTGGGGAGTTGCAGCATTATCAATGCTTATGGATAGACCAAGCTTGAAAATGTTCCAATTTAAAAACATCTTCCCTACAATGGATCAAGCAAGAATTATTTCAGCAGCAACATTCTCTAGTCGTTTAGCGGCTGCTGAAGATAAAAACGAATTAAATGAAAATACAATCAGAGATATTGCAACATTCTCTAGTTTCTATTTCTTAGGAGATTATGCAGCAAAAGGAATTGCAACATTCTTAGAAAAACATAACAAAGATGGAATTAAATTAATTAACAGATTAAAAGATGCAGATCCAAATGATAATATAATGAAAAAATTCTGGAACTGGGCAAAACATACCAAAATGAAATCAACAGATGAATTAAGTGCTATTGGTAATGAAACTTTAAGAGCAAAAGCTAAAAACCTTAGAGCAATTTGTCAAGCAGGGAACTTAGCATTCTCTTTATTGTCACTTGGTATATTCATTCCTCTTTATACAAGAACCCAAACAAACAAAAAAGAAAAGATTAAAAAAGAACAAGCTATAAATACCCCAGCTCAAAGTTCAACAACAGGTACAACCACATCATTTACCCAAAACTTGATGAAAGATAAAACAAAAGCATTTAAAGCATTTTTAGGTTAAAAATAACAAAGCAAAGGCAAATCATATAATATGAAAATTGAACAAAACGTCGGACAGTTAAAACAAATACCAACAGGATTCACAAACAATAAAATAAAAAAACAAAATCCAAACTTCACAGGTGGAGTTGATATGGCTCTAAGATTTTTGGATACAAACCAAGCATGGGGCGCTTGCGCCGTTGACTTAGGGTGTATGGTTCTGCCAAGAACAATTACAGACTTTAGTCGTGGAAAAGATGCAGGTATGGAAACTGCAAGACGTGAAGGAACAGGTACAGTTAACCACTCATTAGTTGGTGCTTATGGTTCTTTAGCTGGTTTAGCCCTAGCTGCCGGAATTAACAAAGCATACAACCTTGCAGATAACGATATCAAAGCTAGTTCAATCTTTGCAGATTCAGAAACTCTTGATTTGCACGGAAAAATTTATGATGCAAAACTAAAAGCATCTAAAATAGATTCTTCAATCAATCCATTAAAAGAATATTTGAAAGAAACTCTTAAAAACTATGAAGTTCTAAATCCTAATGACAACGGCAAATGGGTAGTTTTAAAAGATGAAAAAATTGAAAAGACAGCAAATATATTAGAAAAAGAAATCAAATCTAGTAATAAAAAAATTTCAAAAGAAGCATTTAACAATGCAAAAAATACAATTATTTCTTCAATTGGAGCTGAAAACAACTTTAGAATTATTGCAAACACTGGCGATAAACCTCATACATCTCGTTATAGCGCAGACTATATTGTTGAAAACTTGTATAAATTAGGCAAAGTATTCACTAAAGACAAAGTTCAAGATGCATTTATAAATTCCACTGACATTGCTAAAAACGCATTCTTAAAAGTAATGAAATCAATGAACGTCAAACGTTCTCTAATTGGTATCGGAATTGCATCTGCAGTTGGTGTTTCAGCTCAACCGGTTAACATGTATTTAACTAAAAAGAAAACAGGTAAAAGTGGCTTCGTTGGTGGTGGCGGAGAAGATAAATCTACAGGATTTAAAATCAAAAAAGCATTATTTGCAGCATTATTCGGAACAGGTGTTCTTGCTACAATAGGAAGACCACAAGATTTGATTAAAAATCTTCAATTCAAAGGATTTACACCAACAATTAAACAATTCAAATTTATTTATGGTGTAACAATTATGTCTAGATTTTTATCAGCAAGAAATGACAACGAACTTACAGAATCAACAATCAAAGATACTCTAGGGTTTGCAAACTGGTTAATCTTAGGTAACTTTGTACAAAAACTTGTTGCTCAAAGCTTAGACAAATCATTGATTAAAAAGGACGGCGACGGTGTAATGAAATGGATTACAAACTCAGTTCTTAAATCAAGAGATGAAATTTTACACTCTTCACTAGGTAAAAAAGCATTCAAAGACGGTAAAGCTTTAAATTACAGTGAAATGGTTAAACTTGCAGACAAAGCGACTAAGAAAAAATTAAGAATTCTTTCACTTGCACAAGTAATCGGTTACGCATACTCTGGAATCGTGCTTGGACGAGGAATACCAAAGTTAAATATTTATTTAACAAATAGACGTGAAGCTAAAAAAGCTGCAGCAAACCAAAAACCTGTCCAAAATACAAATGCAGAATCAAATGAAAAAACTGCAGAAACTAATAATAACGAAAAGCAATCTAATGTTGAATTTTTAACTAAGAATCAAAAATCATTAGAACAATTCACAACAACAAAATAAGGTGCTACGCACGTAGCTTCGCCACCAATAATGGTGAAGGTTCTTTCTTCACTCCCACCTCAGTGGAGGAGAGTAGAGGTGGCGAGAATAAGTCGAGTGATACATACGAAGTGGCATAACAATCGATAACACCGTGATAAATTACCAAGGATAACTATCGTCTATTTGCCAACCTGCTCGTTTGATTTTTTCTGCGCAACATTCTCCATATCCATTTTTTGAACAACTTGAGTTAATTTTTCCTAAAGTTGATGTTGAACATTCCGGAACAACAGCTCCACCCTTTTCTCTATCAGATTTTCTCACCAAAATAAATACATCTTTTCCAACAATATTTGGTTTTTTAGCACCATTTATATCTACAAATATTTGAGCACTTGTCGTTTCAGAAGCTTTGGTTGCTCCAACTGAAACAAGGATTAAATAAAAATACCCATCAAGAGAATAAAAACCTACACGAGAATAATTGGTTTGTAGCTGAACATTATATCTTTTGCCCGATGGCATAAACCAAGGAGAGCCACCATTTTTATAATCACAACCAACCTTATCACATAATGAAGAAACTTTTATATAAGGCTCCCAATATTTATTAAAATACTCAACACCTCCCATAGCACGAGCTTCTTCAGCCGTTACCTCCCCAACATCATCATAAGCCAAGCGATAAGCTTGATTTATTACAGAAATTGCTTTTTGTAACTTTGTAACAGTTTGCTTCTTTTGATAATTAGCCATCAATGTTGGAATTGTTATTGCTGCAACTATACCGATGATACCAAGAGTGATTAAAACTTCTGCTAGGGTAAAAGCACTCTTACGGGTGAATAGTCCGTTAAGGTTATTAATATTGTTATTCAAATCCAAAAATTTTCCCATAATTCAACCTTTCTACACAATTTAACTCTAATTTTATGTTTAATATATAAACATATATGTTCATATATTAAATTATATGTTGTAATATTATTTTGTCAAACAGGTTAGAATAATAGAATGTTTGATAAAGAAGTTTTATTGAAAAAGTTAGCAGAAAACATTCGAATAGAAAGAGCGAAACAACATATCTCGCAAGAATATCTTGCAGAAAAAGCTGACATTACCCCACAACACCTTTACAGGATAGAAAATGCAAAGGTTTGTCCAACAATTCTTGTTGTTGCAAACATCGCACAAGCATTGAATGTAACGTTAGACAATTTATTCCAAGTAAAATAAACGACCTATTCAAATCAATGAATAAGTCGTTTTATCATAAGTTATTTAATATCCTAGCTAAGTTGAGAATTTGCACCATTTACAACTTCAATAATCTCTTGTGTTATGGCAAATTGTCTTGTTTTGTTATATTCAACAGACAATTCTTTAATCATTTTTTCAGCATTATTTGTTGCTGCAGACATTGCGGTCATTCTAGAAGCAAGCTCACTTGCTTGAGCTTCCA
Source organism: Cyanobacteria bacterium UBA6446 (assembly GCA_002438405.1). Taxonomy (GTDB): domain Bacteria; phylum Cyanobacteriota; class Vampirovibrionia; order Gastranaerophilales; family Gastranaerophilaceae; genus Zag111. The sequence goes on from DJOE01000004.1 coordinate 71,079, forward strand.
ACAATGCTTGATAAAAGATATTTGTCATATACATAGGAACTATTTTTTGCAAAATATGGTGTTTATCTGGAATAAATTCCATCAACGGATCTAACACATTGTCAGTAATTCGCTCTTTTACATCAGTAATTCCAACAACAGGCAAAACCGGCCAATCTTCTACAAAATAGCTCATCATATTTTTGAATCTAGTTGTAACAATTTCGATTTTATCAATCTTTTCTGCAACAAAATATTCAGCCATATCTTCAGCAATATCACGAGCCTCCATTGGGTTTGGATTATCAATTGCTGAAAAATATTTTTTTACTATTGGTACACCAAGTTCTTTGCATTTTTTTCTTAGAGCAGAAATACCTTTTTGCCCCGCAACAAACAAAGTTACACTAATTCCGTTGTCTTGATACTCTTTGATTCTATGCAAAACATCTCTAACAACGTTTGCATTATAAGCACCTGCCAACCCCTTATTTGAAGTCATAACCAGAATTCCGATACTCTTTATTTCTCGAGTTTTCAGAAGTGCAGGATAATCATCAATTGCGGACTTAATTTTCAAAGAATCACTACTGAATTCGGTAACAGAATTCAACAACTTTTGAAACATTGAAACAAGCTCTCTTGTATAAGGGCGAGAAGTGACTACTGCCGTTTCAGATTTTTTAACCTTTGCAGCAGCAACCATTTTCATTGCTCGTGTAATTTTCTTTGTACTTTCAACACTTAGTATTCTATTTTTAATATCTTTTAAATTAGCCATTTTTTACCTTAAAATGTTGTTTTGAATGTTGTCAAACCATTTGTCAATGTTTTCTTATCTTCATCTGACAATGCTGAACCACTGTTCAATCTTTCAACTAAATCAGAGAAGTTTGCATTGAAATATACAAACCATTCTTTTTTAAATCTTCCAATTTGAACATTATCAATATCATCTAGCAAACCTTCATTTGCGGCATAAAGAATGGAAACTTGCTCTGCAACACTAAGCGGATTGTATTGAGGTTGTTTCAAAACTTCTGTAAGTTTTTGACCTCTTAACAACTGTTTCTTAGTTGAAGCATCTAAATCAGATGCAAACTGAGCAAAGGCTTCCAATTCAGCAAACTGAGCCAAATCCAAACGCAATTTACCTGCAACTTGCTTGATAGCTTTAGTTTGAGCCGCACCACCTACACGAGATACTGAAATACCTGCGTTGATAGCCGGTCTGATACCTGCATTGAAAGAATCACTTTCCAAGAAAATTTGACCGTCTGTAATTGAAATTACGTTAGTTGGAATATATGCTGAAACATCACCTGCTTGAGTTTCAATGATTGGCAATGCAGTAATACTACCTCCACCTAACTCATCATTCAATTTTACGGCTCTTTCCAATAATCTTGAGTGAAGATAGAAAACATCTCCAGGGTATGCTTCACGTCCTGGCGGTCTTTTCAAAAGCAAACTCATTGCACGATAGGCCTGAGCATGCTTAGACAAATCATCATAAATAATTAAGACATCTTTGCCTTGTTCCATAAATTCTTCACCAATTGTTACACCTGCAAATGGTGCAATATATTGTAACGGAGCTGATTCATTCGCAGTTGAAGAAACAATGATTGAATAAGCCATTGCCCCGTGTTCTTCTAATGTTTTAGCCAACTGAGCAACAGTTGAAGCTTTTTGACCGATTGCTACATAAATACAAATTACATCTTTACCTTTTTGGTTAATGATTGTATCAATTGCAATCGCAGTTTTACCAGTTTGACGGTCTCCGATAATCAATTCTCTTTGACCTCGTCCGATTGGTGTCAATGCATCAATTGCAGTTAAACCGGTTTGTAATGGTTGGTAAACAGATCTTCTTGCAACAATCCCAGGAGCTACTCTTTCAATAGGTCTTGTTTTTGAGTAAGAATAATCACCCTTACCATCTAATGGTTTACCTGTCGGGTCAACGATTCTACCGATTAAACCATCTCCAACAGGAACAGATGCGATTCTACCTGTTGTTTTTACTACTGTACCCTCTTTGATATTTGTATATTCACCTAGAATTACGATACCAACGTTATCTTCTTCCAAGTTCATTGCAATACCTAAGGTACCCTCTCCGTCTTCAAACTGAACAAGTTCATTTGCCATAACATTACGCAAACCGTAAGCTCTGGCAATACCGTCACCGATTTCTAATACAGTTCCGGTGTTTGAAACTTCTGTTTGAAGTTCATAATTGTCAATTTTGCTCTTTATAATTGAACTAATTTCATCAGGTTGTATTAATGCCATAATTTCCCCTTTTACCTAGATATGTTTTTACATAAATTTTCTATCTTATTGCGAACACTTGTATCAATTACATAATCATCAAACTTAAAAGCAAGTCCTGCAATAATACTTTCATCAACTGTCCAATGCGGAACAACTTCACAATTTAATTTGTGTTCCAACTTAAACAATATATTTGATTTTGTCTCAAAATTTAATTCAATAGGTGAAATAACTTCAACATTTTTCTTATTAGATTTTTTATCCAAAAATTCATTAAAAGAAGTTACAATTGAATCAAATTCTCCAAATCTATTTTTTTCAACCAATAATTTCAAAAAATTCATCAATTTTTCATCAATTTTGTTACCAAAAATAGAAGTTAAAATTTCTATTTTTTTAGTTGAACTGATTGAAGAATTTTCCATCACAATTTGAAGATCCTCAGATGATTGCAAAACAGATTTAATATCGTCCAACTGAGTCTTTATCAAATCAAAAGAATTTAACTCTTCTGCAACATCTAACAATGCTTTTGCATAATTTTTTGAAACTGTTGAAACTCTACTTTCTGCCATTATAATTTCACCTTATCAAGTTCATCTAAACTATCTTCAAAGAATTTGTTATGCAAATCAGGGTTTGATTTCAACAAATTTTTGATATTATCTTTTGCTAGTTCAACAGAAGCAATGACTGTTTTACCTGTCATTATATTTGAAATTTTCTTTTCTTCTATTGAAATAACTCTACCAATATTATTCTCAATACTAGAAATTGTTTTTTGAGTTGATTCTTCAATTTTTGATTTGAAAACATCTGCTTTTGCAACAGCCTCTTCTTCAAGATTTTTAATATCTGTCGGAAGTTTTTCAATTCTATCCTTTGCTTCGGCTAATTTATTTTCAGACATAGCCTTTTCATCATCAGATTTTTTTATTGAAGATTCAACTCCAGAAATAGATTTGTTCATCGAAGCAGAAAGGTTCATCTTTTTGACAATAACAGCCAAAATCACAACCATAATAATGAAGTTGATTGTATTTGATGTTGCTAAATATTTTAAAAATGATAAAATTTCCTGCATAACTAATCCATTACCTTATTAACAATTTCATAATTTACTGATTGAGGATTAACCTCTTGACCTAGAAGTTTTGAAGTGATTGAAGTTGCTAAATCATTTACCACTGTTGATTTAACAGCATTTTTCAAATTTTGTTCTTCAACATTTAATGCATCTTTTTTAGCTTGAATTTTCGCTTTTGCATCTTCTCTTGCTTCTGATGTTTTTGAATTAGCATCAGTTTGTGCAGCTTCTACGATATTTTTAATATTCTTTCTGCACTTAGCCTGAGTTTCTTGAATTTTTTCATCTCTTTGAGCATCAAATTCCTCAGCTTTTTGAGAAAATTCTTTCGCATCTTGATAATTTGAGTTTATATATTCTTCCCTCTTTCTCATAATATTGAGAACTGGTTTGTAGAATATGGCGTTCATAATCATAATGAACAACACAAAACTCAACATTGCGACGATAAATGTAGCATTAAATTCAATCATTTCTATCTGTCCTTAAAACCTACTTAGAGAATAATAACATAATTGCTATAAACAATGCATAAATAGCAGTTGCTTCTGCCAAGCCGGCACCAATAATAAAGTTTTTGAATGCTTCAGCTTTAATTTCCGGTTGACGAGCAATTGCATCAAGTACGCCTTTAGTTGCGATACCTAAACCTAAACCTCCGCCGATTGCACCAAAACCGATTGCAATACCAGCACCTAATTTTGCTAAATCTAAAGTTTGTTCTACTGCCATGATTTTCTCCTTTATTTAAATCGTGATAATCTTACTCTTCTTGTACCGCCATTGAAATATAGGTTGTTGAAAGCAATGTAAATACCAATGCTTGAATCAATGCAACGAATAATTCAAATAACATAAACGGTAACGGTAGTACTATTGCAAACAAACTGATGAATGTTGCAACAAGTAATTCTCCTGCCAAAATATTGGCAAAAAGTCGAAGTGCCAATGAAAACGGTCTTACAAATAATTCTAATGTATCAACTAAAGTAATAATAATTCCGTCAATACTGAAACCTTTAAAGAAGAATTTAAATCCGCTTCTTTTCACTCCGTAGAATATATAATAAATAGAAACAACAATTGCCATTGCTGCTGTCATATTTATATCGTTGTTAGGAGAAGCTAATTCACCATGTGTAAGATGAATCAACTTCAAAGGTAACTGACCAACTAAATTTGCAGTTAAAATAAACATAAATAATGTCAAAATAATTGCAATATGTTTTTGAGCCTCGTTGTTACCCATACTTGCTTTAGAAATGTCATTAAAATATTTAATAATTCCCTCGCCAACAAGCTGAAGTTTAGTCGGAACCATTTTTAAGTTTCTTGTAGTGATTAATGCAAGAACAATTAACAATGCCATTGTGAACCACATTGTCAAAATGGTATCCATATTAAATGATACTCCATGACTAAATATATTGGCTGTATAAACCCAGTGTTCCATTTTTCTCCCTTCGCACATTACATGCTACACCGAAAAAAAAATTTTCGCAAACATTTTTTTGTTTGTTATACAATAATAATATAATAGTGAATGGTCAGGGGTTAAAATGAATATTGTCAGATTAGAAGAAGTTGAATCTACAAATAGTTTCGCAAAGTCAGATATAGACACATTTGAAGATAAAACTGCAATAATCGCAAAAAGACAAACTTCCGGTCGTGGAAGACTAAATCGCTCTTGGGTTGATTTAGGTAATAGCAATTTATTTTTATCTATCGTATTAAAACCATCTGACACATTTGAAGAGATTTATCCAAATATTACTCAATATTTATCCGTTTGTGTTTGTAAAGTTTTGGAGCAATACAATTTAAAACCTCAAATAAAATGGCCAAATGATGTATTAATTAACGGAGCTAAAATTGCAGGAATATTATCAGAAACAGTCATGCAAGGAAATAAACTAAAAGGAATTGTTCTTGGTATCGGAGTTAATTTAAATGCAACAAAAGAGAAATTAGAAAATATTCCAGATAAAATTGCAACCAGTTTGAACATTGAAACCGGTAAGGAAATAAACTTAAAAGAGTTTTTAGATAGGTTATTAGAAGAGTTTTTCAGAAATTATGACGAATTTTTAAAAACTGGATTTTCACTAATTAAGGAAGATTATATTAATAGAAATTGTTTTTTGAATAAAAACTTAGATGTTAAAGTTTTCAACAAAGTTAAAACAGGTCTTGCAAAAGAAATAACGGATAATGGTGAACTTGTTTTAATTGATAAGAATAATAAAGAGATGGTACTTACAATAGGAGATATTTTATGAATTTGGGAAATTTAGAAAACGGTTTAATACTCCTTGTTATGGGCATGGGATTTGTTCTTACATTCCTTGTAATTTTGATTGGCTCAATGGGCATAATGTCAAAATTCGTTGGATATTTGAACAAAGTATTCCCAGAAGCAGTAGAAGAAGTTAAAACAACCGTTAAAAGAGCAAGCACAGGAGTTGAAGAGTCAATTGCTGTCGCTTTAGCAGCTATTATGGCTAAAAGAAGTTAAAAAATCTTAGGTTAATTATTTTTGTATAGAAAGGATATAGTTTATGGGGAAAAAACTTATTAAAGTTATGGACACCTCTTTTAGAGATGGTTTCCAGTCAGTATATGGAGCGAGAGTTTTCGTAGACGACTTTTTACCTGCATTAAAATCAGCAGTAGAAGCAGGAATTAAACATTTTGAAGTTGCAGGTGGAGCAAGATTTCAATCTCCAATTTTTTACTGTAATGAAAACGCATTTGAAACAATGGACAAAATCAGAGCAGCGGTAGGTCCAGATATCAACTTACAATCTTTATCAAGAGGAGTTAACGTTGTAGGTCTTGATTCTCAACCTAGAGATGTTATTGATTTGCACGCAAAAATGTTCAAAAAACACGGTGTTACAACTGTTAGAAACTTTGATGCATTGAATGATGTTAACAACTTGTTATATTCAAGCCAATGTATTAAAAAGCATGGTTTAAAACACGAAGTAACTATCACAATGATGGAACTTCCTATCGGTTGTACAGGTGCTCATGACATTGCATTCTATGAAAGAGTTTTAAGATCAATCTTAGATGCCGGAATTGAATTTGATTCTTTAGCATTCAAAGATGCATCAGGAACTTCTGCTCCTCACAAAGTATTTGAAACAATCAAAAGAACTCGTGAAATTTTAGGTGCAGATGCAGATATCAGATTCCACTCACACGAAACGGCTGGTACCGGTTTAGCAGCTTACCTTGCAGCTCTTGAGGGTGGTGCTAATTGTATTGACTTGTCTATGAAACCTGTATCAGGCGGAACGGCTCAACCGGATATCGTTTCTATGTGGCATGCTCTAAAAGGCACAGATTATGACTTAGATTTAGATATTGAAAAAATCTTAGCAACAGAAGAAATCTTTAAAGAATGTATGAAAGATTACTTCTTGCCACCGGAAGCATTAGCTGTTAACCCTATGATTATTCAATCACCTCTTCCTGGGGGAGCATTAACAGCAAATACTCAAATGTTGCGTGATAACAATTTGATGGATAAATATCCACAAATCGTTGCAGCAATGAAAGAAGTTGTTGAAAAAGGTGGTTTCGGAACATCTGTAACTCCCGTTTCTCAATTCTACTTCCAACAAGCATTCAACAACGTAATGTTTGGCAACTGGAATAAAATTGCTGAAGGTTACGGAAAAATGGTTCTTGGATATTTTGGAAAAACACCATGCGAACCTGACAGTGAAGTTGTTAAAATTGCAGAAGAACAATTAGGATTACAACCAACAACAGAAAAAGTTGTTGATATAAACGACAAAGACCCTAACAAAGGCCTTGAAGTTGCTAAGAAGAGATTAGAAGATGCAAATTTACCTGTAAATGATGAAAACTTATTTATTTCTGCGGCATGTAAAGAAAAAGGTATTTTATTCTTACAAGGTAAAGGAACTATCGGTGTTCGTAAAAATGAACCTAAAAAAGAAGCGCCATCAACTTCAACAAGTTCAACAAACGAATACACTGTTACTGTTAATGGCAAAAAATATGCTATCGCACTTGATAATGGAAAAGCAACCGTTAATGGTAAAGAATATGATTTCAACGTAAAAGAGGGAATTGATGCTAAAACATCAACATCTGACGGAGAGGGAACGCCTGTAAAAGCAGCTCTTCCTGGAAACGTATTAAAAGTATTAGTAACCGAGGGCGATTCAATTGAAGAGGGTGATGTTATCGCTGTTGTTGAAGCAATGAAAATGGAAACAGAAATTAAATCTCCCGTATCAGGTACAGTAAAATCTGTTGATATAGAAGTTGGAAACAAAGTTCAAACAGGTCAAGTATTGGTTACAATAGGTTAGGAGGGCTAAAATGATATTATCAGAAGGATTATTACAATTATGGCACTCCACAGGGATTTACAACATGGTTGATAAATTCGACCCAAGTATCACAAACCCTATTGAACAATTTTTGCATCAATTCGGACACCCGATTATGCTTGTAATTTGTTTATTCTTATTGTGGCTTGGTATCAAAAAACAATACGAACCTTTATTGTTAATTCCTATCGCTTTCGGTGGTTTGTTATCCAATATTCCTCTTGCAGGAATTGCAGATCCAACCGGATTTTTAGGAATAATTTACGAAGCAGGTATTCATAAAGGATTATTCCCATTAATTATCTTTATGGGCGTTGGTGCAATGACAGACTTCGGTCCATTAATTGCAAACCCTAAAACAGCATTACTGGGTGGAGCTGCACAATTCGGTATTTTCGGAGCATTATTACTTGCTCTTTGTTGCTTTGGTTTTACTTTGCCTCAAGCCGGAGCAATCGGTATTATCGGTGGTGCTGATGGTCCAACATCAATTTATGTAACATCAAAATTAGCACCTGAATTGTTAGGTGCAATCGCGGTTGCAGCTTATTCATATATGGCATTAGTTCCTGTTATTCAACCACCAATTATGAAATTATTCACAACAGACAAAGAACGTAAAATCCAAATGGAACAATTAAGACCGGTTACAAAAAGAGAAAAAATTGTATTTCCATTAGTTGTACTTGGTCTTTGTATAATTTTCTTACCAGATGCATGCCCATTAGTTGGTGCTTTGACATTCGGTAACTTATGCAAAGAATGTGGTGTTGTTGATAGATTGTCTGACACAATGCAAAATGCTTTAATCAACATTGTAACAATATTCTTAGGTTTGTCAGTAGGTTCAAAATTATCAGCTGAACAATTCCTAACAATTCAAACATTGTTCATTTTGGTTTTGGGTATAATTGCTTTCTCATTTGCAACCGCAGGTGGAGTTTTGATGGCAAAACTTATGAATGTTTGGGAAATCTTTATGGCTAAATGTCAAAAAAGAGACCCTAAACTTATTAACCCTTTGATTGGTTCCGCAGGTGTTTCCGCTGTTCCAATGGCAGCAAGAGTATCAAACAAAGTCGGTTTAGAATACAACAATCAAAACTACTTGTTGATGCATGCAATGGGACCAAACGTTGCAGGTGTAATCGGTTCAGCAGTTGCAGCCGGTGTATTACTTGCACTTTGCCACTAATAAAGCTAATCAAAATTATTTAAAACAGGATTTGGATTATTCTAAATCCTGTTTTTATTATAAAATATAAGAAAAAATATATTTTGGGAGGGAATTTATATGACAAAAAAAATTGCAATCTTAGGTTCTGGTCAAGGAAAAGTTTTTGAAAGCATTGTTAATTATTTACAAAATGAGGATATTGAAATCACATGCCTGTCAAACAACCTAAAATCCAAATTATTTAAAACTGCACAAGATTTAAAAATCAAACATAAATATCTACCCAAAGAAGAAAATACTCAATATTTTGCATCTGAAAATTTTGATTTAATTGCTTTAACAGATTATGATGAAAAACTTGATAATGACACTCTTGAAGTTGGAAAATTTATAAACATTCACCCATCATTACTTCCATCTTTTAAGGGCGAAGATGCTATTCAAAGAGCATATTTAGCAGGCGTAAAAGTTACAGGAGTAACCGTTCATTGGTTAAAAGAAAATGTTGAAGAAGAAACAATTATCGCTCAATATCCAGTACTAATTGGAATAACAACACATTTAGATGAAGTTGAAAAAGATATTTATGATGTTGAAAAAAAATTATATCCACCAGTTATTGATGCTATTTTGAATGATAGAGTCTTTGATTTTCAAGATTTGTTTAGAACTTCTTGCCACGCAAATAGTGGCTGTGGTGGAGGTTGTTCAAAATGCCACAATTAAAAGTTTTGGTTCTTGAAGATGAAATTGATAAGAATTCACTATATAAAAAAGTTGCAGAGTCAGATTTTTCGTCTAGTACATATTCAGCAAAAGGATTGAGCTATAACAGTTATGATGAACTCGCTCAAAAAGCATTAGATGAGAAAATTGAACTTGTTATAACCGATTCTGAAAAGGACATCTTTAATGGAATTGTTGAGATTTTAAAATCTTACGGGCTTGAATGTATAGGAACAAATCGCAAATATTCAAGACTTAGCAGCTCAAAACTTTTTGCAAAAAAATTTCTGAATAAATATGATATCCCATATCTTAAAAAATTTGAGATTGATGATATAACATTTCCGGTGGTTATTAAAAATGACTTTTCAAACGAAAATAGTCTAATTTTTTCTCAAAAAGAACTAGATGAAAAAACGTTTAATCAAGATGATTTTATTGAAGAATTCGTCTCAGGTGATGAAATTTCAGTAACATCATTTTACGATTCGGAGAAATTAATAAACTTTGAACCGGTTAAAATACACAAAAAAGATTTTGATAATGTAGGAAGTTCTTGTCCTGTTTATATAAGTTATGAACAGTATGACAAACTACAAAACTATCTGACAAAATTTGAACACGCATTGCTAGAAGATGATGCGAATTTCAAAGGATTTATTACTTCAAACTTGGTATGGAATGGTAACGAATGGCTTGTTGTTGATTTTCAAATGAATATCGGAAATTCGACTTTATTAAACCATTTAGAGTCAGATTTACTTGCAACAATTCTTTATAGTACAAAGCAAAAATATAAAGAAAAAACTACAGGTTCAGTTGTTGTACAAAACAAAAAGTCTAATCTTAAAATTCCACAAGCTGACAAAATTAAAATATACAATGATGAAGAAAATCAAAAATTGACACTATCTACAACGGCAGATTTTCCTTTTAAAGATATTGAAAAATTTTTAAAAGGAATTCCAGAACTTGAATATCCTGTTATTTATTAACAATAATATTCAACTTTTCTATAACACCATTGAAAAATGATTTTGGTTTATCTGATGGTGGTTTAATTTGTTTAATATCTGCTTTTACTGAATTTATATCTGTACTTCTTATTTTTGATGAGTAAATCGATTTAATTTCTTTAATTGCTGCTTCGTTCATTATTGTTCAAGCCTCTTCATACAGGGTAATAACTATTAACTATCTATAACTCTATCTCTACAATAGCTCCATTGGCTCAACTTCAAAATCAACAATAAATGTTCCTTTAGTTGAAAATGCTTTAAATAAAGCATCATCTATTTCTTCAATAGATTTAACCCTAAGAGCTTTTGCACCATAACTTTCGGCTAGTTTTAGAAAGTCAGGATTTGAAATTTTTGTTTGAGAATAACGTCCTCCACAAGTCTTGTCTTGCAACTGTCTAACCATTCCAAGATATCCGTTATTCAATACCATTATTTTAACATCTAAATCATAATCAATGCAAGTGGCAAGTTCATGTAATCCCATTTGGAATGAACCATCACCCGTAATACAAACGACAGGATTATCAGGATTTGCAATAGCTGCACCGATTGCAGCAGGAAAACCAAAGCCCATAGTTCCAGAACCTCCTGAAACTAAAACTTTTCTGTTTGCGTTTTGTTTCAAATTTTGAACCGCCCACAATTGATGTTGCCCAACTTCTGATGTAAATATTAAATCTTTATTCTTTGTAAACTCTTCAATCTTTCTAATAACTTCAAAAGAATGAAGTCTATTTGTAAATCTTTTACGCTCAACATTCAAAACTCTTAAACTTTGAGCATCTTTTAACCACTTTGAGAATGTTTTATTCAAACCAACAGAATTCATCTTATTTAAAACATCTTTAATGTCCGCACAAACTGACATAATAGGTTTAATAACACGCCCAATTTCTATTTTATTTATATCAACTTGAATGAATTTAGAAGATAAATCAGTATCTTTAAACATACAAGTAATTCTGTCATTAAATCTTGCACCCAAAGATAAAATCAAATCAGCATCTTTTAGAATTTGATTGGCAGCTTTATCGCCAAAGATTCCAATCATACCAAAACAATTTTTGCTATCTTGCGGAAAAGTTCCAAGCCCCATCATTGTACTAACAACAGGAATATCAAACTTCATTGAAAATTTTTGCAATTCTTCCCCTGCGTTAGCATGAGTAACTCCACCACCTGCAACAATTACAGACTTTGAAGATTTTGAAATTCTATCTAATACATTCAAAATATCTTGATTTTTAGATTCAAATATAGGAAATGACAATTTTGGGATTTCACTATCTACATTCTCAATAATTTGAGAAAAAATATCCTTTGCCATGTCAATCAAAACAGGTCCTTTTTTACCTGATTGAGCAATCTTAAAAGCCTCAACAATAGTATCTTGAATATCTTTTGCATCTGTAATTTGAAAAACTTTTTTAGTACAAGTTTTTGTCATATCGCAAATATTAGCTTCTTGAAAAGCATCTTTGCCTATCAAATCTTTAAAAACCTGCCCAGTCAAAATAACAAGAGGATAACCATCTAAATATGCGTTAACAATACCGGTGACAGTATTTGTTGCCCCTGGACCAGATGTAACTAGGACAACACCGCATTTGCCTGTTGTACGAGCATAACCCTCAGCAGCATGTACTGCAGATTGTTCATGACGAACAAGTACATGTTTTATAGAAGAATCGTTATACAATTCATCATAAATTCCCAAAACAATTCCCCCAGGGTAACCAAAAATAGTATCAACACCTAAACCTTTTAAAGTTTCGATGATGACTTTAGCACCAGTCATTGTTTTTGTATCTTGTCCTATCAACATGTACACTTTATCCCCATAATCTGACTTCTTTTATTATATCATAGATAACAAAAAAGAAGCAGAAATTTACAATCGTAAACTTCCACTTCTTCTAATTATTTTAAATGCTTAAAAATTACTTACCAATTAAAGTATTAAAAGCATCTTTTTTCTTTTGCAAAGCATTTTGGTTAGCCTTTTGTCTTGCAGCTGCGTCTTTTTTAGCTTGTTCTTGTTTCTTTTGCCATTCTTGTTTTTTCTTATCTAGAGCTTTTTGATTAGCTTTTTGTCTTGCTTCTGCATCTTTTTTAGCTTGTTCTTGTTTCTTTTGCATTTCTTGTTTTTTCTTTTCTATAGCTTGTTGATTAGCTTTCTTTTGTTGTTCGTAAGCTTTTTGACGTTCTTGTTGTTTTTTAGCTGCCTCTTTTTGAGCATTAGTCAAAGATTGTTCTCTTTGTCCAACTTTATTTGCTGCATTATTTAATGCGTTTGATAAAGTTCCTGCATTAGCAGCTCCAACTGATAAAATTGATACAGCCATAAGTGAAACTAATAATTTTTTCATTTGTTTTCTCCTTTCAACTCTTCAGAAGTTAAAACTTCTAATTTCTCTTTCTTTTTATCTAATTTATCTTGTAAAAAATCTAAGTCTTTTTGTTTTTTCTCCTTTAAAGCATCAACCCGTTTAATTTGATTTTTTGCTTTTATATAATCTAGAGAAGTTTTTCTTTTCTTATTATATTTTTGACGATCTTTGAAAGATGTTCTAGCGGACTTTGCAATATTGTTATTTAATTCTACTCCTTGTGTTGATTGCACCGGCTCTTTTGTCTTTCCAAATGCATAACATTCAACACCGGAGAATAACATTCCGAATATTACAATATAAACTAAAACCCTAAACATGTTCAAAATCTTACTCCAAAAATTAATACATATCAATAATTTCTGAAATTCCTTTTTGCGCAAGTTTAAAAATTTCAATCATCTTATCAAATTCATAAGGTTCACCTTCCGCAGTAGTTTGAAATTCAATAATCTTACCACTCTTTGTAAGAACAACATTTGAATCAACCTGAGCATGAGAATCTTCTGCATAGTTCAAATCCAAACGAACTTCACCATCAACAATTCCTGCTGAAATTGCTCCAACCGGTTCAATAATAGGATTTTCTTTCAATGTTCCATCTGCTAATAACTTATCAATAGCATCAGATAATGCAACAAATCCCCCACAAATACTTGCAGTTCTTGTGCCACCATCTGCTTGAATAACATCAGCGTCAATTGTTATCGTCAAATCTGATATTTTTTCTAAATCTAAACATGCTCTCAAACTTCTTCCGATAAGTCTTTGAATTTCTTGAGTTCTACCGGAAATTTTAGTTCTTTCTCTTGAACATCTTGTTGATGTTGAAGATGGCAATAAAGAATATTCTGCAGTTAACCAACCTCTTTTATCTTCTTTATCCATCCATTTTGGTTTCCCAACTTCAACACTTGCTGTCGTTATAACTTTAGTATCGCCAAATTCAACCAAAACAGAACCCAATGCATGCTTTGTATAATTTCTTGTAAATTTTACCGCTCTTGTTTGATTGTTCTCTCTGTTCTCAATCCTCATTCCACTTTCTCCTTATATTAATAATAACGATTTTATATTTCTAAAGTTCATTTATCCGTTATAATCGTAATCCCACATATAAATTTGCCCACAATAACGACAAACGGCATGTTCATTCATAAATTGCAAATCCGGCACAAAAACATATCCATCAACAGTAATTTCTATTTCATTTTTTTCGTTATATCGTTGCGAAAAATTTTTATCCCCTTGATAATCTGGAGAAAACATTAATTCAAATTTATCTTTTGACTTACAATTCTTACAAATAAACATAATAAACTATTCGTCCCTATATTCATTTTTTGTTTTTCTAGTTGTTGTTTTCTTTGACCTTTTCGTATCTTTAATCTGTTCGGTATCTTTTATATCAGAAAGATTTTTGTACCACAAAGACCAACAAATACTTCTTATTGGAAGTGTTAAGCCTGAAACAATTAAACTCAAAATAGTAACAAATATCCAATTTGAAACCATTTCGACCGTAATATTATAAGGCAATCTTGCATAAGAAAATACATGATTTATTGTATGCAATGGCAAAAGATTACCAATAAAATCAAATATTGAGCAAACAGATTTTGTCAAATTCAAATAATCAAATACAACCGTAATTCCCTGAGTAATAATAAATATTGAGAAAAATGCTAAAATTAACATCAAGAAAAATGTCCGACCCCAATCACCCTTTACAAGGACAAAACTTTTTTTATAACATTCCCATATTGATAAATCAGGTTCAAATGTAAAGACTTGAAAAATTAGAATTAAATAAATCCACAAGACAAACCCAGGGATTATAAAGAAAATACTTGTTCCAAGTGACATTAAAACACTTAATATTAAAAGAAATCCGATATATTTAAGACTTCTTCTTGTTGCAACTTCATTGTGTGATTTGAAATCATAGACTTTTCCGCTAGTCACTGCACCCTCAGTCATTGAGTTCAATGCAACATAAGCAACGACATAATCCCAGAAAGCTTTTGCAAATATCAATAACCCAGGAATTGCTAAAAGTAAAATAAATAGCATTGCGGAAGATATACTATCAGCTTTAGCAGCAATCTTATCTGACAAACCCAATGTCAATCCAAAACAAAGAGCGATACCCAAAACTTGCCCTAACACTGGGAATAACATATATAAAATGAACTTATCAATATTTGAAAAATAGATTTTTAAACCCTCAAATAATATAAACCAAATACTGTTTTTCATTTTATATTTGGACATAAAGCCTCCTTTGTTGTAACATAATTTTATTACAAATATATTTAGAAAAACAATGAAAAATTACAAAGATTTAATAAAAGAAATTACAAAAGAGGATTATCAAGAGGGAAAAGCTAATCTCCATATCCACACAACTTATTCTGATGGAAAAGGAGCTTTTTCTGATATCGTAAATCAAGCAAAAAATAAGTATAAAATTTTTGCAATAACAGATCATAATACAATTCAAGGACATCTCGACAACCCTAATTCCGGCGCTATTTATGGTGTTGAATTTGATGTTTGGTACAAATATGTATTTTTGCATTTGTTAGCTTATGGAATAGATATTAATAATGAAAAGATGAAAAAGTTCTATGCAAAAGATAAGCGTGGAACAGAAATGGATATAATAAGATTTTTTGCAAAAAGAAATCTCAAAGAGTTAATTGATGCAATCCACGATGCTGGAGGAATTGCTGTTTTAGCACACCCATGCTGTTGTTGGGCATTAAATTTAGATAAATTCGTAAAAGATTTAAAAGTTCTGGGATTAGACGGAATTGAGGTTTACTATCCTTATCCAAGGTGGAGAAAATATATCAAGTTTTCAAACCCAAAAGATGTAGAAACACTTGCAGATAAATATAACCTAATCAAAACCGGTGGAACAGATTGCCACAATAAAGAATTGAGATAAATTAGTGAAATACTTGTTCTAAGGGGGCAAAAGTATGAATAATAGAGAATTTGGCAATATTGGAGAAGATTTGGCTTGTGATTATTTGATAAAAAACGGTTATCAAATTCTTGAAAGAAACAAGCATTTTTCTAAACTTTGCGAAATTGATATTATTGCGAAATTCAAAAATAAAATTATATTTGTTGAGGTCAAAACAAGAAAAACAAATGCCTTTGGCTCTCCAATGGAAGCAATTACTAAAAACAAATATAAAAATATTAAAACTGGAGTTTTATCATATTTACAAGAAAACAAAATCAAAAACTATCAAATTGATGCTATTGGTATAACTTTAGAACCGGAACTAAAAATAGAACATCTAAAAAACATTTAGCTTTTCATCATCATTTTTTTATAGTAAAATTTTTATTATAGGGATAAAATTTAAGGAGAAAATAAATGCTAAGAGGACCATTTTTAGACAGAACTTGGATGGGACAAAATCCGGACTACGAATCATCTGATATTGTAATGTTAGGTTTACCTTTTGATGGTACGGTATCATATCGTCCGGGGTCAAGATTTGCACCTGAGCAAATTCGTCTTGCAAGTTGGGGCTTAGAAGAATATTCTCCCGAATTTGATAAAAATCTTGAAGATGTCAATTTTCATGATGCAGGAGATTTGGAATTTCCTCTCGGAAATACCTATAAAACGCTAGAGCAAATTGAAAAAAATGTTGAAGATATTTATAAAGACGGGAAAAAAGTTTTCGGTATTGGAGGCGAACATTTAGTAACACTTCCAGAAGTTAAAGCAGTATCTAAGTTTTATGATGATTTAGCAATTGTTCACTTTGATGCTCATACTGATTTAAGAGAAGAATATCTAGGCGAAGAAATGTCACATAGTGCAGTAATTCGCCATATTTCAAAATTTGTTAAACCGGAAAACATTAAACAAATCGGGATTCGCTCCGGAATGAAAGAAGAATGGGATTTTATGGCAAAACATAATACTTTATGTAAGTATTATGACGATTTAGAACCATTAAGAACAAAAAACATCTTTATCACTGTTGATTTAGATTGTCTTGATACATCAATAATGCCTGGGACAGGGACTCCGGAAGTCGGAGGAATGACATTCAATGAACTTATTGGGTGGTTTAAATACCTGAAAGATTTTAATATTGTTGGGGCAGATATTGTAGAACTTGCACCAGATTACGATGCAAGCGGAGTTTCTACTGCCGTTGCAACAAAAGTTATTCGAGAACTTTTAATGATTATTTAATAGTTTTTCAAAAATTATTGAGAGGAAATTTTTATGCAAGTTGAAGAACGAATTCAATATTTAAAAGATGAGATAAACAAAAGTAATTACAAATATTACGTCGAAGAAAATCCGTATTTGTCAGACTTTGACTATGACAAAATGTTTGCGGAATTGAAAGAACTTGAAGAAAAATACCCTCTATTAAAAACCCCTGACAGTCCGACTCAAAGGGTTGGCTCTGTTAGTGAAAAATTCTTCTCTCATACTCACAAATACCGTTTGTATAGCTTAGATAATACATATAGCGCAGATGAATTAAAAAAATGGTACGAAAGAGTTTGCAAAGAATACAACAAAAAATTACAACTGGTTTGTGAATTAAAAATTGACGGACTTGCGATAGCCTTAACTTATGACAAAGGTTTGTTTACTCTTGGTGTAACTAGAGGGGACGGGATTACAGGAGAAAATATAACTCCAAATTTAAAAACAATTAAAGCAATTCCACTTAAACTTTTTGAACCAAAAACACTTGAAGTTCGTGGAGAAATTTATATGCCAAAGACCTCTTTTGAAAAACTAAATGAAGAATCTTTAGCTAAAGGAGAAAAAGTTTTTGCGAATCCAAGAAATGCCGCAAGTGGTTCATTAAGACAACTTGATAGTAAAATTACTGCAAAACGTGATTTATCAATGTTTACTTACACCGGAATTTTTGAAGATGCGGAAGATAAAAATATCAAAACCCATTATGACGGTATGATGTATTTGAAAAAACTGGGCTTCAAAGTTAATCCAAATATCCGTTTGGTTGATGATATTCAAGGTGCAATTGATTATTGCAATGAGTGGGCTACAAAACGTTTTGATTTGAACTACGCAACAGATGGTGTTGTTATCAAGGTTAATGATTTTGCTATTCAAAAAGACTTAGGTTTTACTGCCCGAGCTCCAAAGTGGGCAACAGCATTCAAGTTTCCACCGGAAGAAGTCGCAACAAAAGTTCTTGATATTGAAGTTAATACAGGTAAAACAGGAGTAGTTACCCCTGTTGCCATATTAGAGCCTGTTCAACTTGCTGGAAGCACTGTTGCAAGAGCCAGTTTGCACAACTTTGATGAAATCAAAAGACTTGATATAAGAATTGGTGATACTGTTTTAATCAAAAAAGCAGCTGAAATTATACCTAAAGTTGTAAAAGTTATGGATACAGATATTCACGATTCTTTACCTGTCGTAAAACCACCTAAAGTTTGTCCATCATGTGGCGCTAAACTAATAGAAAGATATGGAGAAGTAGGTTTATACTGTCAAAATCCGAATTGTGGAAGTTTGATGTGTGCAAAAATTGAATTTTGGGCATCTAAAGATGCAATGGATATTGACAATGTCGGACCTAGTTTAATTCAACAATTGTACGATAAGAAATTTATTTCAAATCCGGTTGATTTATACAGATTAACAATGCAAGATTTGATGCAATTAGATTTAGTCAAAGAAAAATCAGCAATGAATATTTATACCTCAATTCAAGAGTCAAAAACAAAACCATTGAATAGATTACTAACAGCTCTTGGCATTCGACATGTCGGAAAAGAAACCGCAGATATTCTATCTGAAGAATTTGCAACTTTAGATGATATAAAAAATGCTGACGTTGAGCGATTGGCAAATATTGAAGGTATAGGAGGAATTATCGCTCAATCTATCTATGACTTTTTCCATGAAGAACGAAATGTTAAGATGATAGAAGAATTGAAAGAATTAGGAGTTAATCCGGTTTCTAAAGTTAAACCTAAATCTGATAAACTTGCAGGAAAAACATTTGTATTAACAGGAACTCTTCAAAATATGACAAGAGATGAAGCAAGTGCAATTATTAAATCTCATGGAGGAAAAACATCTTCTTCCGTATCTAAAAAAACATCTTATGTTTTAGCGGGAGAAAATGCGGGTTCAAAATTGGACAAAGCTCAAAATTTAGGTGTTATAATATTGACAGAAAATGATTTTCTTGAAATGATAAAATAAAAAGGATTAAAGCATTATGAAAGTTGTTAAAATAGATGGTTTTAAAGGTATATTTGCAGCAGTATTTATGAGTGTGTGCTTGTTTGCAGGATTTGTAATTTTCCCAGGAATGGTTGCAATGCACTTGTGGAATAAATATTTAGTAAACCTATTTATGTTCCCTGTTTTAAACCTTTTACAAGGTGTTTTATTGTGGGGAATTGTTGCTATTACTACATTTATCCTTGCTAAAGACGAAATGCCAATATCTTTTCAAGAAACAAAAGGATTGTCTGATAACGAGTTAGATATGATTATGAAACAAGCTCGTATTCAATCCCAAATTAGAAAAGCAAATACAATGATTAGTAAAGCTGATATTTTTGAAAAAGTAAAAAAATCTTCAATAGATAAAAATTTGTCACATGTTTCAACCCCTGTTGAAACTAAAGAACAACAGACAGAGAGTAAAGAAGAACATCTTTCAAATTTAAAATAGGAGGTATTATGAAAAAAATTATCGTATCAACAATGCTAAGTTCTGTATTGTTGACTCTACCAAGTTTGACATTACCTGCAGGAGCAGTTAACGGAATTGACAGTACTTCTAATAAAGGTTATGTAACGGTTTCTTATACTGCAGAAAAAGAGGTTTCTCCAGACACTGTCGAAGTATCTATTTCTGTAAAAACAGATGATAAAAAATCGATGCAAGAAGCGGTAAGAAAAAACAAAGAAATTTCAGACAAAGTTTATTCTTATTTGAAAAGCGTAATCACTCCCGCTAATGGGGATTACGTAAAAACATCTAATTTTTCTGCTTCCCCAAGCTATATTTATAACAACAATAAAAGAACACTTGATAAATATAATGTATCAAACAACGTAATTGTTCATACAAAATCGATTGATAAGATATCAACAATCATTGACAAATCATTATCTTTGGGTGCAACAGATGTTGATAGCTTGAATTTCTCATTATCAGAAAAAGATACCCAATGTGCAGATTTATTATCAAATGCAACAAAACAAGTAAAGAAAAGAGCTGACATTGTCGCAACAGCAGCAGGTTCATCTGTTGTTGGAATCAGAAGTATTGATACAACTTGTTCATTAAATAACTCTAGCAGATATCCTGTTTACAGAAATTCATTGATGATGGCAAAATCCGAATCAATGGACGGTGCAGCTCCTGAAGCCAGTTCTGTAAATATTGAAGCAGGGACAATTAAAATCTATTCAAATGTAAATGCAAGTTTTTATTTGAAATAATTTAAATTTGATAAACACTAAAAAGGCTCAAACTTAATTGTTTGAGCCTTTTTAATTATTTAAAACTTTGCTTAGATTTTTCTTTTTCCACCGTTCAACCAAGGTGCTGCTTCCAAATCATCAATGTTATATTTCAACAAGTAATCATTATCATTTTTTTGAGCATAAGGTCTTGCTGTTTGTTTAGCAGGTTGTTGTTTTGTATAATTTGTTTTTTGTTGAGATGGTCTATTGTTGTAATTTACATTATTAGTCGCAGCACTAACAGTCATTGGAGCTTGCACTAATAACAATGCTAAAAGAATTGCGATTTTTTTCATTTCATATCTCCTAATCTATTACTATATTAGTATTTTAACATAGAAATTACTTTTCCGCAATCGCTAAGTTTATCTCTACCGTTAAGAGCCTCAAGTTCAATTAAAAATGCTGCTCCTACTAAATTTCCACCAGCTTTTCTAACAAGTTTGCAAGCTGCTTGAGCTGTTCCGCCAGTAGCAAGTAAATCATCAACAACCAAAACATTTGCTCCTTTTTCAATTGCATCTGCGTGAATTTCAATGGAATCAGAGCCATATTCTAAATCGTAACTTTCTTTGATAGTTTCAGCAGGAAGTTTATTTGGTTTTCTTACTGGAATAAATCCACAATTTAATTTATATGCCATTGGCATACCAAAAATAAAACCTCTACTTTCAATACCTGCAATGTAATCGATTTTACAATCTTTATATTGATCACACAAGTAATCAACCATTACTTGTAAAGTTTCCGCATCTTTCAACCCTGTTGTAATATCACGGAAAATAATACCTTTTTTAGGAAAGTCCGGTACTGCTCTTATTTTTTCTTTTACGTCTTCAATTGTTAATGTTGCCATTTATATTTTCTCCTATTTTTTAAGTAATTTTTTTAATTCTTCTTTCGCTTGTCTAATTTTTTCTTTTGCTTTTTGAATAGCATGTTCATGTTGTATTAAACCGTGAGCGGTTTTTCCCCAGTTCATATCTTTTTTCATGAACAAAATCTTAAATCCGATAAATAAAACCAACGGAAACCATATCAGCAATAGATAAACAGAAGTTTCTATTGCTTGGAAGAAAGATTCTCGTCTGGATAAATTATCATATCTTCTCAAGCTATATCGACATGCTACCATAAACCCAAGCCCAATAATAGCACCCATAATTATTGATGATAATAAAATATGCGGAGGAGCATCTTTGACAATGATTTTAACAAGCAAAATGCCTATTTCTATAATAAACCATGCGGGCATGATAAATTCTGAAATATAAGCAATCATATCAAGCCTTACTCTCATTGACATTTTTTTAGAAGTAAGAATATCCCAAAAGTATTCCAAATATCTTCTTATTGTACCCTCTAACCATCTTCTTCTTTGTCTATATAACGGGAAAAGATACATAATTCCTTCTTCATAAACGATAGTATCAGGGCAAAATCTTACGTCCCAACCCTTGATATGCAATCTTGTCGACATGTCAAGGTCATCAGTAATGGTATAATTGTTCCAACCTCCAATATCTTCAAGAGCCGTTCGTTTAATCAATTCACCATTTCCACGTAATTCTACTGCACCCTTAACAGAATCTCTTCCTACTTGAAAGTGGGTATCCATTGTCATCTCATTATTTTGACAACGAGTTAGTAAATTTATATTTTTATTACGAATAACTTTTCTTGCCTGCACCGCACCAACATCTTTTGGTTCAAGCTCATAAACAAGATTTGTTAAGAAATTAGAATCCATTGTTGCGTCTGCATCAAATACCAGAATAGCTTCACCTTTAGCAATAGTTAATGCATCATTTAACACGGCAGATTTCCCAGGGAAAGCATTTTTATCTCTAATAAAAGCCTTTACCTTATCTGGGTGTTGTTTTTCCATATCTTTAATTACAGAAGCTGTATTATCAGTACTTCTATCATCAATTGCAATAATTTCAAAATTTGGATAATCAAGTCCTAGAACTGTTTTAATCGTATTTCCAATAACAGACTCCTCATTATGAGCAGGAATCATAATGCTTACAAAAGGTTTATATGATTCATTCTTAACTCTTGGGCATTTTTGTTCATTTCTTGTTTTAATTTTATATGCAATATTAGTAAATAAAGCATATAAAGCCATTAGTAAAATTAAAAGAGTCAAGCCCCAAACCGTATAGCTTTGAAAAATGTAAATAAAAGCTGTAAGCCCTAAAACAATTATAAATAATAAAATTCTTTCTTTCATATCTTCCTAATCTTCTTACTCACGTCCAAAAACATCAATATTAGTATTTTAGCAAAAAAGCAAGAAAAGAGGTTTTAATATAAACATATTGATACAATTAATCAAAAATTCCACCAATAAGATGTTTTTTATGAAAAGAAGTGTTAAAATTCGTTAAAATACTTGCATTAGCGGAAATTTTTTATATAATAAATTTTGTACACAAGAAGAAGGAGTTTTATTATGAACAAAGAAGAATTAGTACAAGAAATTTCTAAAAAAGCTAACGTTACTCAAAAAGAAGCAACTGAAGTATTATCTTCATTAATTGATACTATCCAAAAAACAGTTGCTAAAGGTAAAAAAGTTACTTTAGTAGGTTTCGGTACATTCGAACCACGTAAAAGAGCTGCTAGAACTGGTAGAAACCCACAAACTGGTAAGGAATTAAAAATCCCTGCTAAAACAGTTCCTGCTTTCACAGCTGGTAAAAAATTCAAAACTGTTGTTAACGGAAAATAGTTTTTAGAATTTTAATTCATAATTAGACCCTGCATGTTTATATAACTTGCAGGGTCTTTAATTATATTTGTTTTTTATTTAAATATTAAATGTGAATTGTAAAAAATTACCCATCAGGTTTTCATTCCAAACCTGAACATCTTGCGGAACATCTAAAACTGTTGGAGTGAAATTCCAGATATATTTAATTTCTGATTTAACGAGATATTCTGCTGTTGATTGAGCAAATTTCCCTGGGACAGTCAATATCGCAATATCAATTGAATGCTTATTCGCATATTTTGGAAGTTCTTTTATATCAAGAATTTTTTTATTATTAATATCTTTACCAATTTTATCAGGATTGTTATCAAACAAACTAATAATATTTAAGCCATAACTTGTAAAGTTGTCATATTTTGCAAGCGCCATTCCTAAGTTTCCGGCTCCAATAATATAGGCATTTTTTGTTTTGGCAAAACCAAGAGTTGTTTCAATAGATTTTTTTAACTCTTTTACAATATATCCAACTCTAGACTTGCCTGATTTGTTTAACAAATTGATGTCTTTTCGAACTTGAGAATCATCTATTCTCAAAAGTGTTGCAATTTGTTTACTTGAAATATATTCGTTACCTTTATCAATAAAATCTTGCAAAATGCAATGATACAGGGTTAAACGGTTTATTACTTTTTCAGAAATTTTTTTATCCATAATTCAATTATACATAAAAAAGTAGTAAAATTCTTATTTTTAATGATATAATCTGATTATGAAACATATATTTGAACAAAAAGTTTATTATTCTGACACCGATGCATATGGTGTTGTTTGGCATGGCTCATACCTCAGATGGCTTGAAATGGGTAGAGTTTGCTTATGCGAAATGATGGGACATAATTTACTTGAATTGAAAAATCAAGATATAGTACTTCCTGTTGTCAATTTGAACGTAAAATACAAAATGTCTGCAAAACTGGAAGATGTCTTATCTGTAGAAACAGAAATAGTTGAATTTAACGGATTTACGGTCAAATTCAAACAAATTATCAAAGAGAAAGAAACCGGCAAAATTTGTATAGATGCAGATGTTTCTGTTGTTGCAATCAACAATAACGGTAAATTATACCGAAAAATGCCCAAAGTTTTAGCAAAATCATTTGATGAGGTTTTAAAATGTCCGGAACTCGTTTAAACAAATATATAGCATCATCAGGCTTGTGTTCAAGAAGAAAAGCTGATGAATTAATTGAATCCGGTGTTGTCGCAGTTAATGGTAAAAAAGTTACAGAACTTGGTTATACGGTTCAACCTAAAGATAAAGTTTTTGTAAATGGGAAAATGATTCACCCTGTTAAGCATGAATATTATCGTTTTTACAAACTGGCAGGATATATTACGACTTCTGATGATGAAAAAGGTCGTAAAACTATTTATGATTTAATTCCAAAAAATTTGCATAATTTAAAACCTGTAGGCAGATTAGACAGAGAATCTACCGGATTAATTATTTTAACAAATGATGGGGATTTGATTAACGATTTAACACACCCCTCTGTTAAAGTTCCAAAATTGTACAGAGTTTCAATTGACGGTAAAATTTCTCAAAACGATATTGATAAAATGTACAAAGGTATTGAAATTGAACCAAACAAACTTGCTTATGCAGAAGTTGATGTTTTAGAGGTTGATGATAAACATACTGTTATGGAAATTTTGTTGTATCAAGGAATGAATAGACAAATTCGTAAAATGTTTGAATCTTTAGGGTTTAATGTTTTAACTCTTAAACGTATTCAGCATGCGACATTGAATCTTGATGGTATGAAACGTGGAGATTTGAAACCGATTAAACCTCAACAAATTAAAGAACTTCGGAATTTTTTAAATAGGATTTCTAAAAATAATGATTAAAGTTGCGCTTGTCGGAAACATTGCAAGTGGAAAATCCACAGTTGAGGAGATTTTGCAACAATTTGGCTATTTAGTTTTAGATACTGATAAAGTTTGTCACAAACTTTTAGAAAATAATTCTGAAATAGTTGAAGCTTTTAGTTCTTATAACATTTTAGATGAAAATCAAAATATTTCTCGAGAAAAATTAGGTAAAATTGTATTCTCTAATCCGAAATTAAAAACTAAATTAGAAAGTATTTTACACCCACAAATTAGAAAGGAAATACTTAAATTTTTTGAAATAAACAAATCACAAAAAATTGTATTTGTAGCAATTCCACTTTTGTTTGAAGCGAATATGCAGGATTTATTTGATAAGATTCTTTTTGTTTACACAAATGACGAAATTCGTTTAAAAAGATTGATTGCAAGAAATAATTACACAAAAGAGTACGCACAAATCCGTTTAAATTCTCAACTAAGTCAAGATGAAAAAGTTAAAAAATCTGATTATGTGATTTATAATAATTCAACAAAAGATGACTTAAAAAAAGAAGTCGTTAAGGTATTCGGACAAATCCGCTAATATCTTTGTAATTAGGACTATATCTAGCCCTTGCAACTTTATCACCACGATTACCCTCAATTGTATCAAAGTAACCGTTCTTATAAACTTTAGTTACAAAACCAGTATGAGATGCTCCATTTTCACGTAAAATCAGAATGTCTCCGGGTTTTATATTTTTACTTATATATTCAGCCTTATCGGATTTATTCACTGTTTCAATGAATTTTCCATGACGAATTCCCCACTGTTTAATGTCTTCAACTCGTCTGTTTCGTTCGCCGTAAGGAAGTTCAACAAGACTCTTTGGAGGTCTAATGCCTTTTTGCCTACTTGTTTCTTCAATAATAAATGCAATGAAATCGGCACACCATTCTCCGCTTGGTGAAATTTTCTTAGAACTTCCATCAGCTTCATTGTAGCCAATATATTTTTCAGCATTTGTAAGCAGAGCTTTTCTAAATTCACCTTTTGTTACTCGATGCTTAGATTCTGCCAGTTTTGTTTGCGATGGTTTATTAGCTTTTTCCGATTTATTAGTTTTATCTGTTTTATTAGTTGGAGTTGTTTTGTCTGTGTTTGATGTTCCAGTAGTTTGAGTTGGAGAATTTCCCACTTTAAAGATATTAAAATTCCCACTGAACGTTGTTATCGGATTTGAAACCGCAGGCGATGAACCGATAATATTGTTGTTATAGAGATTATTTCCAAAATTTATATTTTGAAAACTATTTGCAAATGGATTGTCCTTGAAAATATTTACAGGATTAACACCATAAAGAGCATTTTGCGGACTAAAAATACTTCCGTCAAAAAAATTTGCATACGGATCAAGTGGATTTGTATGCAGACCACATGCAGCACCCGTATTATATGCAAAGACAATATTATTTACATCAGTGTAATAAGATATTGGATTAATATAATCAAACAATCTTTATTTCCCCGTTAAATATTTCCCCTATATTTATATAAAGTATTTTACGAGTTCAAAATTGCCTATTTTTCAAAAATTTGTAAAGAATCAGTTATACATTTGCTTCTTCTTGATTTTTGAATTGCATATCATACAAGTGTTTGTAGTTTCCATCTGGAATTGCCATAAGTTCGTCATGAGTTCCAAGTTCAACTAAATTACCCTCATTTATCACAGCAATTCTATCTGCATTGTTAATTGTAGATAACCTATGAGCAATGACAAAAACTGTTTTATTTTGCATTAAGTTATCTAATGCTTTTTGAACGATTGCTTCTGATTCATTGTCAAGAGCAGAAGTTGCCTCATCTAAAATTACAATCGGAGCATTTTTAATCATCGCACGAGCAATTGCAACACGTTGTCTTTGACCACCTGATAATGTAGTTCCTCTTTCTCCGACACAAGTATCAATACCATCTTCAAGAGTGCTTAAAAATTCATCAAGATGAGCAAGCTTTATAACCTTACTAATTTCTTCTTCAGTTGCGTTTTCTTTCCCCATCAAAACATTTTCACGAATTGTTCCAGAGAATAAGAAATTATCCTGAAATACAAATGAAATATTATCCCTCAAGTTTTCCAAATCAATATCTCTAATATCTGTACCATCAAATTTAATAGCTCCAGATGTTACATCATAAAATCTCGGTAAAAGGTTTACAATTGTACTTTTACCACCTCCGGAATTTCCAACGAGTGCTATTGTTTCACCTTTTTTAACTTGTAAAGAAAAATTGTTTATAACAGGAACACCTTTTTCATATTCAAAATAAACATTTTCAAATTCAATACCTGTATTTAAGTCGTTAATTTTAATTGCATTTTCCTTGTTTTTGATATGAGGAACGAGGTCAAACAGTTCAAATACACGGCCTAAAGCAACAAAAGTTGTTTGTAAATCAGTAAGAGTTCGACCTAAATCTTTAACCGGTTTATATAAAAGTAATAAAGAAGTTACGAAAGATGCAAAACTTCCTGCGGTCATTTGTCCGCTGATAATCAAATGATTACCGTAAAACATTACAAGCGCAATGCCAATAGAACAAATAAAATACATTATTGGAGACATCCAACCAACCCTTTTTGTTAAAGAAATTGTCAAATCAAATTGTTCTTTGATTTGGTTGTCGAATTTTTGATTTTGAAGCTTTTGCAAATTATAAGCAGTCATGATTTTGTTGCCATTGAATGTTTCATTGAAATTAGTTGTCATATCTCCACCAACAACCATTGTTGCATTAGAAACTTTTTTAATTTTCTTTCTTATTAGAGTAACCGGAGTTATAGCAATTGCCATTACACCAACCCCAATAATTGCAAGTTTCCAAGAGTTATATAACAAAACTCCAACCAAACCGACAATACCAAAACTTGTCATAACAAATGTTTTAATAGTATTAATTATATTTTTACTTGCAGTATCCGGATCAGTTAAAAATCTTGTTAAAACAAGACCTGAAGAATTTATATCATAGAATTTTGGATCTAAAGATGTTAATTTTCTAAACAGTTCAACTTTTAAAGAGTTTGAAATTTTATTACCGGTCCAGTCCGTAAGATAGTTGTTTGAATATTTCAACAACCCTTGAACTAGAGCGAATAACACAATACCAAACGGAATAATTGTCGCAAGCAAACTTTGTTCAATCGTGAAACTTCCAATAGTCCAACTTTTACCATTGATTACACAATCCATATAAGGTTTCAGAGCAAAAGCAACCACCCCATCTAACAAGCCTAACGGAATTGCAAGAATCATGTTTAAAATAATTCTTCCCATGTGTGGTTTGATAAACGGCAAAATTTTCTTAACCAAATAACCATATCTAAAAGCATCTTTAGATGACGTATCTTTTAATTTGTAATCCATAAATATATCCCTATAAAACTCAATACTTCTAATATAAGAAGTATTACATAAACCAAAATCATTTACAAATTTCAAATTCAGAGCTTGACATTTTCTTTATGTTAGTGTAATTTAGTATTACTTGCTTGAGGGCATGTGGTGGAATGGTAGACACGCTAGTCTTAGGAACTAGTGCTAACGCGTGGGAGTTCGAGTCTCTTCATGCCCAAGTTTTTAAAAGAATCTCCTTGTGAGGTTCTTTTTTTAGTGTAAAAAATTGTTTTTACCCCTAAAAACCATCATAATGTACATTGTCTTTATTCCATTTATCTTTTGGTTGTTCGGCTTTTTCGGGATAACCAATTGAAATAATATTAAACGGAATTAAAGATTGTGGCATATTTAATTCTTCTCTTGTTATTTGAACTCGTTCATCTTTTGGATATACGCCAATCCAGACAGCACCAAGCCCAAGAGCCTCAACCATAAGTAAAATATTCTCCGTTGCAGCTGCAGCATCTTGTTGCCAAAAATCTTTATGTTCACCAGCTTTTTCCATATCACCGGCAACAACGATTGCAAAAGATGCATTTGACAACATCTTTCCATAAGGTTGTCTTTCAGCTAAGTTATTTAGAATATTTCTATCTTTAACAACAATAAATTTCCATGGCTGAATATTTCTTGCAGATGGTGCTGCCATTCCTGCCTTTAAAATAGTTTCTATTTGAGTATCTGAAACTTCTTTACCTTTTATATAATTTCTTACAGATTTGCGATTTAAAATATTTTCAAATACAATTTTTGCTTTGTCGTCCATATTAACTCCTTTCTTTTTCTAAAGAATAACATAAATTTGTCCTATTAATATATCATTTTTTGTAATTTATTTGATATTTTTAATCAATAGTTGTATAATGAGCAAGTCATACAGTTATAGATTATAGTAGAATTAAGAGGATATTTTAAAATGAAGCTTCACATGCAAATCCTTATTGCGTTAGGTCTTGGTATTAAACGTAACTGGCATATCTTTTTTGGTATTATTGCCGGTATTTTTGTGGGTATTTTCTTATACGCTCACCCAAATGACCTTGTTGCAAACATTTTGACTTTTGTTGGTCAAGTATTTATTAGATTGATTCAAATGGTTGTAATTCCATTGGTTGTATCGGCAATCATTATTGGTATTACGAGTGTTGGGGATAACAAACAACTCGGTAAATTTGGATCTAAAATGGTTTTATATTATGGAATTTTAACCACTATTGCCGTTACAATCGGCGGTGCTTTAGCTTTAATTGTAAAACCAGGAGCAGGTGCAGCTCATTATATTTCTTCAAATATTGCAACCGGTGTTCAAGCTTCTGTTGCAACTGCAATGCAGCAACAACAAGGAAATATTCTAAATCTATTCTTAGGTTTTATTCCTAATAACCCTATTGAAGCATTTGCAACAGGTAATATGGTTCCTATTATTTTATTTGTTGTGTTGTTTGCTTTGGCTTTAGCTAAAGTTGGCGATGTTAACAGACCAATTGTTTCATTCTTTGAATCAGTTTTCGCTGCAACAATGAAAATTACAGACTGGATTATGTTATTTGCAGCTCCAGGTGTGTTTGCTCTTACTGCAAGTGCTGTTTCTAGTTTCGGTGTTGATATTTTTGCAACAATTTCAAAATATTTGTTAGTATTATTAGTTGGTTTCGGTATTCAAATGTTTATCGTTTATCCGGTATTTTTGAGATGTTTCTCTAAAGTATCAGCCGCAATGTTATTCTCTGCAATAGCAGAGGCTACAATGGTTGCTTTTGGAACGGCAAGTTCTTCAGCAACATTGCCTTTAACAATTGCATGTTGTGAAAAAAGAGGTATTTCTCATAAAATTTCAAGTTTCGTATTGCCATTAGGTGCGACATTGAACTTTGATGGTACTGCGTTATTACAAATGGTTGCGGTAATATTCTTGGCTCAAGCTTATCAAGTTCACCTAACACCATTCTTGATTATCCAAATTGGTATTTTAGCAATCATTGCATCAAGTACATGTGCAGGAATTCCTGGGGGCGGATTGATTACAATCGCTCTAATTTTGAACGGAATGGGATTAAGTCCGGAACAATTAGTTGCGGGTTTTGCTTTCCTATTCACAATAGAAAGAATTACAGATATGTTTAGAACTACATTAAACGTAACTTCTGATGCTGTTGTAGCAGCAACAATTGCGGATAATGAAAATGAAATCAATTATGATTTGTTAAACAATCCTGCAGCTTATGAAGATATTGCATAAGGGTTAGATTTATAGAGATATAAAGGCGGCGACTTAAATAAGTCGCCGCCTTTATAATTAATTTTATTTTTTATAACTAGCTTTCTTTAAGATGTTTTATGTGTTTGTAAATATAAATTCCACCTAATATCAATATTGCAACAATAATGATAGCATCAAACTTATGCCAAATTGCCTTTAACTTGTCTAAATGTTCGCCAAGTTTTAGCCCAACATAAACTAAAACATAACTCCAAATCAAAGAACCTAAAAAAGTTAAAGAGAAAAAAGTTCTTTTTCTTGCTTTTAAAATACCTGCCGGAAGTGAAATAAATGTTCTTACAACCGGCAACATTCGGCATAAAAAGAAAGCCCAATCTCCGTATTTATCAACCCATTTGTCAGCTTCGTCTAAATCTTTCTTTGAAACAAGAAAATATTTACCATATTTTTCAACGAACTTTCTCCCACCAAAAAAACCAATATAATAAGACGGAATAGAACCGATTACACAACCAAACGCACCTGCAATAGCTGCTAAATGGAAGTTCATTGCACCTTTACTAACTAAATAACCTGCAAATGGCAATACTGCTTCTGATGGCAAAGGGATATTGCATGACTCAATAGCCATCAACAATGAAATTCCCAAAGGTCCCATTGCGGAAATAACACCCTCAATCCAACTTATCAAACTTGCTAAAATACTATCCAACATAACATTTTTCTCCCTAAAAATTTCTAAAAGAAGTATAACACAAAAGCTTTAAAACAAAATCAATAAGCTTTGTAACTCTTTTAAATGTAATCTTAAAGATATTATTGAATACAAACCTGACTAAACAGAAGCTTTTTCTTCTACTGTATTTAAAAGATAAATTTGTCTTAACCCCTCTAGTGTTAAAGTTGGGTTAACATCATCAAAAGGTCTGGTTAAATAATTTGCAATCAAACCGCAATAACCTCCGGTTGCAACAATTGTGGCCTTTTCCCCAAGCTCCTTTTCACATTGAGAAACCAATCCGTCAACCATGCAAGCTGTTCCACGGATTACACCGGACAAAATAGCATCTGTTGTATTATGTCCTATTGCCTTTTGTGAAATTGAAACATCAATCTTCGGAAGTTTTGAAGTTGCATTTTTCAAACATTTCATTTGAGTATTTATCCCAGGAGCAATTACACCACCTAAAAATTCACGATTAGAATTGATAATATCAAATGATGTTGCAGTACCAAAATCAATTACAATAACTGCACCTTTATACAAATTTGCAGCAGCAACGGCATTTGCAAGTCTATCTGCACCAACTTCTCGAGGATTATCCGTCAAAACTTTTACACCCAAATTGATATCTGAGGCGACAAATACAGATTTTATACCAAATACATTATCAACCGCACGTTTGAATTTTATATTAAGTTCTTCAACAACAGATGCAATAACACAACCATCAATTGAATAATCCTTAAACAATGATTTCAAAAGGATTTCATATTCTTCACCAGACAAATCTTTATCTGAAGCTAAACGAAATTCATTAATATATTTATTGTCTTTATATAAACCTAGGGTAATACTTGTATTTCCGATATCTGCTGTTAATAACATAATAAACTTGTCCTCACATATCTGAGAACAAGTCTATTACAAACATAGTTTTTATGCAAAATTAAATATTAGTACCACCTAAGTCGTGTCCGTTAGAAGCTGCAAAGCCCCAACCAAAAGCAGAGCCAGAATTATGTACAGGGGCATGACCAGCTGCGACTTGCCCATTTTGTTCAAACAAGAATTTTTTAATATTCCGAACTTCTTTTGTACCAAAACCAGCTAAATATGTACTAGCTTTTTTATATCCGTTTCCGATTGCATCAATTGCATTGCCGCTCATAATTTCATCCTCCGAGTGTCATAATCATTCTTACTTATATAAAGTATTTCTTAATGACAGGATTGCTTAAAAGCAAAAATATTGTTACATTTCGTAATATTTATATAAAATGTTTAAATGTTTCAAATTACAACAATAAACCTTGACAAAAAATTATGAGCTGATAGAATTAGAAGTATCGTAGAATACTAAATTTATAGTAGTATATAGTAGACAGAAAAGAAGGAGATTAATCTCATGGCACGTGAAAAGTATGAACGTAAAAAACCGCACTTGAACGTAGGTACAATCGGCCACGTTGACCACGGTAAAACTACATTAACTGCAGCTATTACTGGTGTTTTAGCAGCAGCTGGTCAAGCAGCAGCTAAAAAATTCGATGAAATCGATGCTGCTCCAGAAGAAAGAGCTAGAGGTATTACCATCTCTACTGCTCACGTAGAATATGAAACAGATAAGAGACACTATGCACACGTTGACTGCCCAGGCCACGCTGACTATGTTAAAAACATGATCACAGGTGCTGCTCAAATGGACGGAGCTATCCTTGTTGTAGCTGCAACTGATGGTGCTATGCCTCAAACTCGTGAACACATCTTGTTAGCAAAACAAGTTGGTGTTCCTAACATCGTTGTATTCTTAAACAAATGCGATATGGTTGATGATCCAGAATTATTAGAATTAGTAGAAATGGAAGTTAGAGAACTTCTTTCTTCTTACGAATTCGATGGTGACAACATTCCATTTATCCACGGTTCAGCTTTGAAAGCTTTAGAAGCAGTTCAAGCTAATCCATCTATTAAACGTGGAGAAGATAAATGGGTTGATAAAATTTGGGAATTGATGGATGCTTTAGATACATACTTCCCAGAACCAGTTAGAGACTTAGACAAACCATTCTTGATGCCAATCGAAGACATCTTCTCAATCACTGGTCGTGGTACAGTTGCTACTGGCCGTGTTGAACGTGGTATTGTTAAAGTTGGTGACGAAGTTGAATTAGTTGGTATCAAACCTACTAAGAAAACAACAGTTACTGGTGTTGAAATGTTCAGAAAATCTCTTGACCAAGGTCAAGCAGGTGATAACATCGGTGCTTTACTTCGTGGTGTTGATAAAACTGAAATCGAACGTGGTCAAGTTCTTGCTAAACCAGGTTCAATTCACCCACACACTAAATTCACAGCTAACGTTTACGTATTGACTAAAGAAGAAGGTGGACGTCATACTCCATTCTTCCCAGGATATCGTCCTCAATTCTATATCAGAACAACAGACGTAACTGGTTCAATCAAATTCGACGGTCAAATGGTAATGCCTGGTGATAACGTAGTTATGGAAGTTGAATTAATCGCTCCAGTAGCTATCGAAGAAGGTATGAGATTCGCTATCCGTGAAGGTGGTAGAACAGTTGGTGCTGGTGTTGTTGACAAAATTATTGAGTAATAATTTTTAAATAACCCAATA
Source organism: Cyanobacteria bacterium UBA6446 (assembly GCA_002438405.1). Taxonomy (GTDB): domain Bacteria; phylum Cyanobacteriota; class Vampirovibrionia; order Gastranaerophilales; family Gastranaerophilaceae; genus Zag111. The sequence goes on from DJOE01000004.1 coordinate 105,280, forward strand.
CAAAAACTTAAAGGCTTGATACAAACGGTATCAAGCCTTTTTTAATTTTACTTTCCAAAATATAACCCTAAACATGAGAAAATCTAAAAACCAACGAGTGCTTCTAAATTTTTTTATGCCAATAATACTTCCAAAATCTTAGCATTTGTTTGAGCTCTACGTACGTTTAGCAAGTATTTCTCAACATTTGCTTTAATTTCTTTTGCATCTTTATCTAAATACTTGACCTCATCATCAAGCATTTTCATGTAGTCATAAACAGTGACCATTTGATAATCTTTTTTCATTTTCCCCTAGTCCTAAAATAATCAACCTTGACCTAATTTATCCGAGCAGAGCTTCTAAGATTTCGGCATTAGTAACAGCTTTTTTACCATTTCTAACTTGGTTTCTGTACATATATGTTCTTAATGCTTCACGAATAAGTTCTGATCTTGTACGATTTTCTGAATCTGCAACTGAATCGATTTCGTCTAAAAATTTTTCGGGCATTGAAATTAAAACTCTAGCCATTTTTTTCTCCTTTAATTTTTCCTAACTTTATGTATATCCCCTTGGTATATATATAAAGTATTTTTGAGATAAAAAATTGCTACTTTTGTAGAGAGAAAGTATATAATTGTAATATATGTTTACAAAACCTGAACTGTTTTGTTATTTCCATGATTATTAAATGATTAGTAGCAAAGCTACGTGCATAAAACCTAAAAGGCGGAATTGAAATTTTCAATTCCGCCTGCTTTTTTGTTTATTTGCCTCTGAACTTTTTTATTAAGCTAACAATGCTTCAACAATTTTTGCATTTGTTTTTGCTCTTTGTACGTTTAATAAATATTTTTCTACTTGCTTTTCAATTTCTTTTTCTTCAATTGATACACATTTTACATTATCTAATCCGTTGATATAATCTGCAACTGTTACCATTTCATATTCGTTTCTCATTTTTTATCCCCTGTTCTCTTTTTATTTCCCTTACTCTTATATAAAGTATTTTTCGATTTAAAAATTGC
>DJOE01000019.1:0-189 GCA_002438405.1 Cyanobacteria bacterium UBA6446
GATTACGACGTCACTCTGTTCTAATCCATGTCCTATTTGCTCATTATCTTTCCTCGTAATGACATGCTCTTTTTTAGGGGTTCGGGGGCTTTGCCACTGATAACTCGTTCCATTTGGTCGTTCGTGTTTTTCTTTTTCGGTTTCACTTTTTCTTTTTGCATCGAAACCAAAAAGAAAAAGTGGACAAAG
>DJOE01000019.1:371-69143 GCA_002438405.1 Cyanobacteria bacterium UBA6446
AGAATTTGATTTTTTATCAAATATACGGTTAAATTTATTTTTTAAATCAGTTAAAACCTTTGTTACAAGGCTATTACGGGTTACCCCCCTCCTAAAATCGCTCTATGACTGCATTTCAGCATTATTTAGTCCTTTCTCTTTGCTATACTTAACTCGTGTGTGACTTTTGCGTTCTGTGTTCAAGATTACGACGTCACTCTGTTTCAACTCATTCATTACTTGCTTATTATCTTTCCTCGTAATGACAGATTAGAAGTATTCTCATTATACTAGATTTTTTGAACCTTTGCAAGATGGTGTTTTAAAGTTAAGGAGACCCTGAATCTAGTTCAGGGTGACAATTATTACAAAACCCTCTCCCGCCTTTCTAAATTTGCTTCGCTTATTAAGAAAGACGGCCCTCTCACAAAGAGAGAGGGCTAAAGGTGTAAAGAACTATTCACTACTCACTTTTCACCGCTAAATATGTGCGTAGCACCTCTCACTAAAATCTCACTACTTCATATCAATTCGCAAAACTTCGTAGATATTCATTTTTTTAGCTTTACCACGGATTTGGACTTCGGAAATTTTGATTACATCTGCAATATCAGCAATACTTGCGTAAGTTGAACTACTTACAAGCAAATTCGTTTTATAAACCTTATTATAACTTTCAATACGTGATGCAAGGTTTACAGTATCACCAATTACAGTATATTCCATTCTCGTTTCAGTACCAATATTTCCAATAAACACTTCACCTGTATTTATACCAATACCAATTTCAATTTTGGGTTTTCCCTCATACAACCATTTTTCTCGCAAATACTCAACTTTTTTAAGCATTTCATAAGCACATTTAACCGCATTTTGAGCATGGTTAATATCTTGAATAGGTTCACCAAATAGCGCCATTACAGCATCTCCGATGAATTTGTTAATTACACCGTTATATTTAGTGATAATTGGTTCCATTTCAGCAAAATATTCGTTCAAAATCATTGAAACTTCCTCTGCGGACATTTTTTCACTCAAGCTTGTAAACCCACGAATATCAGAGAACAAAACCGTAACTATTGCACGTTTTCCACCCAATTTCAAGTCATCAATGTTACTTACAACATTTTTCATAATATCTTGGGATAAGTATTTGCCCATTGCTTGTTTAATCTTTTCTTTATTCCTATTTTCGGAAATAAATTTAAATGAATAACCAAAAACTGCTGTCACAAATTGCAATACTAATGGTACTGAAAGCCCCATTATATAACCATGAGAAGCAAGTACAAATACAATAATTAAATAAACTACATCAATAGCTACAATTGAAAGCAAGCCTTTAATAAACTTCATTCTCAACAAGAAAATAAAAGTTAACAATGACAAAATAAAGAATGCCAAGAAATTCGGTAATAACCCTGCAAAAGTTAAGAAATAATTATTAGCCAAGTTGTCATAAACCGAAGCTTGAATGTCGACCCCTGGGTGACGCATAGACATTGGAGTAGCCAAAACATCGGCTGATGGACCAGAGATATTCGCTCCAATCAAAATAACTTTATCTTTAAATAATTCAGGATTTAGATACTTTCCACCATTATTAATATCATATAGTTCTGGGTGATTTTGTGGAGTAATACCTGATTGTAAAGCCTTATAAGTATCTAAAATTACAGCAGCTGAAATATTTGGGTGCGAATAATCTGACTCAATTCCATTTGGATATACAATACTTTTATAATAGCGAATATAAGATTGTGCTAAACCATCCATAGAGGTGCGATAAGGAAGTTTTAAGCCCGTTTCGGGAACAGTAATAGTAAAATCGTCCATTGTTATATAATTTGTATTATGAGTTAGCAAATACATTTTAAACGGCAATGAGGGATAGAATGAATCACCAATTTTTATAAGATTAATGGCTGAAAAAATTGACCCAGAACCTGAAGACTTTTCAATCTTAATAGAACCGTAATTCTTTACAGAATCCACTAACATTTTCGGCGGTTCAACAACACCTTTATAATCTGTTGGAAATGAATTAAACTGCTCATCTGTATCAACTGAATATTTTTTTGAAAAAACCTCTAAGAAATTTGTTTCACCTTGAACATCACCGATTTCAGGAACAAATCCGGAAACTAAATTCGGCATTTTGGAAATTTGTTTTGCAAATTGCCTATCCAATTCATTATTTTCGTCAAAAGAGGTAGGATTCATATCAAAGCCGATAACTTTTGGTTTTGCGTAAGTATGAAAATAATCCAAAAGATGAGCATACATATCTTTTGTCCAAGGCCATTTATACTCTTGAACAGACTTATCATCAAGTACAATTTCAATAATATCTTGTGAACCGTTTTTGTTAGCTGCAAAGTTTGAAATCAAAAAACTTACTGCATATTGCTCCAAAAACATTATCGTTAAAACAAAAAACACAAAAATTAATGCTATATATAACAAACAAGAACTTAAATAAAACCACTTGTTTTTTAATTTCTTCATAATACTCTCCCAAGTCTAATTTTTATTTTATGATATAATAAATTCAAAATAAAGGCTAGATTATGAACATAAATTTTATTGAAAAACTTTCACAAAACAAAGTATTACCGATTATTAGAAGTAAAGACCCGCAAGATGTTGTTAATAAAGCTTATGCATTACTTGAGGGTGGACTAGACATTATGGAAATCAATGTTGAATCTCCAAAAGTATTCAACGCAATTAAAGCCATTTCAAATGACGCAATTGTTTGCGCTGGCGGAATTATAACATCTATGCAATTTGATGCTGCAATTGAATCTGGAGCAAAATTGATTTCTTCTCCAATATTTCAAAAAAGTTTATTAAAAATGACAAAAGACCAAAGAGTTCCATATATTGCAGGAACTTCAACCGCAAATGAAGCTTACAATGCTTGGAAATCAAGAATTCCGGTTGTAAAAATTTATCCGATTTCTGCAATGGGTGGAGTTGAATACATTGAAAACTTGTTAAGACCAATGCCATTTTTAAAAGTTATACCTCAAGGGAATGTAAAACTTGAAGAAGTTCCGGCATACATTGAGGCAGGTGCAATTGCAGTTGGTGTTGGAAGACATTTGACTGTTGCAGATGATTACAAAGAAATTACAAAAAGAACCAAACAATTATTGGAGCGATTGAAATAAACCATGACAGAAACTCAATTTGATTTAATTACAATTGGTGAAAGCCTTGTTGAATTTTCAACTAATCAAAAACTTAAAGATGCAGAATGTCTGCACAAATACTATGGCGGAGATTCTTTAGTAGTCGCAATTGCAGCAAGAAGATTACATTCAAAAGTCGGTTTTGTTTCATGCCTTGGGAATGATGTATTTAAAGATTTTTTGCTTTCTAGTTGGGAAATAGAAGGATTAGACACAAAGCATGTGAAAGTCGTAGATGACAAAAACGGTTTGTATATGGTATCTAGAACTTCTGCTCATGACAAAGAATTCATGTATTACAGAAAAAAAATTGCACCGGCAAAATTGTCAATTGAAGATATAGATGAAGAATATATAAAAAGTGCAAAAATTCTTTACACATCTGGTATTACGCAATCACTTTCAATGTCTTCAAGAGAAGCAGTTAAAAAAGCGTTTGAAATTGCGAGAGAAAACAATGTAATAACAGCTTATGACCCAAATTATTCATCTTTAATTTCGAAACCGGAAGATGCTAAAGAGTATTTTGATGAAATTTGTCCATTAACAGATATTTTATTTATGAGTTCAAAATACGATACAAAAAATATCTTTGAAATTGAATCATTAGAAAATATTACAAAATATCTGACAGACTTGGGAATTCAAACTGTTGTAATCAAATCAAGCAATGACAAAGGTTATTTTGTCACGAATTCAGGAAACACAACATTTGTACCATTCTACACAGAAAATATTGTAGATACAACATCTTCTGGCGATGCTTTTAATGGAGCATTTTTGCACTCAATCGCAAATGGCTACACTGTATTAGAAGCTGCAAAAATTGCATCTATTGATGCAGGATTACAAGCCCAAGGAATTGGTGCAGTCAAGTCTGTTCCGCATTATGATGAAGTTTACAACATTTTTAGAACAGAGGATTTTTAATGAGTAAAAGATTTGTTTTATCCGGATATTTTGGGTTTAAAAACTTTGGAGATGAAGCAATTTTATCCGTTTTGGTAAAAAAATTAAAACAGGACAAACACCGCCTAACCATTATTTCTTCAGACCCTAAATATACAATGAAGCAATACAAACATATCAGAAGTGTTTACACATTCAAAATTCTAGACATCATTGGAGCGATTTCAAAATCTGATGTTTTAATTTCCGGAGGTGGAAGCCTTTTACAAGATGTAACAAGTATTAAAAGTCTTGTTTACTATTTGTTTATAATCTTTTTAGGGTTAATTTTGCACAAAAAAGTTATAATTTTTGCTCAGGGCATTGGTCCAATAAATAATCCAATCGGACAACTTATGACAAAAACACTTCTCAAACACTGCACTTATGTAAGTGTTCGAGATAACAAGAGTTTTGAGCTTTTGAAAAGTTGGGGAATCAATGCAGATTTACTTTGTGACCCGATATTTTCAACTGAAATACCACAAACAGAAAAAAGAGATGTTGTTGCGGTGCAATTGAGAGATTTCAGAACAATGAGTGAAGATTTTATCGACAGATTAGCTCAGAAAATTGTTTTAGAATTTCCGAATAAACCTGTTGAAATTTACTCATTCCAAGATGCAATTGATTTAAACATCTGCAAAAAGCTTGAAAAATCAATTCAATTACTGAATAATAATATCAAAGTTACGCTATATTCAGGCTTAACAAATGATGAAATCGTAGAAAAGCTATCACAAGCGAAATACTTGATAGCAATGCGTTTTCATGCAATTATTGTCGGATTATTGTCAGGTGTTAATATTCTTTCAATAAACTACGATATCAAGGTTGAGAAAATATCAAAAGAATTCAATTTACCAATGATAGATCTCAAAAAAGACTTCAAAAATCAATTTGAATTATTGAAAAATGAAGAGCCACAAAACTATATGGCAAAGGTTAGGTCTAAAAACTTTGACTGGTCCGGATTTGAAAAAGCAATTGATTTTTAAACATAATAAAGGGTTTTAAATGAATAAGAGTATAAAGGAATTTTTGACAGGTTATAAAGGAAAAGATATGCCCAAAGAGTTGAAAGACTTTAACTGGGGAGCTTTTCTTTTAACTTTTATCTGGGGTATCAAGCATAGAGCTTGGATTACTCTTTTAGCAATTCCTCTTATCATAATCCAGCTACCACTTGGAATAAATTGGCTATTATACACTGCTTTGCAATTTTATTGCGGATTTAAAGGCAACATGTGGGCTTATCAAAATGATTGGTGGATGACTCCAAAAGATTTTAGAAAGAATCAAATGAAATGGGCATCTGTTGCAATAGCAATCAATATCACAGTTCCAATTATACTTTTAGGGATTGCAATACTATTTGTAAATAAATCACCGGACAATCCGACAGAATTTATAAAAAATGCACAATGTTATATTGCCTCTTCAAAAATAAATAAAGGCTTTAAAAACGTGAGCTTAAATAGTTCAACAAAAGAAAATGAACTTGCTCAATCATTTGCAAAACAGTTTCCAAACGCAACAGCAGACAATTCTAGAGTTAATTTTTCAGTTAAAAGCTCCGGAAAAAATATTGATGTGTATTATATTGAATTTTCAATGTACGGTGATGATTCCTGCTCTATAAAAGAGAAAAATTGTTCAATTAGGTCATCATATAAATTACCTGACGAAATAAATTTCACTAGCGATTGTGACTTTTATTTCAATCTAAATAAACAAGTTGTGCCAACACAACAAACAAAAAATAGGTTAAAAAAAGGTATAAATATATTTAAATATTTATAGATATCATGTTTTATTCATAATTTGACAACCTCACTGATTTTATATAGTATTCACGTATGCGAAACTTACTAGGATTTTTGGATAAATTTAGAAATAGGTACTGGTTTAATGCTCTAGCTCTTGATGGAATAATTTTCAGTGGACTATTGGGAATTATATATTTAAGGTTTAACCTTGAATATGGAATGGGAATGGCATTTGCAATAATCTTAATCGCATTATATAAAATAGAGTTTGTTATATATTATTTAATTTTTACTCTTTTTATTTTTGAAGAAATTCTCAATAAAAGAATTACAAACAAAAAATTCTTAGATTCAAAAATTATAAAAACTCTACAAAATATTGGGATTATAGGATTTTTAATTCCTGTGCTATTATTAGTATTTACAATAATTTATGCTACTTTTATTGTAAAGCCACTTTAGCCTCTTTTCCAACAGAATGAACATAAGAAATACACTTAATTATTATTTTATTTGAATTTAAGTCATAAATTTTAGTCTCCTTCCTTATTTGACAAAATTGTTAATTTTATATAGTATTCACGTATGGTTTTGGATAGATTTAGAAATAGGTTTTGGTTCAACACAATAGTCTTTATGGGATTAATACTTGGAGGGTTATTTTGTCTTATTCTAATTAGTCTTTATATATTAGAAGTCTTTTTTAACGTGTATCTAGGTTCTGGGTTACCCATAATAGCTCTTATAGTTCAAATTTCGGCTTTAGAATTAGTTGTAGTATTTGTTGCCTTTGTTTTTTATATTATTGAACGAATATACCAAAATGTAAGAATCACGAACAAGAAATTTTTAAATTCAAAAGTAATACATATTCTGCAAAATATTGGAATATTCTTTTATTTTGTCCCTATAACTTTATTTATCGTGTTGTTAATAGTTCTACTCTTACTCAAATCATAAATTTTATTTTGTACTCCTTTCTTTTTCATGTATTATTGTTTTATGTGGTTAGATGGATTTAGAAATAAATATTGGTTTAATTTTCTCTCTATTAGTGGTTGGATATATTTCGTTTTATTTTTAGTTTTTACATGTCCTCAAATTTTTATAGTAAATGTTTTGGGTGAAACAGACCATTTCTTTGGGATTGGTGTAACATATCTTCTTATTTTAGCGTTATCACTGGTTATACTATTTATTTCTGGATTAATTTTAGTTATTGAAAAAATTACAAGTATAAAAATTAATAATAAGTATCTTCAAAATAAAACTTTTAAAAATTTGCAATCTGTTGGTTTTATATTTGCATTTTTACCAATCATAATAGCAATTTTTATTTTAATAAATATATGTTTTTCATTTAATTTGCCTTTCTGAACAGTACCCAATTATTATTGCAAATTTTTTCAAATTTGTGTATCCGTATTTTTACGTACGTAAAAATACGGACTTGACAGCCCAAACCATGATGTAACATGCATTTTGAGGATTTTTTCATTCTAAAACAGTCAAATATTAAGAATGTAACAATTTTTCTCAATAAAAAAAAGGCTCAAACAAATGAGTCTTTTTAAGAATTGCTCCAGGCCAGACTTGAACTGGCACTGGGTTATACGCCCAATTGGATTTTAAGTCCAACGCGTCTACCGATTCCGCCACTGGAGCTTATTCAGTTTTCAATAACCTCTCGGCTATGAAAAAATAATATAATAAACAAAGTTCATTGTCAATCAGAAAATTTATTAATATATTTTTCTAATTCAGTGCATCTATTAGTCAAATCCGAAATTAAATTATTCAAACTATCTGATACAACAGAATAATTTTCACATTTTGAACGACCTAAAAGTCCAGATTTAATATTTGAAAACATCAGTTTTTGAAACAAGCAAATAGCACTGTAAACATCTGAATCAATTATTTTATTAACTTGAGCAAGATATATAAATAGCTCTGATAATGCATTTTTAGCTGCAACAAACTTTTTCAACAAACAAAAACCTTGAATTTTTCTCAAATAATCTAAAATATTTGAATAAGCTTCATCTAATTTTTGTTTCTTCTGCGGTAAAACACTCGTGAAATAATTCATTGCTTGGCGATAGCCATCATCAATGATAGCTTGCCTTTTATCCGTCGGATAATTAAAATCGACCACTACGACATTACCGGTATTAACAACAAGATAATCATACCTATCGCAATTGCCATAAATACCTTTGATAAAAGAGGTTTCAGAATACGTCATGCAAGTGTACATTCCATTTACATATTCTAACGGATTTTGATCAGTACCTGAAAAAGTTCCTTCTAGACGAATTTCCAAAATTCTATCAGGAGAATTTTGAATATTTTTTGACAATGCCCACATTGGTTTGCCTTTCATCAAATCACCATCAACAAGCAAATCATCATCTAATGTTACAGCTCTCATAAGCCCTGGCATGCAACAAGAAATTCTAACAGCCATCGCAACTTCAAAATCAGGAGTTTCAAATGTCGAAAATTCTCGACATGAAAAATCTTTCATATTGGTTGTAATAATTACTAATTTTTTTGATAAATTCTTGAATGTCACAGGGCGACATTGTCCTTTTAAATATGCATCACCATAGAACTTTTGTTCTATCAAATCTCTTAGCCATTCTAAAAATACATTCCCTTTGCTAAGGGCAAATTTATTATTAAAACCCAACGAAATATCTCTGAACAATTCAAAATTTACAGACAAAAATATTTCTGAAAGTTCATGTGCATTATACCCAACAGCATACAAAGCGGCTACTAAAGAACCGACAGAAGAACCAGCTAAAAGTGTAGGTTCAACTCCTAAACGTTCAAAAGCCTTTACAACTCCTGCATGAGCCGCCCCTCGAATAGCCCCTCCACCAAATAAGCATGCATATTTTAAATTATTATAATCTTTCATTCGTAAATTTTAACATAAAAAAAGACCAACTAAAGTAGTCGGTCTTCCATATATCAAAAATGCTTTTATTATGCAGCAATAGAACCTTTGATTTCTCTGATTAAGTATTCTGCAACCCATTCAAAATCTTTATTGTCATGAGCTGCTTTTTCTAAATATTTAACAGAAGCATCACCTAAACGAATAAGAGTCATTGCAACAACACCTCTTTTGATGCCTCTAACAACTTGCAATTGGTCAACTAATTGAGGAACAGCTGATTCACCAATACTAACAAGTTCGTTTTCAATTTGATTTTTTGTAGTGTTATCTGCATTTTCTAATTCTGAAAGGATCTCTTTTACTGATTGCATATTCATATCTCCATATTATTGTCTTTACATGTATAATTATAATTTAAAAGAATGCACAAGTCCGATTTCCTTACATAATCTTTATATCTTTATTCAAATATTAATATCTTCTTTATACGAAAAGCCTTAAATGCTTTATTTATCAAGCTTTAAGGCTTTTTAAGATATTAATATTAAAGTCTAAACAGTAACTTCTTTTAAAGATTCAAGATATTTGACCGCATAAACAGCACCAATAGCACCATCAGAAGCTGCGGTAATTACTTGTCTTAATGGGGTATTACGCACGTCTCCAACTGCAAAAACCCCCTCAATTGAAGTTTTCATTGTTGAATCCGTAATGATAAAGCCTGATTTATCCTGTTCAATTTGTCCATTAATATAATCAACATTTGGACGAATTCCAATATATGGAAATATTCCATCAACATTCAATTCAGATTTTTCATCAGTTTTCACATTATGAAGTTTTAAACTTTTTACCAAATCATCTCCAACAATTTCATCAACAACAGTGTCAAAGATAATTTCTAATTTTTTAGAATTAAATGCCCTTTGTTGAATGATTTTATCAGCCCTAAGTTCATCTCTTCTATGAATCAAATAAACTTTTGATGCAAATTTAGTCAAATATATTGCTTCTTCAACTGCTGAATTTCCCCCACCAACAACAGCAACAACTTTATCTTTATAAAAAGCGGAATCGCAAACTGCGCAATAACTAACACCTCGTCCAACAAATTCTTTTTCGCCTTTTACCCCTAATTGCATAGGTTTAGCACCTGTTGCGATAATAACAGTTTTAGTGTGAAATTCATATTCTTTTGTCTTGATAATTTTTGGACTTGAAACCAAGTCAACAGACTCAATTTCTTGCATCGGAAACTTTTGTACACCAAAAATATCAGCATGCTCTTCAAATTTCTCCATCAGGTCATACCCGCCAATTTTTGAAAACCCAGGGTAATTTTCAAGTTCAAGATAATTTGATGGCTGCCCACCAAGCATACTAATATCGACAATTGCAGTTTTCACCGCCCCACGGGAAGCATACAACCCAGCCGAAAATCCTGCCGGTCCACCTCCTAAAATTACAGTATCAAATTCTAATATCTTCATCTATACAAATCCTCAATTAGTAATTACACTCTGTCCGGCAATTTTCTCTCCTGAAATCGAATATTTTGCCGTTTCGGTCTTGATAATTTTACCGTTTACATCTGAATATGTATCCAACCTTAAATAATCAAAACCTTTAAAATAATCCCCATCTAACTTAATTTCAACAGTATCTGTCAAAATTTTATTGTCATATCTGCCATTTTTTTTGAAAACGACATAATTATTATTAACGCTATTGATTGTTATCTCAGCGTTAGCTCCGTTAAAAGGATTGCTTAATGTAATGACGTTATTTGTCCTTGATAAGTTCCACAAATCTAAACTTGTTTGCTTAAATGTTACAGGAGAATCGGTATCAATGAGTTTTGAAGTTACTCGCCAAGTTCCGAAAAAAGAAGTAGGAACCATTGTAACAGTGGCTTTTAAAACAGGTGTAGAACTTGTATTATCGCTATAAACTTTTTCAATAGCGCAAAATATAATTGAAAATACTAAAACAAATAAAACTACAAGATTTTTCATAAATTAAACTGCTGCCATTTTAGTTTGAAGAGTTTTTGCAGACTCTTCGTAACCTGCTCTGCCCATTAAAGCATAAGTATAATTTTTAGCCTGCTCAACCCCCGGTTGGTTAAACGCATTGATATGATAAAGTTCTCCGGCGATTGCAGTTTGAACTTCTAACATATATAAAAGTTGAGCAACATTATAACCATCAACTTTTGGAAGAGTAATTGTTACAGTCGGTCTTGCGTAATCTGATAATGCAACTTTTGTAGAATCAGCTTCCGCATTCATCAAATCATTGAATGATTTTCCTCCTAAGTAACCGATTCCAGTGTATTCAAAAATTTTTGGAATTTCTAAATTGGTATCAAAATTTTCAACACGAATAAAGTTGATAATTTTATTATTTGGTCCTTCATTATAAAGTTGAACTTGTGAGTGCTGATCTGTTGCACCTAAAGCACCCATTGGAGTAGGCCCGATATGAACATGATTACCGTCTAAATCCATATCTTTTCCTAATGATTCAGCCCAAAGTTGAACATACCAATCAGATACATATTTCAATTTACTTGAATATGGCATCATTACAGAAATATTTTTACCTTTTTTCACATCCATCAAATATTGAATTAACGCATTTTGAGCGGCAATATTTTCTCGAATATCGGTATTTTTCAATGCCAAATCCATATCTTTAATACCATTTGTAATTTCATCAATGTCAATACCTACTAATGCAAACGGTAACAAACCAACGGCTGAAAATACCGAAAATCTTCCTCCGACATCATCAGGAACAACAAAAGTTTTGTATCCTTCTTGTTCAGATATTTGACGTAAAATTCCCATACGTTGATCTGTTGTTGCTACAATATTTTTTCTGTAATCATCGCCCAATTCTTTTTCTAATCTATCTTTAACAAACATAAATTGAGCCATTGTTTCAGCGGTATCGCCGGATTTTGTAATAACATTTACGAGTGTTTTTTTCAAATCCAAAACATCTAACAAACCGCTCATATAATCAGGGTCAATATTATCTAAGAAAAAGATTCTTGGAGCTCCATTCCTTTCTTCTTTGGATAATAAATTCCAGTAAGGTTTTAACAATGCTTCTGTTACTGCAATTCCACCTAAAGCAGAACCACCAATACCCAAAACAAGAATATTATCAAATCTGTTTTCAACAAGAGCGGCATATTCTTTAACATACCATGCAGTTTCTTCGCTATAGCCAAGGTTCATCCATTGAAGCCATTGTCCGGGTTTATCTTTTCTTTTATTTAAATCTGCAATAATTTCTGCGATTCTATCTTTATAATTATCAAATTCTTGAGAAAGATTAAGTCCGTTTTCAGAACCAACAACCAACGCATCTGCATTTCTGTAATCAAATTTAATCATTCCAGAATAATCCCCTCTCTTATTCTCCTCTTTATATATTAATTGTATATAGTCAAGGGCAAAATACAAGAAAATAGGGATTATTGGTTTAATATTTATTTACTTGAATTAACCGTTTTGGTTAAATTTAAATGTTCTATCAATGTTTTTAGAAATTACACTTTTTACAGAATCATATTCAGTTTGAAGAGCAGTGTGTTCAGTATCAATGTTTTTCAATTGAATATCATACATACTATCTTTAGCATCAATATCTTTCATTGCTCTATTGTATTCAGCTTCAGCTTTAGAAACAGCTTCACTGTTGTCAGTTTGTTCTGTAATGTTGCTACAAGTTTTATAATCAAGTGATTTCCAACTATAAGATTTGTCAACTTGTTCCATTGTTACAAGACCGCTTTCTAAAGCGAATTGCAACCATTCAGAAGATGAAGCTAAACCGTTTTCAATAGTTTTGTAGCCTGATTTCATTCTGTTGAACATATTTGTGTACCATTGAGCTTTAGAATCAGCGTTGCCAGAATTTGTAGAATCTGTTTCATCAACCCAAGCATATTTTGGTTCACCATATTTATCAATCATTTGGTCAATAATTGTTTTATCAATTACTGTAGAAAATTCACTTGAGTAACCAACACCATATTTTTTCATTGCTTTTAACAATAAATCAATGTCTTCTAAATCTTTAACAGAAATACTGTTGTTATCTAACAATCCTTGCAATTTTGAAGCATCACCATCTGCAACTAAGTTGAAGAAATTGTTACTAGCATCAGTGTATTCGCTCAAAACAGTTTTATAAGTTTTACCTGATTTCAAAACTTTGTTTAAATCTATACCAGCTGGTAAATTTCCGGCAGATTCCATTTCCAACATTTTATTTCCAAAAGTACCAAAGTTGAAAAATTCTTCATTGCTTGAAACATAACCAACAATTTCATCTGCTAAACCATCTAATGCAGCCTTAAAATCTTCTTGATTTGGATATTTATAAACAGCATCTGCAGTTAATTTACCATTAGAATCTTTATTAACTTTAAAATTGTAAGTACCATCACAATCTGTATATGTCAAAGAATTGATAACATCTTCAATGGTTGTTGCATCTTGATTCCAAGTATAAGAATAATCATCATCAGAACCTTTTCCAGAAACAACTAAATTACTGCTTCCTCCTGAAACGGTAATCTTTCCATTTTCATCTTTACCAATTGTAATTTTCATATCCCCGTCAGTAAGGGTATATGTACCATCATTATTAACATTCAAATCTCTTTTTTCTGAAATTGTACCAACAAGTGCATCATTTGTAGATTCATAGCCAACAGAATTTACAATTTCTTCCAATGCTGCAACACCTGCATCTGTTAATCCCATATTATGAAGATTTGAAATACTATAGGTATTATTTCCGTTAGCAAATGCAGCTTTAAAAGAATCTGCTAAAGTACGATTATCTCCAGAAATACCAATTGAAATAGAGTCACCACTTGAACCTGTAGGACTATATAATTGAGGAGAGTTACCGTTATACATTAAGTAACTTTTTACAATTTCTTTAGAACCAGCTTTTAATGCTTCTGTTGTTTGAAGAAAACTAGAGAAATAAGTTTCATATTTTGCGTATTCAGAAGATGTTAAATCAGAATTGTATGCTTCATACATTTCTTTTAACTTATCCGGCTCAACCAAATTATAAGGAGACGGATATTCAGTATTTTCAATATTACCAATATTATCAAAATAAGTAGTAGTATATTCTAAACCGTGAGCTTTTAAGTAAGCATTAACATTACCATCTGCAGCCTTGAACATTGCTGCTTCTGATTCACTTACTAATAATTGTCCGGCAGAAGATACCAAACCATATTGGTTGTTATAAGAGCTATATGATGTTAAAGCATTGTATGTCAACAATTGTGATTGAGATGTTCCAGTCAAATCGTAGTTAGAAAACATCATGTTTGCTTCGTTCAATGCATTAATGTAGTTGTCACTTGCTTGAGCACTTTGAGTGGACAAACGCATTTTTGCATTATTAATAGTTTGAGAACGCAATTCATTATCTGCTAATCTAGCAGTAATGGTTAATAATCTTGCTTGAGATGCACTCATTCCCATTGTTAGCGTTGTCCTTTCGTTTCCCTTAGTAACTTTAGTTATTCTATTAATCGGCTTTTTCTATTGAAACTTTAGGATTTAAGGGGATTTGTTAAGAATTCGTTACATAAAAAACACGCAAAATTTTTGCAATAAAAAAGAGTAGAAAATCTACTCTAATTAAAATCAATCCATCATATTTTATTATGTTTAAATATAAATCCTTTTTTGTTTACTAGCAAACAGAAGCAAATGAACCTGATGAGCAAGAAGCACCACAATCAGCTCCAGCTGAAAAGCCTCCAAAACCTCCATCAGTCAAAGTTGCAACTGCATCTGAGAATTCACTCATAAAACCTGAATCAGATTCCGTAAAATCTGAAGAATTTGAATACATTGCGTAATCAACAGCAACCGGATTTGAACTTACGTATGTATCATATTCGCCCATTGTTAAAAGACTTTTTGCATCGTTCATGTTCATTGCTAAAATTCCAGAATTCTCAACAGGATTATTTCTAACTTTTGAACTTTTTGCTGATGCTGTTGATTTAGAAGCCTTTGAATCGAATAATAATATCATTTTGTATCTCCAATATCTCGTATTCTTTTTACACTTATATAAAGGATTTAAAAATGTTCTGATTTCAGCATGGGGTTATTTCGTTACAATTCTTAATACGAATTTAAAACTTTTGACCTAGCTCTTCTAAACCAGTAGATTGATGTACATTTATTCAAAGAGTTATAGTATAGATGTGTAGATTAGGGAGGAAAAGAAATTGAAAAAAATCTTTTTGATATTCGGATTCTTAATTACGTTCGCATGCACAAGTTTAAGTGTTTTAGCGAATAGTAACTATTTACATACAATTACATTAGAAAAAAATAATACCGGATATAATGTTTTACTAAGTTCAGATAAAATGGCAAAGGTAACTAAAAAAACTCCGTCAGATAATGAACTTGTACTGGAACTTAGCGGAATCACATCATCTGATACCGTTAATGCCCTTTACAAAGGAACTAATAATATAGACAGTTTAGTTGTTGAAAATACTGCTCCAAATAAATTGAAAATCTATATTTCAGCAGACAATATCAAAAACACAACTGTTATAATGGAACCTCAAAACGGTGAAACAACAATCGTAGGGGAAACAATTCCACTAGACAAAACATTGTGGGGAGTGTTTGTATTAGCCTTGTTCTGTGTAATCTTCAAGGTTTCTAAAGATATTTCAGAAGAAGATAACAAGATTCTAATCAAAAAAGATATCAAAGACAGAGAAATCGAGATGTACAAACGTTACAGGAATGAACTTGTTTCTTATCCAAGCATTACGCCTCACAAAGATATAAGAATGAGAAAGATGCTTAAAAAAATTGATAGAAAAATAGACGAAAGACTAGCTGCGTCTATAAAGTAAACTTAAACCTCAAAAAACTTAAATATATCCCTAAAACATTTTATGTGTAAGCAAGTTTTATAACTTGCTTTTTTATTATAACAATTGAATTTATCCGGACAAAAAACTCCGACATTCTAATTTAAATATCGGAGTTTTGAAATTCTATTTATTTTCGTTAAAATACTTACTTATGATTTCTTCTATCTTTTTAGAGGAATCACCTGTTCCGTAAGGGTTTTGAGCTTTCAATCTTGAATCAGATTTTGTTTCATCCAAAATTTCACAACTCAAATTAACAATTTTGTCATAGTCAGCACCAACAAGAACAGAAACACCTGCATCAATACCTTCTTGACGTTCTGTTTCATAACGCATAACAAGAGTTGGACAACCAAATGATGGAGCTTCCTCTTGAATTCCGCCAGAATCTGTCAAAATAAGTTTTGCATTCTTCATTAAATAAACTAAATACGGATAATCCAAAGGTTTTAAAAGATAAACATTTGAATATTTTTCTAACCTTGAATGAATTTTATCCTTAACATTTGGATTTGGGTGAACAGGAATAATAAAATGATGATCTTGATACTTGTTAACAAGATGTTCAATTGCATCTAAAATTCTATTGATTCTTTCACCATGATTTTCTCTTCTGTGAGCAGTAATCAAAACAACTTTATCGTCAACAGGGATACCTTTTTCTTTATAAAATTCAGATGCAACATTCATTGTATCTTCTGACAAACAGAATAGCGCATCAATAACAGTATTTCCTGTAACAAAAATTTTCTTTTCTGAAATATCTTCTTTTAACAAAGCATTTTTATTCTTTTCAGTTGGAGCGAAATTCAACTCTGCAACACGAGAAGTCATTTGACGCATAACTTCTTCCGGAAATGGTTCGTAAATATCATACGAACGTAAGCCGGCTTCAACGTGGAATACAGGTATTTTGCGATAAAAACTTGTCAAAGCTCCGCATAAAACAGTCATTGTATCACCTTGAACAATTGTTGCATCAATTTCTCTTTCCGCAAAAACTTTGTCTAGAGCAGTTAAAATTCTAGATTGAACTTCTGCTAACGATTGATTTGGACGCATACAATCCAAATTTATATCAGCAGTCAAATTAAAATAAGCTAATGTTTGATTGGATAACTCTTTTTGTTGCTCTGTATTACAAATGATAACATTATATTTATCCGGATATTTCTTTAGCCCTAAAATTACGGGAGCAAGTTTAATAACTTCCGGTCTTGTCCCAAAAACAAATAGTATATTATTCTTATTCATAGGTTAAGTTTAGGACAAAAAATAAACATTTGCAACTCAAACCGGCTAATAGTCAAAACTACTCAATCAGCTAATTTATTATTCTGTTAATTGGTTATAATAAGCTCTACAAGGAGGAGATTATGCTTGATTTATTTATACTAGAAACTTGCCCATATTGTAAAAAAGTTATGGATTATATGAAAGAAAACAACATTAAATTTCACAAATTCGACACAATAAACAGTGATAATGTCTTACGCTTATTATCAATTGGGGGAAAAGACCAAGTTCCTTTCTTATACAATGAAGAAACTAATGACAAACTCTATGAATCAGATGAAATCATAAAATATTTAAGCAAAAATTTTGAACAGGTATAAACTTATGCAAAACGAGTACAACAATTATAAAAATATTCATTCTGATATAAATGAATGTACATCAAGAGGAGCATGTTCAATTGCTCCGAATATCGCATCTTTACAAGAAATTATCATATATTTTCTCAAACAATTGGCTTATTACGTGATTAAACTTGAAAATCTTGGAGCAAACAATCCAAATATCAAATACGAGATAATCAACGATATTGCCAGTCTTGTTTCAATAAATGAATTCAGCGAAAAACAACTTTTTGAAATTCTATCAAAAGATTACTTTTTGTTTATTGATGCTAAAAATACTTATCACACAATTTGCAAAGAAAAAAATCTTCCAATAAAAGATTTGAAAAATGTAATAATTTTTGATGAAAATACATCGATTTCAAAAGCAATTTCACAAGGAGAAAAGCTGTTCTTAGAAAAATACAAACAAATTTCGCAAACTCAAAAGAACTTAATGGCAATACTGCAAATCTTAATCAAAAGTACAGCTATTAGCCTGATTAAGTTATGCGAATTCAAAGAGTTTGATGACAATGTTTATCACTACATTTTGTCAACTCTTGACATGTTTAACCACGGAAAAATTTCCAACAAAGATATCAAAAATAGAATAACAAAATTAAGTAAAATTGATTGCAAATTACAAATTGAAATAAGTGATTTACTTCTGAAAGCCTATGACGGAATTGAAAAAGTTGAAGTTTCACATTCCACAAGAAGAGGAAAAGCAATTCTTGTTTCCGGAAACAATTTTCAAGACTTGTTAAATGTTTTAGAAGCAACAAAAGGCAAAAATATTGATGTTTACACACATTCAAACTTGCTCATAACTCATGCGCTGAATAAATTTCACCAATATCCGCACCTATTAGGTCATTACGGAAACACGACAGAAAGTTGTATTCTGGACTTTGCAACATTCCCAGGGTCAATTTTATTAACCAAAAATTCTAAAAATAACACCGAATATCTATATCGTGGACGATTATTTTCAAACGATTACATTATTCATCAAGGGGTTGTTAAGGTGCAAGATGATGATTACACAGAACTAATCAATGCAGCACTCAATGCCAAAGGGTTTTCTAAAGGAAAGACAAAACCCTCAACAGTTGTTGGTTTCAATGAAAAAGAAATCGAACAAGAACTTGATAATCTTGTAGTTAAACTTGCAACAAACAAAATTAAACATCTTTACATAATCGGCTTAAATTATTACTCAGAAATTCAAAACGAATATTTCAGAGAATTTTTTGCTAATTTGAAACAAGATGAATTTGTCCTTAGTTTTTCATACAAGAGTAAGAAAAATAATGTCTTGACAGTTGACGTTGGGAATTTTAGTCCGCTTGTAATAAATATTCTTAAAAAATTATTTGATAAATATCCAATTGATAGCAAGAAAATTTCGTTTTTCTTTACAACGTGTGATGTCATGACAATTTCAAACATCATAATGTTAAAAAGCATGAATGCAAAAAACATTTTTATGGCACAATGTCCGCCAACACTTGTAAATCCATCAGTCTTTGAAACTTTTAAAAGGGAATACGATATAAATCTCACTGACTCACCGTTAAAAGATTTACGCAAAACAAAAGACGCCTGAGAAAAACTCAAGCGTCTTTTTATATCTATCAACTAATATAAAATTAGTATCTGTAATGAGCGAATGCTTTGTTAGCTTCAGCCATTTTGTGGGTATCTTCACGTTTTTTACATGCAGCACCTTGACCGTTTGAAGCATCAATCAATTCATTAGTTAATTTATCAATGAATGATTTTCCGCCTCTTTTCTTAGCTGATTCAATCAACCAAGAAGAAGCTAGAGCAAATCCTCTATCAGCTTTTACTTCAATAGGAACTTGGTAAGTAGAACCACCGATACGGCGAGCTTTTACTTCCAATAACGGAGTTGCATTTGTCATAGCTTTTTGGAAAATTTCAATTGCATCTTCGTTAGTTCTTTCTTTAATTCTTTCCATTGTGCCGTAGAAAATTCTTTCAGCCAATGATTTTTTACCACGTCTCATAATTCTGTTGATGAATTTAGAGATATCAACACTATTATAAACTGGATCAGCTAACGGGATTCTTTTTGCAGGTTTAGAACGTCTAGACATTACTTCTTACCTCCCTTTTTATCTCTTTTTGCACCGTATTTAGATCTGCTTTGAGCTCTGTTAGCAACACCAGCGGTATCTAAAGTACCACGAACGATGTGATAACGAACACCTGGTAAATCCTTAACACGACCGCCACGGATAAGAACAACACTGTGTTCTTGTAAGTTGTGACCGATACCTGGGATATATGAAGTAACTTCAAATCCGTTAGTTAATCTTACTCTGGCAACTTTTCTAAGTGCTGAGTTTGGTTTTTTAGGGGTTGTAGTGTAAACCCTAGTACAAACTCCACGTCTTTGAGGACAATTCATCAAAGCCGGAGATTTAGTTTTTGATTTAAGCTTTCTGCGTTCTTCGCGTACTAACTGGTTAATTGTTGGCATAATTTCTCCTTTTAATTTTACCAATTTGCCCTGCTAAGTCTTCTTGAGAGCTTAGGCTTCGCGTCTCGACTTTTCCAATAATTTCGTACTAACCGTCAAATCCAGCACGAAAATTTCGACTAGTACACTTCTATCAAACATCAAGCAAGCGCAAATGTCAACTTTTAGTGGCAATATATTAAGAGAATTATCTAGCCGCAGAATCAATAATTTTAGACAATTTGTAAACTCTTGGATATTGACCAAATAATGACCATACAGACATATAAATAAATAGCCCAATCATAAAACTTTGAACGATAGAATAATCAAATATCAACGGTCTGTTAAAGAACAATACCATTCGAGAAACAAGATAGTTTATGTATGGAATATGCAACAATATATCAGAAATAAAGCCTAAAACCATGCACAATACAAAGTACAAAAAAGAGATAAATATTGATTGAAAAATATTAAACCTCAAAAACTTTGACAATGGCTTTTTCCCAAGATACATAATAAAAGCATAAATCAAACCGCCCCAACCCACAGTAAGGTACGAAACGAAAGACACAAGTCTATCGCTAAATTTTTGGGGATTGTTATGCATTCTGTCCTGCTCCTCTTACAGAATTGATATAATCTTCCATAACTTGGCTATAAATCAATCTATACTCATCATTATCAGGAGAAATACTAATTGCTGCACGATAAGACAAAATAGCCTGTTCAATATCGTTATCCAAATAGTGAGCATTTCCCAACAATACATAAGTTTCAGGATTGTTAGATTCAACCCTCAATGCTTTTTTATATAAATCAATTGCTTCTTTATTTTGACCAAAGTTTGAATACAAATTAGCTAAAAGCACATAAGCATTTGATTTTTTAGGATCAAATTCAATAGCTTTTTTGAACATTTCAACCGCAACATCAAATTCCTTGAATTCTGTCAAAGAAATTGCATAACAAATATAAATTCTATATTTGTCATCAGTCATAGTTAATGCTTTTTCATAATATGAATAAGCTTGTTTTTTATCTTTCATAAGAGTTAAAGCATTTGCAATACAAACAGCAATCAACTCATTGTCAGGATTTAAAACAAAAACTTTCTTAAACAATTTCAAAGCTGTAACATAATCAAACAACTTAAAACAAACATTACCCATATCAATCAAGGCATTAATATTTTCCGGATCTAAAGATAATGCTTTTTCGTAATATGCTTTTGCTTCAACATAATCTTCAATATCTTGATACAACAAAGCAATTGCATTATAAATTTCAGGATTTGTTGAGTTTAAATCAATAGCTCTATTGTAATAGAACAAAGCCTTTGAAAAATTTTTCCATTCAGCAAAAACATTACCAATATTGTAATAAATCAAGAAGTTTTTAGGATTAACTTCTAATGCTTTATTGTAGTAAGATAAAGATTTCCTGAAATCACGTTCATAAAACCACATTGTACCCATACCAACAAGAGCTTGAACATCATCTGGCTTAATTGCTAAAAGGCTATCTAAAACAGACATAACCTTGTCATAATCTTGTTGTTGTAAATAAAGCTCTGATAATGCGTGATAGTTTTCAATATTGTTCGGCTCTTTAGCCATTTTAACGACTAACTCGTTAATCTTCTCATTTAAACTCAAATTTTCCATGTCTTCATTTTACTCCATAATTCGATTTTTGTAAATAAGGTTACGGAGTATAAATAATTGTCATTCTGAGGTACTATTTGCCACTAAATCATTTACCCTCGTCCCTCTTCCACAAGGGGCGAAAGATTATGACGTCACTCTGTGCAAACAACTCCGTACTCTGCTCGGCTTTGTTCCTCGTAATTACATGCAAGGTTATATATTATATAGATCGGATTTACTAATCCGAGCTGTAAATTTATCATGTTGGCATAGCAATGCATTTTACAATTTTAGAGAACTATTCAATACCAACACTAAATACTAAAACGGGCTCGTGGTGGATACCGCGAGCCCGTTGTTAAATCTATATCTCTGAGGATTAACCTCCTGCTGTATAGCTTGGTGCAAGAAGTTTTGCGTCGTTTTTCTCCATTTCTTGGCAAGCTTTGTAATCTGCACTTGCAGTTTGCAATTGAGTCTCTAAGGAATCCTTTTCTGATTGTAGTAAATCTTCTTCATCTTTTAATGGATTCAACTGCATTTCTCTCATTTGTTCAAAGTAATCTTGTATTTGTTGTTTTTGTATTGCAGCTGATGTTTCACAAGTTGCAGACATGCTTGATACTTGTTGATTGTATTGAGACATCAATGCTGAATATGAATTGCTTTCATCTGTTGATAACTGAGAACCATTTTGAACTTTTGTCATTATTGATGCTGCATTTCCAGCTCCAAAGATAGAACTCATAAGTCCTGATTTTGCAAGATTCATAGCTGCGTTTGATTGAGCTGTCAAGCTATTCAATGCAGCTTTTTCTTGTTTATCTATCATTTTTTCCATATCAGAGACATCTCTAGCTGCACGTCTCAATCTGGATTGAACACGCATCATTCGAGCTTGGATGCTTCGCATCCTTTGCCCAGCAGCCAATTTTCCAAATGCTCCTAATAAGAAACCCATTGTTCTAGTATCCTTGTGTTAGTGTCCTCGTACTTATATAAAGTATTTCGTGCTTTGATAATTGCCTTTTTGGTTTTATCATGTTAAGTTATGTTACAAAAATAGGTTAATTTGTAGTATATACTTTTTATATAAACAAATATCTATTCCAGTATTTACGGCAATATTGACAATTGATAAATTTTAATTTTTCTTGTAATATTTTTTGGTTTGTTGATAATAAAAAATGGGCTGAAACGTAAATTCAGCATGATTTTCGAGGGAAATGTGTATGCTAAAAAAATTCTTTAATGTTAAAACAATAATATTTACTATACTTGCTATATTAATACTATTTTTAATCCCTAAAATGTACGGATTATTAATGATATTATTTGCATCATTTGTATTCGCAGCTGCGTTAAATCCGTTAGTAAATAAAATACAAGACAAAATTAAAAACAGAGCATTATCAGCTTCTATTGTTGTTATCACTACGATAATCACAATATTTGCGCTGATTTTACCAATAATTGTAATGTGCTACAAGGAGATTGAATTATTTATATCAATCATGCCGCAAAAGGCTTTATCTATTTATAATTTCATTACTCACTCAAAATTGTACGGACACACAATCGCTGAACTTATTCCTGTTAACAATTTGGCTGATGCATCATCAAATATCGCACAAAATGTTTTTAGCCAATCATGGAACTTCACAATGGCAGCTGCGCAAGCCGTATTTGTAACTTTAGCACTCACAATGTTTGTGTTTTACATCTTGGTTGATAAAGATTATTTAAGAGAGAAGTTTTTAGAATTCTTCCCTCCAAACATCAAGAAAAAAGCAGGAGATATCCTTTTTAATATAACTTCTAAAGTCGGTAATTATGTAAGAGCGCAAGTTCTATCAATGGTTACTGTGGGCATTATGATAACTTGTGTCGTTGCTATTTTGGGAATTGAATATCCTGTTTTACTTGGTTTAATCGCCGGAATTTGTGAAATCATACCGGTTTTGGGTCCAACAATTGCAGTTTGTGTAATTGTTGCTATTGCATTCCCTTTAGGAGCAGTTAAGATTATTCTGGCAATCGTGTTATTCTTAACAGTTCAACAAATCTCAAATTACATGATACGTCCATTCTTGTTCGGGAAATTCATGAAGCTTCACCCGATAACAATCATGGTTGCACTATTTGCAGCAGAAGAATTCCTTGGAATTTGGGGGGTAATTTTATCTCCTGCAATTGCCGCAACAATCTGCGTATTAGTTGATGAATTATACTTAACACCTATCAACGCAAAAGAAACAGGTATTTATATTGAACAAGCAAAATAATGAAATAGTTCTATATGATAGGATTGTAAAACGAGAAAATGATTTCAACATGTGGTTTGCATTCCCGGGACCAGAATCATTTGCAATGTCATCTTTAGGATACTTATGGCTATATCGTGCAATTGATATGCTTGATGATATTAATATTGAAAGGGTTTATTCTGATTCAAAAACAACCGCACTATTGAGAGATAAAATCGACCTTATCGCAATATCTTTTAATTTTGACATGGATTTTTTGCAAATATTCAAATTCCTAGAATGGAATAATCTTGAATTTAAGGCAAAAGACAGATTAGATTCTGATCCCCTAATTTTTGCAGGTGGACCTGTTATTACATCTAACCCAGAACCTTACAAAGCGTTTTTTGATTTCTTTATTATCGGTGATGGAGAAGACGTAAATCTGGAAGCCGTAAGAACTTGCAAAGAGAATAAAGGAAAACCTAAAAGTGAAATTCTAAAGCTTTTAAGCGAGATTGAGGGTGTTTATGTTCCAAGCTTAAATCCGACAAAAGTAAAAAAATCAACAAAAAAACTTACCGAATGTATTTATACTCCTATAATCAGCGACAAAGCATTTTTTCCAAAAACATTCATTCTTGAAGTAGAAAGAGGTTGTGCAAATCGTTGTGGTTTTTGCCTTGCCTCATATATTAATCTGCCAATAAGATTTGTTCCTTATGAAAAACTACTTGAAGCAATTGATTTAGGGCTAAAATATACAAATAAGCTCGCTTTACTAGGTGCACAAGTAACAGCACACCCAAAGTTCAACGAAATTTGCAAATATATTGATGACAAAATCAAAAGTGGTGAAGAAATCGAAATGAGCGTTTCTTCTCTGCGAGTTGATTCATTTAAGCCGGAAATTGTACAAACACTAGTAGATGCAGGACAAAAAAATCTTACACTTGCAATTGAAGCAGGGAGTGAAAGACTTAGAAGAGTTATAAATAAAAATTTAAAAGAAGAACAAATTTATAGCGCAATTAAAGTTGCCAGAAGTTGTGGACTTAAAGGAATAAAATTCTACGGAATGATTGGTTTACCAACAGAAACCCAAGCTGACATTGAAGAAATCGTAAACCTTGCAAAAAGAATTAAAGCAAAATATAAAGGATTTGATATCTCATTTGGATTTTCAACTTTTGTTCCAAAAGCAAACGCCCCATTTCAATGGTTTGGACGAGAAGACGAAAAAAGCTTAGAGAAAAAAGCAAATTATCTAAAAAAAGAACTACATAAAATTGGAGTTCAATCAAGTATATCCAGTGCAAAATGGGATTACTACCAAGCCGTACTTTCTCGAGGAGACGAAAGACTAACGGATTATTTGATAGAAGTTTACAATCAAGGTGCAAAGCTCGGTGCATTCAAAAGAGCTGCAAAACAATTGAAAATTGATACTGATTATTATGCAAACGAAACTTATGCATACGAAAAAACATTACCGTGGGATTTCATTGATATTAACCCTCGGAAAGAATTTCTAATCCAAGAAAGCAAACGTTTAATTGAAATATCTAAGGAAGATTAAACTTGCAACGGAACATGGTCTGAATAAACCAAACTTGACCATTTTTCAAAATATGTAATTTGAGTTGCACTACCTGTTCTAATAAATATCTTAGACAATTTATCAGCAGGAATACCCAAAGCTCCACAAATCGCAGCTTGAATTACATCAGGATAAGTTACGATAATAATTCTATTACCGACATTTTCTTCAACCAATCTATCAATAACAGTTTTAATCCTTGCCACAAATTCATCTGAAGCTTCGACAACAGAATCAACATTTTTATCCGGATGAAGTAACAAATCTTGAATACCGTCCGGATATTTTTCAAGAATTTGACCAATTGTCATACCATTCCATTGTCCCAATCTGCGAGAAGTTAAATCATCAACAACTACATAGTCTTTTTTGAACAATTTAGAAATCATCATAGCAGATTGTCTTGTTCTAACAGCAGGAGAAGTATAAATTACATCATTTTTAACAGCTCTTGATTTCAAAAACTTTGTTAAAGATTCTACCTCTTCGATACCAAGTTCTGATAGAGGAGGATAATTCTCAGACTCTGAAATTCTGCCTTCTTCTGAATATATTGTAGCCCCATGGCTTATAAACGTTATTTTACATTTTCTATTAAAATACATAAGCAATTCCTTTATTTGTTATAATTATAGCATAGATTTTGTTTTTGCGATAGTATTAAGTTGATAAAAGGAGGAGCTACATGAAAGGAAAATCATTCAAATTCGGAGATAATATTTCGACTGACCATATTGCCCCAGGAAGACTATATCACCTAAGATCAAACTTGCCTGAATTTGCAAAACACGTATTGGAAGATGCAGATGAAACATTCGCATCAAGAATGAAAAAAGGGGATTTTGTTGTCGCAGGTAGCAATTTCGGACTTGGTTCATCTAGAGAACATGCTCCTTTGATTATAAAAATTGCAGGAGTCGGAGCCGTTTTAGCAAAATCTTTTGCAAGAATTTTTTACAGAAATGCAATTAATATCGGACTTTTAGCCATTGAATGCGATACAGATGCAATTGATGATGGCGATGAATTAGAACTTGATATTGAAAAAGGAATTATTACCGATTTGACAAATGGTTCAATCATTCAAATAGAACCGCTTCCACCTGTTATGATTAAACTTTTGAAGGACGGTGGACTAGTTGAACATATTAAAAAGAACGGAGATTTTAAACTAACCGACTAGTTGAAAATTTTCAATCTTGGCTACAATATCTTAATATATTGAGTTTTTAGAAAAGATATTATATTCTAAAATAGAATACAATTACAGTAAGGGGAGAAAACATGAATATCCAAGAACGCATGGACAGCATTAATGGCGTAATTAAACAAATCGCAGAATTTATACAAAACCATGAAGATATAAAAACAGATTTTAATGAATATTTAAGAACAATCGGAGCAAGTACCAAAACAGGTGTACCTCTACAAACTGCTTGCTTTAGCTATATCCTTGAACGTAATCTTGGAGAAGATTTGAAAAGTATTCCTGAATTATATTTAGAAAATACAAAAGGACTTGACAAAGATACAAAAGACATTGTTGAAGCAATCAATAATTCAATCTCTTCTGTTTTTGAAATCAAAAAAGTTACTAAAACAGGTTTTGACTTATTAAATATCGTCAATGAACGCAGATAT
This sequence comes from Cyanobacteria bacterium UBA6446, assembly GCA_002438405.1. Taxonomy (GTDB): domain Bacteria; phylum Cyanobacteriota; class Vampirovibrionia; order Gastranaerophilales; family Gastranaerophilaceae; genus Zag111. The sequence continues at coordinate 27,383 of DJOE01000019.1, forward strand.
ATGATTACATCTTTGATGAAAATGACAGCATTCAGAGGAATAGGTTCAGGCGATTATATTATCGCTCGTATCGTGAATATCAATGGAGATTACTATTTGTTAGAAATTTCCGGAGTCCTTCCTGCAACCAGAAAAGACGATGCTTATAGATTTGCAGTAGCAAAAATCATTCAAAATCCGGAACTTGTTTATTTGGATAATCCTGAAAAACAAAAAGAAATTGAAGAAGATGTTGCTGAAATCTATCAAAAATTTATGGATTTCTTTGGAACAACTGAAATTATCACAACTAACAAATGTGCAGATGATTTAATCAGTGTTTTCAATGATTATGCAGAAGATGGCAAAAAAGAAGATTACAAAGACCTAATCCAAGAACCTGAAGAATACAAATATTTTGCTGTTTCTGAGTTCAACAACTCCTATGACAATTTCTTAGAAAATTCTCTAGGCGGTTTTTCTTCTCACAAAGAAACTTATGATGTAGGTATAATTTATGATAAGGAACTTGGTTTATATGCAATTCCATTCTATGGAACATTTAACAATATTTTCGAAGTTAAAGATTATACAAAAATTCTTAACTATGATGCTTGTATCAAATATTTCTTAGAAAACGATAAATACTCTGCAAACTTAATCAGAATGGTTGCAGACAAACACAAAAACTTTATGGAAATTGTTAACTCCGTTCTTGCTAAAAACTACACTTTAGAGGAACTTCTAAAAAAATACAAACGCAGATATGTTGATAACAAAATTATTTCATCAACAACAGTATTGTATCGTTCAAAAGTATTTTCAAATACCCTTGGAATCATAGAAGATAACGAAAACAAACCGGAAATAGATACTTCTAAAAAAATTGGAAGAAATGACCCATGTCCTTGCGGTAGCGGTAAAAAATATAAAAAATGCTGCGGGGCAAATTTATAATACAAAATAGCAAATTATGATTAAACAGTTAAAACTAAAAGATTACATTTTAATAGATGAACTGTGTGCCAATTTTGATGACAAATTAAACATTATTACTGGTGAAACAGGTGCCGGAAAAAGTATTCTTTTGAATGCTATTGACTTGGTATTTTCTTCACGAGTTTCGAAAGATGTCATCAAAACAGGTTGTGACAAGGCAACTATTGAAATTGTTTTAGAAAATACTAAACATGATTTGTCAAAAATATTTGAAGAAAACGGAATTGATAACTTAGGTTCTGAAATCATTATCACCAAAGAAATTACTCAAAGCTCTGTTCGTTCAAGAATAAATGGGACTTTAGTAAACCAAGAATTAATAAAGAATTTGAGAACTCTGTTTGTAGATATTCACTCTCAACACCAAACATACACATTTCTTCAACCGCAATACCATATAAATCTTCTTGATTCTTACGGGAAAGATGATTATGGACATATTCTTCAAGAATACAAGGAAAAATTTAAGACCTACGAAACTTTGATTAAACAACTTGAAGATTCTAAAAATTGCGCAAACGCAACAGAATCTCAGATTGAGTTTTTAAAATTTGAAATAAATGAAATTGAAGAAGCAAATATCCAAAGTGCAGAGGAAGAAGAGGAATTAAATAAAGAACTTGAAGTTTTAGAAAATGCCGAAAAACTAAAAGAGTTAACAGGAAGTTCTTATTGGGCTATAAATGGTGATGATGGCTCAATTCTTGAGGCTATGAGCCAAATTAAGATGGACATCTCAAAAGCTGCAAATTATGATAGTTCTTTAGAAGAAGTAAGCCAACAATTTGTTGATGCTCTCGAAAACCTAAAAGATATCTCTTCAACATTAAGAGATTACAGTCAAAATCTTGAAAATGACACTCAAAGATTAAATGATATACAAGAAAGACTATTTATCTTTGATAAACTCAAACGGAAATATGGTGGAACGTTAGAATCTGTATTAAAAAGCTATAATGAATTTTGTGAAGAACTTTCAACAATTGAATTTTCTACCCAAAACATTGAAAAGCTTGAAGATGAGATAAAAAAACAAAAAGAAGAACTAACTCAACTTGCCGCTAAAATCACTGAGAATAGAGAAAATTATGCTCAAGTTTTATCAGTACTTATTCAAGACAAACTTGCAGTTTTAGAATTACCAAAAGCAAGATTTGAAATCAGAATTACTCCTAAAGAACTTTCTTCAAATGGAGCCGACAATGTTGAATTTATGATTTCTACAAACGTTTCTGAAGATTTAAAACCGCTTGCTAAAGTAGCCTCTGGAGGTGAAATTTCAAGAGTTATGCTTGCGATAAAATCAATCTTTGCACAAAATGATGACATTGATACTGTTATTTTTGATGAAATTGACACAGGAATTTCCGGCAAGGCATCACAGAGTGTAGCAGAAGAGATTGTTGAATTGAGCAAATCTCACCAAGTTATCGTCATCACGCACCAAGCAATAATAGCATCAAAAGCAGACAAACATTTCTATGTAAGAAAATCACAAGAAGACGAAACTAAAGTAGAAGTTTATGTTCTAACAGGTGATAACAAGATAAAAGCCCTAGCAGAACTTGCAGGTGGAGAAATAAACGAACAATCAATTGAATTTGCAAAATCTCTTTTATCATAAATAAAAACCGGCAAAATACCGGTTTTAAATTTAGAATAATAAATGATGAATGATGAATATAACTAATTTTCAATAAAATCTTTCATGTGATTAGTTTTTGAAAATTTTCGCATTTTAGTTAATGCATTTTCTTCAATTTGTCTAATCCTCTCTTTTGAATACCCGAGCATGCCCCCAAGTTCAGCTAACGTCTTAGGTTTCTCAGAATTTATACCGAAACGATGAGTAATTACTCTTTTTTCTCTTTCTGTTAACACATTGAACAATTCAGGAATTCCGAGCTTCAAAAAAGTGTCTTTCGTTTGCTCCTCCGGATTGTTGCATGACTTATCTTCAATAAAATCTCTCAAACACAAGTCATCAGTAACAGAAGTTTCTAAACTAATAGGCTCTAAAATTATTGAATCTCGAATTTTTCTAAGCTTTGATATTGAAACACACAAAAAATCAGCAAGTTCTTGTTCTGTTGGTTCTCTACCTAAATCAGAAGACAAAATTGCATAAGCGGATTTATATCTTCTAATTTTATCAGCCATGTGGACAGGAATTCGAATTGTCTTGGAATGATTTGCGATTGCCCTTATAATAGATTGCTTAATCCACCATGTTGCATAAGTTGAAAACTTAAAATTTTTAGAATAATCAAATTTCTCAGCTGCCCTAATCAATCCGATAGAACCCTCCTGAACCAAATCCATGAATAACACACCTTGCCCAACGTACCTTTTTGCAATGCTCACAACAAGTCGTAAATTTGCTTGAATAAGTTTACGTTTGGCTACTGCATCTTTTTTCTCTTTGATAAGTTTGCCCAACTGCTTCTCTTCTTCGGTTTTAAGAAGTTTTATTTTCCCTATTTCTTTCAAATAAAATTGCAAAATATCATCTTCATGTGCAATTGAATTAAAAGTCTTAATTTCTTCACCGGTATTTTCGTCATAATTATACGGACTAATCTCTCTCAACAAATTTAAACTCACATTCTCCTCCTGCTATAAACGATAAATCCTACTTTACAGACAAAGACGAAAGAAATAAAAAAAAGTTTCAACAAAACACTTGACATTAAAAATTGTTCTTGATAATATAAATCTTGCGGAGGGGATTAAAACCGAAGCAAACAGTACATTAGCTAGAAATTAAATAGTAATAAATGGGCGTTTAGCTCAGTTGGTAGAGCGTCTCCCTTACAAGGAGAGGGTCGAGAGTTCGAGTCTCCCAACGCCCACCATTTAAAAAAGAGTCTGCAAAGACTCTTTTTTTATTGCTATAATTGGAATTCAAAAGTTCGAGTTCACTCAAAAGACAACAAAAGTATATGGAATCTTCTATTACAAATTAACATATTTTACATAGCCTTATTCTTGTGGTTTATTATAGGTGGGATTTATATTAAACGTACTTAATAATTTTTAACAACATAACAAATTATTTTATGTTCAGACTTGATATAACTACGTATAACTATGAATAAGTAATAGTAATAAAGAAAGGGTATGTGTTTATGAAATCGATAAACAACAGAAAAATGATTGCTACGGCACTTGTCATCAGCTTTTTAGCTCAACAATCTTTTATGACTTCAGCCTTAGCTTCAGACATTTCAGGAGTTACGGGAAATAATGGTGTTTACAATATCAACCCAACTGACGTTATTGGAGGCATGGGTTTTAGAAAATACGAGAACTTCACACTTTCTAAAGGTGATATTGCAAACTTAATTTTTAAATATGGAAAAGACAATGTATCACAGTTTGTTAACCTTGTTGATAACACAATCAACATCAATGGTTTAGTTAACACAGTAAGAGATGGTAAATTTTACAACGGGAATGCCGTATTCATCTCTCCTAATGGTATGGTTGTTGGAGAAAGCGGTGTTTTAAATGTTGGTTCTTTATCTGTTTATACACCAACACAAGCATCATATAACGCATTTGTTAATAACAAATACAAAGGCGATTTAAATAAAATGCAACAAGGTACTGCAGATGTAAAAATCGACGGTAAAGTATTTGCAGCAAACAATATCAATATTATTGGTAGAGATGCAGCAGTTGGAACTCACGGAGCTTTAATTGCAGGTGTTGCAAATCAAGGAATCTTAACTTCAAACAAAGCATCTGATATTTTATTTAATTCACTTGTAAATACCGGAAATATTAAATCTGCTGATTCTTTAGGTTTACAAAACGGAAATATCGTAATTAAAACAACAGTTAACGATGGCGGAATTGACATTGCAGGTCTTGTTAAAAACAACGGCAAAGGTAATGTTTCAATCCAAAATAACGGAACTCAAGAATTAAACATCAGCGGGAAAGTTCAAAATGCTTACGGTAATGTTCAAATCGTTGATAGACAAGCAGGAACAACAATTTCTGGTGATATCTCAAACAACAACGGAAGATTAGCAATCAACAATAATAAAGGTCAATTAAATATCACTTCAAAAGCTAACATTTCAAACAAAGGGGATTTAAGAATTACTAATAAAGGTGTTGGCGGACAAATTATTGACGGTAACGTTGCTAACAACGGTTTAACTCTTATTTCAAGTAATGCAGGTAATACAGTTATTAACGGAAACATTCAAAACAAAGACGGAATGTTAACAATCGTAAGTAACGGTTCTGGTCTTGAAATTGGTAAAAATGCAGAAATTTCAAACAACAATAAAATTAAAGTAACTAACACCGGTAAAAACGGATTCACAATGAATGGTACAATCAAGAATAACGGTTCAACAGCTTTAACAAACTGGAGTGGAGATTACGTTATCGGAGGTACAATCGCTAACGAAAAAGGTAAAATGAACTTATCAAATGCAAGTTCAAATATGTACATCACAAAAGATGCAGTTATTTCTAACAATGGCGATTTACAAATCATCAACTCTGGTAAAAATGGATTGACTATTGATGGTAAAGTTGAAAATTCAAGCACAACTAATGTTTGGAATACAAAAGGAGATATGAACATCAACGGTTCAATCGAAAATACAAACGGTAAATTAACGGTTACAAATGATGGCAACACATTAAATGTTAATGAAACCGGTAAAATTTCAAATGATAAAACAACTATCATCACAAACAATGGTATTGGCGGATTGAATTACACGGGTTCATATTTGAACTCTGGCGATACAATCATTGAAAACAAAGCCGGTGATGCAAATCTTGGTGGGGATTTAATTCAAAATACTCATAAAATGGTTGTTAAAAACTCTGGTGAGGCTTTAAATATTGGCGGAACAATTACCGGTCAAGATGCAAACATCACAGTTTATAATACCGGAAAAGACGGAATGGTTGTTAATGGTTCAATCGCAGCAACAGGCAAAGGTGATAACATTTCAATCATCAACAAAAATGGTGATATGGTATTTGGAAACGGTGCCGTTTCAATGGATAAAGGTACTATCAATATCGCAAACAGCGGAAACGAAATGTTCTTGAGCGAAAAAAGCTCTATCACTAACAAAGACGGCAAAGTTTTAATTGGTAATTCTGGAGCTAACGGTGCAAGAATTGATTCTTATATTGAAAACAATGGAGTTACAAATATAACGAACAAAGCCGGCGACCTTGTAACAAACGCAATTATCAAAAACCAAAACGGAAAACTTGAAATTGTTAACAATGGTAATAGTTTAACAGTTGGCGGTAACGCAATGATTTCAAACAACAGTGATGTAAAAATTGCAAACACTGGTGTTGGCGGAATGAACATCAAAGGTTTTGTAGAAAATAATGGTTCAACAGCTGTTTCTAACTGGAATGGCGATATGATCATCAGCGGTAAAATTGAAAACCAAGATGGCAAAATGAATATCACAAGTGCAAAACAAAGTAATGGATTACACCTAACAAAAGAAGGCCAACTTCTTAATAACAATAGCGAACTTTATATCCAAAATACCGGTAAAAACGGAATGATTTTAGATGGTGAAGTTAAAAACAATTCAACAACTACATTATACAATGCAGGCGGGAACTTAGAAGTTAACGGTCTTGTTCAAAACAAAGGCGAATTGATGGTTTCAAACAGAGGTCAAGAATTAGTTGTTGGTAAAGACGCAATTATTCAAAATGATGGTAAAACAACTATCAGAAATAACAGTATCAAAGGTATGACTATCGGTGGTACTATCCTTAACCAAAACGATACTCTTAATATCGAAAATACTGCAGGATACTTGAAAACAGATAAAGATTCTCAAATCATTAACAGAAAAGCAGATATCAATATCACAAATTCAAGTGGTGGAGCTATGACACTTGACGGAAGCATTTACAATGTTGAGGGGGATAATATCAACCTTAAAAATACAAGTTCTCGTGGTGGAATTGTAGTTGACGAAAATGCTTTAATCAACACTCAAGGTGATGTGAATATGGAAAACTATGGTATTCACGGAATCAGGGTAAGAGGTAAAGTTGCAGCAAATGATATCAACATTGGAAACAAAGACTCTCACGTATACTTAGGCAAACCAAACCAAGAAAAAACTGATGAAGATGTTGCAAACTTAAACGCACTAAATGATGTAACATTTAACATTGAAAACGGTTCATTATTAAATGAGGGTTCAAAAAATACCTTAATCCGTTCAAACGGAGATTTAACAATCAACGTAAACAATGGTAAAATTGGTGTTGAAACAGGAACAAGTGGTGGCGGATATACTTACGGACCAACAAAAGACCAAGTTAATACCTCAAAATCAATCAATGTTGATGTAAATGGTAAAATCAATGCACATGCTTTAGATACAAAGAAAACAAACGGAGATTATGCCATCAACTTAGCAAGCTTTGGTACTGATATGAACATCGACCACATCTATGCAGACGGAAGAGTTCTTCTTCTAACTGATAAAGACGCAGATGGAAATGTTGGTTCTATCCTAAATGCCTCAACTGATAATACTAAAGCAAATATTCAAGCTAAAGGTTTATCACTTGCTTCAAGCGGAACAATCGGAACAAAAGACAATGCATTGACAGTTAATGATACAAACTATGCATACAAATCAAACTACCAAGCTATTGGCGATGTAAATCTTAAAGCTCTTGATAATCAATACAAAAAAGCAGATGTTAAATATATCATCTCAAATACAGGTGACGTAAATGCTGAATTTGTTGGATCTGCAAGAGTAAAAGATACATTCTCCGGGAACGGAAACGTTAATGTAACAAACAGAACAGGAAAAATGAACTTGGTAAACAACGGAACTACTCCAAACACAACAAATGCTGATACTTATTTTGATTTCACAAAATAAAACAGTAATAAAATAATTCAAAAGGGTTCAATTCTAAATAACAGAATTGAGCCTTTTTATTTATTAACAATAAGATGACTTTTATAAAAAAAAATGTTATTCTAAATATATGGCGAAATAATTATTTATAGGTGTTGGTTATGAAAAACAAAAAAGCATTTACATTAGCAGAAGTATTGATTGTATTAGCACTTGTTGGTTTTCTGTTCACTTTGACAATTCCAAATTTAGTGCAAAAACAAGGCTCACTTGAATACATAAAAAAAGCTAAACAAATGCAAAAAGATTTACAAACAGCTCTAACAGAAGTTGCTGCAATAAACGAAAACAAAAATCCTGATGATTGGGATTCTGTAAGAACCAGCGAAAACAAAGCAGAAGCAATTACAAATGAATTATCTAAGAAAATAAAGATTTTGTCATTTTGCGGAAGTTCACCTCTTGGTTGTTTTGCACCTAAAGGATACCGAACATTAAGCGGACGCTCAACAAATGCAGTTTTTCAACCCCTAAAACCAAACCGTTTAACAATAGACAAAGAATTTCAACTAGAAGATGCTAACCAAGAAGAACAATTGGAAATGAAGGATTTGAATGCATTCTATGATGAGAATCAAAAGCCTCAACAACCTCAATATATAGAAGCGAATCCGAAATCAGCAGTATCATTTATTTCTTTGCTAGATGGCGGAGCTGCAGTAATTAAAACCAATTCTACATACTGTGACGGATTGATTTCTTCTATTGATAAAGTAAAAAGACCACTTTGTGGAACAATAATCATAGATGTAAATGGACCGGCTAGACCAAATATACTTGGAGTTGATGTATTTGGATTTTACATTTCAGGGACATCACTTGTGCCAATGGGATTTTATGGTGATGATTTTTCATTCAATTCAAACTGTTTGAGAAATAATATGAAAAATAGTGAAAATGGTCTGGCATGTACTGCTTGGGCATTAACAAACAAAAACATGGATTATAGAAAATGCGCCGCAGGTGATGTAATAGATTGGACAACATCAACAACTTGTGATAACACGCCATAGCTTTATAATTTTATTTTCAGATACAAAGATGGCGAAATCGAAAGATTTCGCCATCTTTGTTGTTTAACATTTTTATTCTTTTAATTATCTATTCTTTTTTGAGTATCGTGTTTAATAATTTTTCTTGCAAGTAAAACCAAAGCGAGAATACCAATTAAAATAACAAATGCAATTGCAAAACCACTATACTGAACGTATTGCAATTTGATTACGGTTGGAGCATCTTGTGAAATATTCCAAGTGTAAACATTTCCTGAAACTGAATCTGCGTTATTTGAAGATGCAAAAGTCGGAACTTTCACACTAAATGAAGCTTTCAAATCTTTAAGACTTTGTTCTTTTTTTGTTTCTTCTTTTTGTTGAAGATTTTTATTCACAAATTCTTTTGTTGATTCATCAAGATTTTGCGCAAAAATATCTTCTTTAGCGGAATCATCAACATCATATTCTGATGGATCGCCATACTCTTTCAAATAAACAGGATCTAAGCCCTCAGCTCTTTTAATTTGTTTAGCTTTTTCAGCCTTTTTAACTTTTTTAATTTGATTTTTTAAATTGTAAGTTGCATCAATATTAAAAGATGAAACTAAGAAACTCTTTTTAACTTCAATAAATCTGCCACTTGGCAAATTAGATTTAAAACCAAGAGATGATAAATCTAAATCATCATATTTTAAATCTTTAACAGATTTTGATGCGGTAATTGTTGATAATTTTTTACCGAAAGCTTCTTGCGAAGTGTATAACGGATCTAAAAATTTTGCATAATTATCAGATATTGTTAATGCCGTTATATCAGAAGAATCTGACAAATTTCCCTCATAAGTCAAAGAGGTTGCAACACTAGCAGAACGGTCATCATTTATTGTAACTTGAGTATCAATATTAGTACACCCTGTTAATAATGGTACTAACAAAAGAAGCGATACAATAACCTTTTTCATAATTTAAATCTCTCCTTACGTCTTCTTAATAGAGATATCATAACATAACTTTTAAAAGATGTTAAATTATAAAGAATATTTAAGGTATAATAAAATGTATGAAAGTAAATGACGAATACACAGTAAAAATTGAAAAGATAACAAATTTAGGCTTAGGACTGGCAAGAGTAGAGGGTTTTGTAGTTTTTATAGAAAACACTTGTCCTGAAGATGAAGTAAAAATTAAAATAACAAAGGTTAACAAGAATTTTGCAAATGGTAAAGTTTTGGAAATAATAACACCATCTAAACACAGAGTTACACCATTTTGTCCAATGCAAAAAGTTTGTGGGGCATGCCAGTTGCAATTCATCGACTATGATTACCAACTTGAACTAAAAAGGCAAATTGTAGAAGACACAATGAAAAATATTGGGAATTTTGATATTGAAATTCCAAAACCAATTCCTAGTCCACAAACAAAAAATTATCGTCATAAAATTCAATATCCAATTTCAGAAACTAAAAATTCAAAAAGAATACTCGCAGGCTATTACAAACCAGCAACACATGAAATTGTAAATATTAAATATTGCCCAATTCAACCGGAAATTTGTGACAAAATCATTGAATTTATTAGAGAAAAAGCATTTGATTACGGGATTTCCGGTTACAATGAGAAAAAACATTCAGGAGACTTAAGACACGTTGTTATAAGAAGTTCCCTTGCAACAGGCAAAAACTTGGTCGTTCTTGTCGTAAATGCAACAAAATCTTTTGAAAGACTAAATGACTTTGCCAAATGCATTTTTGATGAATTTTACGAAGTTGTTGGAGTTTGTGTAAATTTCAACTCTAAAAAGACAAATGTTATTTTAGGGAATAAAACAGAATGTCTTGTAGGAAAAAATTTTGTAAAAGAACGAATTTTAGACAAGACTTTCAGAATCGGTCCTAATACTTTTTTCCAAATAAATCCGAAAAGTGCAGAAAATATCTTTAGATATGTAAAAGATTATATTAAAGAGAACTTTGAAAGCCCAACAGTACTTGATGCTTATGCGGGAATTACATCATTTGGGATTTGTATCTCAGATATTTGTAAAAAAGTTGTCAGCGTCGAAGAGAACAAAGAATCAGTTGAACTTGCAAGAGAAACTGCCGAAATCAATAACATTCATAACTTGGAAATTCATAATCAAGATGCATCTGTCTTTTTTCAAAAAGAAAAGAGAAAATTTGATGCAATTATTCTTGACCCTCCAAGAAAAGGTTGCACTAAAGAATGTCTTGATAACGCAGTAAGACTATCTAAATCAATAATTTATGTAAGCTGTAATCCGGCAACACTTGCAAGAGATTTAAAATACTTGAAAGAAGAAAAGAACTGTACCATAAAATTGATACAGCCTTTTGATATGTTTTGTCACACCTATCACATTGAAAATGTTGCAATTATTGAAAATTAATCAGCATTAAAATCGTGAGAGATTGCTTTTTTCAAATTGTCATGAACTTTATTTAGCAAAGCCTTATCACTTCGAAAGTCTTTTGCTAATTGTTTCTTATCGCTATCAGTAAGTTTTGGAGATTTTCTTATTTCCTTATACACTGAAGAAACTCTATCATGTAAACCGGCAAAATAATTTTCAAACATATTTACATCTATATCAGAAAATGAAATAGGTACAGAATCAGACAACTCAAACAAATCTTTGTTCTTAGCATTTAAGAACAATTTTTCTGAAACTTTTCCTCTAAACATCTGTTTAATTAAATCAATATAACGAGCGGCTTTTTGAGAATGAGAACCAAGTGTTTTGTTGCTCAAATCCACATGCAATTCATCAAGTTCTCTTAATGGAGTATAAATAAATGAAGATTCCGCATGTTTTGCTTTAGAGTAATTTGGACCAAATACAATAAGCAACTCATGACTTACAGGTGATTTTTTTGTATCAAAATCACGAACAAAACGCATTTGAATATCTTCATAACCTGATTTTTGAGGTTTACCGATTGAATACTTCAATTCTTCAGGTAATTTTGTTACTTGGTCAGCAACATCATCAAGTCTTATATCTAAATCAGGAACAGTTTTTTCTAAATCTAATTTCTTTGCTTCTTCTTCTGTTGGTATATAACCTCTTTTCATTAAATCTTTAATAGACATTTTTTCTGTACCGAGAACATAACCACGTTTTTTCATCTCTACAAGTAATGAATTCAAAGAATCTAAATCATAAGGATTGTTGCAATATAATGTTGCTCGAATTGTATCAGGAACTTTAAATTTTCCAGAACGAACAATTTTACTAGAATATGATTTTGGAGATTTTACAGGATTTAATTCACAATATTCTCTATCAAAAGAAAAACCTTTGTCTTTCAATTTAAATGCAACGGATTCCAAAATATCCAAATAAGTAATTGCTAAACGTTTTAATCTTGGAGTATCTGCTGCAACTTGAGCTTCTAAAAAGTCTGATACTTTTGAACTAGCTCTTCCTATACCTGAAAAAGATACAGTGTCTTTAGAAAGGGTATTTAATCTTGGAGATGTAACATTTTTATTCTGCGCAGGAGAATTAATACTATTTAAATGGTTTGCACGAGATAATGCAGGGGTAATTGATAATATATTCATAATAAAATAAATCCTTTCAAAAAAATATAATGATACTGAACAATTATTATTTACAATTAATTGTATTAATTTGGCAAATTGTAACATAAATTTACATGTTTAAATTTGGGTCAAAATATATGTTTGTATTATCATGAAATATGTACAGTTATAATTAAGTAATAGCGCATATAAATAAGGAGGGTTACTAATTATGCCAGGAAAAACTATAACAGTTGATGGTAACTACGCTGCAGCGCATATTGCGTATGCTTTAAGCGAAGTATCAGCAATTTATCCTATCACTCCTTCATCTACTATGGGTGAATGGATTGATGAATGGGCATCTCAACACAAGAAAAACATTTGGGGTGAAGAAGTAAGAGTTGCAGAAATGCAATCAGAAGCAGGTGCAGCAGGTGCTGTTCACGGTTCTTTAGCTGCAGGTTCTTTGACTTCTACTTACACAGCTTCACAAGGTTTATTACTTATGATTCCTGTAATGCACAAAGTAGCAGGTGAAATGCTTCCACACGTAATTCATGTTGCAGCTCGTGCTTTGGCAGCTCAATCATTAGCAATTTTCGGTGACCATACAGACGTTATGGGTTGCCGTAACACAGGTTATGCTATGTTAGCAGCTAACTCTGTTCAAGAAGAAATGGATTTAGCTTTAGTTGCACACTTAGCAACTTACAAAGCAAAAGTTCCATTCTTACAATTCTTTGATGGATTTAGAACTTCTCACGAAATTCATAAAATTGAAGAAATTTCTTACGAAGATATCGCTAAATTAGTTGAACCAAAATATATTGAAGAATTCAGACAAAGAGCTATGAGACCTGAAGCTCCTAAATGTAAAGTTGGTGCACAAAACACTGACGTTTACTTCCAAGGTCGTGAAACAGTTAACAAATACTACGATGCAGTTCCTGATATCGTTCAAGAATATATGGATAAAGTAGCTAAAGTTACAGGAAGACAATATCACCCATTCGATTATGTTGGTGCTCCTGATGCAACTGACGTTATCGTTGCTATTGGTTCTGGTTGCGAAACTATCGAAGAAACAATTGATTACTTGAACGCAAACAGAGGTACTAAATATGGTTTGGTTAAAGTTAGATTATACAGACCATTTGACGTTAAGAGATTTAACGAAGCTCTTCCTAAATCAGTTAAACGTATCACTGTTTTAGATAGAACAAAAGAACCTGGTTCAATCGGAGAACCTTTATACTTAGATGTAGTTGCAGCATTAGACAACAAAGACATCAGAGTAATCGGCGGACGTTATGGTTTGTCTTCAAAAGAATTCACTCCTTCAATGGTTCTTGCTGTTTACAAACATGCTGAAAACAACGGATTCCACGGATTCACAGTTGGTATCGAAGATGATGTAACTCACAAATCAATCAAAGTAGAAGAACACATCGTTACAGAACCTGCTGGAACTACAAACTGTATGTTCTGGGGCTTGGGTTCAGACGGTACTGTTGGTGCTAACAAAAACTCAATCAAAATTATTGGTCAATATACTAACAAAGATGCTCAAGCATACTTTGCTTATGACTCTAAAAAATCATTTGGTGTTACAGTTTCTCACTTGAGATTCGGTGACAAACAAATTAAATCAACTTACTTAATTACAGCACCTGATTTCGTATCATGTTCAGCTCACTCTTATATCGGAAGATATGACCTATTAAAAGGTATCAAAGAAGGCGGAACATTCTTATTAAACAGCCCATACTCTAAAGAAGAAGCTTTTGCTCACTTAACTAGAGATATGCAAAAAACTATCATTGATAAGAAAATCAAATTCTACAACGTAGATGCTGAATCTCTAATCAAACAACAACCTGGTTTAAGAGGTAAAGGTGCTAACACAGTTATGATGGTTGCATACTTCAAAGTTTCTGGAATCATTCCATTTGAACAAGCTTATGAAGGTATGAGAGCTATGACAACTAAGACATTCAAGAAAAAAGGTGACGATGTTGTTAACATGAACTTAGCATTGATTGATGCAGCTATTAACGCAACTGAAGAAGTTCCAGTTCCTGCAACTTTAGACGGTGTTGGTTGTGTAGATGATGTTAAATTCATTCCAGAAAATGCTAGCGACTTCGCTAAGAAAATCATTGAACCATCAATGAGATTAAAAGGTGATGATATCCCAGTTTCAGCAATGAGTATTGACGGTGTTATCCCTACAGGTACAGCTTGCTTAGAAAAACGTGGAATCGCTCCTCGTGTTCCTCATTGGAACTCTGAACACTGTATTCAATGTGGTATTTGTGCTTCAGCATGTCCACACGCTGCAATCAGAACTAAATTAGCTGAAAAAGACAGCTTGAAAGATGCTCCAGCTTCATTCAATACTGTTGATGCTAAACCAAACTTAAACGGCGAACAATTCAAAGTTCAAGTTTACTGTGAAGATTGTACTGGTTGTGGTGTTTGTTTAGACCAATGTCCAATGTCTAAAGTAGAAGGCAAAAAAGCTTTAACTTGGTCTTCAATTGAAAAAGAAGTTGAAGCTTGCGAATTAGAAAACGAAAAATTCTTTGACGCATTACCTGATAACGTTATGGGTAAAAACACAACTAAAACAATTAAAGGTGCTATGTTGAGAAAACCATTATTTGAATTCTCAGGAGCTTGTGCTGGTTGTGGTGAAACTCCTTACGTTAAATTAGTTTCACAATTATTCGGTGAAAATGCAATCGTAGCTAACGCAACAGGTTGTTCTTCAATTTACTCAGGTACATTCCCTACTATTCCTTATACAACTAATAAAGATGGTAGAGGTCCGGCTTGGGCTAACTCATTATTTGAAGACAACGCTGAATTCGGTTATGGTATGAGATTAGCTGTTGATCAAAACAGAACAACATTAAAATCTTATGCTGAAAAAGTTATTGCTAGTGAAAAAGCTCCTGCTGATTTAAAATCTGCATTAGAAAAAGCTTTATCTCACTGGGATAATTCAAAAACTGAAGAAGCTATCAAAGATCAAGAAGCAGCTAAAGAAATCATCAACAAATACGCTGCAGAATGTGATTGCACAGACTTAGCTAAAGTTAAAGAACTTGAAGACTACTTCACAGATAAATCTGTATGGATTATCGGTGGTGATGGTTGGGCTAACGATATCGGTTACGGTGGTATTGACCACGTTCTTGCTCAAAACAAAAACGTTAACGTTCTTGTTCTTGATACAGAAGTTTACTCAAATACTGGTGGTCAAGCTTCTAAATCAACTCCAACCGGTGCAGTTGCTAAATTCGCTACTGGCGGTAAACAAACATACAAGAAAAACATGGGCTTGATGAGTATGTCTTATGGTTACGTATATGTAGCATCAGTTGCATTAGGTGCAGATAGAGCTCAAACTCTAAAAGCATTCCAAGAAGCTGAAGCTTACAACGGACCATCAATCATCTTCGCTTATGCACCATGTATCGCACACGGTATTGATATGAGCAAAACTCAAACTGAACAAAAACGTGCAGTAGAAGCAGGATACTTCCCATTATACAGATACAACCCTGCTAACCCTGAACAACCGTTCACTTGGGACGCTAAAGATCCAAAAGGCAGCTACCAAGACTTCATCAGATCAGAAGGTCGTTATAAATCACTTATGAAGACTAACCCTGAACATGCTGAAGCTCTATACGAAAAAGCTGAAAGCGATGCTGCAAAACGTATGAACGTTTACAAAGCAGTTGGTGAATTGATGAAATAATCAAATTTGCTAAAAATTTGCAAAAGAGGTACTCGAAAGAGTGCCTCTTTTGTTTTGCTATTTTAAACAAAGAATCTAAACATCATTAAGATTTGATAATCCGTTCTGAATTCTGGAATATTGATTTTGTAATTGTGACATTCTATCTTGAAGTTTATCCAATTTGTTTCTATCAGATTGGAGCTTTTCTTGAGTTTCTTCAAGTTTTTCTTGCATGTCATTTTTATCATGCTGAATTTGTGTTAATTTTTGAGAATCTTCACTTATTATACTTCTCTCGGAATTCATTTTTGAAGTTTGAGTTTGAATATCTGATTCTATATTAGAAATTCTATCTTCAACCGAATCTTGAGAAGACTCATTCTTAGATAATGAATCATCTAAATCATCTCGTTTTTTTCTAATTTTATCAGCCAGATCATTTGATGAATCACTTTTAAAAGATAATCGTGAATAACGATTTGTAAAGCTATATACGGGAACAATTCTCATATTGCAGAACCTAAAAATTATTACTACACCATATAATAAATCAAAATAATTATTTTTTTGCTAGTTCATTTGATCATAAACACGACGGACTTCTTTTATATCCTGCCACATCAACCATTTTGGAGAACCTTTTTCCCTTGAATCATTTCGCAACAAGTATGATGGATGAAAAATTGGCATCATTTTAGAAAAGTTTGGTCCTTCAAACCATTTACCTCTAAGTTTTGTAATCCCAAGCTTTGTATCAATAAAAGAATTAACTGCAACCCTACCACAAAGTAAAATGATTCTAGGTTTCAAAATTTCGACCTGAGCATCTAAAAATTCACGACATGCGGCTTTTTCCTCTGGAAGAGGATCACGATTTTCTGGCGGACGACATTTCAAGGTATTACAAATATAGATATCTTTTTGCCTAGAAAAACCCACGCAACCTAAAATTTTATCCAAAAGTTGTCCAGCCTTTCCAACAAAAGGCTCACCTTTCATATCTTCATAATATCCGGGAGCTTCACCTATTAACATCAATTTTGAATTTGGAACACCGGCAGAAAATACAGAATTAGTACGAGTTTTGCATAAAGAACATTTTTCACAGTGCAAACATTTTTCTCTAACTATTTCTAATTGTTCATCAAACTCAGTCTGCATAACTCTACTCCGGCATCAAAACAGAAATTACTGCATTATCAAGAGATAAATATGTTTTTATAGTATTTTCTAAATCTTCTAAAGTAATACTATCCAAATCAACTAAATAATCTTCTATCAATTTCAAATTTTCGCAAACTGTCATATAATAACCGATAGTTTCACCAATTTCAGAAACAGTTTCAGCAGCATAAGCAAAACGTGATTTCATGCGCTTTTTAGCTTTAGCGAGTTCTTCTTCTGTTATTTTATTTTCTAGAAGATTAGCTAATTCTTGTTTTACAAGTTCAAGAGCTTTTTCTTTATATTCCGGTTTAAAGTTTGCCTGAATAAAGAAATTGTTACCATCTTTAAATTGATAATGTTCAGAACCGATCATATTAAATATTTGCTCCGGCAATTTTTCAATCAAATTTTGTTGCAAACGAGAACTTGAACCATCACCAAAAATTATGCTAATCAAATCAAGGCAAATCCCCGGTTTTAATTCTGCAGCCCGAGGCCCTAACCAACCAAACATCATATAACCGGTATTTACATTAGATTTTGTTTCAATATATTTTGTCTGTTGAGGCGGAGTATCAATTTTATTAACTCGATTTTCTCCCTGAACTCTATCAGGGAAAATAAATTTGTCACAAAGAGTTTTCAATACAGCCTCGTGGTCAAAATCTCCAACAACAATAGTTGTCACATTTCTAGAAGTGTAGAATTTTCTATAATAATTATCAATATCTTCTCTTGTTAAACGAGAAATAATTTCAGGAGTACCGATTACATCACGTTTATATGGGTGAGAAGTATATAGATTTTTGTTACAGATATTATAAACCTTTGTCCAAGGTTGGTCTTTACGCATTCTAATTTCTTCAATTACGACATGGCGCTCACGCTTATCTGTAACAGTATTATCATTTATATCAAATGGTGCACCAAGTTCTTCTGCCGGAAAAACAGGATTCATCATCATATCAGCATGCAAATCTAATGCCAAATTAAAATCTCTGTTACCAATACCTTTTGGAAGTGTTACATAGAAAAATGTATAATCTTTCCACGTTGCAGCATTAACAATTGCCCCTTTTGATTCTAGCATTCGGTCAAATTCACCGACTTTATGTGCATGAGTTCCTTTAAACATCAAATGTTCTAAAAAGTGAGATATTCCGTTGTTATCATCATCTTCATTTATAGAACCTGTTTTAACCCAAGAAGAAACATTAACCATTTCTCCCTCTTTATGAGCTAAAACGATTTTATGCCCATTTTCTCTCTCATATATTTCAACATCACGTGTTAAAAACGGATATTTGACCAAAGTTTTATTCATATAAAAATTCCCCTTATTTAATATGTTTATTATAACACGAAATTCGGTATTTTGAAAAACAATAAAGAGATACTCGTTCAAAAATTTATGTTTAGGCTATAATTCATGTATGAATGATATTTTAAATAGAATAAAGGGAACAGTTGTTGTATCAGTCCAAGCAATGCCAAATGAACCATTGTACTTGGAACAATGTATGATAGGAATGATGAAATCTGTCGTTAATGGTGGAGCAGGAGCATTAAGACTTGCAGGTGCAAGAGATGTTAAAAATGCTAAAAAATTATTCAATCTACCAATTATCGGATTAACTAAACCAAATGTTATTCCTAAAAACTACAAAGAGTTAGTTTATATCACACCAAACATCAAAGATGTTATTGAACTTGTTGAAGCCGGTGCTGATATTATCGCAACAGATGCAACCCAAAGAAAACGTCCAAATGACGAAAAATTACAAGATTTGATAAAATATATTCATATTAATAAACGTCTTGCAATGGCGGATATTTCTACACTTGAAGAGGGGTTGAAAGCTAAAGAACTTGGCGCAGATATAATTTCAACCACCCTTGCAGGTTACACATTAGAATCTGCAAATTCTCCAGCTAATGAACCTGATTTTGAACTTTTAAAACAACTTGTAGAACAAACACAATTACCTGTTGTTTTAGAAGGCAGAATTTGGGAGCCGGAACAAGTTAATAAGGCTTTTGAACTGGGCGCACACTGTGTAGTCATTGGTTCAGCAATCACAAGACCACAACTTATCACAAAAAGATTCGTATTTAGAAACAAATAAATTATATAGGGATAATAATGAAAATTTTACCAATAAGACCTTCATCTCAAATGGATAAAGCTAAAAATTTTATACAAATAATTGATAAAAATTCAAACAGACAAAAACAACTACCTGATTATGATAGAAAAGTTGAACTTGTCGGTAGAGAATACACAATCCGAGAAGTTCGAAGCCTTTACAAATTCATAAAAACACAGGCAGATAAATTCTTAAAAGGATAGAAAATATAAAGGAATAAAAATATGAAAAAAGCTTTAGCATTAGATGTCGGCGGAACAAAAATCTACAATGCAATCATTAATGAAAATGGTGAAATTATCAGTGAAATCGAAAAACACGCAACACCAAAAACATTTGATGAAATCAAAAAAACTTTTATAGAAATTATAAAAAAATATGAAAACGATGTTGATGTTGTCGCTTTTTCAACATGTGGAGCCGTAAATAATCAAAATTCAAAAATATTAGGTTCAACAGGTAACATTGCAAAAGGGTACCCACAAATGCCGTTTCTAGAACTTTCAACAAAACCTGTTTTTGTTGAAAATGATGCAAACTGTGCAGCATGGGCAGAGCATGAAATCGGAGCTTCTGTTAATTGCCCGACAAGTGTAATGATTACCCTCGGAACAGGAGTTGGCGGTGGAATTATAATTGATAATAAGCTTCTAAAAGGACAAAATGGAGCAGCCGGAGAAATGCATTTTAAAATGTATTCTGATAAGAGAAGGAAATGTACTTGCGGTTCTTGGGATTGTTTTGAAATCTACGCATCAGGTACAGGATTAAAAATCACAGCACAAGAAATGCTTAATGACAAAAATATCACAACCTACGATGTCATGGACGGAGTTAAAAATAATAACAAAAAAATGCTTAATGTTTATCATCGTTGGGAAGAAGATATTACAAATGGAATTATTGGTTTAGCTAATCTTTTTGACCCAGATTGCATTGTTTTGTCTGGTTCTTTGGCTCAATTTGTTGAGACAGATAAAGTAGAAAAAATTGTTAACCAAGAAATTTGTACAACACCTACAAGAGTTGTTAAAGCAACTGCGGGAAATTATTCCGGAATGATTGGTGCAGCATTACTTGCTTTTCAAAAAGGAGTAATCAATGGGTAAATCAAAAGCAAGAATTTTCAGAAAAGGGATAAATGACCAAATTCCAAGGCTTAGCAGAGAAGATGCAATTCTTGAAACAGTTAAACATCTTGAACATAACAGTAACAATCAGGCGAAAAATCTTATAACAATGTTCGGATTATCAGCAGAAGAAATTCTTGAAGCCGGTGGGAGTTATGAAGCTGTTGTTGCACTTAAAAACATTTTGGAAAAATAATTTGATTAAAAATATACTTCATAAAACTATTTTTTGGTTAAAAAATGCAAGATTATATTCTGTGCCAATGACAATCCTAAGTTGGCTCGTAATTTTTGTCTATTCTTTAAACGCAAACGGAAATATTCTAGCAGGATTGATTGCGCTTGTTGGAATCTGCCTTGTACATCTTTCAACAAACCTTATTGATGATTATATAGATTACAAGACTTTACAAAAAGATTATGAATTCTTGACTGCCGGAAGAGATTGCAAATGTGAATATTTACGAACAGGTCAAGCAACAACAAAAGACTTGAAAAATATTATAATAACATTTCTTTCAATTGCTGCAATTTGCGGAGGAATACTATTTTTTATATCAGGAAAAGCGGTAGTACTTTTAGCTATTGTAGCTCTAATAATTGCACTCTGTTATCCTTATTTATCAAGTAACGGATTAGGTGAAATTGCAGTTATAATTGCTTATGGACCATTGATGTTTGAAGGGGTTTATTATGTGATGACAAAACACCTTTCTTTTAATGTCTTAATCTTGTCATTAATTTGTGTAATGTTTGTGAATAACGTATTATACGCTCACATGCTAATGGATTATGATGGGGATAAAAACGCAAACAAAACGACTTTATGTCTAAAATTGGGTTCAAAACAGAAAGCATTAAATCTACTTTTGATTTTTTATGCTTTTAGCTATATTCTGATAATTCCATTTGCAATAAAAACAAATAACTACTTATATTTTATTACATACGTTACAATTCCACTTGTTTTTGACTTATATCGAATGCTAAAAATGTACAATCAAGACAGAACAAGTATTCCCGCAATAAGATTTTGGCATAAACCTCTTGAAAACTGGAATAAAATTAAAGACACCTATAATGCTCCTTTTTATTTAAGATTTTTCTTTGCAAGGAACATTTCAACATCTTTCATGCTTTTGACATGCATTGCAATTATTTTTGGGAACTAAAATTAGGGATTATTAAGAAATATTAACATGAATTATCATGCTAAAACCCACTATCCATAAGTGTTTTAAAAATTAGTATATATTTTTTAAATACAAAATAGCACTTTTTTCTATAAAAATTTGTTTATATATAAGTAAGCGATAGACAAGAGCAATTAGCAAAAAGGAGAATATATGGCAAGAGTTTTGATTTCAATGCCTGAAGAATTTTTGAACAAAATCGATCAGGTTGCAGATGGTGAAAATCGTTCAAGAAGCGAACTTATTAGAGAAGCTCTAAGGACTTACATTTACAAACAAAAAATCAAAGAATCAACAGGAGCACTCCAAAATGCTAATATACTGGAGTCATTGTTGAGTTAATCAAGCGGCAGGAAAAAGGCGAACAGAATTGGGAAACATTTAAAAGCTCTCGATATTTTTTCGAGAGCTTTTGTTGTGCAATTAAATTAACCAACTTCTATATTTGTTATATAATTTAAAAGAAAGAAGAAAGAAAATAAAAGGACTGGAAAATGTTATTAGAATTTTTAAATTCAAAAATACACAGAGCAACTGTTACTGATGCAAATTTAAACTATGTTGGCTCTATCACAATTGATGAAACACTTTTAAAAGCTTCAAACATAAGAGAATGGCAAAAAGTTGAAATCTTAGACGTAAATAATGGCGAAAGATTTCAAACTTACGTTATCAAAGGCAAAGCAGACTCAGGTCAAATTTGCTTAAATGGTGCTGCAGCCAGAAAAGTTCAACCGGGAGATAAGGTTATCATTGTTACTTATGGTCAATTTGAAGAAAAAGAAATCGAAAACTTTAAACCAACTATTGTAATTGTTGATGATAAAAACAAAATTGCAGAAATCAAAAAGTAAAAATGTAAAGATTCTTAAAATTTTAATTTTTTATAAAAAAATATCTGTTTTTAAATTCACAAGAATTAGAACAGGTATTTTTTTATTAGAATTATACATATTATTTTAAATTTAGAAAAAAATTCACTCAAGAATTATTAAGAACTAAAAAACTCGCAAACACCCTTTACATAATCTTTACACGTAAAAACTTGACCTTTTTTAATAAAGTTTTTATTCTAGTAAAGTAATCTACAATATAGATTTGAAATACAGAGGAAAGAGGTTAGTATGACAGAGTTCAAACACGTAAGACTAGACGGAAAACAATTTACCAGAGAAGAGATTAAATCTTTGATAAAAGAATACAATATCAAATTTATAAAACTTCAATTTGTTGATATTAATGGACAAGTTAAAAATATGTCAGTTCCATCAGAACAAATTGATAAAGCACTTAACAATGAAATTATGCTTGATGGTTCATCTATCAAAGGTTTCAGAAGCATTGAAACTTCTGATATGTTCTTCCACCCAGACATCAACAGTTTCCAAATTCTACCTTGGAGAAATTCTAACGGAATAAATGCTGCAAGATTGATTTGTGATATATACAACTCTGACGGAACACCATTTGAGGGGTGTCCTAGATGTAACTTGAAAAGAGTAATGGAAGCCGCTGAAAAACTCGGTTTCTCAATGAATGTTGGACCAGAAGCAGAATTCTTCTTATTCTCAAAAGACAAAGACGGAAATGTTACAACTGACACCCAAGATAGAGCAGGATATTATGATGTTGGTCCAGAAGATTTGGGCGAAGATGTAAGATCAGATATCGTTTTGACATTACAAGAAATGGGATTTGATATTGAAGCATCTCACCACGAAGTTGCAGACGGACAACACGAAATAGATTTTAGATATGCTGATATTCTAACAGCGGCAGATAACGTTACAACATTTAGAATTGCAGTAAAAGCAATTGCAGCTCAACACAATTTACATGCAACATTTATGCCAAAACCAATCTTTGGTATAAATGGTTCAGGTATGCACTGTAACGTATCATTATTCAAAGACGGCAAAAATGCATTCTATGATGAAAAAGCAGAATATCAATTATCTGACACTGCAAAATATGCTGTCGGTGGGATTTTAAAACACGTAAAAAGCATTACTGCAATTACAAACCCAGTAGTAAACAGCTACAAACGACTTGTTCCTGGGTATGAAGCACCTGTATATTTGGCATGGTCTTTAGCAAATAGAAGTGCATTAGTTAGAGTTCCGGCAAAACGAGGAATTTCAACTCGTGTTGAATTAAGATCTCCTGACCCATCTTGCAACCCATATTTAGCCTTTGCAGCGATATTAGAAGCTGCTTTAGACGGTATCAGAAACAAAATTGATCCACCGGCTCCGGTTGAAAGCAACATCTACAAATTAACGACCAAAGAACGTAAAAAACAAAGAATTGATTCTCTTCCGGGAAGCTTGTATGAAGCACTGGAATTGATGGACAAATCATTAGTTGCAAGAGCTGCACTTGGAGATCACATCTTTACAGAATTTATGACTGCAAAAAATAAAGAGTGGGATTCTTATAGAACAGATGTTTCTAAATGGGAACTAGACAGATATTTAGAACGATACTAAACTTCAAGCTTAAAAAAGACCTCTTATGAGGTCTTTTTTTTTGATTAAGTCTTTACTTCTAAATTTTTTTTGTGATAGAATATAAAATATCAAATATGGGCCTATAGCTCAGTTGGTAGAGCAGTTGACTCTTAATCAATTGGTCGTGGGTTCGAGTCCCACTGGGCCCATTTTTATAAGTTATTTATGTATGTGTTTTAGTTTAAATAAGAGGGGTATAAATGGTTTGCACAGTTGATAAAAACAGGGTTAAAACTATTAGAAAAGCGTTGAAAGTTTTAGGTAAAAAGAATTTTGTATTCATTATGCATAATGGAAGTTTTCCAGCTGCAGCAGGTGAAAATACAGGTTTTGGAACAATCAATTCAGATGGAGGAAAAGAATTTATTAATTATGCTTCCGGTTTATTTGATGCTATTCAAATGGGACCGGCAGGTAAAACTAAAAAATCCGATTCTTCACCTTACACAGGTACAATTTTTTCAAACAATCCATTGTTTATCGATTTGAAACAATTAACAACATCAAAATGGCATAAAATCTTATCTGAAACAACTTTTAATGAAATTGTTGAAAACAATCCAAACAAAGGGAAAAACAGAACAAGTTATTCTTATATCACATTAAAACAAGCTCAAGCTTTAATGGAAGCTTACGAAAACTTTATCAAATTAAATGACAAACAACTTAATAAAGAATTTAACAAATACAAATTAGAAAATGATTCTTGGTTAGACAAAGATAGTTTATACGAAGCTTTTTCAATTGAAAATGGTTCTGATTACTGGCCAAATTGGAAAAACAAACAAGACAAAAGCATTTTTAATCCAAAATCTAACGAAGAAAAAATTGAATTTGCAAAACGTATTGATGAAATTTCTAAAAAATATGTAAAAGAAATTGACGAATACAAATTTGAACAATTTGTTCTTTATAAACAAAATTTAGAAACAAGAAAACTTGCAGAATCTAAAAACATCAAAATGATTGCTGATAGACAAGTTGCTTTTTCTGACAGAGATTGCTGGGCTTATCAATCATTATTCTTAGATGGTTGGTGCTTGGGTTGTCCTCCTGATTATTTTTCAAAAGATGGTCAAGCATGGGGATTTCCAGTGGTCAATCCGGAAAAATTATTCAATTCTGACGGTTCGCTAGGAGATGCTGGAATCTTGATGAAAAACTTATACAAAAAAATGTTCCACGAAAACCCTGGAGGTGTAAGAATTGACCACATCGTTGGTTTGATTGACCCTTGGGTTTATAAAAAAGGTAAAAAACCAATGCCAGAGCAAGGTGCAGGCAGATTGTATTCATCTCCAGAACATGAAGAATTGAAAAAATATGCAATTGCAAAACTTGAAGATTTAGATACTACACTAACTTCTGATAAAGAAAAAAGAGTTAAAACTCTAACAGAAGAACAAATTAAACTTTATGGAAGATTTATTGAAAAAATCGTTATTGCAGCTGCAAAAGAAGAAGGCTTAACAAAAGATGCAATTGTTTGCGAAGACTTAGGAACTCTTACAAATCCTGTTGCAGCAGTTATGAAAGATTATGACTTACTTGGAATGAAATTGACTCAATTCACAGTTCCAACCGAAGAAGATGATCCATACAGATGTAAAAATATTACCCCTCGTTCTTGGGCAATGATCGGAACACATGACAACCAACCTGTCACGGTTTGGGCAAATTCTCTAATCCATACTCACGAGGGTTACCTACACGTTAAAAACCTTGTAGAAGACCTATTCGCAGAAGAACCGGATAAAGATTCTATCATTGTAAGAATGACAAATGATGCAGAATTCTTAAAAGAAACAAAACTTGTTGAATTGTTTGCTTGCAAAGCAGAAAATATTCAAATTTTCTTCACTGATTTCTTTAATATGACAGAAACTTACAATGTTCCTGGGACATCTGGAGATAAAAACTGGAGTTTAAGACTTCCTGATAATTATAAAGAAATACAAACAATCAATTTGCCTCTATTGTTGAAAAAAGCTATAATTGCAAGAGGTAAAGAATTTGCGAATAAAAATCAAAAATTAATTGAGGAATTAAATGAAATACAATAAAATTATTAAAACAATATTTACTTTAGCAATTTTAGTTATCGGAACATGTCAAATATCTTTTGCTGATATTGCAACAGATGCAAAACTTCAATACAATAAAGGTATTGATTACTATCAAATTGGTCAATATGAAGAAGCGGCATCATGCTTTAAAAAAGCAACTGAACTTGACCCGAACTATATTGATGCATATTACAATTTAGGTTCTATTTTAGAATATTTGAAACAAGACGAAGCGGCTCTTGCAGTGTTTAAACAAATTATTCTAAGAAAACCAGATGATTATGAATCAGTATATAAAGCTGCAGAATTGAGTAAAAAGTTGGGGGAGTACGATAAAGCCAAGATGTATTTGACTCTTATCCCACAAGATTCTTTAATAGGTTCAAGAGCAAAAGAATTGGCTAGTTCCATGAATACAGACATTCCAACGGCAAAAGCGGAACAAACTCAACCTAAAACATATATTGATGCGGCACCACAAAACGATTCAAACGGAATATACAATGATATTTCAAGCCCAACAGGTGTTGCTACTGATAATAACGGGAATTTATATGTTGCGGGTTTTTCAGATAACACAATTTACAAAATCGGACCTGACAATAAAAAAATTGTCTATATAAAAAGTGAAAAAATTGATGGTCCAATCGGACTTTCAATTGATTCTCAAGGAAACATATATATAGCAAACTACAACAAAGATAATGTTTTAAAAGTTGATAAAAATGGTGCTATTGCAGAGCTTATTTCAAATATTCAAAAGCCATATTGTATGTCGATTACAGGTGATTTGTTGTTTGTATCTTCTCAAGGCAGCAATTCTGTTATCCGATATAAATTGAATAAATAATATCAATTATTATATGAGAGATAAAAAGATTATCTATATGACTTAATAATAAGAAGATATAAAAAATGCAAACTTCTCCTTAACATTTAGTTAAGGAGTTTGTTATGAACGAAAATAAGTTACTTTACAAAAAAATGCCACAAGAGGAACTTGTTGTTCTAGCTCAACAGGAAGATTTCAAGGCACTTGAAGAACTTATTCGAAGAATTCAACGAGATGTATTTGCAACCCTATCCTATATGGTTAATAACAACAATAATATTTCAGACTTAACCCAAGAAGTTTTGCTAAAAGTTGCAAAAAATATTCAAACACTAAAAAATCCTAAATGTTTTAAAGGGTGGCTGAACCACATAATAACAAACACTTGTTATGATGAACTAAGGAAGCAAAAAAAAACACCGGAAACAATTTCAATTGACTACACTTGTGAAGCGCTAAATATAAATTTAAAAATTGATATTCCGGACAATAAAAGTAAACCTATTGAAAAATGTATAACTTCAGAATGCGAAAAGCTTATCAAATCTGCAATTAGAGAACTTCCGGAGAGTTTTAGGATTGCTATTGTACTAAGAGAATTTCAAGGACTGAGCTATGAAGAAATTGCACGAACGACTAATTCCAGTATCGGAACTGTCAAATCAAGAATTTCTCGAGCAAGGATTAAATTACAAGAAGTGCTTAAAAATTATATCTAAGGAGTAATATATGAATAAAGATCTAACATGTAACCAAGTTTCAGCATTAATTAACTTCTATATAGAGGGAAAATTAAACCCAAGACTAAAAAAATATGTGGATTTACATATTGAAAAATGTCCGAATTGCAAAAAGAAAATTCAAGATTTAACAAGAATTTTAAACAATTTCAAAGAATTCAAAAAGAACATCACAGAAGAAAAAGATGAAGAATTAAACAAAGATTTTGTACGAAATCTTTCTGCTTATGTTGATAATGAACTAAATCCAAATGAAAATATTAAAATAAAAAAAATGGCAATATCAAATCCGTCAGCAAGAAAAGAACTTGAAACAATGTACAAATTCAAAAAACTAATGTATTCTTCATACGAAAAAACAAAAAATGATGCGAAATATGATTATGCAAAAGACATAATGACTAAAATCCAAGAAATTCCGGACTACACAACAACATACTTTTACAAACTGGCATGTGTTTTTGTTCTAATAATCATGTCAATTATTGGAGGATTTATTTACTTATACCTTTAAAGAACCAGATGAATATTTGTTGTATGCCATGGTTTGAAAATCATTCATTCTTGCCATATTTTTTTCAAAAGCAGGTTTTTGACTTGGAACAGGTTGAGGAATTTTATCATTCATTCTTTGAATTCCTCTTTTTTGCCCATGAGCAGCGATTTCGTTACGCAAAAGAGGTGTAACAATATTACAAGATAAAATTGAACCGACAGTCGTTGCAACCAAATCTACACCATCTCTAAATGAATTCAATTGACTTTGTGTATCTTTAGACAATTGAATATCTTTGAATACATTGAAATCAGCTTTTCCAACTTTATCAGCTAGTTTGTTGTCATTCAAGAAATCCCTTAAAACTTTTGGCGCCCATTTACCAGTTTTAACAAGCTTTGCAGCAACAGACTTGAATGATTGAGTAATCAAATAGAATGATGCAATATTAACTGCAGCATCAGACATTTCTTGAGGAACAAGAAACATCTTTTGTTCTTTTGGAATTTTGTCATTAATTACGATAGCCGCAACTTGAGCTGCAGAAGATAAAACCCAACCGATTACACCTGTGTGAATCAACATTTTCCCTGGGTTTTCACCATAATGTCTTGCGACGTAATCATTTACACATTTGAATAAAGAAGTATTACTCATGAGCTACCCCCTTATTTTGCATCTGCAAAGCTTGTTCTTTCTTTGAATTTATCTTATCTACAAATTTATTTGTTAAAAATTTTGTTAAAGGAGCATCAAGCAAGAAGTTTGTTACAACCATGACACCTAAAGAAAGAATTGTACCTAGTGATTTTTTATATTGGTTCAAATCTTTCAAAATACCGGCACTAGGAGTGAATAAAGTTCTCAAATTTTTGAACTTCATATCAGGGGTAATTTCTGTCGGCAATTTTGTAAATGCATCAATCGCATGGATACAACCAGAACGGATTAAAACACCGGTACTTGTTCCTGCAATAATTTTTGCAACAGTTCTAGCTGCAGAAACTTTTCGTGTATCTTCATCAACTTTCTTGTTGTTTAAGTCAATAAAAGGTTGCGACATCAAGGCCGTAACACCCAAAATCAATCTGTTTTCAGGTGAAGAAACTTTTTCTCCTACCCATTTTAAACTATTCAAAGTTTTCTCATTTGAAATAGTCATTTTCGGAACAATATTTACAATGCCCTGATTAATTTTTCGGGGAATTTGAGATATTGAATTTGAAATTGAGCCTATTGACATACACACATTCCTACCCAAATATATAAGTAATATAATGGACATTAATTGCCTTATTTTGAGGTAAACATTCATAAAAATTTACAATAAATGAGGCACAAATTATATTGTACCTCAAAAATTGAAAAATCAATAAATTGTTACAAAATGTGTTATAAAATCGCACCTTTCGGAACTACGGTAACACCCTCTTTTGAAACATGGAATCCACGTTTCAAATCTTCTTCTCGATCAAAACCGATTTTTGAATGAGGAGGAATTACAACATTTTTATCAATAATAGCTTTTCTGATTTGAGAATATCTACCAACTTCAACATTCTCCATAAGGATACTGTCAGTAACGTTGGAATAACTGTTAATTCTAACTTTTGGGGATAAAACACAATGAGATAATCCACCACCAGAAATAATACAGCCCTCTGAAACCATAGAGTTTGTCGCCATACCAACTCTATCACCCTCTTCCCATACAAATTTTGCAGGCGGGTAATTGTAATTGAAAGTTCTTAACGGCCATTCTTTTGAATACAAATTCAACTCCGGAGAATAAGCAAGCAAATCCATATTAGCCTGCCAATAAGCATCAATACTTCCTACATCTCTCCAGTAGCCTCGTTCAGCTGCTGTCATTCCTGGGAATGAGTTATCAGCAAAATTATATACATAAATATTCTTACCCTCATTCATCAACATTGGAATAACATCTTTTCCAAAGTCATGATGAGATTCTGGCATTTCAGCATCACGATTCAATGCATCAAGTAAAACTTCTTTATCGAAAATATAATTTCCCATAGATGCCAAACACAATTCTGGGTGTCCAGGAATTGATTTTGGTGTATGCTGAGGCTTTTCAACGAAGTTAACAAGTTTCCAGTTTTCATCAACTTCCATAATACCAAATTCAGAAGCTTCTTCAATAGGAATAGGAATACCGGAAATTGATAAATCTGCATTTTTATCTTTGTGGAAATCTAACATTTGAGAAACTTTCATTTTATAAATATGATCACCACCAAAGATGCAAACATATCTAGGATCTTCATCTGTTATATGAAAGATATTTTGATAAATTGCATCTGCTGTTCCACGGTACCAGTCATTACCAACCCTCATTTGAGCCGGACACAAATCAACATACTGATCCAAAAACGGAGATAATGCCCAACCTCTTGTGATGTGTTTGTTCAATGAATCTGATTTATATTGAGTTAAAACCTTGATTTTGTAAAAGCCGGAGTTAATAAAATTATTCAACACGAAATCGATAATTCTATATCTTCCGCCAAAAGGTACGGCAGGTTTTGCTCTATCCTTAGTTAATGGGTATAACCTTTTACCCTCTCCTCCTGCCAAAATCATAACCAACGCATTGTCAATAGTCATATTAAACCCTCTCTCAACTATATATAAATTATATAATAAACTTTTTAAAAGGTCATTAATACTAAATAACTATATTTTATTATATCCATATCACTTTATTTGAATACAAAAGAGCTATAAATTTGGAATCTCTGGTCCTTTAAAATATTTATACAATTTTAAAACATCATCAGGCAATTTATTTCCTGCACACATATAGCTAAAGCATTCTGCGACAAATTCTCTTGGGTTTGTTTTAGCATAATTTGAAATTTTTGAGGCAACGTCTTGTTGTTCTTTATTATTTTTAAACAACTTTGTTTTCCTACTAGATAAACGCCCTAAAAGATTATCAAATTCCGAAATATTCATTGAATGTAAATAATGCCCCAGTTCATGGTTTAAGATATCATGAGTACTTTTTCCGGCACCTTTTATAAATCCAATTTTGGAACCGATATTATTTGGGTTAAAGATTATTGAGTTAACGGCTTTAGTAAAAGAATCAGTCCAAGCAATTACTCCTTTACCCCAATTTTTTGTTTTCTTTTCTATTTCAGCACTTGTAGCCCAACGGAAAATGGAAGGGATTTGTGCTTTCCCTTTAAATAAATTATTTAAATTGGTTAATGCCTCATTTACCCAATTTGCCATTCCTAAGTCATCTTTAAAATCAAATATCTTAATTCCGAAATTTTTCTTTGCAAATTCTACCGCTTCTTCCATTGATTTCGCAGGAGTAAAGTCGATATGTTCAGCAAATTTAGCAGGGAAAAATAATTTACGCTTCAAAAATAATGGAGTGGATAAAAGGGCTAATCCACTGGCGCAAGCAAGTCCTGTGAATAATTTTCTTTTGATTGCATTATTATTTGTTGATTGTTTTGGTTCTTGTGTAACAAAGATATCTTTATTATCAGTATTTACTTTGTTAAGCGCAAAAGTAGTGTTAGAATTTTGATTAACAAATTCACTCATCTTTGGTCTAAATGGAATTGATGATATTGTACTATTATTCACTACAAAAATTACCTAATACTTACACATATATAATAAACAATTTAATATAGAAAAAATTGCGTATTTTAAACAACAAATATTAAATTCTTGCAAAACTTTACTAAATTCTATAATATTAATAAAAGTTTCTGAATGAGGAGAGATGAAGTATTTAAAGTTATTAGCTATTTTATTTTCAATAGTTGTGCTGTGTTTTACCATACCGACATGGTTAAGTATTGATAGCCACATATTTATTAACTTTCCTCTGGTACTAATTATTTTAAGCTTGTCTTATATATTTATTTTTAAACTTCCAGCTATAATAAAGGCTTTTAGAGAAAAAAACATCTCAGACATTTTTTTTGTAATTATTATTTTTATATCTTTATTTATTCCGCTAAGTAATATGAGTCAAGAATATACCTCGGATTATGAGGAAAGAGCTCTTGCTAAATTTCCTAAAAAAATCACGTTGAATTTGGGTAAAGATTTAGATAAATGGTTCAATGACAGATTTTTAGGAAGAGATTTGCTGATTAGATTTCATAACAATTTAGTCGTTCTTCTCTCTGGCGATTTGGTAAAATTTCCAACAGTACATTTTTACAAATCTAATGGGTGGATATTTGGAAACAACACATATAATGGTAAAAAGTATTACACAAAAAATGATTTACAGAATATTTCACAAAATATCAAAAAGTTAAAAGATTTTTGCACTCAGAATAATATTAAACTTTATGTAATGGTTGTGCCATCAAAGGAAATTATTTACCAAGATACAGACAGAATTAAGAATTTTACTGATTCTCAAAATAAGGTTTTGCCTGCAATAAAAGAAGTTAAACTTAAAGATAATTTTGATATTCTATATCCACAAAAACAACTTTTACAACTAAAAGAACGAAATAAATATGTATATTTCAAAACAGACACTCATCCGACAGATGATACCGCTTATGTTTTGTATAAGTTATTTATAAATAGCGCAAAACAAGATCTGCCGAATTTAAGAATGACAAACTTGACCGAATATAATAAATCTAAAGGGAAATTAGTCAGAGCAAGTTTTGAGAGAACAAATTTTGATGAGGGAACATATTATAGATTTATCCACATTGATGATAAAAATATCTTTAATACAAAATACACGTATTATGATTATAAAAAGCTAAAAGACATTATTATCAATAATGATGGATTGCATCAAACTCTAACAAATAATAATGGGAAATATAAATTATTTATCTTAGGCGACTCTTTTCAAGAAAACCTAACATATTTCTTAATTTCAAGTTTCTATCAAATAGATAAATGGAGAGGAAATCCTGAAGTACTTGAGCCTAAACGATTGTCAAATCTCGACATGAATGTATTTTCTCTAATTATCAAAAGATTTGAACCCGATGCGATGTTAATTATTTTGCACCAAGACAACATGGATTGGTTAATAGATATGTACCCTAAAAATGGAGGACGGAAGAATGCTATTTAGTTCAATGCCATTTATATTCGTATTTCTTCCAATCCTTTTTGTACTGTGTATTTGCACGAAAAAAGAGTACCACAATATTATTCTCTTAATTGCAAGTATAATTTTTTATGCGTGGGGTGAACCAAAGTTCTTGGTTGTAATGCTAAGCACTATTTTAATTAGCTATTTGGGTGCAATTTTTATTGAAAAATATCCAAAACATAGAAAATTATTCTTAATTATTTCCGTTTGTTTAACATTAGGATTTTTAATTTATTTTAAGTACTTGAATTTTATTATTGTAAATATCAACAACATCTTCCATTCTCATTTTGATGCGTTAAATATAATTTTGCCACTTGGAATTTCTTTTTATACATTCCAAGCTTTGTCATATATTATTGATGTTTACAAAAAAGAAAGTGCCGCTCAGAAAAACATTTTAAAATTAGCACTGTTTATAACATTTTTTCCACAACTTATTGCCGGTCCTATTTTAAAATATCAAGATATTTATAAACAAATTGATTCTCGAGAAATAACGACAAATAAAATTATTATCGGTTCAAAACGATTTGTTATTGGATTAGCTAAAAAAATGCTTCTTGCAAACATTTTAGGAGGAGCGGTTGATAAAATATTTATGCAATGCCCGACAGAAATTACACCATTTCTTGCATGGTTTGGGGCTTTAGCATTCACTATGCAATTGTATTTCGATTTTGGCGGATATTCTGATATGGCAATTGGTTTAGGACAAATCTTTGGGTTCAAAATCAAAGAAAACTTCAATTATCCTTGGAGTTCAAGGACTTTTTCAGAAGGGTGGAGAAAGTGGCACATATCGTTGACTACTTGGTTCAAAAAATACGTTTATTGTAATATTCCGGTTCATGGAAGTCGATACAAAAGCATGCTAAAACTTTTGTTTGTATTTATCTTGACAGGTATTTGGCATGGCGCTGCGTGGAACTTTATCATTTGGGGATTTTTGAATGGTTTAGTAATTGTTATAGAAAAACTTATTAAATTAAAGAACTTTGAACAATCACACCCTCAATGGTGGGCTAAAGTTATTTTGCACATATATTTTATTTTTACGTTAGGAATTTGTCTTACGATATTTAGAGCCGAAAATATGAGTTATGCTTGGAAATATATTCAAAATATGTTAGGAATATTAAAAATTAATTATAATAATTTACCATATACAACAGCTTATTATATTGGCTCAATTGAAGTTATTGCGTTCATTGTTGGTGTACTCTGCTGCACTCCGGTATTTAAAAATATGATTTATCTAAAAAATAAATATGCAAAAGTTTGTGTAAATATTTGGTTAATAATTTTATTTATCGTTTCTGTATCTGCAATTGCTTCTGGCACTTACAATCCATTTATTTATTTTAGATTTTAAATACCTTGCTTAAACGTTTTGCTCATGCTAAGATTTAGTAGTCTGAGTTTTCAGACTTGTTATTAAGTTAGATGAGGGATAGAAAAAGTGGATTTTATTTCATTGACTATAAAATTTTTGAGCTTATTGGCTCATTTTGTAGGTAACTATGGTTTAGCAATTATCTTGCTAACAATTATTGTTAGGGGTGCAATGTGGCATTTGAATGTTCAACAACAACGTTCTATGAAAATGATGCAATCTCTTCAACCAAAGATGAAAGCTATTCAAGACAGATACCAAAGCAATCCGCAAATGATGCAACAAAAAATGATGGAATTTTACAAAGAACATAAGTTCAATCCAATGGGCGGTTGTCTTCCATTGTTAATTCAAATGCCTATTTTCATTTTGTTGTACTCAGCATTAATCAGTCCACAATTTATTCAAGTTGCAGGAGACCAACATTTCTTATTCATTAAGAGTTTGGCTACAACAATGAGAGCAACTGCCGGAATTTCTAATGATGGAAAGCTTGGAGCAGCTCAAGGAGATAAATTTATTTTAGGAAATACTGCGACAGTTTATCTTCCGAATAATGAAGTTCTTAAAAACGTAAAAATCACAGATCCGGCTCAAGCTATCGAAATTCAAGGAGATATGGAACCTGGAAAAGACGTAGATATTGCTGTAAATCTTGACCATATCAAATTGAAATTCAGCCAAATGGATAAAATTGAAAAGGCAGATTTGACCGTTACAAACAGTAATATTAGAGAAAATGAAGTTATTACATTCACAAGAGATGGTGAAAATTTAAGAGCCTCAGTTCCGACTGTACCTGTTAATAAAACACTTCACTGGGACGTAATTGTTTTAATCGTATTGTTTGCTATAACAATGTTTATCTCACAAAAGATTATGATGTCTATGAGTAAAACTGACTCAGCAGACCCAACTCAACAAGCATTACAAAAATCAATGGGGACATTTATGCCATTGATGATAATCGCAACTTTTGTGATTATCCCAATCCCTGCAGGTGTATTGTTATACTTAATCACAAGTAACATAATTCAAATAGCACAAACAGTTATCATTAATAAACAAATTGATGCGGAACAAGCTAAGAAAAAAGAAGCAGTTAATGATGATGAATTGAAAAATGCTAAAAAAGTTGATGAAAAGAAATAATTAAATAAACACGAGAGATATAAAGCAACTCCAATTTGAAAGATAATTGGAGTTGTTTTGTGTATAATAAAGGAAAAAGGATTATTAAATATGAATATATCAGAATTTGATTACGAATTGCCGGAAGAATTAATTGCTCAAATGCCATCAGATAAAAGAGAAAATGCGAGAATGCTTGTTCTTGATAGAAAAACTCACACAATTGAAGATAAGCATTTCTTTGATATTATTGATTATATTGATGAAAATTGTGTACTTGTTTTGAATAACACCAAAGTTTTACCTGCAAGACTTTATGGTTACAAAGATACAGGTGCAAAAATTGAAGTATTTCTACTCAATAAAACTGAAAATCAAAAAGAACAAGGCACATTTTGGTCTGCTCTAATTAAACCGTCAAAAAGAGTTAAACCTGATACGATAATCAAAATCAGTGATGAATTGAGTGTAAAAGCAATCCATCGACTGGAAGAAGCAGGAGAATGGCTTGTAGAACTTATTTATGATGGCGATTTGTTCGAAATTTTGCACAGAGTCGGAAATATTCCACTTCCTCCTTATATTGAAAGGAAAATGCAATCAGAAGACCTCAAAAAATTTGATATGGATAGATATCAAACAGTTTATGCCAAAGATGAGGGTTCTGTTGCAGCACCGACTGCAGGTTTACATTTCACAACTGAAATTTTAAACAAGTTAAAAGCTAAAGGTGTTGAAATCATATATGTAACCTTGAATGTAGGACTAGGTACATTTAGACCGGTAAAATGTGAAAATATCCTTGACCACAAGATGCATTCTGAAACTTTTGAAATAACTCAAGAAGCTGCAGATGCAATAAACAAAGCTAAATCACAAGGGAAAAAAATTGTTGCAGTTGGAACAACAACAGTCAGAACCCTTGAAACAGCTTATCAAAAGTATGGTTGCATAAAAGCATGTCATGACCATTCAGAATTGTTTATTTATCCGCCTTATGAATTCAAGGTTATTGATGAATTGATTACAAACTTTCACTTACCAAAATCCACATTACTAATGTTAGTTAGCGCTTTAGCAGGTAAAGAATTTATCTTTGAAGCTTATAAAAAAGCAGTTGAAAAAAAATATCATTTCTTTAGTTATGGCGATTGCATGCTAATAAAATAATTTTCAAATATTGACTTTTTTTAATCCAACCTTAAACCATGTGGAGGATACAATTATTTCTAATCTTGAGTAGAATAATAATGTATATGGGAGGTAGGTTGAGAGCATGTTCTCAGAAATGATACAAAATTTATTAAATTCAGGCGGAAAAGCTGCAGCAATGCAAAGAACTGCGCAGATTAATAATTACGTAAACAGTGTTAACAGACAACTAAATCCACAAACGTCAACTCAAGCAAGTTCACTAGATACAATATATCCGCCAAACGGAAATAATAACATTCAATCATTTGAAAAAATTTTATCAGGAGCAACAGAATCAAACTTTGGTTCTCTACTTCTTAATCCTAAATCTTTAAACGTTAACGGTAGCATTTATGATGATAGCGGAGATATTTCAGCTGATGGGATTACAAGTTCAACCCTTTTAAATGCAATCAAAGAAGTTAACGACTCCAAAAGAGATTATTCAAACAAAACATCTTTATATAGTGATAAATCACAATTAATCGGAATGATAAATAAAGTTGCGCAAAAACACGGAGTAGACGAAAAACTTGTTCAAGCCGTAATTAAGCAAGAATCAGGATTTAATCCAAATGCAACATCTAGAACAGGAGCTAAAGGTTTGATGCAACTTATGCCATCAACGGCTAAAGCTTTAGGGGTTAATGACCCATATAATGCAGCTCAAAATGTTGATGGTGGCGTAAGATATTTAAAATCAATGTTAAATAAATACCATGGGAATGTAATTTTAGCTCTCGCAGCTTATAATGCAGGACCTGGAGCAGTTGATAAATATTCCGGAGTTCCTCCATATAAAGAAACTCAAAACTATGTGAAAAATATCTTGGCAAATTATCTCTAAAGAATACGGGGATTGCTAGTTATAATTGAGTCTTATAGCTTAGACAATACATGTTGAAGCCTATCAATTTTACGATTATCAGTACCAATTCCGCATAGCAACATTGTAGATTTTGCGTTTGTCCTTTCATCTTCAACGTCAAAATCTTGGTACAACATTTCTGATAATTCATAGCCTGAAATTCCAGGAACTTTAATTAAAATTTTAGTAGGGTCATCACCAAAGAATTGACAACCACGACACTTCAATCTAATTTTATCAAGTCTTGTAATTAAATTATCAATTTCTTTTCTTCCATCTCGAGAATTCAAATATTCAATATTTTCTTCAATTGATGCTAAAAGTGGATAAGATGGAGATGTCGTCATAAACATATCAAGCGCAGGTCTTACATCAATTTCACAATTGCAATGAAGTAATGCTGTTGGATTCAATCCCCCCGCAGTTTTATGTAATGATTGAACAGTAAAATCTGCAACATTCACAGCTGATAAAGGTAATTTGTCTGAAAATGGATACAATGCACCATGCGCTTCATCAACAATTAAAAATGCATTGTGTTTTTCGCAAACTTGTTTAATTTCTTCTATATCTGAAATTATACCCTCATAAGTTGGTGATGTAATAATAACGGTTCGAATATTGTATCTGCTCAAGAAATAATCAATAACTTCAGGTTTAGTTTCTAAAGGAACGCCCCATTCTTCATCAATATCAAGATCATAAGTCAAAGCTCTTGCACCGGCAAGTCTTACTGCATTGAAGTGACATGGGTGCGAATTTGAAGCAATTAAAACCTTATCCCCAACTTGGGTACAAGACAAAACTGCAGCAATAATTCCGCTTGTTGAACCATTAGTTAAATACGTTGTAGAATAAGTATGATAAATTGTTCTGGCTCTCAATTGTGCTTGATTTAGAGCTTCTTGCGGATTGAAACATTCAGTTTCAGAAATATCTCTTTTATACATTTCCTTTAATGGTTCATAGATAAAAAATCTTTGACCATGAGAAGGAGTTGTATATAATGTTTTATCTGCTTTTTCTTCAAGTAATCTAACTAAACTCATTATTCAAAACCTATTTATTCTTAATTTCTACACTTCGTTTCGCACAGAATTGAGTTAACATCATCTTGTCATGACCGGAGTTATAAACAAATTGACCTGAAACAGTGTAACCACCCTCAGATCTTTTCTCAATTCTAATCGGTTGGAATTTACAAGAAACAGACTTTTCTCCAGCTAAAGGAATAGAAATATCAAAAGAACCATCAATATCAATTTTTGAATTCGTTTTGAATTTCATACCACCTGCAGAGATATCAAGAGTTGAGATTTGGTAAGTATTGTTGCCTAAAGACATATCAAGTTCATTAATAAATTTGATACGAGTATATTGACGTCTTTGCAAAAACTTATGCTTTGCAGGACTTGCGATAATCAATGTTTTTCCGTTAATTTCTTTTGCATAAGAATCAAAATAAAGTTTTCCATGTGGAGTTTGAGTATAAAATTCACAATAAGTATTTTTTAAAATATTTTCCGGTTCAAAATCTAATTCCAAAGTAAAATCTCCGGCTCTAACAGCTGTAACCTTTCCTCTGTTTGCGAATTTAAAATTTTGTGGAATAACTAATATCTCTTGATTTTCTACAACTAATTCTCTCATCTTTACCCTTTCTAAAGTATGTTTCAGTATATTTGAAATTATACAACAACAAGAAAAATAATGCATAATGTTAAGAAGAAAAAACAAATAAGAAAAGCCCCCAATTTAAATAAAAAGAGGGCAGCTGAGCAATCAGAAGAGTTGAGGATTTACAATCTTATGATAAAATTTCAAACACGTATTTTCATTAGGCTAAATATCTATTTATAAGAGAAAAAATTGTCTTAAAGGATAAGCCTTTTTAGTTTTTTGTGCTAGAATATTTTTGTCTAAGAGAAGGAGTTGTGTATGAAAAAGTATTTATTAAGTATCGCAATTTTGAGTTTACTTACACCCAATGGAGTATTTGCAAATTATATATATCAAACACCGACCGCAGGAACAATGAATTTTTATCCAATGATGCAACATCAAATGGAAAAAGAAGAAACCTTAGATTTTGTTAATCACCCAGAAGAATATAAACAAAAACGAGAAGCCAAAGATGCTCAACTTGATTATGAACAAGGGAAAGTTCAAAGCCCTTATTTTAAACCAACAAGAATGAATATCAATGCAAATCACTTAAAATCTTCTCCCGTTGTTCAAGATACTAACATGGAATTCACCAAGGACGAGAATGGACAAATAAGAATTCAAGGGATTAAATAAATAGTAAAAGAGGACTTTAAACAAATGAAAAAACTTATCATAAAATGGATATTATTTGCGTTAATAATTATGGGGATATGCTATCTTCCAGGGATTAAAGTCGAAAGTTTTTGGTTTGCAATGCTTGTTGCTGCAGCATTGACAATTGTTAATATTTTTATAAAACCGATTATCAAATTATTGGCATTCCCAATTAATCTGTTTACGTTTGGTTTATTTAACTTGATTATAAACTTTGGTATTCTTTATGGAACAGCTTATTTTATTCCGCAATTCCAACTAACGAATATGCTAAGTACTTTTATTGCATCAATAATAATCGCAATCTCATATTGTGTATTGAAAAAGATATAAGTAGGGCATTAAGATATTCATGTTCTAAGGTACTAAGATTTTCATATAGATCATGGCATTGTGAGGAACATTTATTTCCAAGGGTGAAATTTTCGTTACGAAGTGACGAAACAATTCCAAACACGATATGTTATAAATATTTTACAAGGAACATATAAAACAATTGTGTAAATATTAAACCTAAACAAGTTGTTGGAATGATAATGTAGCAAACAACAATTGTTGTAATTTTCTTGGCTAGACTATTATCATTTTGTGCTATTTTATTTTTTTGTCTAAAATCTTTTATATCAAAAATAATCGAAATGAAAATTAAAATTACTAAAAGAATTATTCCAATAGGAAGAGTTAATAACAAACACCACAAAATAACTGCACTAAAAATAAAGAATAATATATGAATTGAAGCAATAGTTATAATATAAACAATGGTATAGATTAATGTTCTCAAATAACGAACATCAAAAATATTTTTCACAACACTATAACTCCACAACCAAAAAGCAGGATAGAATAATAGTGCAAAAAATAAAGGAGCCATCGGAAATTTCCAAACGATTGTAGCTTCATTTGGGGGAGAAGCATACCAAAAGAAAGGCATTACAATAAATGCAACATAAAAAATATAAACCAGTGTTGCAATAAAAATTGTTTTGCATGATTTGTCAAAAAACCTATTCATATTAGGTCATTATAACAAATTCCTATAAACTATACAATATGAAAAAAGCGTATCATTTCGGCAGGCAGCCTCGCACTCTGTTCTGATCAAAAAAAACGACTGTTTTACGAGTCGTTGAAAATCAATAGGAAAAAGGGAAAGGAAATTTTATTATTTTTTTTGTTTATTGTTTGTCTTGTTTGTTATTTTTTTTATTT
>DJOE01000002.1 GCA_002438405.1 Cyanobacteria bacterium UBA6446
CCCCCCCCCCGAAAGTCGCTCTATGATTGCGTTTTGGCATTATTAGCCCTTTCTTTAAATTTGTATTACTATTCCAGTATAACATTTTTTTTATAGCTTTTCAATATTTGTTTTATATCTCACTCCACACCACCATTCACTAGCGCAATTGTAACAAATTCGTAACAATTAAAACCCAAAAACTAAAGTTTCTACAAAAATCTGCCGATATATAAAATGTAATTAGAAACCAATAAATTTTTCCTCCTTTTCCACTACTACTAAACGGAACCTTAATCGGTTCCTTTTTTATTGTCTAAAAAAAACTACATATTCAATTTAGCAATTTTTAGACCAAAGACATCTTCAATATTTATATTATTCAAAACATCTGCAATCAATGTTTCTGGGGTAAGTTTTTGCATATCAGAATAGTGTGGAAGTGTACCCAAAATTTTTGCGTTCGTATATTCTTCCACAAATTGAGGAAAATATTTTTCTTCTAAATAAAAAGAATTTTCTTCGTAATTATTTATTATCACACCCAACAAATTTAAGTGTTGAGAATTAACATAATTTATTCCCATTATAGCATCTTCAATTGTTGATTTTTTAGGGTTCAAAACAAGTAACAATGGTAGCCCCAAAGTCTTAACGATATCAGCTTCTGTCCTTGTTTCATCTATCGGAGATGCAATACTATTTGCACCCTCAACAATATGACACTCTGTCATTTGAATATTTGTTTGATAATCATTATAAATTTTTTGGATATCAATCTTTGTATTATTTGCTTCATAAGCAGCAGCAAGTGGAGTTGACGGACTTTTGAACAAGTAAGAAATTGACGTTTTGATATTTGAATCAAAATTACTAACTGCAGCTATATCTGTTGAAGAAATTCCCCCATCAGCCTCAACTCCAGAAGTTTCAATAGGTTTATAAACACTTGTTGAATAAGAAAGACTCTGCATTGTTCCGGCAATCCCAGCCGTAACAATCGTTTTCCCTGTGTGTTTATTCAAACCTGAAACAAATATACTTAACATACTTAGATATTATCACGAGTCTTTGTTTATTGCAAAATACACTTCTTTAAGTCGTTTTTTCGTGATATGCGTGTATAACTGAGTTGTAGATACATCACTATGGCCTAAAAGTTCTTGTACAACCCTCAAATCTGCACCATTTTCAAGTAAATGAGTAGCAAAGCTATGACGTAAAGTGTGTGGAGAAATATGTTTGTGAATTTTTTCACCTTGTTTTCTGATAAAATTATAAACATCTTGCCTTGTTAAATTTTTACCATCAGATTTAATAAACAAGTTTTTGTTATCTGTAATATTGTATTGAAGAACAATCATATCACGAACTTTCAAATATTTTTTCAAAGCCGATTGGGCTTTTTTACCAAATGGCACAATTCGTTCTTTTGAACCTTTACCAAAACACTCTATATATTTTGAATTTGTATCAATATCACTAAGTTTGAGGTTAACGAGTTCAGACACACGAAGTCCGCAATCATACAAAAGTTCGACAATCAAACTTTCTTCTTTTGTCAAATTAGAATTAAAAATCTCAGTAACCTCTTCGACAGACAAAACCTTAGGAAGTCGTTTCGGGAGTTTCGGTTGTTCTAGGGTGAGTGTAGGATCAACTTTGGTATATTCATTTGCACAAAGCCACTTGAAAAATCCACGCAAAGATGCAATTTTTCTCACCACGCTACGAGGAGTATAATTTTTTTCTCTCAAATCAAGAATAAAACCGTTAACATGAGTACGTTTTATACTTTGAATGTCAG
Organism: Cyanobacteria bacterium UBA6446; assembly: GCA_002438405.1. Lineage (GTDB taxonomy): Bacteria > Cyanobacteriota > Vampirovibrionia > Gastranaerophilales > Gastranaerophilaceae > Zag111. The sequence goes on from DJOE01000002.1 coordinate 1,787, forward strand.
ATGCCCCCTTTTCGTGACAGAAATCTAAAAATTCAGACAAATCTCTACGATATGCCTCGATTGTATTTTGAGCCAAACCTTTTTCTACTTCAATATATTCTAAATATTCAGACAAATATTGAATATCCATAAATTTGATTATACTCTTTTTTCGTTATTTATCAATTGCCAAGGCAAGTTTGAACAAATAATCTTCTTTTGCTCCACACTTGATTCCTACAGGAATGAAGTTTTCTTTAAACCTTTCAACAGCATATCTATCTGTCATACCGGAAATATAATCTGTAACTAAACGAACTATTTTATCTTCCGGACACATTGGTTTTAGCATACTAACATAGAGATAGAACAATTCTTTAATTACTCTGCTTGCTTTTTTCTCTTCCATTTTTGCAGGGGAATCTATATAAACATTCTCAAACATCCAATCACGAAGTTTTGTTGTATACCCCCAAGCTTCTTCACTCATCGCAATTTCAGATTTACCGATAGAATTTTTTACAACTTCGGTAATCATTTTATTTAATCGTTTGCTTTGATTAGATGAAAAATATGCAATGCAATCTTTGGGCAAATCACTCTCTGCAATAACTCCGGCTCTGATTGAATCTTCAATATCATGGTTAATATAAGCGATTTTATCAGCAAGTTGAACTACTTTGCCCTCTGGAGTTAATGGCTTATACCCCCAAGTGTGAGTTAAAATACCATCAATCGTTTCACGGCATAAATTCAAGTGCTCCAAAACTTCAACAACCCTTACACTCTGAATATTGTGGTGAAATCCCCCAGGGACAAGTTCATTCAAAACCCCCTCCCCACAATGACCAAATGGAGTATGCCCTAAATCGTGTCCTAATGAAATTGCTTCAACCAAATCTTCATTCAAATCTAAAGCTCTAGCTATTGTTCTACCGATTTGTGAAACTTCAAGAGTATGTGTTAAACGAGTTCTAAAATGGTCATCAAACGGAGATAGAAAAACTTGTGTTTTGTGTTTCAATCTTCTAAAAGCTTTTGAATGAAGAATTCGATCTCTATCACGTTGAAAATCTGTTCTCAAATCAGACTGTGGCTCATCTATTTTGCGACCTTTTGAATTCGCTGATTTTGTAGCAATATCACTTAAATAATCAAACTCTCTTTTTTCAAGTTTTTCTCTAATAGTTAATGTCATATTTATCTTTCTTCCCCTAGTTGGTAAATTTAAACAGGCACAATCGCCCTTATATTGTGATTTTAACAAGGAAAAAGAAAATATCTATACATTTTTTAGAGGATATTATGCAGATTTAGTAGAAATTTTTGTCAAATCTAAAACATCAGAATTTGAATTCTGCGCAGGTTGAAGATTTTGGGTATTTACTCCTAACTTTGCAGCCTTGTGTTTTTTCAACAATTTATCAGCCCAAGAACCAATTTGGTTAACAATCAAACCGGAAATACTTGCCATCAACATTGATTTTGTACCAGCATATAATTTTGCATTACAATACAATGAAACACCAATACCTGCAAGAGCAGGAATTCCATATTTTAAAGAAATTGAAGCTCGTTCATCATTATTATCAGACTTACCTAACTGATAACTCAAAGTCGCAAACGAACCTAAAACAGTCAAAATATCTGTTGGCGCACTACCGGTCGTCAAATCTCTAACTTTCGAAATAAATTCTTCTGTTTCAATATTTATTGATTTATCTAGTGACTTTATACTATTTTTGTAAGATTTTTCAACTCTATAATAGTCATCAGGTGAAAGCAAGTGTTTATAAAGAGATAAAATATCTTCAACTTTTCCTTGTTTAAATTCAGATAAAGATTTTCTCAATTCTTCAGCACTTGATAATAACAAATCGGCATTCTTTTTATCCAATGTTGTATCTGATTTAACAAGTTTATTAAATGTTTCAATATCACCCAATAATTTTTGAGTAATATCATTTTTATTAGTTTTAGATTTAGTTAAGGATTTAAAACCGCCTCTAATTGAATTCAATATATTAAGTTTATCAATATCTTTGTAATTTATAGACTGAGTCATTTGCATAACTTTGTCTTCAGATTCTTTTGCCATATCAGAAATTGAATAAGAAAGATTTTTTCTAAAACCTTTTACCATATTTTGAATTTTTAACTTGTCAGAAGAAATAACAGAATCTGAAACAAAAGAATTCAAAGTATTTTTAGAAATAAAAGTACCCAAATTTTCAAAATGAGAATTTAGACCCTCTGTTGTTTTTTTGATTTTCAAATACCTACCGGTCAAAGCACCAGTTCCAAAATGGAGATTGTAGTTTTTAGAAAGTTCATCATTCATTTTAGAAATCTGCATCAACCATTGAGCTTTTGTTCGTCTTACTCCGTTTATTTCAACAATATCATACGGATTCTTTGCTAAAATATCTTTTTCAATCTGAGCAGATAGCAACTTGCGTTCTGTAATTCTGCCTGCAGTGTTTTTGTAAGAATTAACAACAGATTGACGTCCGATTTTTTCAAAAACTCGAGTTACTCCAGAATGAACCTTAGCACCCCAATTAGATTTGGAAGCAAATTTTTTCAAGCCGAAATTGCTATACATTATTTTCTTAAATAGAATATCTTTAAATGTCGTAAAATTATTCACCGCTTCAAATTTTTGCAAAGCTCCATCTAAGTTTTTAATCAATAATGCATAAGCTTTTGTCATCAAATCGTTACCGGATTTGTTCAATTTCGCATTCTGAACTTTGGATTCCAAGAAATTTCTTAATTTTTTGAAATTTCTAGATAATCCTTTTGAACCACCTTTTAAAAAGAAGAACAATCCTGCTGCTGTCAAAAGCATTGCACCTGCAATTGATAAACCAATAAGTTTAATGTTCTTTGTAGCCCTTGCCTCCTCTGGCGTCATGATTACGATTTTATTATCTTTCTTTGATTTTATTTTAGAATTTTCAGCTAGCCAAAAATCACTTGGAGCTTTCCTTTTGGTTATATCTCCAAATGCATTAGTTTTAGTTTCAATTGTTGGAATTGAATTAATCATAAATCACTAGCCTACACTAATATTAAAAAGCTAGAATAAACAAAAATTGCCTAGATTTAAAGTTCATTTAAGTTATATTAAGAAAATAATTCCGAATCAATAACCTTAGCAACCTCAAGAGCAGAATTTTTATCCGATAACATTTCTCGAACCTTGCCAAGTTCATTTATCATCTTTTCTTTTTTTTCTTGATTATAAAGCAATTCTTCAATTTCATAAGTTATATTCAATGGAGTAACTTTATCCTGAATAATTTCTGGAACAATTGACTTATCTGCAATGATATTAGGTAAAGACACACGTTTTATACATCTTACAAGCAAATAAATCCAATAGAACAATTTTGGTCCTCGATATGCAATAATCATAGGAGTTTTGTACAAACAAGCTTCCAATGCAACCGTGCCAGATGCCAAAATTAAAGCATCTGAAACACTCAACAATGCTTGGTTTTCACCTTTGATAACTTTTATATCAAAATCACCTAAATATTTTTTATAAACTTCATCTGAAATATTTGGAGCTTGTGACATACAGAATTGCAAATCTGGGTGTCTTTTTCTCAATCTTGTAACAGTTTCTTTGAATACGTCCATCAATTCTTTCAACTCAAAAGTTCTTGACCCTGGGAAAACAGAAACAAGTCTTTTTTCCACATCAAAGCCATGAGAGCGAAAGAATTCTCTTCTTGGTGCAGCGGGAGGAAGTTGAGCTACAAGCGGGTGTCCACAATAGTGTGTGTCAATTCCATATTGTGCATACAAAGGTTTTTCAAACGGGAATATGCAAAGAACTTTATCCACAAACTTTTTGATTAGTTTAATACGGTACTTTCTGCTTGCCCAAACTTGTGGTGGAATATAATAAAATACTTTTATTCCGGCTGCATGCAAAAATTTTGCAACAGATAAATTAAATGCACCATAATCAATTAGCAAAACTAAATCCGGTTTATATTCGTTTTTCAAATACTCAACAACAGATTTACCTAGTTTGAAATGGTCAATCAAAATCTTTGGGGAAAGTCCAACTGCAGACATTTTATCTTGGTTTGCGAACAATTTAACACCTGCTGCAGCTAAATTTTCTCCACCAATTCCCTCGATTTCAATATCAGAATTTAGCGCTTTTAGTTCTTTCACAACTTTTGATGCGTGAATGTCACCGGAATATTCACCTGTAATAATAAATATTTTCTTCATCTACACTGCCATAATTACAATATTGTGTTCATCTGCATATTTGATAACTTTTTCTTGATCAACGATAATTGTTTCATTTGCTTCAACAGCAATTAAAGAAGCTTTTTTGCATCTCATTGTTCTAAGAGTTTTCATACCAATTGCAGGAATATCAAATCTTTTGTCTTGCTTTGGTTTTGCGACTTTGACAATTACAGCTCCACTTTTAGCAAGCTTTGCACCTCGTTTGATACAAGAATCTGTACCCTCAATTGCTTCAACTGCCATAATCATTTTATCTTTGATTACAACAGATTGACCAACATCAATTTTACCCATTTCTTTTGCCAACCAAAAACCGTAATTAACATCGTCCATTTGTTCTTTTGTTGGTTTATGTTTACCAAGAACACCTGCCGGAATCATTAAGTTTTTGATAAAAATAGTCTGGTCTAAAACTTCAACTCCAATTTTTGCAAGTTCTTGAACAATCATCAACATTACTTGATCATCATTCAATCTTACGGCATCTTTGATTAAATCAATTGCACGTTTATCAAATTTGTGAAGTTGCAACAAAACTTTTTTATGAACTTTTCCCAAGAAAGTCAATTGCTTAATTTGTTCATCTTTCAAGATAGATTCAATTTTATTAACTTCCCCTGGGTGACAGCTATAAACTTTTGAACAATATTTTTTTAAATCTCTTACATTATCTCTTGATAGAGAAATACAAACAACTTCAAACCCATTTTCTTTTGCATACTGAGCCATTCTAACAGGTAAAATTCCATCACCTGCTATCAAACCTTGTTTATTCTCTAATGTAATTGTCATTATTATTTTCCTCTTTTACTTTTGTCTTAATGAATAAATCTTTTCAACTTCTTCCTCTGGTAATATTTTAGCACCTCCAAGAAGTTTTGCACCTATTACGGTTTTTGCATAATTTTCGCATAAATCCAGTTTGTAAAAAGCATCTTTAATATCTTTTCCGGCAATAATAACTCCATGATTTGCCATAAGAACAACATCATAGTTTTCAAAATATTTTGAAGTTTTTTCAACAAGTTCTTTTGAGCCAGGGATTGCGTACTCTGCTAATGGAATTTCACCAAAGCAATAAATTATTTCAGGTGAAATTTTATCATCTAATGCGATTCCGGCAGATGCAAATGCTGTCAAATATGGAGAATGGACATGCATTACATAATTCATTTCCGAACGTTTTTTGTAGAATTCAATATGAAGCATTCTCTCACTTGATGGATTTTTCCCAGCAATTAAATTCCCGTCAAAATCAACAACAGCAAAATCTTTTTCTGTCAAATAACCATTTGCAACTCCAGAAGAAGTTATTACAACCTTATCACCACATCTTGCAGAAAGATTACCAGAAATTCCGGGGGTATAATTTTTATCTCCCGCCATACGACCATATTCAATTAATTCATTCTTTTTATTTTCAAACATATTATTGAATACTTTCTTTATCTGGATCTTCAATATCAATTACTTCAGCATATTTTAAAACTGCCGGCTTTTCATTCTCAGTTGATTTTGATTTTCTATTCGTTGCTTGAACATCATCTGACTTTTTACTAGCAGGTGAAAAAGCTAATTTACGTTCTTCCTCTGATTTTTCAGGATTTGCATTTTTTCCTAATTTTTCAGGATTTTTAATCTCCATTTTACCGTATTTGATAGAAGTTCCTTTTGTATCAAATGCAACATTAAATCCAAAATACGTAGTTTGTCTTACAAAGTCATAACCTAAACTGATTTTAAAATCATCAGGACCAAAAGCTACGATAAAGCGGTTTTCTTGGAACATTTTACCGTTTGGCGCATCATCAGACAAATTGATATTTCCAGACCAACCAATAGAGAAATATTTGTTAAGTCTTAATGCTTCTGTCAAATATACACTTTGATGACCGTATCTATATGTATCATATCTTGGCAAAGGCGTTTCATCAGAATAACCAGCAATCAAATATCCAACATCTTGCATCCAATTTTTATATTGCAAGTGAGCACTAGGACCAACACGACCAATAAACTGAGTATCACCTGTTCCGTATAATGCTGCAGAACCTTGCATCAATAAACTTACATTGAATGCAATTCTTTTTTCTTCGTTTCTGTAGTTATAAAAACTTTGAGCCAACTCTGCCATATAACGAGTTCTGGTTGTAGTCATTTCGCTAGAATCAATATGCTCACCATAATAGCTTCTATCATCATCTTGCATCATACCAAAACCAGCTCTATGACGAAATCTCAAATCCATACCTTTTGCTAAAAAGTCTTTATTTACAAAAGATTTGTCATAGTAAACTTCAGCCATCCATTTTGGCATTCTTGAACCTAAGAACCATTCATCTAAATATGAATTAACAGCATAATGTAAAAATACATTATCATCTAGTCTTTGAACACCTCTTAAGAAGAAAATGTCATTAGCTGAACCATAACCTAATTCGGTTGTATTATAAGTGTTATGATATTTTAAAGCACCACCGAATCCGAATTTGCTCTTATAATTTAAGAACGGAATAACTTTGATAACAGAACCTGCAGGTCCACCAAATACAAACCCTGGACCAACATACATACCAAGTTTTCTACGAGAACCTAACTCCGGATAACTTGCTTCAAAATAATCACGTTCTTTATTTGTATAAGCTGTCAAACTAGGCCAAGTAAACAAATATTTATCTTTATGATAAACTTTAATTTCTTTCGCTTTAATTACATCATGATTTTTTCTAGCTTCAATAAACAATGACTTGATATCAAGTTTAAAATCATTTCCTTCCGGATTTCCAAAAATCAAAGCCTGAGCATCAGGATCAACAATCATATTTTGGAATTGAGGACCAACCATTCTTGATGCTAGACGGTAAATTTGAGATTCATCAGAATGGAAATTACCATCATTTAAAATAATCAAACCGTCTTTTTGAATAGCTTTCTTCGCATCAGTAATCATAGACTCTGTTTTGGTCTCCATATTGTCCATAATCATGGTTTCTTCATTCATATCAACTTCAAGATAATCACCTTTAGTTGGCATTCCATCTTTATAGACAATTACGTTACCAATACCTTTCAAAACATTGGCATCTTCGTTATAAGTCATTTTATCTGCGACAATTTTCACATTTTGAGGGGGCAAATACAAGATAGGACGACCGGTCGCAACCATATCCCCAGTTTCATCATCATAAGTCACAAATTCAGCATCTAACATCAATTGCTTTTCTGTAACTTGTTCATTAACACCACCAGTCAATGACATTGTTTCTTCTGAAATATCTAAATCTGTTTGAGTTTCAGATTGAATTGAATTTGCCAAATCACCCTCTGAAGTTAAATCCGATTGACTTTCTGAAACATCTTTATTCTTTTTCTTCCAAAATTTAACTTTCTTTAATGGAGAATCTTTTACCTCTGTAGCATTTTCATTTTCAGAATTTTCAACAGACTCTTCTGCATCTCCAGAACCACATAACTTGTTTGTAATACGCAATCTCATCTGTTTAAAAAATGGCATATTATCAGGATTGATTTCTCTATAAGTTCGAGTTCCCCCGCCTGCACCTTGAAAATTGTAATCATAACCAGAATAACTATTGTCGTTATCAGGAATTAAATCAGTCAATGATGAACGGAAAACCGGATTAGTTACATTCATTACAGGAGAATTTTCCAACTCATCTGCAAAAGATGGATTGGAAAATGTGAATATTAAAAGTGCTGCGATTAAATATCTTTTCAATTTTAATGTCCTTATCCTTAAATATAACCCAACGGATTAGTCGGTTTACCATTAACTCTGACCTCAAAGTGACAGTGAGGACCTGTACTATAACCTGTTGAACCTTCACGTCCGACAGTTTGACCTTTTTTCACGTTTTGTCCACTGCTAACATTGATTGCTGACATGTGACCATACAAAGTTGTAATCGGTCTTCCATTAATTACACCGTGGTCTAAGATTACGACTTTACCATAACCACCATACCAACCGGCATAAATTACACGTCCGTCATTTGACGCATGTATTGCACCACCATTAGGACCTGCGATATCAATACCTGAGTGGAAAATTCTACTCTTGAATATTGGGTGAGTTCTATATCCGAATGGAGATGTGATTGGTCCACGTATCGGATATATAAATCCGGTAGACGAAACATGAACCGGTGTCGAACTAGAATGAGAAGCTCTCCTTGTCATTTGTTCAATCATACTTTGAATACTTGCAGATTGTCTTGCTAATTCTCTTTCCGTTCTTTCATAATAACTTTTATCTTTTTGCAAACGTTCAATCATATTTTTGTTTTCTGCGATTGAACTTTGAATTGTAGCTCTTTGGTTTTTAATATCTCTTATTGAAGCTTCAACCATACGTCTTTGGCTTTCAACTTGAGCTTTTAATCTCGCAATTTCATTTGCTTTAGCCTTTACAGCCTGCATTCTTTTATAGTCATCTTTAATAACAATTTTTTCAAAATAGAATGTATCCATCAAAGAGTTTACATCTCGTGCTGACATAATAAGTTCAAACATACCTGTTCTTTGATGTTTATAAACCTGACGAATACGAGATTTCATTGCAGCATCAATACTTCTAAACTCTATAATTGCACTGTTAAGTTGGCTTTCCATTGAATTTAAATTTGTTATCAATGAATTATATCTAGCCGTTGTTGTCTCAAGTTCTTGATGCGCTTGTTCAAGTTTTTGTTGATTGTTGCTCAACTTATTACGTTCATTTTTAAGTTTTAAATCTGTTTGATGTTTTTTTTGCTGAATATAATATCTTTTGTTGTTTGTTTGCTTTAATTTTTGTCTTAATGTCGGAGCTGCGACAACAGAAGATAGAACTCCACTAAAGCCAAGAGTTCCAAACATTATCCAGCATATAAATATATTTTTTAAAAAGTTATTTCTTCTCATTTTTATATTATTTTACAATCAAAGGCAACATCATAAATCCAACAGTCCAAGCAATAAAAGTAAACGCTATAATACCGATAATTAGCTTTTGATGTTTTCTGAAAAATTCCATAAATTCTCCCCTTATATATTTATCATTTTACTATCAAAAAAAAGTTTGTGCAAGAATTTGATACATATTTTTACGAAGCCTCTAAAAATAATTTTGAAAAATGAACTTTTTTAGATTAAAATCGTTATAAGAGTATAGAGGTTAATATTATGGATAAAAAATGTACGAAATATGAAGCACTCTTTACATTCAGAAGTGAAGAAGAATTAAATGAACACATTGCAAACTGTCCTGATTGTCAAAAGGAACACGAAACAATGCAAAAAGTTTCCAATCTTTTGAAAGAAGTAAAACCATATTACAGAGAAAAACGTAAAAACTTAGCAAAAGTAAAAGTTGCTTGCGCACTTTTTATGTTAATGGTTAGCAGCACTACTTTGGGTGTAATAAATTTCAACACAGATGTCTCAGATACTCTTAAATATGGAACAACGTTAAGTTCTGAAGACTTAGGACTTCCCGTAGATTCTTATGGGCTAATTTCGGTAGAATAATAGATGGATTTTAACAAAGTAATCGAATCAAACAAACAAAATATTAAAAATATTATACGTCTTATAACCAAAGAAGATAATGAAGATTTGGAACAAGAAGTGTATGTTAAAATTTGGAAGAATTCCGACAAATACAAAGAAAAAGGTTCTGTAAAAAGTTGGATTTCAACAATCACGAAAAATACATCACTTGATTACTTGAAATCATCTTATAGAAAAATGTTTTCAACTTCTACATCAGATGATCTTGTTATGTCAAATATAAAAGACAAAAAGTCCACACCGGAATCCAATGTAGTTAGCTTAGAAAGACAAAAAAGAATTGTTAATGCTATAAATCAATTAAAACCAAAATTCAAAGAGGTAATTATGCTTTGCGAAATCAATGGTTATTCCTACGAAGACTGTGCAAAAAAGCTTAAATGTCCGATAGGAACCGTAAAATCAAGACTTTATAACGCAAAAAAAGAATTAGCTTTAATATTAGAAGATTTAATGTAAGTAAATATGAGGGAAAGATAAAATGAAAAAAGTAATTCCGTTATTGATATGTGCAACAGTTTTAATTATGGCAGGAAACACCGCATCATTTGCAGTACCCGACACAACTCCGCCAAATTCAATGATGGTTCAACACCCATCTAAAGAACAGATGAGGAAACAATTTGAACAACGATTAAACTTGACAGATAAACAAAAAGCTAAAGCTAAAGCTATCCACCAAAAAGGCAGAGAAGAAATGCGCCCGATAATGATGAAAATTGAAGTTAAACGTCAAGAAATTGAAACAATAAAATTAACAAAAATGACTGAAAGAGCTCAAAAAGAAAGAATTGACCAAATAAATTCTGAAATCAAAGAACTTGAAAAACAAGCTCAAGAAATCAGAAAGAAAAACTCTCAGGAATTTGAAAGCATTTTGAATAAAAAACAAAAAGCGGAATTAGAAAAAATGAAAGCAGAGGGTCGTGCAAGATTTGAACAAAATCACCCACCACGTCCACCATTTGCAGGATTAGGCACCCCAGGATTCTTAATGTCAAAACCACTATTCCCGCAACAACCACCAATGGACTTTTTTAACAAATAAAATATTTTAAATAATTTTTAGACGGGTCAAAGAATAAACTTCTTTGACCCGTTTTTATACTGGCTTTGCAAAATAAACACTTATAGACATATAAACTTTAATAAACCATTCACCTTTCACTAAACACCTTACTAGAACTAATTCTTGAGAATTATTAAGCTTTGTTAACACGAATAATTCAAAAAAGGCAATTCTCTGAAAAAAAAATACTTTATATAAGAGTATAAAGGAAAGAGGATAATCAATATAATGAAAGAACAAGAATTAAATACCTTAATGTCAGTAGTGTCAGATCCAATTAATAATGTTTACAAAATCAACTCATATCAAGATTTGGCAGAAATTCAAAGGATTATCAGAATTTTTAATATCTCAGAAGAACAGCATAACAAACATGCAATGCTATCTATTAAAAATTTAGCTACTTTCCGTTTAGTTTTGAGTAATAACTAGATTTTAATAACAAGCTTACTTTATTCGGTAAAAGCTAAAAAGACCTTGCTAATTAGTAAGGTCTTTTCCATTAAAAAACATCTATCTAATAATTTTAGTCAACAATCAAACCAATAATCGGAGGTGCAAAAAGCAATACTCCTGCCATAACGGCAATTATAGTAACAACCATTACAGCTCCGGCTGCTATGTCTTTTGCCATTCCAACCATTCTTGAAAACCTGTTGTGAAAAATTGCATCTAGAGAAAATTCAATTGCAGAATTGAACATCTCCGCAGATATAACCATGGCGATTAACATCAACAAAATGCAAAATTTTACAATTGAAAAATGCAAGCAGAAAGCTGTAATCAAAACTAATGTTGCCGCAAACAAGTGAATTCTAATATTGCGTTCACTTTTTAGGGTCAACCTCATACCCTTTCTTGCATTCCTAAATGTATTTGAAAAACTTTGAGTCTTATATTTTGTCATAAATTATACCTATACTTTTTAGAGCTTCTTTTTGGTGCGTTACAACGAAATCGAATTCTTCTTGAGTTTGATGATCAAAACCTAACAGATGAAGAATTCCGTGACTGATTAAAAATAACAATTCAGCATCTTTGGAAATTTCTTTCTTTTGAGCTTCTTCTATTATCTTATCTAATGCTATTATAACTTCTCCTAAATTAATTTCCATATCTAAAACGAACTTTTCATCATCTGGAGAATCAGCAAAAACCGCAAACGTAATGATATCAGCAGGATAATCCTTATTGCGATAATCTCTATTTATTACATGTGTCTTTTGAGAATCACAAAACAAAAAATCAAATGCAACTGTTTCATAATCATAACCCTTTAAGCAACAATAGTCTGCAATTTCAGAACAAGCCATATAATAATTGAAAATAGCTTTCACTTTTTCAACTATCTCATCAACATCAGGTTTCCAATCATTATATTCATTTTCTACATATAAATTAAAATTTATCATAAGCCCTTTTTATCATTATCCTTATTCAAATCATTTTTGTTATTGCCTTCCGGTTTAGTTTCAGCTTTTGGCTTTTTAGATTCTTCAAGAGCTTTTATTTTCTTTTCCAAATCTTCATCAAGTGCTTTGTGCGGAATTTCAATTTTATTTTTTGCGAATTCTTCTGCAATATTTTCCTGATATTTGATTCTGTTGTGTTGCATACCTCTCAAAATTCTACTGAACGTGGCAGCAATAATTTTGATATCTTTTAAGGTTAACGGACTATCAGCAAGCTGACCATCATTTAATCTTTCAACAATAATTTTATCAATAATATTTTCAATTTCTTCTGTTGTTGCACCTTTCATAGCTCGAACCGCAGATTCCACAGCATCTGCCAACATCAAAATTGCAGTTTCTTTGCTATTAGGCTTTGGACCAGTGTAGCGGAATTGTTCTTCTTTAACATTTTCAATTCCCTCTTCCTGAACAGCTTGATTATAGAAGTATTTAGCCAAACCCTCACCATGGTGTTGAAGAATAAAGTCATTGATAATACTTGGCAATCCGTATTCTTTAGCCAATTCTACACCATCTTTAGGGTGAGCAGTAATAACCATCTTACTCAATCTCGGGTTCAATGAATTGTGCGGATTTTCAATACTAAAATAAGATTGGTTTTCAACAAAGAACAAAGGCCTTTTTAATTTTCCAATATCGTGGTAAAAAGCACCAACTCTTGCCAAAATAGGGTTTGCACCAATAGCTTCTGCAGCAGCTTCACACAAAGTTGAAACCATCAAACTATGGTGATAAGTTCCCGGAGCTTCAATTTGAAGTCTTTTCAACAATGGTTGGTTATGATCACCCAATTCCGCAAGTCCATAAGGAGTTATAATATGGAAAGTACTTTCTAATAATGGAGAAACACCAAGAGCAACAATTGAACTGAACAAACCATTTACAAATATAAAAATACAATTGCGCAAAATCAATGCATTACTTACATCAATCAAACATTTATCAATAAAATACAAACTCAACATAATCAATAAACCGGCAACACTAAGATTAAAACCGACTTTGATTAAATCAAAACGTCTTGTATAGCGAATCTTTGAAACAGTAATCATACCAATCAAAGAAAGAATTGTGAATATAATTAAAAATTGTGAATCATACTGCATACCCACAGTTAAAATTGTTAAAATTAAAGAGGATAACAAAAATGCAACTCTTGGACTTAAAAATATCGCAGCAATGATTATGACCGCAGGAATTGGCAATATGTACGGAGAAAAACCGGTAGGCAATAAAACCGCAATTAAACAGGTTACAACAACTAACATACTTGAAAGAGATAAATACCTCGGTTCAAGCAACTGTTTTTCAAAGAATTTCAAATAAGCCAAATATATTATAGTTACCAAAAGAACTAATATATAAATTGACAAAATTCCTTGCCAATTAAGTTCATAAACATTATAACCGGCTTCACGTAAAGCATCACGTTTTAGCCTTGTAACAGGTTCACCCTCAAATACAATTTTTTCACCTTTTTGGAAAGTAACTTTATAAGGTTTAACCGCATCTTGAGCGTTCATCTTTGCAATTTCAGTTGCTGCATCATCAACAACTAAGTTTGGAACAATAACTTGTTCTAACAATGCAGTGATAACTGAAATTTGACGTTTAGATACATTGGTTACTAAATTGTTTTGTATAAGTGTTTTAATATTATCTTTTTCATAGTCTTTTTCAGTAATTCCGACTTGCAAAATATTTACCAAAGACAAAGATGCTTTATCAAAAGCTTCTCTAAGTGAAGCATCATCAACATTTAATAAAAAGTCAATGATAAAATCTTTTTTAGGATTGTCAGACAAATCAAACAACACATTTAGTTCTGAAATTTTTTCTTGCTTTGAAGTGTCTTTTTTTCTAATTTGAATAACGGCATTTTCAATAGTTTCAAGGTTTGTCTTGATAAAATCGTCTTCTGCAGGAACTAAAATAGGTTCAACTTTCTGAGCAACTTCTCTTTTGTGTTGTTCAGTACGTTTCACATCTTCAACGGTCAAAGTTTTTTGGGCGATAATATCTTTTTTGCTGATACCATTCTCAATAATAGTTTGGAAAAAGAAGTTTTGAGATGCAACAATCGCTGTAATCAAAAAAGTAAAGCTTATTAAATACAAAAACTTTACAACCTTAGACGAAGTTACAAATTCTTTCGCCCTTTCCAAATATTCACTTTTAATCATATATATTACATTCCTATTTAAGTTTTATTTTTATATATCAATTTTAACCCTTAGTAAAAATTTTTCAAGTGTTGAGGATAATATATACTATATAAGGATTAGGCGCAAAAAAGACCACTTTTACAAGTGATCTTTTCATGCCTTAAATTTAATTAAAAAGTTATAGAAATTATTCTTCAGTTTTTTCAGCTTTTGATTCTTTTTGTTTGCTGATTAAATCTTGCAATTTTTCTTTAATTTCTTCACCTTTTTTTTGCAAATCAGAAACTGCATCATCGGCTTTTGATTGAATTTGTTTTGCAGTTTCATCTGCTCTTCTTGCAATGTCTTGAGCGGAATCAGATAAAAGTTTTCTTGTTTCTTCACCTGATTTTGGAGCTAATAAAATACCTGCAACGGCACCAATAGCACCACCAACAACAAAACCTGCTAAAAATCTTGATACTGACATATTAAATTCTCCTTTTGTTAATCATTCATATTATAAATCCGGTCTTAGATGATTTAATCACCTAAATGTTTATTATTTCTTTCTGAACAATGAATAAACCGTCATAAAACCTTTCAAAAATCCGCCGAAAATGTTTTCTGAAAATATTTTTGTCTTTGCCAACGCATTTTCAAGACCCAATTTCACATTTCCAACACCCTCATCAGTGCTTTGAATTAAAGAATTAATTGAATGCATTGTTTCATTTAATTCTTTCAATGTCGGTTTTAATTCTGTATTCAAAAGAATAGATGTTTCATTAACATTTTTTGCTAAAGTTGATAAATCAATCAATAGCTTAACTAAAAATCCTGCAACAACCATTACAACGATTCCTGTAGCAACAGCTAGGAATGTTAGTCCATGATTTAGGATTACTTGAGATACTTCAACACTCATTATCTTGTTATTCCTTTACTGCTTACTAATAATCAAATTCGTTGTCACTGTTGTTAGATTCAATATCTTCCAATTCCTTTGCTTTTTGCATTTTTTTAGATTTTACGGAATTGTTCAATTTTCTGAATTGTCTTTCTAATTTGTATTTCATCAAATCAACAGACTCTAGAGCTTGCTTTTTAGCTTCCGCAATTTGTGGAGCGTGTTTTTCGTATAAATCACAAGCTGCTTCTTTTAGTTCTTTTCTTGATTCTTCTCCAGATTTTGGAGCATAAAGAACACCGGCAACGATACCGCCGACAACACCGGCAATCAAGCCCATTGAAAACATAAATGCTTTGTTTTTACTCATAGTTGTAAACCTCTTATTTCAAATTTCTTCATAATTGTAACATATTTTTTCATGGATTTCAAGAAGAAATAAAAAATAATAAGCAGAAAGCACTCTATATTTGTAATTAAAAGATTTTTATAAAAAACTAAACTAATGTTTCTTTATAAATTTAATCAAAGAAATTAAAAGATCCGCAAATGCAAAAACTCGTTTGCCACCAGTGTTTAAAAATAGATAAAACACAGTTGTAATAATGTTCTTTGAACAAACACTTATGCATTCTTCTTTTTTCTTCGTAACAAAAGCTGCAAAATAATCAACCCCCAACAAAACAGTATTTACAGCAATTTGAAATTGATTAATTTGTTTTTTCAATACAGGTTGAAAATCTAAGACCTTTTGATTAACTTCGCATACGCATTTATCAGCCTTTAGAATAGCAGAAATTATCCACCCTGCAATGATTAGTTCAGCTATAAAAATTATTGTAAAAAATATAGTTAGCATCTTTCAACTTTTCTTACTTTTGTATTATATTAAAATTATAATATATTATCGTAATATTTTTTTGAATACGTCTAAAGGACTATTTTATGAACAGAGTGAGATTTTATACAGCATTAGTACTTGCGAGATTAACATATTTAGCGATTAAATTGTTACATCGCTCTTCTGGAACATCTTTTGTCGGAATGATGACATTAAAAATTTGTCCAGATTTTTTGGCTCATTGCAGAAAATATATTAAAAATAATGCAATAACAATTTCAGGAACAAACGGAAAAACAACAACTTCCGGACTTGTTGCTCATATTTTTGAAGAAAATCAAAATTCAATAATTCATAACGTAAAAGGCGCAAATATGCTTACAGGCATTGCAAATGTATTTGCACTAAATGTCAAACCATTCAAAAGATTTGACTATGCAGTAATTGAATCAGACGAAGCATATTTAACAAAGTTATATGATTATTTTAAAGCGGATTATCTTTTAGTAACAAACTTATTTAGAGATCAACTAGATAGATATGGCGAACTTTCAACAACTGCAAGTTTTATCCAAAATGCAATTGATAAAAATAAAGATTTGAAACTAATATTAAATGCCGATGACCCATTAGTTACAAATTTCGGCAAAGGGAAAGATGCAATTTATTATGGATTTGAGGAAGTCGAATTTTGTTCAGAAATTCATAATGCAACATCAAATGCTCCAACAGAAGTATTTAATTGTATTTGTGGCAAACCACTTCAATATAGCAAGCAATTTTTTGCACAAGAGGGGCATTATTATTGTTCAGAATGCGGATTTAAACGACCTGAACCAAACTACAAAGGTTATGTAAAAATATATTCTGATTATTCAGAATTAAAAATAAAACATTATGACAAAGACTTTGAATTTAAAATCAATTTAGTAGGATTATATAATGCCTACAATGCACTTGGAGCAATTGCGTGTGCAATGGAAAACGGAATAGATTACCAGACAATAAAAGAGGCTGTTTCAACTTATAAATCAATTTTTGGAAGAGCAGAAAGAAGAATCATTAATGGACATAAAACACTCATTCAACTAATCAAAAATCCAACAGGGGCAAGTGAAGTTCTTAAAACAGTTGATTTATCATCAAACATAGTAATTGCGATTAATGATAATTATGCAGATGGCAGAGATATTTCTTGGCTTTGGGATAGTGATTTTGAACAACTGAAAAATGCTCAAAAACTCGTAATTACATCTGGAATTAGAGCAAAAGATATGGCTACGAGATTAAAATATGCAGGAATCCCGCAAGAAAAAATTATTGTAGAAGAAGACATAAAATCAGCTATTGCATTAGCTGCAAAATCTGATAATATAGAGGAACGAATTACTATTTTACCGTCATACACGGCTTTATTAAAAATTAGTAAAATGAAATTTTAGAAAGGAATAAAAATGCTTTTAGGTGTAAATATAGATCACGTTGCAACATTAAGAAATGCAAGAGGAGGAGTTGATCCAGATCCAATTCAAGCAGCAGAAATTTGTGAAAAAAGCGGAGCGACTTCAATCACAACTCACTTGAGAGAAGATAGAAGACACATCAAAGACCAAGATGTTAAAACGCTAAAAAAAATTCTTAAAACAAATCTAAATCTTGAAATGGCTGTAACAGATGAAATGCAAAAAATTGCACTTAGTGTTAAACCTCATTCTGTATGCCTTGTTCCGGAAAAAAGACAAGAAGTTACAACAGAAGGCGGACTTGACGTTGCAAGTCGTTTAAACCGAATTACAGAATTTGTTCAACCATTACTTGATGCCGGAATATTGGTAAGTTTGTTTATTGACCCATCAAAAGAACAAGTTTATGCAGCGGCAAAAACAGGAGCTCAATTCATTGAACTTCATACCGGTCAATACTCAATGGCTTTTGGCACACCGAACGAAACCGAGGAATTTGAAAAGCTAAGAGAAGCTTCTAGACTTGCTCATGCACTTGGACTTAAAGTTAATGCAGGTCATGGATTGAACTACGAAAATGTTTATAGAATGAAGCAAATCGAAGATTTGTATGAGCTTAACATTGGACATAGTATTATTGCACGTTCCGTATTCGTAGGTCTTGAACAAGCTGTTAAAGAAATGAAAGACTTGATTAAATAATTTATTTGAAAGGCTTAATAATGGAAAAAACAAACGAAGAAATAATTGAAGAAATGCAACAAGTTGCCAATCAAATGGTTATTGATGATTTGGAAGAAAATCCGGATTTGGAAAACGAATTCTTTGACTGTGACTGCTGCGGGAAGAATAAATGTCTTGCAGGTTCAATTCAATATGGAGATTACAGACTTTGTAACGACTGCGTTTTACTTGCCGAAACTGGTTTTGCTCTAAAAAAATTCACTGATATTCAAGACCTGATGAATGCAATGGAAGACAAAAGACTAGAAGAACTTTGCAAATATGTCAAAGAAGAAGAAAATAGGAAAAAACAATTAGATAATTAATTTATTTAATATATTTTTTTGAAATGGCGACTGCGAAAATTCGCAGTCGCCATTTCTTGTATTTATTCAAAAGAAAATTTATTAAGTAATATTACAAAAGATTTAAACAATATAGCAATTTTATATACAGAAAATACTTTATATATATGTAAACACGAGGATGTGCTTATTGAGGAATCACAAAAGACTTAAGCACACACTTCACACTTCACTATTACGAGGAATGGTACAAAATTTACATTCCAAGAGCCTTTTCTTTTAAAGGCTCTTTTTTTTGCTAAAAATTTTGAATAAATTATTTTGACCTTTTCCATACAGAATCAGGAATTTTCCAACCGTTGTCTTTCACGTACTCCAAACACCAATAACCATTACCCATTTCGCAGTTTGCTTTAACTTCTTCTTTTGACCTGTCTGAACCTGCAGGAACCAATCCCTTATCAGAATCATAAACCAAAATATAAATATCTTTCCCAATCACATTTGGTTTTCTATCACCATTTACATCAAAATAGAATTGAATAGTATTACCTGAAGCATCAACTCCAAATAAAGTTTTGGTTGAACTCGCAACAGAAGTATCAATATCAAAATAAGCCCCTTTTGCAGTTCTAAAGGTTAATGAAACACCCTTATAACCGATTAAACTATCTGATTCTCCAACTTTAGTTTCATAAGTTGGAGCAGAACCTTTTAATGTTTTAACAACACCATATTTATGCCAACAACCACCTGTTGAATAGCAAACTTGTTCAAATTTCATATATGGAGCTAAAAATGTTTCAAACCATGTTTTATTGCTTGATAGATTTACACCTAAATTATTAATTGCTCCGACATCATCATTTTCAGCCATTTTCATTGCTTGAACAATGCTTGAATAATTTTCTCGAATTTGAGATTCAATTTGTTGTTTTTGAACTTTTGCAATCAAAGTAGGAATTGTCATTGCAGCAACAATACCAATTATACCAAGAGTGATTAAAACTTCCGCAAGTGTAAATGCAACTTTCTTTTTGCTCCCTAACCCTCTCCCACTAGTGGCGAGGAAACTATTTTTTAAGTCCATAAGATATTTCTTCTCCTTTTTACAATTTGTACTATCGTTGATTACTATTGGCTGGATTGTAATATAATCTTCCCCCTCGCCCTTTTTAAAGGGAGAGGGTTGGGGTAAGGGTTCTCCCATATTTGAGATTACACTTTTGGGTTTTAAGTAAAATTTTTCACACTTACTTCTCATTTTATCCATAATACTATTCTACCTTTTCATATACTTTATGTCCAATAAAGAAAGTATAGTATATCGCACAAATATTGTCAATAATATATGATTAGGAAATGAATAAAGAAGATTTCTTGAAATTGGGATATAAAATTAAATACCTACGAAGCAAAAAAGGGCTTTCTCAACTTGATTTATCATTAAAAACAGGTTTGACAACCCGCACAATCAGCAGAATAGAATGCGGAACAATAGACCCCAAATATTCAACTCTTGTTAGAATATCAGAGGCTCTTGATTCTAAATTAATAGATTTACTAAATTTCAGCTTATAAAAAACTATTTTTTAACAGTTAATAAAATTTCAGCTAATTTACCAGAACGTGGATTCTTAAAACGGATTTCCTTACATTTAGGTTCTACCGGCTTGAATTCGTCTTTTTGATAACCATATAAAAACTTCATAAATTCTTTGCTATACATATTTACACACCTATCCGATTTAAAACTTCACACATATATAATAAAACATAAAAAGGAAAAATATTGCCAATTATAAACAAATTGTTACAAAGCTAGTAGTTTTAAATACTACCCACGTTGATAAGAAATTAAGCTAATGTTTTAAAACCTCCTAAAAGTACATAATTTGGTATAAGTTTGTTTTTTAAATAAAACTTTTGTTTATTTTAAACAAAACTCACACAAACAAGGAGGTAAAAATGTCAATTAAAAAACTAACTGTGGCAGCTGCGATTGCCGTTGGAATAGCAACGTGTTCCTTGACTTCTGCAATGGCAGCTTGCCCATGCAACACCAAAGCTCCTGAAGAAGCATTGCCTGTTGTAACAGGGCCGGCTTGTCCAGTAGAAAATCAGCAAGCGACTTGCCCAAAATGTAAAAAAGCAATTCCTGATTGTGGTTGCAAGAAAAAAGAACCTTGCCCAATCAAGAAACAAGAGCCATGCCCTGAAAAGAAAAAACCGGATTGTGGCTGTCCAGATGAAATAAGCTGTGACAAACCAGCTGTTCCATCAACAGCATTATGTCCACAAACAGGTAAACCTGACAAAGCAGAAATGAAACAGGTTTATGGTTATCCACAAGCAATTTACGGAACAAATAACTATGTCGGAGAACCTGCGAATTCGATATTTTCAACAGAAAAAGCATTAAAGGGCTGTCCATCAAGCAGAATGTCTTCAAACATCTCAGGTGCAACAGTAGCAACTGACGGTCAAATGACAGGCGCTGCAACTCAAATGCCATGCTTGAACGAATGCCCTAACAAATATAACGGTATTACAATAGACAGAAATGAAAGAAAAATGGACGGAAATTCTTGTCCAATAGATATTCAGTCTGCCAATTCAATAAATGCGGTTAAGAAAACACTTATACCTTACGAAATTCCACAACAAATTCAAAATATTACAGGCGGAGCTGCAAACTTAGGTGGCTGCCAATTCCCTGATGTTCCAAACGGATATTGGGCAGCATGTGATATTGATAAACTTGCAATAAATGATGTTGTTGTAGGTTATCCAGACGGATATTTCAAACCAAATAAAAATATCTCTCGTGCAGAATTTGCAACAATGCTAGTTAAAGGTTTCAACTTAAATTGTGATATGCAAAACCAAGCATTATTCAAAGATGTTCCAAACCACAACTGGGCTAATGCCGCAATTGCAAAAGCTGTTGGTGAAGATCTGTTAAAAGGTTACCCAAACAAAACATTCAGACCTCAAGCACCTGTAACTCGTGTTGAAGCCTTAACATCAATTGCAAAAGGTATGACATGTGATATTGACAGATGCAAAGCTGATGAAATTTTAAGCAGATACACTGACGGTAATAAAGTTCCAGAATGGGCAAGAATTCCAGTGGCTAAATCACTTGATAGTGGAGCATTGAAAGATTCACCTAATCCAAACATGATTATGCCAAACAAAGATGCTTCTCGTGCGGATATCGCATCAATGATGCAAACTGTACGTGTAGCATTAGGATATGACACAAATCCTAAAACAGCAACTTCAATTTGTCCTGCGTGTCCTGTAGATAAAAATGCGTTGATTGAACACGAAGAAATCGTAAAAATTCCTACATTGAAATTATCAATGATAGACCAATTGACAGCTAAATCTTCACACGTTGGACAATACTTCAGAGCTAATACACTTGAAGATATCACAATCAATGGTGTAACTTACCCTTGCGGTTCAACCGTTACAGGCCAAGTCGTAGAAGTTATAAGACCTTCAGGTTGTGAAAAAGGTGCTTTAAAACTTGCATTCACAGAAATTAAAAATGGTGATTGTAAAACTAAATTACCAAAACAAATTCTTCAAGCTCAAATTAACAAATCAAAAAATGTTAACCCAGTTGCAAGATTTGTTGAAATGCCATTCACATGGGCAGGTTCACTTGTTGGTGTTGTTGGTAGAACTGCAGGCGGTATCTTAACAACGGTTGGTAACGCAGCAGAAAATGTAACTAACGATGCAGGTTATATGTTAGGACATGCTTTCCAAGGTCAATTCGGTGCCGCAGCTCGTAGTTTAGGTGATGGTTTATTCGAAACAGTTAAAGCTCCAGTTGATGTAACAAGAACAGCTTTATCCGGCACAATGGGATTGTTCCAAACAACAGGTGATGAATTTGCTTACCTTGTTGATCCTCGTGGATACAAAATATCCGCAGTTAATCCTAGGGAACACGTTACTATCGCTTTTGGTTGTAATGAATAAATAATGAATTCCTTTTTACAATTTAAAAGTCCATAGTTTAATTCATCACCAAAGAACAGACCTTGAGATAAATCTCAAGGTCTGTTTCTTATTTATAACAATTTATCGCAAATATCTAAAGTATAAATAGAATGAACTCAATACCAATGATATAAACGTAATTAAAGCTCCATACTTCATAAAGCGTAAGAATGAAATTTTATGTCCGTGAGATGCTGAAGTTTCACTAACTAAAACATTTGCAGCAGCGCCAATGATTGTTAAGTTTCCACCTAGACAAGCTCCCAAAGACAATGCCCACCAAAGAGCATGGGTTGCGCCAGTCATTGCATTAGGATTTGCAGGGTTGATAAGTTCTGAAATTAATGGTGCCATTGTTGCAGTATATGGAATATTATCAATAATACCAGACAATATACCAGAAGCCCAAAGAATAATCATTGTTGCTAATTCAAGACTACCATGAGTCAACACAATCAACTGGTCTGCTAAGAATTTAATACCACCATTTGCCTCAAAGCCACCAATAATAATAAACAAACCAATGAAGAAGAAAATTGTAAGCCATTCAACATCACGATAAATTTCTTTAGGTTTTTCAAATAACAATAAGAATGATGCACCAGAAACAGCAAATACATAAGCTGAAATATGAGTAATATCATGAGTTACGAAACCTAAAATAACTAAACCTAATGTAATAACAGATCTAATCATCAAGTTTTTATTGGTAATAGTTTTTGAATTATCAAGATTTGCAACATGTTCCATTTTTTCAGGTGTCGCTTTTAAACCTTTTCTAAATAACAAAATCAAAACACAAACTGCAACCATAAAAATCAAAAATACAATTGGAGTAAGTTCTTGAACGAAATTCATAAAACTCAAACCCGCTCTTGTACCAATGATAATATTTGGAGGGTCGCCAATCAATGTTGCAGTACCACCAATATTAGATGCTAAAACTTCTGTAATCAAGAATGGAACAGGGTCAGTTTCAAACTCTTTTGCTATAACAAAAGTTATAGGCATCATTAAAACAACAGTTGTAACGTTATCCAAAAATGCAGATGCAATTGCGGTAAATGCTGCAAGTGCAAATAAAACAGTTTTTGGGTGTCCTTTAGTCAGTTTTAACAAATTAATCGCCAACCACTTGAATACACCACTTCGACTTGCAATATTTACAATAATCATCATACTGATAAGTAAAAAGATTACTTCAAAGTCAACATATTCAAAAACCCCTTTTACATTATGTTCCAAATTTAATGAAAGAGGGATTAATCCTAGTAACATTGTTAAAGAAGCTCCAACCAATGCAACTACGGATTTTTGGATTTTTTCACTTGCAATGAAAATGTAAGCAATTAAAAGAATCGCTCCGGAAATAATCATTCCATGTGAGTGAATAAATTCTAACATTTTGTAGTTTTCTCCTTTTTATTTTTATTTACAACCAAATTTTATTCTATATTTTGTGCCTTACAAGAGCATAAACATCATTAAAGACAACTAGCACCATGAAAATTATCAAAAGGAGAAAGAAGAATGAACTTACTTTATTTAAAGTTTCTTCATCAATAGGTTTCCCTCTTAATTTT
The DNA here is from genome assembly GCA_002438405.1 of Cyanobacteria bacterium UBA6446. Classification (GTDB taxonomy): domain Bacteria; phylum Cyanobacteriota; class Vampirovibrionia; order Gastranaerophilales; family Gastranaerophilaceae; genus Zag111. The sequence goes on from DJOE01000002.1 coordinate 26,148, forward strand.
TCAATCAACAAGAACATAAAATGTCCACCATCAAGTGCCGGAATCGGCAAAAAGTTAACCAAAGCCAAATCCATTGATATCATTGCAGTTAACAACAAACCAGAGAAAAATCCATTATTTGAAATAACATCTCCTCCAATTTTCGTAATTACAACAATACCATGTAAATCTTTCATTGGAATTTTGCCCGTGAACAATTGCCACAACCCATAAACCAAAATATAAGTTTGCTCCCACAAATACCTAAAGCTTCCTGTTATTGCAGCACCAATACCTTTTGTCGGAGTTGTAACTTGACGAGCTTCCAATGAAACTCCAATCAAACCTTTTTCGTTCGGATAAAATGTTTTTAGTTGAACCGTTTTCCCTTTACGCAAAACAGTGACATCTAAGGGCCTTAAACTATCTGATATTGCATAAGCAACATCTTTTAATGTTGTTGTTCCATCAGCAACATAAGTTGTTTTACCTTTTAAAGAATTTCTAAGTTTTATTTGATTTTCAGTTAATGAATTTTGAGAATCTCTATATAATTTATACCCTCTAAGTAAATCATCATCAATCTTTAATTGCGGTTCAGATTTAATATCAGGTAGCGCAACAACTGTAAGATTTTTTATACTTTCATTTTCACTAAGTTTAGGATTAAGTTTTTTCAACTTGTCTAAATTAGTTTTAACAAAATCATAATCGACTTTTCCATCATAAGGTTTACTATTTTGAGCAAATAAAGTCAATGCATAACTTGATTTTATATCTGAGCCGTTAATATTAATAATTCTATCACCTTTTTGCATTCCGCTATTCCAAACAGAGGCATCTTTTTCTGCAACTATTTTGTTTATATATACTTGAAAATCGGAAGACGGAAGTTTACCCCATACCAAAGATGTTATTAGTACTAGGAAGAATGCAGTAATAACATTTGCAATGACACCTGCTGAAATTACAGTCATACGTTGCCATACAGGGCGATTTAAAAATCTATCCTTAGAATCTTTTGGCAAATCTGTATCTTTTTCATCATCAGGGAAAGAAACATAACCACCAAGTAAAAAGGCATGAACTAAAACTTCAATATCTCCAACTTTTTTGCTCCATAAAGTTGGTCCAATTGGTAACCCAAAACCAAATTTAGAAACCTTTATTCCTAAAACTCTTGCAGCCAAAAAGTGTCCGGCTTCGTGAACCAAAACCAAGAAACTAAGTAGCAAAATCATTATTATTATTGACATATATTTCTCCCCAACAAAATAAGGAATAAGAGTGTAAATACTTCACCCCTATTCCTCATAATTTTCTATTTAAACTGTTTTAAAAATCTTACATCATCATTAAAGAACAATCTAATATCATCAATTGCATATTTAAGCATAGAAAGTCTTTCAACCCCCATACCAAAAGCGAATCCTGAATATACTTCAGGGTCGATACCAACACCTTTCAATACGTTAGGGTCAACCATGCCAGCACCTAAGATTTCTAACCAACCGGTACCGGAACATGTACGACAACCTTTGCCCTCACACATAATACATTGAACATCAATTTCAGCAGATGGTTCTGTAAATGGGAAGAAACTGCTTCTAAATCTTGTAGGACGGCTTTCACCGAAATACAATCTGATAAATTCGTTTAAAACACCTTTCAAATCACCGAATGTAATATTTTTGTCTACATACAAGCCTTCAATTTGATGGAAGAAATTATTTTTCCTTGAATTGATATTTTCGTTTCTATAAACTCTCCCCGGAGCAATAATTCTGATTGGAGGATTTTTACCTTCCATTGCGTGAATTTGAGCACCTGAAGTTTGACTTCTCAATACAACATTCTTAGCAATATTCGTATAGAAAGTATCTTGCATATCACGAGCTGGGTGATCTTTTGGAACATTCAACATATCAAAGTTGTAGTATTCTGTTTCAACTTCCGGAGCAAATTCATCAGGAACAACTGAAAAACCTAAGCTTTGGAAAATTGAACAAATTTCATTTGTAGTTGAAGTCAACGGGTGAACATGACCTCTTGGAATAAATTGTCCTGGTAATGTTACATCAATTCTTTCTTTTTGAAGTTTTTCATTTAATTCTTTTTCATAGAAAAGTTTAAATTTTTCTGAGATTGAAGACTCTAATTTTTGAGTAATTTCATTAGCCAAAGAACCTACAATCTTTTTATCTTCAACTGAAAGATCCTTTAACCCTTTTTTAATTTCGTTAAATTCACCTTTTCTACTTAAATATTTGAATTTTATATCTTCTAAATCTTTAACGGTGCTTGCTTTTTCAATATCGGCAACAGCATCAGAATAAATTTTTTCTAATTGTTCTTTCATATTGTCCCCTTTATATATTTATAATTTCATTAAATTTCTTTTCATAATCAATTGTTGATTTTTGTCCATGCCCTGGGTGAACAACAACATCTCCAGACAATTTGAACAAAACATCTTTTACACTTTTTTTTATGGAAGCAAAATTTCCTCCTGGAAAATCCGTTCTTCCTACACTTCTAAAAAACAAAGTATCTCCGGAGAACAAATCTTTCTCCCCAACTAAATAACACATTCCGCCTTGAGTATGCCCTGGGGTAGAAATTGCCTTAATTTTAGTCTTACCAATAAAAAATTCGTCACCGTCTTTGACAAAGTGAGTAATTTTTGCAAGTTTTGAGATTTCCTTACCTGAAAAATAGCGAATCATTTCCGGAGCCGCTTCAACCTGTTCTTCATCTTCTTTTGCCATATAAGTATCAACCCCAAAAGTTGATTGAAATTTTTCAACACCTAAAATATGGTCAAAATGTCCGTGTGTAAGCAAAATATATTTCAACTGTACACCTGAATTTTTTATCGCATCAATAAAATCAGAATTTGAATCAGAACAATCTATAAGGACTGCTTCATTTGACTCAACATCAGTTACTAAATAGTTATTAGCATCTACTGGACCTTCAACAAAAACTTTTATATCAATCATTATTTGCCTCTAACCAATTCAAATATACTTTTGCACATTGCAAATAATTGCTCAGCATCTTTCAAGGCAATCATATTTGGTCCATCGCAAAGTGCTTTATCCGGATCTGGGTGAACCTCAAAGAATAAAGAATTTGCACCCACAGCCATTGCTGCTTTTGCAAGGTAAGGGACAAATCTTCTATCACCACCAGAACTTGCACCATTTGCACCCGGAAGTTGAACACTATGAGTAGCATCAAATACAACAGGATAACCAAATGTTTGCATTATTGGAATTCCTCTAAAATCAACAACTAAATTGTTATACCCGAAAGAAGTTCCTCTATCTGTAACTAAAATATTAGAATTACCAGAATCCTCAACTTTTTTAATTAAAGTTTTCATTTGCTCAGGAGCTAAAAATTGTCCTTTTTTAATATTGATAATTTTACCGGTTTTAGCCGCAGCAACAAGTAAATCTGTTTGGCGACATAAAAAAGCAGGTATTTGTAAAATATCAGCAACTTCAGCAACTTTTTCTGCTTGTTCAGGAGTATGAATATCTGTAACTATTGGTAAATCATATTTTTCTTTAACTTTAGCCAACATCTTCAAACCTTTTTCAAGCCCCGGACCTCTAAAGGAAGTTATAGAAGAACGGTTAGCTTTATCAAAAGAAGATTTGAATACATAATTTATACCCAACTTCTTTGTAATTTCTTTTAAACCTGCAGCGGTTTCATCTAAAATTTCTTGACTTTCAATCGCACAAGGACCGGCTAAGATAGTAAGCTTATCTCCTCCGATTTCAAAATCCCTTAATTTAATTCTCTTAATATTTTCCATCATACACAAATTATATGAAAAATATAGCAAAATTACAAGGGAATTTTAAATTACTCAACAATTACACGAGCCGGAAAATTGCTTTTTAACAAATTATTAGCTGCTTGTTGAGCTTTTTCTCTTGAAGTATAAGAACCAACTTGCAAAGTATAATAGCCACCAAGATTTTTAACAACAGGTGAAACCCCTAATCCGGCATCTTGTATAATTGATTTTGCAACTTCTGCCTGTTTTTCTGTAGCATAATAACCAACAACAACTTTAGCATTAACAATTTGTGCAGGAGTTGGAGCTGATTGAGTATGAGTAACAGGAGCTGACGGTTGATTTACAACAGGTTGAGCATGCTGTTGGGTTTGAGTATTTTTTGTCGGTTGTTGTTCAGCTGTTTTTTGTTCACTTTTTTGAGCTTTCAACATATCAGCCATTTCTGCTTCCATTTGTCCAACAGTTTTTTTCTTGTGATTTGGAAGAACAACTTTCTCATCTAACTCTGGGGAAAACATATCTTCATCACCAACTTTTTTTCCAGAATCTTCATCTTGAAGATTTTTCAATCTATCATCAATTACAGACCCTGAATTATCATCAATAGAATCATCATCTGCTGTTTCTGAAACCTCAGCGTCATCAGAAATACCAACATCAACATTTGGAGATAAAATTTTTGCAAAACCAAGAATAATCAAAAGTCCAATAATAAACACTGACACAAAAACGGTCATATCTTTATTTGGTCCTTTTTTAACTTTCTTTTTGTAATCACTGTAACTAAAGTGAGCGGTATTATCATATTTATCAGTTTCTTTTAACATTAAACACCTCTTACTTTCGTGCTTGCCAAAACAATATCATCAATTTCTTCACTGTAATTTTTCATAACTTCAAGTGCAAAATCTTTAACATCATCAATACCTAAATCACTCTTTAAACCAGAGACAGGAATAGGCGCACCTTCTGATAAAATATTTACACCCGTATGTATTAAAACAGAAGTTAAGGATTTAGTTGCAATAGATACAGACATTTTTTTATCATTTACAAATAAATCATCACCACTTCTTCTTACAAAGAAACCTCGTTTCTCTAAAGCTTCTTTTAAACAACTAATCAATAAACGTTGCCTAAATACTCCTTCAACCAATCCAATATTAAATTGTTCAGTAATAAAGCTGAGCATATATTTGCTATAAATTGGTTCATTATTTATAACATCTTCAATATCAACCATTTCTGTCAATTTAACTTCACATTCTCCACAAAATGCAACAATAGCATCACCTTGAATTTTGAAGTTTTTATAAATCCAATGTGGTGCAAGTTGTGAACCGATATATTTAATTTCTTTGTCTATGAATAAAGTTTTCATTTTTATTATCCAAACAGTAGTTTTATATAATGAGTGTCATGATTTGCTTCAAGAGCATGCCTCAATCTGGTGCATGACTCACATATCCCGCAATGCTTTGCGCTATCTTGATAACAGCTTTGAGTTAACTCAAGAGGTACCTTATGCTGCAAAGCTAACATGACTATATCATTTTTAACATAATTTATCAAGGGTGCAACTACTTTTGGCTTCTTTTGAGTAGAAAATTCGAATTCTTTATTCAAAGAATCAATAAAATCTTGAGTATTGTCAGGGAAAGTTTGCCCCTCTTCTTTATTTGCACCAATTAAAATATAATCATAATCTTGTGAATCCGCAAAAGAAGCAGCAAGGTTTAAAAACAAACCATTTCTATTTGGCACCCAAACAGATTTTGCAGAATTTTCAGGATTATCAAGCGCTTTTCCTGTCGGAACATTTTGTTCTGATACTAAAGAAGTATTGGTTATTTGTTTTAACCAATCTAATTTTATTACTTTGTGTTCAACATTATAATATTCACAAATTTTACGAGAGGCTTCAATTTCTTTAGTTGCAGACTTTTGTCCATAATCAAAGGTTAAAGCAAGGGTTATATTTAATTCATCTCTTTTTAAACCTAAACTAACTAACGAATCTAATCCACCTGATAATAAAATTATTGATTTTGTCATATTAATTGTTCTCTTTCTCGGGTTCATACTCTTCAAGAATTCCAACAGCTTCCATCTTCAACGAATCAGAATACTTTGGAGATTTAATAACCTCGTCTAAAATACTTCGATCTGACATATTATATAAAGCTATAAGAGCATTTTTTTTAACTTCTTCATCTGAATCTTCAAGCATGCATTTTTTTATTGTATCAAAAGCTTTTGGATTATCGCTATCCATAAGAGCTTCGATTGCATTGATTCGAACTTGAGAGGATTCGTCTGCCAAGGAATTTTTTAAAGCTTTAAAAACTCGTTCATTTCCACCAAAACCCATTCTGGTAATAGCTTCAATTGCTCGTTCTTTTAAAAACGAGAATTTGTCCATAATCCCTTGTTTTGCTTCTATTATGCTAACCAATGGATCAACAGCTCTTGTATCCCCAAGCAAACCTAAAGCAGAAACAGCTGACTCTCTAAGATAAACAGATTTTTCACCCTCGTCTTTAACGACATCAATCAACGGAGCAACGGCAAATCTATCTCCTATTCTACCTAACGCATCTGCACATGCCAGACGGACTTTATAATTTTCATGCTTGTTATTCAAACAATATAACAAAGAGGAAACTACATTGGTATTTTTTTGATTAGCAATAGCTTTTGCACACATTACACGAACGTTAATAAACTTTTCTTTAGTTGTTTCATCTTCAACAGAACCGTTTTTTAGTAGTAAAATATCAACAAGTACTTCCAAACTTGAAGGATCTCTATACATATCAACACAACGAATTAAATACATAATTATATCAGGGTTTTGAGCATTAGAAAGCATATAATTATATATCTTGACTAAATCTTTTTGTCCGTATTTATCTTTTAAAGCATCAATTCTAGAGGTTAAAACATTATAATCTGTTTCTGAAAACAAACCACAATTCTCTGCTATTAACTTAAAATCAAGATTTGTGTTATCTTCCACAATTTATCCTCTTCTGTCCTAATTTTATACTAAATAATCAGAATTATCAAGAAAATAAGTGTTTAGAAAGCAATTGTAACATTTTCGTAAAAATAAGGCAAAAAAAAATATCCTTTGTTTTAGAATAATTGTGTAGCAGTTATTAAACTTTTTTAAATGGTGTGAAATGAATATAGACTCAATTAAAAATTATCCCACCGGCGTATTAGTCAAACAAAAGCCAAAGTATGGGCTGGAGAACAGACAAAAGAGTACGAGTGCGGATTTATGTGACAAAAAAAGTGTGAATAGAGGATATTATAGCGGTAGCTTTACGGGATTGAACGGAGCTGCCGCTAAAAATTCTCTGGGAAAGAGATTTTCTAAATTAGCTTCTAATTCCTTTGACAAAATGTTAACTTTATGTGATGAGCATACAGTTATTGCACAAAACTTAGTAGCATTAGTTTTAGCAGCAGGATTTAGACCAATTGCAATTATGTCTTTACCAGGGAAAAAGGATAAAGATGACAAAATTTATGCATCAGGTCACTCAATAGCTTCAGGGCTTATCGGTTTTGGATTTTCAAGTATCGTAATGTTCCCTTTAGGCAAAGCTGTTAAAAAGACAAAAGAAACAATTAAAAATGCCGCTGATGCAATTGAACTTCTAAAAACAAACTCTCAAGAATATACAAAAGAGCAATTAGATATATTTAATAAACTTAAAAAGAAATTTAATATTTCAAATATTAAAGATATTGAAAATGTTGAAAAAATTAAAAAATTCAAAGAAACTTACAACGTTAAAAACTTAACAGAGCTTGAACATGCAAAATCATTTAAGCTTGTTACAAAAATGTTGGATATGGCTCCAGATGTATTCTTATTTGGTATTGCAAAAGCAATGTTAACTGTAGCTCTTATTCCTCCAATTTTGAAATATGTTTTTGGTATTGAGAAAAAAGCTAAAGCTCCTCAACAAACTCAGACTCAAAATAATACAGTTTTGGATACTTTAAAACCAGAAATAACTAAATTTGTAGGAGGGTTAAAATAATGAACGTAACATTCCAAACAAGCAATTTTAGCTCTCAATATGCTAATCAATATTCAAATAGAAATAACTATAAATTAAAAACAGGAATTTCCTATAACAAACCTGCATTTACAGGAGAAATTCCAATTCCTAAAAAATCAAAATTGTTAGCTCCTTTCCATAAAGGAATGGATAAATTTACAACTTGGTTATCAGACAATTACACTTCTAAATTATATACATCTAAACTAGCTCAATTCTTAGCTAAAAAAACAGATAAACTAAACAGTGTAGTTGACCACATGCAAGTAATGGGTTCAATTATTATTTCTGGAATGTATATGACCCAAACATTAAAAAATAAGCAACTCGATGAAGACAGAAGAAGAACACTTGCAATCAACCAAGGGTTGACATTTGTACTTTCAACAATCGGTTCTTATACAATTGATAATATGTTAGATACAAAATGGGAAAAATTGACAGCTAAATATGCTCAAAAGCAAACCGGAGACAATAACTTTATCGAAAAATTAGCTCAACATAATAAAGAAAAACTTGCTAAATTCAATGCAGATAAAGCTACAGGTAAACTTGCAGAAGATGCAAAATTCAAAGCAACAAGTGTTCTTGATTTTGTAGCTAACACTACTCAAGATAAAGGTCTTGAATCAAGACTTAGAGGCATGGGAGTTTTGAAAAAACTGGTTGTATTTGGAACAGTTTACAGATTCCTAGCACCAGTTGCAGTTACACCATTTGCAACAATGATTGGTAACAAACTTGTACATTCGAAAAACAAGTCAAAACAAGCTGACAACAATCAACAAAACAATAAACAAGAAGAAACTAAAAAAGCTTAATGACAAACACATAAAAAAAGAAGTTGAACTCAATTGAGTTCAACTTCTTTTTCACTAAATTTTTTGTGGAGAACAGAAATAAGGATTGTTTAAATATTTTGTCCAAGTAATATAAGCTTTGTTACCCTTAATTGTTTGAGTTCCAGTTGGAGTATATTTAGTATTTCCTTTTGCATCTTTATATTCTCCGAAAATTTCTAGTTCGTAACGTTCCATTTCTTTTGATTTATTACGCATAGCTTCATACAGTTCATCAACTTGAATACTTGGAAATGAACAATTAATCACATAATTTCCATCTTGAGCTTTAACAGTTTCTTGATATTTACATTGACCATTTTTCCAGCCAATAATTTTTCGTGATGTAGAAAAATTTTTAGCTTCAAATTGAGATTCTGTCGTTTCTGAATACACATCACAATCTTTAAAATTCTTTATAAAGTTCTTTGAATACTTAACATATTCTGCTGCAAAAGCACAAGTCAAACTAACACCTGCAACAGTCAATAGAGCAAGTAAAATTCCGAAAGTTTTTTTCATACTCTTCTCCTCCATAATTTCGTTAGCAATATTATAGCAAAAATTATTTAATAGTAAACATTTTTACAATTCAAAAATTCAAATCAATAGAAAGATTTAAAGAAAAATTTTAAATCTCATTATTTTGTATGATTTCAAAAAATACAGAAGTGCTAACATAACAATATACTCCTTAGAGACTAAGATACACATATCCCTAATCAACAGCTATGCACCTCAGTACATAGCTTTTTTTTACTTCTAATCACCATCTTGAGTAGCACGAGAAAAGAATAAATTATAACAATAATAGCTATTTAGTACGAGTGCGTTAAGCAAAGAATCTCATAACTTATTCAAAATTTTTATAGTATAATTATGATATGAATATTATAGAAGAATTTGATACAATTGCAGCTATTTCAACTCCGATAGGCACAGGCGGAGTTGGTGTTATTAGAATTTCAGGCGACAAAAGTTTTGATATTGCAAAACGAATTACGAACAGAAACGATTTTCCTGTTGGTAGAATTTGTCATGGTTGGATTGTTGATAATAATAAAAAAATTGACGAAGTTATAATTCTTCCATTCAAAAATCCAAACAGTTACACCGGTGAAGATGTAATTGAAGTTCACTGTCACGGCGGAGTAAATGTTGTAAGAAATGTTTTAGATATCATAATCAAAAATGGCGCAAGAATGGCAGAACGAGGAGAGTTCACTAAACGAGCCTTTCTAAATAAAAAACTCGACTTATCTCAAGCAGAAGCAGTAGATGATATCATTCACGCAAAAACATCAAATTTTGCAATTCAGTCTGCAAAAAATTTATCCGGTGTTTTGGCTGAAAAAATTAAAGAAATCAGAAGTGAATTATTTGAAGTTTCATCTAGAATTGTTGCAGGAATTGATTTTCCTGAAGATGTAGCGGAACCTGAATATACATATCTAACACAAAAATTTAATAAAATTTTAAAAGAAATAAATCGAATTTTAAATTGTGCAAAATCTTCTGACATCTTACGTCAAGGAGTTAAAGTTGCAATTGTTGGCAGACCAAATGTCGGAAAATCTTCACTATTCAATGCATTATTGAATTTAGATAGAGCAATCGTAACTGATATTGCAGGTACAACAAGAGATATTATCAAAGAAAATCTTGATTTAGGAGTTGCAATCACACTGATTGATACCGCAGGAATTCGAGAAAAAGAAAATATTGATAAAGTCGAAGAAATTGGAATTGAATACTCAAAACAATCCGCATCAGAAGCCGATTTGGTATTATTTATGTATGATGCAAAAGCAGGCTTGACAAATGAAGATAGAGAAATCTACGAAACAATTAAAAATAAACCCCATATTGTTATTGCAAATAAAATTGATTTAATTCAAGATAGCGAATTTAAACCGGAACTTGAAAATACAATTACACTTTCTACTTATTCTCCGGACGGAATTGAAATATTAAAAGAGAAAATGAAAAATATAATTTGTAATTTTTCACTTGAAGATACAGAATTCATTACAAATAAACGTCAGCAAACTTGTCTTTTGAGATGTCAAGATAGCTTAATTAGAGCATTAAGAGCAGCAGAAGTTGGGGAATTGCAAGATATGATTTATATAGATGTAAAATCTGCACTGCTTTCACTTGATGAAATTACAGGTGAAGTTATTAATGACGATATTCTAAACAACATTTTTGACCATTTTTGCATCGGGAAATAGAATTTATTTGTAAAGTTCCTCTATATCAAATTTAAATTTATCTAAATCATCAAATGAAAAAATTTCACTCATTGAAACCTTTAAAGCTCTTGAAATTCTGAAAAGAGAACTAACTGTGATATCTCTTTTACCTGCTTCAATCATCGCAATGTGCGACCTTGAAATATTAGATTCAAGAGATAAGTTTTCTTGAGTTAAGCCTTTACTGAGACGAATGTCCTTAATTTGCAGTCCTAATTGTTTTCTAAAGCCATTGCACATAAATACATTCTATGCTATCATCTTATTAATTATTGCCGCCCATAGCGACAATGTTGACTGATTGTTATAAAGGAACAGAAATATCTTGTTCTTCCGTAAGGATAAATGGTGGCAGTTCAAAAGCTGTGGGTTCTAAAAACTGTAATTGTCATGCTTCCGACTTTGATATCATGAAGAAGAATTATTGAAATTCTTGTATTTATAACTCAAAATGCTATATGTTGATGGTTGAGATGCATTGTCATCACCATAGAACAATGACATATTTGTAGCTTTTTTGTAGTTATCTTCATCTACCATTTCTTGTTTGTTGCAAGAATATGTATAACTAGAAATTTCTGCACTCGTAATTCTTCCATCGTGGTTTGTATCAATATCATCAAAATTTTCTAAAATTTTACTCAACATATCACTTGAATAAGCCCCTGTTGCAGCGAGTTGAGATAATTCACTTTTTGAAACTCCAGATCTGGAAATAGTATTAGTCAAATTACTCATTTCTTTTGCACTAATTTTTCCATCACCATCTTTATCAAGTGTTGAAAAATTGTTTTGAAGATATGATGCAAATGATTGGTTTAATGTAAGATAATTTGTTGTATCGTTTCTTGCAGATGTAATATTTTTGTATGTGACACCATCTTCCGGATATAAAGATGCTAAATATGAATATGTATTTGATAACCCAGAAGAAATATTTGATATTATTGAAGATCCTGAACCTAATGACATAATATAAATCCTTTTTTAAATATACTCTACCTCATCTTTATAATAATGATGTTTCGCAAAAAGTCAATAATTTTTGGATAAAATTCAACCATTCTACCCATATTAGTTTATTTTTACGTGCTAGAATTACTTATATAAAATAGCGAGGGAAAAATGTTAAAGAATAAAGATGAGATTATAAAAGTATTAAATAATGGTGGAGTTATTGCGTACGTAACGGATACAGTTTGGGGATTAGGTTGTCTTCCAAATAACGAAAAAGCCGTAAAAAAAATTTATGACATAAAAAAAAGAGAAGCTCAAAAACCTTTAATATTAATGTCTAATGATATTTATAATCTACTAAATTACGTAAAACCAATTCCAAAAGTTGGACAAATTTTAATAAAAAAATACTTTCCTGGAGCATTAACAATTGTCACTGAAAAAAATGAAAACACTCCGGACTATATAACATCAAATATGCCAACTGTAGGAATTCGAGTTCCTGATAATAAAGTTTTTCAAGAAATTTGCGAAATTATTCCAGAGCATGTACTTGCAACAACAAGTGCTAATCTTTCTCATCAACCGTCTGCAAAAACTTATGAACAAGCAATTGAAAATATGACAGGGTTAGCAGATTTGATTATAGAAGACTATGGATACCACGCAAAAGGCTTAGAATCAACAGTTGTCGGAGTTATGGGTAACGAGTTGAGAATCTTTAGACAAGGCGAAATTAACATCAAAATATAAACAATTTGAAATTTATTTAACTTTTTACTAAAATTAAGTAAACGAGGAACATTTTATGGAATTTTTATTATCTCTAATTTATTTATATATAATCATTTATACATTGTATATGCTTATCCTTTCAATCAGAAACTTGAAAGATAAACCTTTCACTATTGAAAAAAAATACTCTATGTATGATGATTTCAAGCATAATTTTGCAGTTGTAATTTATAGCCACAACCACAAAGAATGCTTAGAAGAACTTGTATCAGAATTAAAAATGCAGGATTATCCGCTGGCAAACTTTAGAGTTTACGCAGTTCTTGATGATTGCAATGACGGTTCTGAAAAAATATTTGAAAGAGATAATTTTGTTCATGTTTTGAATATTCAAGATGTTGGAACACTTGGTAAACACGAAGCCGTTTCAATGTTATTAGAAGAACTTAAAAAAGATGAAACAATTGATGCCTACGTATTTATTGACGGAACAAGAAAAATTGAACCGAACTTCTTAACACTCGCAAATGTAGCATTGAAAAAAGCTGATGCCGTTACCGGAGAAGTTAATATTAATAGAGAAAATCTTGATATCGTTGACAGAATTAAAGCTGTTTACAAAAAATATCAAGCAAACTTCTTTAAACAAGCTCGTTCTTTGTTAGGACTTGCAACAAACATTGATTCGGGATTATTCATCATAAAGAAATCTGTTCTTGATGAAACAGACCAAATCAACTTCAAAGACATCAATTCCGAATTAGAATTCAGTCTTTTACTTTCAAGAATTGGTCACAAATGTGTGTATAATCCGAATATCCAATCTTACATCTTAGGTCAAGATTGTTCATTCAAAAAACCAAGATTAACAAAAAGATTTAAATTATTAAAAAACAATTTTAAAAACTTAAAAACAATTAACTTTGCATTTATTGAACATATTTGTTCATTGATAAATCCAAATTGCTGGTTGATTATTATTGCTTATGCTTTTCTTATTTCATATTCATACCAGTGCCCATTTATCGTAAAATGTAATGTTGTAATATTCAGCGCAATAGTTACTCTTGCAGTGTTTGGGTTAAGCCTTGTTAATGCAAAATTAAATTCAAAAGAAACAATGGTTCTTTTGTTATACCCAATTTATTCAATCTGCCACATTATCAAGAATTTTCCGCCAATCAGATATACTTTAAATAAACTTGGTGCAAATACTGATAGAGAAACAGACAAATTATCTATTGATGTACAAGTTCAAACAAAACATGGAGATAGAAATTGTAAGCTTGAATTTATCTCAACAGAAAACGGATTATCAAAAATTAGATTTATTTATAAAAACAAAAAATATACAACAGCATCTCATCTTAGAATGATTGATGCACTTCAACAATTAAAATCTAAAATGGAAGATTACGGACTTATTTTAAAGATTTGTAGTTGTTGTGCAATGTTTACATCTAGTGTTGACGGTTCAACTAATATGTTAAAAGGAAGATGTCACAATGATTACCCAAGTCCTAGACTTAGTGAACCTCGTCCAACTTTGATTTGGAATTCATGTTCATGTTTTGAGCCGGCAAAAGTGAATAACTTTATTGAAGAAATGGCTCAAGAAGTTGACGAACAAAAAAATTAGTTGTCTATTTGTATAAACTTGAATAAGTGAGTATAATAAAAATATGAAAAAGATACTGAGCTTTATATTAATAACAATGATGCTTGGCTCAAATATTTTAGCCTATGCAGAAGAACCGCTAAAGGGTTCTGTTACAGAAAATGATAATTATCAAAAAACAGAAGATGATTTATTTACAGGAAAAATTGAATCATTAGAGCGAAAAGACGTTATTAATATGACGGTATCACAAGTTCTTGATTCCTCCATTTCAGTAGAGGGAGATGAATTCTTTGCAGAAGTAACATCTGATGTTTATGGAGATAAAGGGGTCATTATTCCCAAAGGAACTGTTGCTCATGGAAGACTTGATAGTACAACAGAACCTAAAAGACTAGGGAAAGAAGCCTCTTTAACATTATCTTTTGATTATCTTGTAACTCCAGATGGAAGAGAAATTCCAATTGAAGGTAAAATGACAACTAAGTTACACCCAATTGCAGCAGGGGCAAAAATTGCAGCTCAAGACTTGGGTTATACAGTAGCCGGTGGTGCGGTTGGAGGACTTGCAGCATTAAATTGGCTCGGACTGGAAGCTGCGATTGCATCTCAGGGCTATACACTTGCAGGAGGGGCAGCAATTGGTGGAGTTGCAGGACTTGGAATGGCATTAATCAGAAAAGGAAATCACGTTCTAATCGCTCCTGGAGATGAGATTAAAGTGAAAATAAATACAAAAGTTGATTTACCTGTTTATAAAGAGGAAGCCCTAAAGCAAGAAGAAGTCTTATACGATGGGCTAACAATAAACATAAACTCAATTAAACACGAAAAAGATCCATTTGGAGAAGCAAATACAATCACTTTGACTGTACTCATTTCTAATATGTCAGACAAAACACTTTCTGGTTTTGATATGGCATTAGTTAACGATTATAATGCAAAATTCAGCCCGTCAATTTTTGGTGACACAAAATTAATGTTCAGACAAATTAAACCTGGAGATAAATTAATTGCAAATGTATCTTTTTCAGTTGACAATATAAACAGAAAATTCTGGCTAACTTTTTATGACAGAAAAACAAATGAAGTTATTACTAAAATTTCTTTAGACAATGCATATCGCACAATGCCAGAAAAAATTAAAAAGAAAAACGAAAAATTAAGAACAACCAAAAAGAACTTTAAAAAAGAAGAAGACTTTATGGATATGAATTTCTAAGTATTTTTATATAATTTTTGTAAATATTTTAATTACATACTTGTAAATAAATTGTTTTATATTACAATTATAGTAAAACATAGTCATACAGGAGGAAAACATGGTTTGCGGATCATTAGAAATTGAAATTTTGAACACATTCTGGAATTTAACTTCAATCAATGAAGATATAGATATTTCTATTCAAGATATAGTAGATGAATTGTCTAAAAACGGAATAGAAAGAGCATACACTACAATCAAAACAGTAATGGACCGTTTGGTTTCCAAAAGTATTTTAGTTAGATATAAAGTTGGAAAGAAATTTTTCTACAAAGCTACAATGGACAAAAGAGAAATGGCGTTAGATATGCTAAAAGAATTCACAGATAATTTCTTTGACGGAAACTATGCGGAAATGATGCACTTTGTAGAACGTGAAATGGTTGAAATGCTTGTAAAGTAACACCATGACAGAAAATATTAATGACAGAATTGCTGTATCCAAATTATTAAGAAGAGTAAGACTTGGAGAGCTTTGTGTTCGAGATGCATTGTTTTTATACCCCAAAGATACAGATGATGAAAGTCTGATAGCGGCATATCATGCCCTTATTCATTATGAAGCCGATGAAGATTTACGCAACAAAGATGCGCTCTACAAAGAAGAACAAGATGACTATATAGAATTTTTGTCATATATTTTAGAGCGAGGAGAAAACTTACCGGAAAATATTATCGCTAATTATAAAAAATACTATGATTCAGCACCAATATTACACAAGAATACTCCACAAGGATTTTTCAAAAGTTTTTGGAAATCATTAAATATAGGATTGAAAAGGAGAAAATAAATAATGAAAAAACTCTACATTACACTTGCAATTTTATTTGCAGCATTAACTGTAATTGCACCAAATGTAATTGCTCATGAGAAAAAAACAGAAACAACAACTCCAGTAGTTGAAGAAACAACTGCAAATATTCCTGAAATTGAAGTTCTTGCAACAATGAATCAAAAAAGCAAAGCTCCAAACAGAATTTGGGTTGGAACATTCCAACTTGTATGGAATGAATTGATGGATAATATCGTTTATGGACCTGTAAGATTCATGGACGAAACGCCTAAAATGGCAAAAGAATTAAATAAACAAGCATTCAAAAAATCTAATTTGAGCGAAAAATCTTACTATACAAAATATGGTGAAGTTTCTCCGGCTCTAAAAAAAGAAATTGAAAAGGCTATCAAAGACAAATTTAATGAAACAAGTGATATCTTAGATTCATTTGATTTCACACAACAAAAAGGAAAACTATTCATCTATGCAATGTTGAAAAAAGATTTCCAATTTTTGCAAGCTTTTGATAAATTATCACAATCACCATTTGGCAAAAATACAAACCTTGTTAACTATTTTGGTATAAATGATGCTAGCAACAAAAAATTATACAAAAATGTAAAAGTTTTATTCTATAACAATAGTGAAGACTTCGCCGTAAAACTTGCGACTAAAGACAAAGATGAAGTTATTCTATATAGAACAAATGATGATGTAACATTCAACCAATACTATGCAGACATCACAACAAAAACAGCTCAATACAAAGGAAGTAAAAAATTCGTAAAAAAAGATGAATTAATCGTTCCAGAAATCAGCTTATATCAAGAAACAAGCTTCCCTAAACTTGAAAACAAAGAAATAAAAAGAACAAATTTTGTAATTGACAAAACAATTGAAACTGTTGATTTCAAAATGAACAATGAGGGTGTTAAATTAAAGAGCGAAGCAGCAATGATGGTTAGAATGACATCTTTAACCCCTGAAGATTTTGGACGTCACTTCTACTTTATGGACAATTTTGTTTTATTCTTAACAGAAAAAGGTCAAAAAACACCATATTATGCAATGAGAGTAAATGATGTTCAAACTCTTAATAAAACAGGTAGAAACTAACTAATAGAGTTTAACTCATAACAAATAATTAAAAAAAGTAGAGGCGAATGTTTTCAACATTCGCCTCTACTTTAGCAACAAAACTTATTTATAAACGAACTTTGTAAGGATATTGTGGCGGGATTTTCCAATTATTTTGCTTTATTATTGCCGTGCAATAAAAACCGTTAGCTTTTTCATTACAACCAAAACCACTTTGCGTATATAATGATTCTTTTTTCCCGTCCCAAGCATTCAAATATGGCTCTACGCCACGATTTGCATGATATTTAGGTGCGATTTCACCTGCCGGCCAATAACCAAATACAAACTGTGATTTTCCCCATTCTCTATAATCTTTTCCAGTTTCACAATTTTTTGCAGATGGACAAAATATAAAATGCCCACCATTCGTTTTCAATGTTTGATTTCCATCATCATCATACGCAGCATAAATATCAACAAGGAAACCACTTCCATCTATCAATTTTATAAGTAGCCAATCATTATCCTTATCATTTTTTTTATATTTTTCAACAGTCATATATTTTAAATAATTTTTCAAATATTTATTAAAAAAGTCTTCTGTATTATCAGCCGTCCAAGCTTCTTTTTCTCCATTATCCACTTCTGACAACTTTATCGCTTCGTTTATTTTTACATAAAAAGTCTTTAAACGAGTTTCAACTACACGGTTCGTACATTTTTGAATTAGTGTTGGAATCATCATTGTAGCAACAACACCAATTATTCCAAGAGTAATTAAAACTTCCGCTAATGTAAAGCCAAACTTATTATAATTCTTCATCTCAACTTTTCCTAATACTTGATACATGTAACTAGTATTCTATATTATTTTGCAATACTTGTCAATAATAACATATTTTATTAAAAATAGCCGAATATAACATTCTAAAGAATATACATTAATACTATCCTTTAAAGAGTTGGAGATAATTATGGTATTTTGCGACAAGGAATTTATAGGAAACAAAATTAAAGAATTTAGGAAAAAAGCCAAACTTACACAAGCTCAACTTGCAGAAAAAACAGGTTTGAGCGAAACTCACATGAGCAAAATCGAAACAGGAGCAAATACTCCAACTCTAGAGAACTTTCTAAGAATTGCAGAAGTTTTAAACTTATCGCTTAATGAATTTGGAATAAATACCCCACAAACAAACTCCCCAATTAGGGAAAAATTTACAAAATTTTTGTATGAAAACTCTGATAAAAATTTAGCATTTTATTATGACTTGCTCCAGAATATTGAAAAATTTAAAAACACAAAACTTTAACCCAATTGAACAAAAAGCTATTTGCATTTACTATTCAATAGTAATATAATCTTGCTATGGCTAAAGTTAAATCAAAATGGATATGTCAAAATTGTGGTTATGAATCTGCAGGATATTTAGGGAAGTGTCCAGAATGCGGTTCTTGGAGTAGTTTTACAGAAGAAATTCAAACGAACTTAAAACCTCAAAATGTTTCACCACAAGGAATTGCAAATGATACAAAACCGTCACTTATTAACGATATTCATATCGGAGAAGAAGTTCGTGTTAGCACAAACATATCTGAATTTGACAGAATTTTAGGAGGAGGACTTGTCCAAGGTTCTTTGGTTCTTATAGCAGGGGACCCCGGAATTGGGAAGTCAACAATTTTACTCCAAACAAGCGGTCAACTTGCAAAAAATGGTCAAAAAATTCTCTACGTTTCAGCAGAAGAATCAGCGAGCCAATTGAAACTTCGTGCAAACAGATTGAATATTCAATCCGATAATTTGTACGTTTATCCTCAAACAAACCTTGAATCAATAAGACAACAAATCGAAGAAATTAAACCAGATACAATTGTTATTGATAGTATTCAAGCGATTTATTCTCAAAGTATAACTAGTTCTGCCGGTAGTGTTTCACAAATCAGAGAATGCTGTAACATTTTGATGCAAATTGCAAAAACTCAAAATATCACAATAATAATTATCGGACATGTAACAAAAGACGGAAATATTGCAGGACCAAAGATATTAGAACACATGGTTGATACCGTAATTTACTTTGAGGGCGACAAGTACAAATCTTATCGAATGCTTCGCTCTATGAAAAACCGTTTTGGTAATACTTCAGAAGTTGGAATTTTTGAAATGCAATCACAAGGACTTGTCGAAGTTAAAAATCCAAATGAATTATTTTTAAATGAACGTTCTCAAGAAGCAATTCCGGGGAGCGCAATCATTGTAACAAACGAAGGTACAAGACCACTTTTGGTTGAAATTCAAGCACTTGTCGGAACAACTCCATACCCAACACCAAGAAGAGTTACAAATGGTGTTGATTCTAGCCGTGTTTTACAAATCCTTGCAGTTTTAGAAAAAAGAGTTGGTCTTAATTTGTCAAAACAAGATGTATATATAAACGTGATGGGCGGAATTGATGTTGATGAACCAAGCGCAGATTTAGGAATTGCACTTGCAATTGCAACTTGTGCAAGAGATGTTGTTGTTGACCCACAAACTGTAATTATAGGAGAAATTGGATTATCAGGAGAAATTCACCCAGTGAGCAATCTCGAAAAACGACTAAATGAAGCTGCTGCATCTGGATTTAAAAAAGCAATAATTCCTTATGCTAACAGAAACACAACTCACGAAAAAATAAAAACGGTTCCTGTTAAACGACTTATAGATGCAATTACCGCTTGTATTACTCCATAATAAATAAAAATGAGGAGCTTAAATAATGACACTAGAAGAAGAATTAGGCAAATATTTAATCGAAAACAAATTAACTATTGCAACAGCAGAGTCTTGCACAGGTGGACTTTTGAGTTCTAAACTAACAGATGTTTCCGGAAGTTCAGAATATGTAAAATTAAACTTTGTAACTTATGCAAACGACGCTAAACACGAGATTTTAGGTGTAAGTTGGGATATTTTAAATAACTTTGGCGCAGTAAGTGAAGAATGCGCAGAAGCAATGGCAAATGGGCTTTACAAAGCAACCGGTTGCGACATAGCACTTTGCACGACAGGAATTGCCGGACCAACAGGCGGAACAAAAGAAAAACCCGTTGGACTTGTTTATATTTCAATGAGGTACAAAGGAATTGTGACTGTAAAAGAAATTAAACTTTCTCCAACTCTTCCTCGAGTTGAAATGAAAAAACAATTTGCAAACCACGCACTAAAACTTGCTCTTGATATTTTAACCAAAGATAGAATTTAACCAGCAATGAATTTTGCTAAAACTTCAGGGAATTTATTTATCAATGAATCAGCAAATTTATCTGTATCAATTTGAGTTGTAACAACCGCCAAAATATCTTGTGGCAACTTATCAATCATTTTTTGTAAATACTCCGGTTTTATAACTCCAAAAGATTTAACGATTTCATCTTTTTCACGTTCTCTGGCGATTATGTGAGTATAAGCATCTGTATCAAATTTTTCATACAATTTTGGTTCTCGACTGGTCAAAGACAAAGTCAATTCTTGTTTTTGAGTCGGTTGAAGATTCATAATTGCGTGTTTATACTGCATATCTCCAAGTTGCCCAATTTGATTAACCAAATCATTTGCATTTGATTCTTTTGCCTCTTCACCGGTAACACTTTCCAAAATTTGTTGCAAGTACATCTCAGGTATAGATTTAAGATTTTGCAAGAGCATTTCTTTATCCATATCAGTACTTGTTAATAGTTTATCTAATTGTTTATCTGGCATATTTTCAATAATTTGTTGTTCTGAAAACATTTGAAAAACCGTCTTCACAAGTTCTTCTTTTGGAATTTCTTTCAACAAATCCATCAAACTATCTTGCGTAAAAAATTGCAATCCCTCAACCAAATCATCTGGTTCTAACATTGGAACAAGTTTTTCTAACTGTGCAGAAGTCATGGATTGCATAATAACAAGTTTATTTTCAGGATCTGCAAGTTGAAACAATTCAACCAACTGATTAGGGTCAGAAAACATATCTGCTGCCATTTGAATTGCAGCTTGATTACCTTGTGCAGCCTCTGCCTCCAAAATTTGTTCAACAGATTTATCTGCATAAATCTGCATCTTGGCTTCAGAAATTCCAAGTCGTGTTTGCAAATATTCTAATGTAGAACTAATGGCAAGTGACATGCATGACCTCAAATATATAAACTTATCCATAATATTTATCGGCTCAAATGATTTTAAAATTTAATAATCTACGATATTTGTAACAAAAAGTAATATTGTCTAAAATACACGTAATCAAAGGATTTGAAAGGAATTTAATTGTTAACTTTTGTAAAATTTTCACCCTTTATGTAACAAAAAAGTTACATTTTTATACTTTATATAGATAAGGGAAAAAGATAAGGACTAGGACAATGAGTTTCGATGTAAATATTGGAAGAACACAACCGGTTATCAAAGCGGCAGCCAATATGAACAACGATGGCGGAAGCGGCGGAAACTTAGGTTACATGGCAAGAGAAAAGAAAAAAAATCAACAAGAACGCAAAAGCTTGTTTGATGATGAAAAAGTCGTTGATTCTTTCGAAATGACATCAAAACTTCCTAAAAAGAGTTATGAAGAAGCAATGGAATTGAAAAATTCTTGGTTAGAAAATTTCATCTCTAAATTCACTAAATAAGATTTATAATTTCAACAAAAAACGTTAAAAAATCAAAAAAATACTTATTTTTTTAATAATTAAATATATCTTCTGGTTTCCAGCCAATTATATTGACTCTCAATGAAGTAATGACTCTAATGCTCAACTTCATTTCGCAAAGAGCCATAGCAACGAGAGTCTCACTCGCAAAAAGCGAGTTCTCTTTCAATATCTTAACTAATTAAAAAAGAGTCGTTAATGCGACTCTTTTTTAATTAGCGGAAGACGAGACTCGAACTCGCGACAGCCTGCTTGGAAGGCAGACGCTCTACCAACTGAGCTACTTCCGCAAAACTATTTAATTGTTACAATGGAATAATACTATAAACATTTTTTAAAATCAAGATTTAATATTTAAAAAGAATCTAATCCTTTAGTAGTATAAAAAATTACTCTGAAAGTATTAGTCAAATTTATTCTTTAGAATGGTGCAAAATAGTTGCATGACCGTTTATCATATATATGTAGATTCAAAGAGTCCAAGCACTTTTTCGGGGTTGCGACAAGATTTTTTCTTTTTGCGGTTTGGTTTAAAACAATTTGAATCTACGCTTAACTCAAAAAAATTTTTCATGTTTATAACTTCCGGTTTGTCTTGCAAGACAAACCTTTTTATTTTATAATCCTCCTGTAAAATTTTAATAGGAGTAATTTATTATGGTAACAGAAGTAAAAGCAAGCCACATTCTTGTAAAAACAGAAGAAGAGGCTAAAAAGCTATATGATGAAATTAAAAATGGTGCTTCATTTGCTAAAATCGCAGCAGAAAAATCATTATGCCCATCAGGTCAAAACGGTGGAGATTTAGGATTCTTCGGCAAAGGAATGATGGTTAAACCTTTTGAAGATGCAGCTTTTTCTCTTGAAGTTGGAGAATTATCTCAACCTGTTCAAACACAATTTGGTTGGCATTTAATTGAGGTTACAGACAAAAAATAATGGATAATATTACAGTAATTAAAAATTTCATGGCAGAAAATAGTCTTGAATATTTACTTGTAAATTCAACTAACGAATTTTTGGTTGAATATAACACTCTTGAAGAAAATTCCAGATATAAATTGACAAATTTTTCAGGTTCAACCGGAGAGGCTCTTGTCACACCTGACACAATTTTTCTTTTTGTTGACGGGAGATATCATATCCAAGCAGATCAAGAAGTCTGCCATGAAAAAGTTGCTGTAGTTAAACTTCAAACAGGACAGAAATATCTTGACGAATTATTAAAAAAAATTCCGACAGATAAAACCTTGGGCTTATTTGCTAAAAAGAATTCTCAAAACAAGATTGAATTTTTAAAGAAAAATCGGAGTATAAAATTACTAAACATTGACCCATTAGATACAAAAACAAACATTGATATTTCTCAAAACATTGAATTAGACAAAAAATATACCGGATTAACAGCAGAAGAAAAAATATCAAAAATTTCACAAAATTTAGCAGATGAAGAAGCACTGTATATCACGGATTTGGACGAAGTTTCTTACCTATTTAATATGCGAAATTTTTCTCAAAATTATTCTTCAAAAATCAAAGCAAAGGCGGTTATTTTTAAAGATAATTCTATTCTTTTCACAGAAGACAAACTTGGAGAATTAGAAGAATTTTTAACAAATATCGATAAAAAAGTTTTTGTTGATAAAAATACAATCAACGGATTTGACTATAATTTGCTAGGAGAAAAAGCAATTCCGATTGAAACAAGTCCTGTAAAAATAATGAAATCACAAAAAAATGATACAGAAATCAATCATTTGAAATCTGCTTTTGAAAGAACGGATAAAGCAGTTAAAGCGATACGGGAATATATTTATAACAATGAAAAGATTTCAGAATTTGATATTGCAAACCAACTTGAAAAAGAATTCAAGAAACAAGGTGCTTTAGGTTTAAGTTTCAAATCCATTGTTGCTAAAGATAAAAATTCTGCTCTTGCTCATTATTCTAAATCTTCAAAAGATGAGGTTATCAAAGATGGAAGTCTTGTTCTGATTGATTGTGGAGCTTATTTTGAGGGGGGACTTGCAACAGATATTACAAGAGTTTTTGTTAAAGGAACTCCAACTGAATTACAAAAAAAGATTTATACAACGGTTTTAAAAGCCTTTTTACTAGGTTTTAATTATACCCAAAAACATACTCAAAGACCTCTAATAGGTTTTGAAATTGATAAAGAAGTTCACAAATTCTTTGATTCACAAGATTTAGACGGATTTGTGTTCAATCACGGTTTGGGGCATGGTATAGGAGTAAATGTTCATGAATATCCTCCAAACTTAAGCTCAAATGAAATTGCCAAAACTCCGATACTTGATGGTATGGTATTTTCAATTGAACCTGGGTTATACAAAGAGGGATTTTTCGGTATTCGGTTAGAAAACTCATGCTACTTTAAGGGCAATGAAA
This sequence comes from Cyanobacteria bacterium UBA6446, assembly GCA_002438405.1. Lineage (GTDB taxonomy): Bacteria > Cyanobacteriota > Vampirovibrionia > Gastranaerophilales > Gastranaerophilaceae > Zag111. The sequence goes on from DJOE01000002.1 coordinate 50,630, forward strand.
TTCATTCTTTTGTTCACATGAATTATGAACGAAAACTTATAAATTTTGAAATGTTAACAGACGAAGAGTTGGAAGAATTAGCGAATTTTGAGGTTATATAATGGAAATCACCAGTGTAAATAATGATTTGGTAAAAGAAACCGTCAAATTACAACAGAAAAAATATCGAACTCAAAGTGGAAAATTCTTGCTTGAGGGTTTTAAAGCAATTAAAGAAGCCCACGATTTTGGAATTAAATTAGAACATATTTTTGTTGATAAAAACAAAATTAAAGACTATGAATTTGCAAAAGATTTGATTATTGAAACAACTGAACCCATTTTAAAAAAGCTTTCAACAACAGAATCGGCACCAACTGCAATTGCCATGGGTTTTCAAAAAGAATATAGCAAAAATATTTTAAAGAATACAAAAAAAGTTTTACTACTGGAAAACATTAAAGATGCAGGAAATTTAGGAACAATTATTCGTTCAGCCGTAGCTTTTGGAGCTGATTCAACAGTTTTATATGGAGAAAGTGTTGACATCTACAATCCTAAATGCGTACGTTCAACTGTTGGGAATTTGTGGAAAATTCCGATTTTTCACATTTCAAATTTTAATGAATTAGAAAGCATTTTTACAAATTATGAAAGAATCGCAACCCTTCCTCGCTCAAAAAATTTATTAAAAGAATATAAAATAAAAAGCAATCAAACACTTATAATGTTTGGAAGTGAAGCTGACGGATTATCAGAAAAATTGATTAAATTTTCAACCAATTCCATAAAAATTGAAATGGCAAAAACAGTGGAATCACTAAATCTTGCGACATCTGTTTCTGTAATTTTATATGAATTATTTGTATAAGAATTTTATTTCAATGTTACGGCAAAGTCGGATTTGAATTTATTTTATAACCTGATTTTGTTAAAGCCATAATATCTGATAGATTTTTTGCAGATTTCAAATCTTTAGAATATTCTTGTAAATCCAAATCAAAACTTGCCAAGACTTCATTATTAAATGAACTATAAATTTTTGTTTTGTTCATTGAAACAACATCAAATGGATATTTTTCCATTTCTTTCAATCTGGTTTCCGGCTTTTTATATTGAGAAGCCGCATAACTTGCTGCCATATCAAACATTTTAATTTTGTAACTTTGCGACAATTTATTCCAGATGTCCGGTTCTATATAAAAACTATATGAATCCTTTTTTAAATCAATTTTTGTAAAATTTGATTTTATTGCAGCATCTTGATAGGAATCAGAAATTTTTACCAACTGAGTTTTGAATTCAGGGTGAGTTTTGCCATAATTATAAACCAAAACACCAGAACCAACTATCATTCCAAAACCTCCTAAAAGTATTATTATAGGAGTAAGTACAGCCCAAATTGCAGATTGCTTTTCTTGCTTTTTATGGAATAAAGATTCATCTTCAACATTTTCTGATTTTGCAGCCCATTCATTACCTTTTAAGCCACAAATCAACATAAACGGAAACCAACCAAAAGTTAAACATAATGGCAACATCAACACAGTTATTGGAGCTTTATTGAACAACCCCCAAATCCAAGTTCCTAAAAATGCACCCCAATTAAACTTAATAAGAGTATTAACAGGTCTTTGAGATGAAATTTTTCCTTTTTGAAATATCAAAACAAGAATTACAAAAAATGAGAACCATTTGCCCCAAAAATTTTCACCTACGGGAGTGTAAGCAACAAATATAACAACAGATAGAACAGATGAAACAAGATAAACTCTATTATCATCAATTTCACCAATAATATCACGAACTCTTCTTACTACACTTGGGAAATACAATGCAGTAGAAATCAAACCCATTGCACAAATCCAAATCAAAGCCCAAACAGGTAAATTAGATATATTATTAATTGAACTTAACTCAGGAATATATTTTGGATTGAAAAGAATAAAGTACACAAAAGGAGTTGAACCGATTAATGTTTTAATTATCTCAATAATCAAGGTGTTTATAATAAAATTTCTACGACCTAAAATACCGTTCATGCTTAAAAATTTATCATTTTCTACAAAATAATTTTCGTCCATTTTTACTCCTTGATTTCATCTGATTGTTCTTCTTCTAAAAATTCATGTGGAATTGTATATTCAACTAACTTTTTACCATTTTTAGAATTTTTTGAAATTATACCATAATTTCTCAACTTTTCTGCTTCTTTAAAAATACTACCGTTATTACGTACCATAATACGATTGATTTCTGTTTGAACAGATTTTGCTGCATCATTTATTGTTTTTTGAATATTTAAAAGATTTTGAGCATGAATTGAAATATTATTATATAAATTTTCTCCTGCGGTAATTATATTCTCAATATTATCATTCCGAACTTTGGTTGCCCATAAATCATTCACAAGTCGCAAAGTAACAAGTAATGAAGCTGTTCCTATAATTATTATATTTTTAGAATTTGCTAATTCTACGATATTTTTGAAATCAAAATCTGTATAAATTAAATTCACACAAGCTTCAATAGGAATATACATCAAGATAAACCCAGGTTGAGAAGTTTGATTTATCTCTTCATAATTTTTCTTTGCCAAATTAATAATACATTTTTCTAAATCCTTTATAAAAGATTTTTTTGTTTCAACATTTTCAGTTTGCGCAAATTCTAGATAATTTTTCAAAATTGCTTTAGAATCAATAATCAAATGTTTATCATTAGGCAATTTTATAATAAAATCAGGTTTAACCCCATTTGTGGAATACTGTTTTATATAGTGAATATTTTCTTCAAGATTTGCAAATTTTAAAATTTGTTCTAATTGATTTTCACCAAATTCACCTTTTGAATTTTGGCTCGTTGTTAGAGCTTTTGCATATTTTTCAGCAATACTTATTGCATTTTTTATCTCTATGGTATCCAGATTATGAGTTTTTTGGTAATTATCAATACTATCTTTAAAATCCTTTAACAATTTATTAATTGGATTAATTTCTTCTGATTTAAACAATTCAATTTTATTTTTTAAATCGTTAGAATGTTGAGAAATTAGTTGCTCCTGTTGAGCTTTTAAGGATTCTTGAGCTATTTTTGAAAACTCTATTTTTACTTGATTTACAATATTTTCATTCAAACCAATTTTTGATTTTAACTCAAGATTTTCAGCACTCAATTTTGCAATTTTGTCTTGATAAAATCTTGAACAAATCAACCAAGAAACTAAACCCGCAACAATTACACTCAAAATTAAAATAACTATTTGTAAACCCATATTCAAAAACTCTCTACTCAATTTTCCATAATTTTATCACATTTACTCTAATTTTTAAATAAAAGATTAAAATTTATTGATATATTAACAGACTTGCACTAAGTCTATTTTTTAATTAGAATGTTGTTAATCTATTTAATATTTTTAGAAGAAGGGATAGAAAATATGGTTGTGGAAAGACAAAGAGTAAAAGAACAAGATAAAATTCAAAGACGTTCAAATTTTGATCCGGTTGAAAGTAATTTAACTCCGGAACAAGTAAAATTAGAAGCTTCAAGATGTTTGCACTGCAAAAATCCTAGATGTGTTCAAGGTTGTCCGGTAAATATTCAGATTCCGGAATTTATTAAAGCTTTAAAAGAAGATAATCTTGAAGAAGCAGGAAAAATTATCCGTCAAACAAGTATGTTACCATCTGTTTGCGGTCGTGTATGTCCTCAGGAAAGACAATGCGAAGGCAATTGCATTTTAGGTATTAAAGGACAAGCAGTTGCTATTGGAGCCTTGGAAAGATACGTTGGAGATAACACTCAAGCTGAAAAAACAGAAATTAAACCAACAGGTAAAAAAGTTGCTATCGTGGGCTCTGGTTGTGCAGGAATTACAGCCGCAGCTGATTTAAGAAAAGCTGGTCATGAAGTTGTTGTTTTTGAAGCTCTTCACAAATTGGGTGGAGTTCTTCGTTACGGAATACCTCCATTCAGACTTCCACGTACTATTCTGGATAGAGAAATTACAAACCTTAAAGCTATGGGAGTAGAATTCCATACTGACGTTGTTGTAGGAAAATCAATCACATTAAAACAACTTAAAGATGATGGATTTGATGCAATATTTATTTGTTCAGGTGCAGGTCTTCCAAAAATGATGCACATCAAAGGAGAAAACTTAAACGGTGTATTCTCTGCAAATGAATTCTTAACAAGGGTTAACTTGATGGGTGCAGGAAGAGATGCCAATAGTATCACACCATTGAGAGTGGGTAAAAAAGTTGCCGTAATCGGTGGTGGAAACGTTGCAATGGATGCAGCAAGAACAGCCGTTCGTGTAGGTTTTGAAGAAGTTTCAATTTTATACAGAAGAACAGAAAAAGAATTACCTGCAAGACTTGAAGAAATCAGACACGCAAAAGAAGAGGGAGTTCAATTCAAATTCTTACATGCCCCTGTTGAAATTTTTGATAAAGACGGTTATGTAAATGGAATGAAATTTGAAATTATGGAACTGGGTGAACCAGATACATCTGGAAGAAGAAGACCAGTTGGAACAGGTAAATTTGTAACAGAAGATGTTGATACCGTAATTGTTGCACTTGGTACCGGTCCAAACCCAATTATCCAAAAATCAGCAGAAGCAGAGGGAATGGAAATCATCACAGATGCTAAAGGCTATATATCTGTTGATCCAGAAAAACGTTCAACAAATATTCCTTGCGTATTTGCAGGTGGTGATGTTGCACCGGTTGGCGCTTCAAATGCAATAAATGCAATGGGCGCAGGTAAAAAAGCCGCTAAAGCAATTAACGAAATGCTTAAAGTTTAATAAATTTATTAAATTACTAAATGATAAAAAGACTTCTCAAAAGAGAAGTCTTTTTACTTAATAAAACCTCAACTTGCGATAAAATTCAAATAATGATAAAATCAAATTACAAAATTAGGAGTATTTATGTGCGAAGAGAAAGAAAATATTAGCTTTGACGATAAAAACGCAAGTATGAGAAAACTTGATATGCCAATAGGTAAACTCAAATTTTTCACAAATTCTATTATCATTTTTGCACTCCAAGTTATTGCAATAGCCTTATATTATATTTTTTACTTTCTATTAAAAAGCCCTAATGCACTCCTAGCACTTGTAGTAATTTTTTCAATAGTTTTTGGAATACCTATTCTTTACTTGAATTTTATAAATTACGCCAAAAGGATTTGGGATATTGCAGGCAGTTTTAATCTCGCAATTTGGGTTACGGTTGTACTTTTTGCAATTTCATTTATTTGCCTGTTCTTCTTTCCAATTGCTATTTTGATTTTTTACCTCGGAATGATTTTTATCTCAGGGAAATATAGTACAAAATAATATGAAAAAGACATTTTTTAAAATTTTATTATCGGTTATAGTAATGCAACTAGTGGTAAATACCGCCTTAGCACTAGAACTTGATATGTCCGTAGATGAGGAAATCAGAAAAAAATACGACTCCTCAAAACTTGAAAATGCAGTATTGCCACCATTACCTAAAATCGACAACACTCAAAACAAAACAACCTCAATAAATAATACAACTACGACAACACAACAAACAACTTCAATTCCAAAGGCGACTCCAACTTACACAACAGAGGGAAAACCTCAGATTTCGCCTGCCGATAAAAAAGCTGCAACTAAAATTTTCCGTTGGACAACCTTTGAAACAAAATCAAATCAAAAAATTAACAACTGGTTAAGTGTCGGTTCTTCTGTTTCTTTCACCACTACAGCTCCGGTTTATAAGAAAAATATTACAATTCCGACAGGTACGGTTTTCAAAGGAACAATTACCAATGTTCACAAACCACAAGCAACAGGAAATGGAGGACTTGTTGTTATAAAAATCACAAGTATGTCTTTTAATGGCAAAACTTTTCCGGTAAATGCAAGAATCACCAAAGCAAACGCAAAAAATATATATCTAAATAATATAAAAGGTCAAAGGCAATATTGGGCAAATGCGGGAAAACAAGTCGATAAAGGAGAAGCTTTCTACCAAAAGACAAGAAAAACGGCTGCAAAACTTGCAAATAATCCAATAGGAATAATCATTTCACCAATTCCAACAATCGTAGGAGTTGCAGGTTATACCGTAACAACTGTAATTTCCCCAATCACAAGTATTTTTGCAAAAGGTGGCAACTTGTCCATTCCTGCAGGAAGCAACTTTGAAATCAGACTAAATGAAAGTACATATATTTATTAATCTTTATAAGGATATAAAATATTAGGATTATTTTTATCTCTTACAAAGAAAGGTTTTCGCCCTGTTCGAGCATTTTTTTTAGATTTAACTTGAATTGTTTCTTGTGAAGTCATATCAATAGCACCCTCTTCAACTTTTTCAACATATTTATAAGCATCATCAACTCGTTTTTGTGGTTTAGCTTTTTCTTGATGCAATTTATTCATATACGATTTTTGATACTTATCAACAGGAACCCAAGCTAACATTCCAAATATCGTAAATGCAAATAAAATAACCCACATTTTTTTCAAAAAAGACATCATAAAATTATGATATCAAATTGAATAAAATAAGTAAATAAAAAATGTAAAAAAAATTGTTAAAATTATATTTATCATATATAATAGGAAAGTGAACAAACTTTGGAAAAAGGAGAGAAATATGATTAAAAAGTTTACTTCACCAATGGCATTAATGGCATTGTTTGTCGTTATGCTCCTTGGGATTTCACCTGCATTAGCAAGTGAAGCTGATTTAGTGGTCCCGAGTATCAAAGCTGCTAATCCTTTCTACTTCAATTTGTTAGTAATTGGTATGGCAGTATCCTTTGTTGGATTGATTTTCGGTTTCATTGAATTTATGAGAGTCAAAAAATTAGAAGTTCACTCAGCTATGGCTGATGTTGGAAACACTATTTTTGAAACTTGTAAAACTTATCTTGTTCAACAAGGTAAATTCTTATTCTGTTTAGAAGTATTAATCGGTTTATGTATCGCATTTTACTTCGGATATCTACAAAAAATGCCTATCGCTGACGTTGCAATTATCTTAGCTTGGTCAGTTATTGGTATTTTAGGTTCTTATGCAGTTGCTTGGTTTGGTATCAGAATGAACACTTTGGCTAATGCTAGAACTGCATTTGCATCTTTAAAAGGAAATCCTTTAAATATTTTAAATATTCCTTTAAAAGCAGGTATGTCAATCGGTGTTTGTCTTGTATCTGTTGAATTGATTTTGATGTTAACAATTTTATTATTTGTTCCAGGACATTTGGCTGGTGCTTGTTTCATCGGTTTTGCAATTGGTGAATCTTTAGGTGCTTCAGCTCTTCGTGTTGCTGGTGGTATCTTCACTAAAATCGCAGATATCGGTTCTGACTTGATGAAAATTCAATTCGGCATCAAAGAAGACGACCCTAGAAACCCTGGTGTAATCGCTGACTGTACAGGTGATAACGCAGGTGACTCTATTGGACCTACAGCTGATGGTTTTGAAACTTATGGTGTAACCGGTGTTGCTCTTGTTTCATTCATTTTGTTAGGTGTAAAACCTGAATATCAAGTTCAATTATTAACTTGGATTTTCGTTATGAGATATTTAATGATTGTTACTTCAGTTGTTGCTTACTGGATTAACAATTTAATCGATAAATTCTATGCAAAAGCAACTGCTAAATTTGATTTTGAAAAACCATTAACAAACCTTGTTTGGTTAACTTCAATTTTATCAATCGTTATGACTTTTGGTGTAAGCCACTGGTTATTAGCTCCTATGGGCGGCAATTTATGGTTAATCTTATCAGCAATCATTTCTTGTGGTACTTTGGGTGCAGCATTGATTCCTGAATTTACAAAAATCTTCACTTCTCCAAAAGCACTTCACACAGAAGAAGTTGTTACAGCTTCTCGTGAGGGTGGAGCTTCCCTAACAATCCTTTCAGGTATTGTTTCTGGTAACTTCTCCGGATTCTGGATTGGTGCAGTAATCGTGTTATTAATGGGTCTTGCATACTTTGCAAGTATTCATATTCCTGCTGATGTAATGATTTATTCATCAGTATTTGCATTTGGTTTGGTAGCATTCGGATTTTTGGGAATGGGTCCTGTTACAATTGCCGTTGACTCTTACGGTCCTGTAACAGATAACGCTCAATCTGTTTATGAATTATCTTTGATTGAAGATATTCCAAACGTAAAAGAAGATATCAAAAACCAATATGGTTTTGATGCTGATTTTGAAAATGCAAAACAATACTTAGAGGAAAATGATGGTGCTGGTAACACATTCAAAGCGACATCTAAACCGGTTCTTATCGGTACAGCTGTTGTTGGTGCTACTACAATGATTTTCTCATTGATTTTGGTTATCCAAAATACTTTGAGCATCAGACCAGAAGATATTCTTAACTTGTTAAATCCATACACATTGTTAGGTTTGTTAGCTGGTGGTGCTGTTATTTACTGGTTCAGTGGTGCATCTATGCAAGCAGTTACAACAGGAGCTTACAGAGCTACTGAATACATCAAAGACAATATCAAATTAGATGATGCATCATCTAAATCTGCAAATCTTTCAAATTCAAAAGAAGTTGTTAAGATTTGTACTCAATATGCGCAAAAAGGTATGATTAATATCTTTATTTCATTGTTTGCTTTCGCTTTAGCTCTTGCTTGCTTGTCAGCACCAGTAATTGCTAAAGACCCAGTGTTAGCAAACAGACCTGTATCATTCTTTGTAAGCTACTTAATCGCAATTGCAGTATTTGGTCTATTCCAAGCGGTATTTATGGCAAATGCCGGCGGTTGTTGGGATAACGCAAAGAAAATCGTTGAAGTTGACCTAAAAGAAAAAGGAACTCCTCTTCACGATGCAACTGTTGTTGGTGATACAGTTGGTGACCCATTCAAAGATACATCTTCTGTTGCAATGAACCCAATTATCAAATTCACAACATTATTTGGTTTATTAGCAATGGAAATTGCAATTAGTGAAGCTTTCAGACAAGTTGCACCTATTGCAGGTATTGTATTCTTAATTATCGCATTATTCTTCGTTTGGAGATCTTTCTACGGAATGAGAATTCCTAACAAGAAATAATTCGGAAATATTTCAAACAAGAAAGCGGGTCGGAAGTCAAAATTTCCGACCCGCTTTTATTATCATAACAAACCTTAAACTTTTATATTCCAAACATCATTTGGAATCTCCCAACCATTATTTTTAACTCGCATTATACAATAATAACCAGCATTTTGACCTTTTTCAGCACTGCTACAATTTTTATTTATTTCTTCATTAGTTTTGTGAATTCCTGCCGGTACAATTCCATTATCTGGGGAATAAACTAAAACATAAATATCTTTTCCAATAACATTCGGTCCGCTATCACCATTTGTATCAATATAAATAGCCAAACCATTTTCAGTTGCATTTACACCAAAAAGATAAGCCAATTCCTGTAGACTATCAAAAACATCTAAACAAATATTTGTACCATTGTTTAATTTTAATGTAACAACATTTAACCCAATACCAATATCTTTTCTGTTATATTGAGTGGCATTACCAGCCAAGTTTTTATTATCCCCTCTTTTTTGCCAACAACCTGCTTCATCATAACAAACGTGAGAATATTTCATATACGGAGCAAAATATGTTTCAAACCACTCTTTTTGCGAATTTGCGTCTTCATCTTTAAGTAACATACTCATATCAACATCATTACTCTCATTGGATTTAATAACCTGTTGAATGATAGAATAATCTTCTTTTAATTTTGCCTCTATTACACGTTTTTGATTTTTAGAAATCAAAGTTGGAATAGTCATAGCAGCAACTATTCCGATAATGCCGAGAGTGATTAAGACCTCAGCTAAAGTAAAAGCACCCCTCACCCTCTCCCATAAGTGGGCGAGGGAATAATTATTGAAGTTGATAGGTTGAGTAGATAAGTCTATAAGTGGTTTCATTTTATCTTTCACTTCACTATTTGCATTATTATTAATTGTCATTTCTTTACCCCCTCGCTCTTTGTAAAGGGAGAGGGGCTCACCGGTGTTCAAAATTACGGCATCACTCTGTATAGACTGTTTCATACTTTGCTTGGCTTGTTTCCTCGTAATGACAACATTTCTATTAATCATTTTTATTCCTTTCTTAATTATTAATACTTTTATTATTGAGAAATCTCAATGATATTATTCTTATTGTATTGCATAATCTCAATAAATGCAATACAATGAAATCGGGAAATATATAAAAAATAAAAGAGAAGAACTTGGGGTATCCTTAAACAAATTCGCTCAAGATGCAGACATAGATTGTGCGATACTTTGTAGGATTGAAAACCTCAAACAAGGCATTAAATTAAACATTTTAGAAAAAATAGCAAACAATTTTAATCAAACTCCAGCAGAATTTTTAAAAGATTTTGAAGATTTTGTAAAATATTCGTTAAATAAATAACAAATTTTAAAATCACAGATTTTATATATTACAAAACTTAAAATTATATTGTCGTAGCCCCACAACGGTTCTATAATAAATATCGTGGCGGATAAAGAAAGGATTTTATTAAAAAATGGTTGCAATCGAAGAAAAAACTTATCCTCAATTGGAAAAAGCTATTAACCCAACTCATGACATCAAGTTATTTGCAGGTAGATCTAACCCAAAATTAGCTCAAGAAATTGCAGATCAACTTGGTACGTCTGTAGGACCAATGATTGTGAAAAATTTCTCTGACGGAGAAATTTATGTTCAAGTCAAGGAAAGTGTTAGAGGAGATGATGTTTTCATCATTCAACCGGTTTGCGATCCTGTAAATGAAAACTTAATGGAATTATTAATCATAATTGATGCTTTCAAAAGAGCCAGTGCAAAAACAATTACTGCAGTAATTCCATATTACGGTTATGCAAGACAAGATAGAAAAACTTCCGGTCGTGAAGCTATTACCGCAAAATTAGTTGCGGATTTATTAACAACAGCAGGAGCAAATAGAGTTCTTGCAATGGATTTACACACCGGACAAATCCAAGGTTTCTTCAATATCTTAGTTGACCATATTTTTGCAACAAATGTTTTAGTTAAATATATTAAAGACTTAGGAATTCCAACTGAAAATATGGTTGCAGTTTCACCTGACATGGGCGGAGCTAACAGAACCAGACATTTCGCTAAAAAGTTAGATATTCCTATTGCAATTATTGATAAAAGACGTGACAAACACAATGAAGCAATTGCAACAAATGTTATCGGAGATGTTAAAGACAAAGTGTGCTTAATGTTTGATGATATCATTGATACTGCAGGTACAATTTGCGAAGCTTCAAAACTTTTAAAATCAAAAGGTGCAAAAGATGTTTATGTTGGAGCTACACACCCAGTATTTTCTGGTCCTGCAGTAGAAAGATTGGCATCTGCACCAATCAAAGAATGTATCGTAACAAATACAATTCCTCTTGATATGAGCAAAATGCCATCTAATATTAAGCAAATTTCAGTAGCTCCATTACTTGCACAAGCTATTTCAAGAATTCACGATGATGAATCAATCAGTTCTTTATTCGGTTTTGAAAAAGAAATGCAAGTTTAACAAATTTAAAAAGGAAATATGAAAAAGATATTAGGCAAGAATTAAATTATTCTTGCCTTTTTCTTTCTATAAATTATATTTTTTCTCAAAAAAAAAGCCGTTTCAAAAAGAACGGCTACCAGACTTGGGGAGGAGGTATGAAAAACTTTCGTTTTCCATATCTATATTATTAGTATCGGTAACCATTTTTATTTCTTTAACAAACACTCAAAAATCTCCTCCATTTGGAGGAGATTTAAAAACTCTTTAACAGTTCAATCTGCAATTACCAAGTCAAATATCTAATCGTTGCAGCAACATTTGCTGCCGTATTTATTACATTAGCTGCGGTATTTATACCTGCATAATCATCACGAACAACAACCGTTGAAACAGGAGTAACTGCACCTACTTCATCATACACATACGGGGTATAAGAATATGATGAGTAATAAACACTTGGATAAAAAGAAGTGTAATAAGGACGATATATTGGCATTGGTCTAATCATAGGTGGAGGAGGTAAAGGTCTGCCAGCCATGTGCATTGGAGGACGATCCATACCACCATGTGGAGGCCCCATTGGCGGTCGTGCTCCCATCGGAGGTCTTCCCATTGATACACCACCATGCATTGGTGGTCTTCCACCCATTCCGCCAGCCGGAGGTGGTGAAACCGCAAAACACGTACTACCTGCAAATACTAAAATCAATGCTAAAATCCACAGCCCCTTTTTCATGACTTTTCTCCTTTTTTACTTCACATGTTTATAACGATTATAAAAGTAAAAAGTTCAAAATTTTGCTATTTTTTATCTTCTAAATGAAAATATAATCCATCGGGAGAAAAAATAACATCATATCTACTATTTTCAAAATACTTTTTAATAAATGAAACAAGTTCCTCACTTGCTTTTTCATCAAAAGAGAATGATTGCATCATGCAACCATCATGAACATGCATTTTTATCCCGAAAATTTTATTTATTTTTTCTTTTAAATCTACTATTTTAAATAAATCAATAATTGCCATAACAAAATCCTATATAAAAAATATCGAAGAAGGGATTTGAACCCTCAAGGTGTTTCCACCATACGAACCTGAATCGTACGCGTCTACCAATTCCGCCACTTCGACATTGAGTCTTCAGTGGCGGATGTAACGCTTAGCGCTTTTACCCTCTCCTCCAACCTGACATTTAGTCAGCTTGTAGTCGGCAGAGTGCCACTTCAAACACAACATAATTTTAATATAAAAAACATATTTGAACAAAATAATATCCTTATGGTAAAATATTTCCGTGAAGAAATTTATTAAAATATTTCTTATATTTTTGTGTTTAGTGGTTTCATTGGGAGTATTTAATTCCGACAAAATTTTTGAAAACACATCTAGAATAACAACCTCTCAATCTGTTTTACAAAAAACAACTTCTCAAAATTTATCAAGTTTCAAGCACGAAACAACAATTGTTGCCACAAATTTTCAAAGGAATGAAATTTCCTCAATCTCAAATATCAAAAAAGACACAAATAACAGTTTTTCAACATTCAAATCAACTGTTCAAAATAAATTATTACAATATTTCCTAGTCACGAAATTTGTCCAAACTAAATGGCAAATTTCAAAAAAAATATCTCTATGTCTAAAAAATGAAATACTTGCAAGAGCACCATAACAAACCTATTTTTGTCTAAATATTTAACAATACATAATAGGAGGATTTGTTATGAGTTTTGAATTACTTAAAGAAGGCGCTCTTATAATGCTTATTGGCATGGGTGTTGTATATTTATTTATTACAGTAATGATATGTTTTATGCAATTATCTTCTAAAATCATGTTATTTATCAACAAATATTTTCCAGAAGAAATTGAAGAAGACATTTCAACAACTAAAAGAAAAATTGCATCAGATGATGCAGCAATAGCACTTGCAATAGCATGTACTGTTGCAGAAAGGAGTAAAGGTGCTTAGTAGTTTTATATCAAGCCACAGTGTAATTATATCGGCAAGTTTGCTAATCCTTGCTTATATATTTATCGCTTTAGAAAAAATTCCTAAAATGACAATTGCTCTAATTGGTGGAGCATTGACGATTGTTTTAGGACTAGTCAATCAAACAAAAATAGTAAATGGAGTTATCAACCCCAATTACTTTATCAATTATGTTGATTTTAATGTAATATTTCTACTGGTTTCAATGATGATAATAGTATCAATAACGACAAGGAGCGGAATATTTAACTGGGTTGCAAATGAGTTATTGAAATTCACCAAAGGACACCCGATAAAAGTCCTCTGTGCTTTAGGTTTATTTACCGCAATTACAAGTGCTTTCCTTGATAATGTAACAACCGTTATTCTAATCATGCCAATAACCTTTGCAATTGCTAAGAAATTAGATATCGACCCCATTCCTTTTTTATTGACAGAAATTTTTTCATCAAATATCGGAGGAACAGCAACATTAATCGGGGACCCACCAAATATTATTATTGGAAGTGCCGGAGGTTTAACTTTTATGGACTTCGTTAAAGAGTTAACACCAATAATAATTATCATAATGTGCACAGTAATCGGTGTTTTAACATTAATCTTTAGAAAAAAATTACATGCTTCTGTTGATAAAATGAAAGAAGTCGCAGAAATTGATAACACACACACTATCACAAATAAGAATTTAATGCTTCGCTCTACAATAGTTCTTGCATTGGTAATTCTAGGTTTTATGTTACACGATGTTATTCACATTGAAACATGTGTTGTTGCAATGTTAGGTGCAGCATTTTTATTAATTTTTGAAAAACCAAATGATATTTTAAAAGATGTTGAATGGAATACAATTTTCTTCTTTATCGGATTATTTATAATCATTGGTGGTTTAGAAGCGTCAGGTGGTATTAGGCTAATGGCAGAATGGATTTTAAAAGTAACTCAAGGTTCTCAAGCTGCTACATCAATGATTATACTTTGGGCTTCAGGTGTTATATCAGGGATTATTGATAACATTCCATATACCGCAACAATGGCTCCAATGCTTGTTGAAATCGAAAAAGCAATGGGGGCAGGTTACACATATCCATTGTGGTGGGCTTTAGCTCTTGGAGCATGCCTTGGTGGAAACATGACAATAATCGGTGCAGCTGCAAATGTTATTGTTTCTGAAAATGCCGCAAAATCCGGTCACCCAATTTCATTTATGAAATTCTTGAAATACGGCGTTGCAGTTGTTGCAATTTCGCTAATCCTAAGTACAGGTTACTTATATTTAAGATTTTTACACTAAGATATTTTAAAGGACAAGTTTAATATAACTTGTCCTTTTTACATTTTAATTATGCATCTTCATCTTTGTGTTCATCTTCTTTTTCATCTTTGTCTTCAGCAATGCATTCTTTGGTTTTGTGCATTTTATCCTTAAAGTCTTTTTTAAGATCTAATGCGGTATCTTTAGCTTTTTCTAAAGCATTATTCATATCTTCTTTAATTTCATGAGCCTTTTCTTTTATATCTTCTTTGACTTCATGAATTTTTTCCTTTGCCTTGTCTGTTGTTTCGTGCAATTTTTCTTTCATGTTTTCTTTATCTTCGTTATTCATAATAGCTCCTTTCTTTCAAAATCATTATAAAAGATTTAGTAAAAAACTAAACTGGTAAAAAGGGCTATAAATCACTGTTCACACCTTGTAAAAAATTTTATGCTAAATTTTATATATCTTTTTTCATTTCACAATATTCTAAAGGTTTAAAACCATACTTTGTATAAACATGAACAGCATGTGTATTTTCTTTTTCAACTTCTAATTTTAAAATTGAATTAGGGTAAAGTGCTTCAATGTAACAGAGAAATTTAGGAATTATACCTTGACCCCGATATTCTGGTTTTAAATATAAATCCTCTAACCAAATACAGGATTTGCCAAATTCAGTTGAAAAACTTTTGGCAATCATTGAATAACCCAAAACTCCAGAGTCGGTTTCAAAAATATACCCCTCTAAAAACGGGGAATTGCTTACACAACAATCAATATCCGAATTAAAGATACTTAAACTTCCATTAGTAGAAACAGCAGGGGAATTATAGAAGTCATTCATCATAGAAATAACTTCTGACCTATCAGTTTCCCGTATTTTTCGAATATTAAAATTCATTTTTTACTCCTACTATAAAAAAAGACATCTATAAAGATGTCTTCTTTTATTTGGGACCAGAGGGATTCGAACCCACGACCAAGGGATTATGAGTCCCCTGCGCTACCGCTGCGCCATAGTCCCATCTACAGAAGTGATTTTTCAAACTTCTTGTATAAATTTATCATCAAAATTCGAAAAAATCAAGCCCTCTATACAGTAATCAATTCTGTTGTATTTGATTTAATTCGTCTGTTTTGGAGTTCTTTTGTTGACGGAACAACAATACAATTTGACAATTCTGTACCTGTTTTGATTTCTGCATTATCTAGAACAATACAATTGTTTAACATTACATATTCGCCAATTTTACAGTTGTTTCCAACGGTAGAATTACCCATAAATCTAACTGTTGATGGTATTTTAGAATTTCCACAAATATATGAACCCAAATTTGTATCACAAATTTTTGAATGTTCAATTTTAAACACACCATTAAATACATCTTGAATAGATTGTTTATACTGTGCAATAGTTCCAATATCATTCCAATATCCATCAACCTCAAAAGTATTAATTTGTCTTTCGGCTAACAATTTTGGAAATACATTTTTGGCAAAATCATAGAATGTATTTTCTGGAATATAATCAAAAATTTTGTAGTTAAAAACATATATTCCAGTGTTAATTAAATTACTTTTAGCCTCTTCAACTGATGGTTTTTCTTGAAATTCGGTAATATACCCCTCACTATCAGCGACAACAACACCAAAATGTGAAACTTTCTCATGTGGCACTTGTTTGACACCAATAGTTGCAATTGCACCAGATTCTTTATGATGTTTAATTGCTTGTTTTATATCAGCATTTGTTAAAACATCACCGGACATAACAACAAAATCTTCACCCTTATCAAAGAAATATTGGCATTTCTTCATACCGCCTGCAGTACCTGAAAGCTCTGTTTCTTTAATATAATTAAAGTTGATGCCTAAATTGTTTTTCTTATATCTATCAATAATTTGATTTGAAAGATAATAAGTGTTAGAAATAACGTCTTTAATTCCAATAGAATGTAACTGACCTAAAAGAATATCCATCAATGGTCTATTCATAACCGGAATTAACGGTTTTGGCATAATCAACGTAATTGGCTCTAATCGAGAACCCATGCCTGCAGCCATAATCATTGCTTTGATGTTAGAATTTGTCATTTATATCCCTTTTTGTTACTGTTAGAATAATTATACTACCAAGGGTATTTGTTGTCTATCACCCATAAATTTTTGTAAAGCAATGCCCCACATGCTGCACCAATGCCAAAACCATATTTGCTTGCTTTGGATTTTTTACTACAACCATCTAGTATGTCTTTACGGATTAAATCTTTATAATCATAGGTATCATAAGGAATTCCACAATCATCATAACCACCAAAATGAATTCCGTCTTTAATTTCAGCTTTTTCATAAACAGAAGACTTACATATTTGGGGGCGAAGTTTATTATTATAAAAATAGAAAACAAAAACATCTCGCCCTAATGTATTACGCCCCCCTAGCCCATTTGTATCAACAATTACAGATACCAAATTTTTCTTTGGTTCTTTATGAAAACCCAAAATAGTATTATCCTCTAGAACAATCGTATAAAATGATTTGTTAAAATATTTTGTATTTTTCAAATCTTTGTACAACGGAGAACCCCAACAACCGGATTGATTACCCTTGCAATAATTTGCAATAGACAAGTACGGAGTAAAATAGGTTTCTGCAAATACATTTATGGGCAAACTGGTATCATACACCCCTTGTTCTTGCGAATCAATAACTGAATACATTCTATTTGCTTCTAACAACTTTGAATAAACTGTCCTATAAGTAACTACTGACTTTTTTAATTGAAAATTATTATAAAATGGAATAAATACAACAAAAATTAAAACTAAAAAGACGATTCCAATAACCAACAAATTTTGAGTTAAAGTAAATCCAATTTTCTTTTCTTTCATATTAAACTCCATAATTTATACACTTAGTATGTCAATTATTTTTTCTTTTGTCAACTTTGAATTAATTTCTTTTATTGAGGTAATTTCATCAGTTGAAACAGGTTCTTTAAAAATTTTTTCCAAAAGTATTCTATCATAATCATACAATATCGAACCGTGTTGCAAAATATAACCATGTTTACGACATTGAGCAGAACCTATAAGTTTTTTACCTCGGTAGCACAAATCAGCACCAGTAGAAATTAACATACAGTAGTCAAAACCTGTTTTTATTGGCTTATTTGTACCGAAATTCAAATCTATTCCAAGTTTTTTGAATTTATCAATTAAAATTTGAGAAATTTCCTTATAAGAAGACACTACATGCTCACCATTTCTCAAATACGAAATCGGACAAATAAAACTATAAGTAATTTCATCAGCATGCAACAATGCTCTTCCACCCGTTAAACGCCGAACAACATCAATATTATTTTCTTTTAAAAATTTTCTATCTAAAAAATCATCTTTCTGATTTCGCCCTAATGACACACAAGCGGGATTCCAACCATATAACCTAAAAATTGGGTAATCCAACTTATTTTCTATTGCAGAATCAAGCAAATCACTATCAATGCGCATATTTTCTTGTCCTGTCAAAACTTGATAATTAATATGCTTCATCATCAAAATTAATAATCTCCATCAGAATAAATTGAATAACCGTGTCCACTCAAATCGGGGACTTTTATTGCATCTAAAGGAGGTAAACCTTTTATAGATGAATCTGTCTGATTTTTAGATGTATTCTGTTGTGGAACAACAGGTTCCATTTTTCCACTACCAGAAGATTGATTAGTCGTTGATGTAGGCTGGTTATTATGGATAAAAATAAAACCTTTTGTTGAATATTTATCTTTCTTTGAAGGCTTTTGTTTTACCGGTTTTGGTTCGGATTTTTCTTGAAGTGCCAATTCATTTTCAGGTTTAATTTTGGCAGATTTTTTTTTCGATTTCTCTTTAACTGGAGAAATATTTTGTTCTTCTTTTTTTTCTTTTGTTTTAAAAAATCTTGATTTCAAAGTAGGTTTTTCTGATTTAGTTTCTTTTGGTGTTTCTGACATTTCTTCTGTTGTAGGTTTTTCTTCTACAACTGATTCAATATCTAAAGGTTTAAGTTCTGGAACTTTATCCAAATTAGGATCATTCTCATCTGTCATATAAACAGACGGAGAATTTATTGTTTGTGATTTGGTCATTCCATCTTTTGATGTTGGGGAATTTGAATTCAAACTATTTGTATAATTTTCGACATTCTGAATTGCATCTGCATAAGTAGGACTATTATCTTCCTTTGAAGCATTAGAATTATCAACAGAATTTGAAGTAGGCTTTTCTCCTCGTTCTCTAGCTTCTAAATCGTTTTCAAACTGAACAAATGTTTCATTACCAACAAATTGTTCTAGAGCTGCACGTTTTGAAAAGAATTCAGATTTTGCCGTACGCTGTTTATCAATAGCAGTTCTATAATATGCATCTGTAATAACAACAAGTTCTCTTGGTGCATTATTTTGTTGAGCTAACTCAAACTTCTTTTGCCTATCTTCAACAAGTTTTGTCGTCATCTCTAATTGTTTTTTAGCACTCATATAATCGTAATAAAGATTAACCGCATTTTGTTGTAAATCTTCAATTTTACGAATAAGAATAATCATATCTGCATCTGTAACTTTTGTATATTTATAGTTAAGAGCTTTTGTATCTTGAGACATAATGCCAAGAATATTTCCACCAATCAATGATGAACCGGCAAAAATCGGACTTCCCATACTTGCACCAACTAAAGTTGACATACTTGCAATGGTTTTCAAAACATTTTTTATTGATTTCGGGTCTGGTTTATCAGCATCTGGATTTGCAAGCTTGTATAATGCAAAATTTATTGTATCACTTTGCATTGCAGCTCCTTGCCACAACAAAGATAAATCAGAAATCATATCTTGCTCGTCCATTTCTAAATCCTGAGCAACTTCTTTTGACAATCTTTTTATACTCAAATCAGCATAAGTTAAATCTGCAACACCAGCATCTATTGAATCATCAATCTTCGCATAAGTTTTTTCTAGTTTAGGTTTAACCTGTTTTGCCTGAACATATTGATTTTCTGGAGTTGAAGAAATTCCAACACGATAAGCCGGAGCTTTAGGATATTGAACATCTGATAAAGCTTCAGCATTCACACTAATTCCGCTTAAACACAAAATAAAAGACAATAACAAAATTCTATTATTTAACATTATTACCTCCTACCAAAGCAGAATTGTAATCATACTGATACAAATTCAATCCATCAACAACCTTTTTACCTGCTAAACGTTGCAACTCTAAGTGATATTTTTTAGCAGATTGCAAATATTTCATCTCTTCAATTTGCATATCATCATACAAAGAAGATGATATTGCGATTTCTAAAAAATCCTCCTCATCTAGTGCTTTTGCATAATTCTTGCTATACAAAAGTTCTCTTGAACGAACTTCTTTTAACTGAGATAGACTTCCTTTATAATTATAATAAGCATTGATAATTTTATCTTGTAAATTTTCAACAAGTCCTGCTAACTCAATCAACTCAGTATCTGTTAAAGGAATTTCTTGAGGAACATTTTTTCTATTCAATAAGTTTTGAGCAATTCTACCTGCGGCATAAGAACCTGATTGAACCATATAATCAGCGCCAACTAAAGCAGGAGCTAAAGAAGCACCAGATACAATTGCAGAAAGAGTCTTCGCCATTAGTGAGGAGTGAATACGTCTTTGACTTTCAGGAGTTGCAAGTTTTTTCAATGCAAAACCAATAACCTGATTATTTTCAACTGTTCCTTTCCAAAGGTTATCAATATCTTCCAAATCTTTTTCTCTTTGAAGTTTGACAATCTCGTCCATAATTTCTTTATCACTAATCAATAAAGAATCTTTTTCTTTATATTCAACTTTAGGAAGCTCATATTTTGCTTGTTCAACATCTCCCAAATGAACTTCTCCACTATCCTCAAAAGCCACAACAGGAGTAGCTATTACGGACATTATCCCTAAAATAATTAAAAGCTTTCTCATAACAAAGTTATAGCACAAGATTAATTATAAATCCAATGATTGATTAATGTTTAAATCTAACGATTGTTCATCAAATCAGAAAAAAAATCTAAGATATAAGAATATAAGAGGAAGAAAGAGTTGAGTACAGATAGTAATAAATCTCAATATATGAGTGCCCCTATTATTAGGAGAAAACAACAAAAAGAATTTCAAAACAAAGCCGATTTGCTAAGAACGAAAAAATCTTTTAAAGAAGCAGTTTCAGCATATTTGAATTCTGTTTTAGTGGATAGGAATAATCCTGATACATATTTAGGACTGGGTATTTGCTATAAAAATCTTGGTAAAATAAAAAAAGCAATTCAATCACTAGAAAAAGCGGCTTTACTTGACTCTAACAGATTTGAAACATTTTTTGAATTAGGTTTGTGTCATCTTAAAGATGAAACACCATGCTGTGCGATAAAATGCTTTATTCATGCAATTCAAATTGAACCTGATAATCCTGAAGCCATTTACAATTTAGGACTAGCTCATGAACAATGTGAAGAACCGGATATGGCTCTTATGATTTATCAAAAACTAATAGAAAACAGTCCAAATTATATTAATGCGTATGTCAGAAAATCTGCTCTTTTGATGAAAATGGAACTTTATCGTCAAGCATTAGGGCTATACAATGAAATTTTGAAAATAAACCCTAATTATGCACAAGCATACTCGGATATCGGAATTTGTTTGGATAAACTAGGGAAACATTCAGATGCTAAAAGATATTATAGAAAGTTTTTAGCAGCAAGACCAAATGACGATAATGCAAATCTTATAATGAGAAGAGTGGAAAAACTTAGAAATATAAAAATAAAAGATAAAAAACTGTCATTAGTATAACTTTTAAAAATAACACTGATTTTTAAATTGGTGTTATTTTTTTAGAATATTTTTAGAGATAAAAAAAACCACTCAACAAGTGAGTGGGTCGTTTTCTGCATCCTAATGGTCTCTTTTAGTGTTTATTATTTAGGAGTTTATATGTTTTTGGGGTTAATGAACTATTTATATTTAGTGTTTCGACTACACTTAAATCTTATGTAATTATTATGCCACAAGAAAAAATTAAAGTCAATAATATGTTTTAATAAAATTTTCTAATCTCTCAAAACCTTGATATAGTGTACATCTTACACTTTACAAAACTTAATATTATGTTGGTGAAGATACTTTGGGATATAACTTACAAAAATTTCATTATATTGAAAATATTTTAAGTTTTGTTAAGAATAAATTTCATTAAAGAGCAATTATTTATTATTTATATTCTTTATATATATAAGAGAAGAGATTATAAGGATTTTTATCATGGCAGACAACAGACAGATAATGGCGATAAACAGAACAGCTGCAGCCCAAGAAGGAAACTATGTAACTTCTGATTTCGGAATTAAATCATCAAATGAAGAAACCAGAAACATCATTAGTTCAACTTTTGGAATGATTAAACATAATTTAGAAGCATTGTGGAACTCTGTAGGTTTAGACCCAAATGTTAATAATGCTTATGAAAAAACGATGACAGATCCTAATATGTGCATGGAAATTCAAGGTAAAAAATTCTATCAGCACCCTGGAGTTGGTAATTTGCACCCATATAATGAGATGGGGAACCCCGCAGGTGGTTGTTTTACAATGCACACAATGGCTTAAATAAACTAAAGGAGATAGATTTTAAATGCAACAAATCGGAGGCATACAACTTAATTCAAAACCTGGGACAGATTTTAACACCCAATATTCTGTGCCTGATACCGGTTTGACAAATAACACAACCCTCGCGAAATCAAATCCTTTATATAATTTGTTGCAAGTAATGTTTCAAAACACACAAATTAACAATATTTCAGAACAACTTGCCAAATGTGATGTTATTGGCACAAACGGATTGAAAGCAAATCAAGACAAAGGTTCTCATAAACTATTTACTCAGGCTTAAATTCATCTAAAAAGAACAATTTAAAATGTCTTCTGTTTCACATGCCATGATTACTCTACATGTATTAGAAAAACTTTAGTTCAATCATATTGTTTTCATCTTTTTAAATGATGTTTAAAATGGGGGATATTATAGAATAGAAATGTAAGAAATAAAGAATTGGGTAGGTTGATGGAACAAAGTTTTGATTTTTCTTCATACAATAATATAAAACGTTTATCAGAAGATGAACTAACTACTTTGTGGGGAAAATATTTGGCAGATAAGTCAGATAAGCATTCTCGTGATGCTTTAATTGTTCAATACATCTATCTTGTTCGTTATGTTGTTGGACGTGTAAAAGTTTCACTTCCTGCAGTTATTTCAGTTGAAGATATTACTGGTTATGGTGTTGAGGGGCTTATTAATGCGGTTGAAAGATTTTCTCCTCAAAAAAATACAAGATTTGAAACTTATGCTTTGATTAGAATTCGTGGTGCAATTTTGGATAAAATTCGTGCACAAGACTTTTTGCCAAGAAGTGTAAGAAAGAAAATTAAAGATATCAAACAAGCCACTGAAATTTTAAAACAAGATTTAGGCAGAGTTCCTACAACTTCTGAAATTGCTAACTATCTTGATATGGACGTTGAAAAGGTCAATCAAATTATTTCAGAAGACGTTACTGTTACTTCTATTTACGATAAAAGAGGCGGATCAGAAGATAGCATGGAAATCATTGATACTATTGAATCCGGCAAGTTAAATCCGCAAGAAAGAATGGAAGAAAAGAATGTTAAAACTGATCTCCAAAAGGCTCTTCAAAGATTACCGGAAAGAGAAAGAGTTTTGATGGTTCTTTACTATCAAGAAAACATGACAATGAAAGAAATCGGGGAAACTCTTGGTATGTCTGAATCTAGAGTATGCCAATTGCATGCTCAAGCAATTATGAAACTTAAAAATATTCTTAACGAAAATCGTACTTCTCGTCTTCAAAAAGCTATTGTTTAATTAGGGGGTCGACTTTTTCGTAGTTAATTATTACAAAATCAATGCGCCTATTGAGATTTGCGCTTGAATTCACGTTATCGAAAAATGGCATGATTTCACCAAAGCCTATTGCTCCAACTTTTTGAGGAGAAAGTTTTTCTTCTTTGATTAAATATTGAACAATTTTATCTGCTCTAATTGTAGTTAATTCCCAGTTGTACCTGTATGAGTTTTCAAAATTTTCGTTGACTGAGTGACTTTCAATTACGCATTCATTGGGGATAGTTTTTAAGATTTGCGCAAATGTATGGAGAATTGATTTTGCAGACTCTAGAATTTCGACTTCTCCGTCAGCAAAAAATACTCCACTATTGATACTTATAACTAAACCTCGAGGGACTTTATTATAGATTATGGAATTATTATGTGGTAATTGCTGCTTGAACAGATGTTCAATGTTTTTTGTTGAACCAAAAGTTGAGTGTTCAAGTTTAACGATGATAGATTTGTTTTGAGGAATTGTACAATCAAGAGAAAATGCCGTTTTTTGTACACTTAAAATAAATGTAAGACAAATAAGGTATGCAATTCCCACGATTTTATTTTTCACGCAAAAATCCTCTCAAATTAAATTATTTTTAATTTGAGAAAAAAATACTATTAGCTGACAAGTTATGGTTTGATTATTGATATAACATAAGTGTCATTGAAGTATTTTTGAGCGCATTTTAAGATTTGTTCAGATGTTACTTGTTTAACTTGTTCTTTTAGAGTTTCTGAATACTCAAAACCTAACCCTAAAACGTCATATTTTGCGTATCCGCAAGCTTGTTGCATATTTGTTTCTTCCATAAATGCACATTTGCCAATTAGGTTGTTTTTAGCATCTTCAAGTTCTTTTTCTGAAACAGGAATTGTTTTAATTTTTTCGATTTCTTCATTAAAACCATTTAAAGACACTTCAATATTTTTAGGCTCTGTTGCGATATAAATCATAAAATTTGCAGCTTTTTTAAATGTTTCGCAAGAACTTCTTACAACATAAGCTAAGCCTTTTTTGTCACGAAGCTCAAGGAATAATCTTGAAGATAAACCACAAGCTCCGAGAATAATGTTTAACAAAATTATTGCAGGATAATCTTCTTCACCTAGAGTTGGAACCGGCCAACCTTTGATGATGTGAGCTTGATTAAGGTCTGATTTTATATTTTCAACTTTTTTTGTTTCTTTAAGTATTGGTTTTTCAATGTTGAAATGATTATCAACAGATTGCGGAAGATTTGCGATTGTTTTTTCGATTTCAGACATAATTGAATCTTGTTCTAAAGCTCCAACTATTGCAAGACTTTTTTTGCTATCTGTAAGAATTTGGTTGTATGCTTCAATAACCTCATCTTTTGTAATATCATTTACATTTTCTAAAATTTTTGTTGTTGAATTTCCATAGTAGTGGTCACCAAAAGTCGCTCTTGCATAAGCGTCCATTGCGACTGCTCTTGGAGAATCAAGTTCTGCAGAAATTTCACCGATTAGTTTAATTCTTTCTTTTTCAAATTCATCAAAAGTTGAATTTATGATAACTTCATTCATCAATTCAATTGCTTTTGGAAAATCTTCATTTAGACAAACAAATCTCAATCTTAAATAATTTGGCAATAATTCACTAGAAAAATCAATTGCATATTTTTCAAATTCATTAGCTAATTCTTCTGTATTGTAGTTCTTTGTTCCTTGCAAAAGCAATCTTGTCATTAAAGAATAGATACCTGCTTTTTTGTCAGGATTATTGATTGAAAAATTTAAACACAGCGCAATTCTTGGGGTGTT
This sequence comes from Cyanobacteria bacterium UBA6446, assembly GCA_002438405.1. Taxonomy (GTDB): domain Bacteria; phylum Cyanobacteriota; class Vampirovibrionia; order Gastranaerophilales; family Gastranaerophilaceae; genus Zag111. Next base: position 76,187 of record DJOE01000002.1, read on the forward strand.
CTCATTTTTCTTGTAAATATATTCAATATTATTTTTTAATTTAGAAATTGTTTTAGTCATTATTGTTACTCTCTCTTGTATTTCTTAATATTATCACGATTTTCGATAAAAGACAAATTATAAAAAATTTCATGATATACTAGCCATGTGGTTAATAGAGTAAAAACAGGAACAGTTATTGGACTAAATGCTTATGAGGTTTGGGTTGAAACAGATGTTGTCAATTCATTACCCGCTATTTCTATTGTTGGACTTCCTGATGCTTCCGTAAATGAAGCTCGAGATAGGGTGAAATCAGCAATAAAAAATTCAGGCTATACTTTTCCATCAAGAAAAGTTGTAATAAATCTTGCACCTGCGGATTTGAAGAAAAATGGTACAAGTTTTGATTTGCCAATTGCTGTTGGTGTTTTGATTGAAGAAGAAGTTTTGAAACAAGAAGATGTTGAAGGGTACGCATTTATCGGAGAATTATCTTTGGACGGATTGATTCGTGGTGTTAGCGGAGTTTTGCCTCTTGTATTGGGTCTAAAAGAAGCCGGAATTAAAAAGATTATTGTTCCAAAATCTAATGCAAAAGAAGCTGCTTTGATTGAAGATGTGAATATTTACGGTGCGGAACATTTGGCAGATGTAGTTAACCATTTTGTTGAAACAAGAATTCCGCAAACTAAGGTTGATGTAAGAAAATATCTATCGGAACAAGTTGAACAAACACCTTTATTTGATTTTAAAGATGTAAAAGGACAACAAAAAGCTAAAAAAGCACTTGAAATTGCGGCTGCAGGTGGGCATAATATTTTAATGATTGGTTCTCCTGGGTCTGGAAAGACCTTGATGGCTAAATGTTTTCCGTCAATTATGCCACCATTAGAATTGTCCGAAGCTTTGGAATTAACTAAGATTTATAGTATTTGTGGACTTTTGACAGAAGATGAACCTTTAATGACTAAGCGCCCGTTTAGGGTTGTTCACCATACGGCATCTGCAAACGGTGTTATTGGAGGAGGGACAACACCTAAACCTGGGGAAATTACCTTGGCTCACCGTGGGATTTTATTTTTAGATGAAATGGTTGAATTTCCTCGTCAAGTTTTGGAAGTTTTAAGACAACCGCTAGAAGATGGGGAAATAGTAATTTCAAGAGCAAAACATTCAATAAAATATCCCGCAAAATTTATATTACTTGGCGCAATGAACCCTTGCCCTTGCGGATATTTGGGAGATAAAGAAAAGCAATGCACCTGTTCTGATTTTCAAATTAATAGATACCTTGCAAAACTATCCGGTCCATTGCTTGATAGAATTGATTTGCAAATTGATGTTCCGAGATTAACTCCGGAAGAACTGTTGAATTCTACTGCCAAAGAAGAAGATTCTGCAACAATTCGCAAAAGGGTAATTAAAGCTCGGCAAATTCAAATTGAACGATATAAAAATGAGAAAATTTTAACAAATGCTGAACTAACATCAGATTTAATCAAAAAATACTGTCCAATTGATGAAAAATCCAAGGGATTATTGAAAATTGCGATTGTAAAATATCAATTATCCGGTAGAAGATACGACAGAATTTTGAAACTTGCAAGAACTTTAGCGGATTTAGACGGTGCAGAAAATATTACACAAATGCATTTGATGCAAGCCTTGCAGTATAGAATGTTCAACCCCGATGAATATGGTAAATAAAAATTACTCTACTAATGCTTTTAATATTTTGTAAAAATCAGAAACTTTTTCAGGATTGTTTATAAGTAGTTCGTTTATCTTTTTGATGAGGACATCTGTTTCTTGATGCTGTTCAAAAGTAAATATTGCAGGGAATGAGCAGTTTAGGACTTTTAACATCTTTTCAAGGTTTTGTATTGAGGGATAATTATAACCGTTTTCGACATTACTAATTGAATTGGAGCTTTCAAATCCAACCATTTCTGCTAATTGTTCTTGACTAAGCCCCTTCTTTTTTCTAATTTCTTTTAGTCGTTTGCCTAATAAATGTTTTGTATCCATATAAGTCGCGCCTTTATATATGAATATTAATCTAAAGTGTAATCTATTTATACTAATTATATCTGTTGTATTCTTGACTTTTCACAGTATAAAGTGTAATATTCAAATTGTAGATGGATATTATTAATGTTTTTACAGTTTGAATAGGAATAAATTATGAATAAGAGAAATAACTTAGAACACTCAAGCGTAATAGATTACAACGTTACTTCGTATAGTCAAATTTACACCTCCAAAAACGAATCAACTCGTAATGAGAGTAAGGGATATTTCCTCGCTCATTTATGTGAGAAGGATAAGAGGAGTAGTGCATTTACCTTAGCAGAGGTCTTAATCACTCTTGGCATTATAGGAGTAGTTGCAGCATTGACAATTCCGAGTCTTATAACGAATTACAAAGCTCACAGATTACGCTCACAGTTTTTAAAATCATATTCTGTTGTTCAACAAGTTTTTAAACAAATGGAGGCTGATGATGTATCATTAGATCCTGCTTATTATGCTCGCCATAGCGGTTCTTTTTATACCTTATTTAAAAATTATTTGACTGGTGTAACCGATTGCGGAACTTGGACAACCAAAGCTTCACCTTGCGCAATGTATCTAATTTAAATTACAAAACTTTTGATAAATCAAAATTAGTATCTCGTTATTATTTTGATGATGGGCAAATTATCTTACCTGATGGAACTCTTTTGGCATTTGAAAATCCGGCTCTTGAAGATTATTTATGGGTTTTAGTTGATATCAATGGTTACAATAATCCGCCAAATATCTGGGGATATGATTTATTCACGTTTGAATTTTTAGACGGCGAACTTCGAACAATGGGCGATAAGGATACAACTTATAATAATCTGGATAAATATTGCAATTTAAATTCTTCCGAGGAGAAAAATGGTATCGCTTGCGCTTCAAAAGCTAAAACAAATCCGGATTATTTTAAAGAAATTGTGCGAGATTTCAAATAATTTGTAAAAAAATTATTTTTGTTTTTGAATTTTTAGTTCTAAAAATTCTTTTAACAATTTAATTTTTTCACTACCAATAACAGTAAAAGTCAGTTCTTCTGTTTTGAGTTTTAGTCTAAAAGTACATTCTTTGAATACAATCATTTTATTGTTAATAAAAAATACAACTTGCGGATTCTTCTCGTATAGTCGAAAATCAATGATATCGTCAAAATTTATTCCAACACCATTTATTAAAATGAAATCGTCTATAATTTTTATTTCATCTTTTGTTTTAAGTTTTTTTATTATTAAAAATCTCGGAATATAAATCAAGATAAGTATGATTGATGAAATAATTGTAGCTAAAAGGGAAATACGATGAAGAAAAAATAGGTACAGAATAAAACCGTCAATAATTGCAAATAACGCAATTATACCTATTATAATCATTGATGGACGTTCATCTATATTTGCTTTTAAAATTTCTTTCATCATACTTCTTTCAATTTATTTGCTAATTTTTATATTTTTCGACATGGTATTTGTCCATCAATTTGTTTTTCTGTTCATAGGATATAATACTTGATACTATTCCGCCGACAATCATTCCAATAGGAATTCCAATTATTGAAATCATTTTGTTGTGGGTTTTGCTTGCAAGTGTTTCTAGAGCTACAAGCCAACCAACTATACTACCTGTTGCAACACAAACCTTTGTTGTTGTTTTAAGTCGTTCTGATTGGGCATTGTATTCTTTTACAAATTCGTCAGCTTTATTTCCTTTTATTGTGTAGCTTGGAATATTTTCCGGTTTACTTGGACTAGCTTTAAAATCAAGTCTTACATTTTTGTCATCTATATTTGGTCCGATAATTAATTTCATAATATGAACCTTAACTTACTTTACCCCGAAATAAAATTGCCCTACTTTCTCAAAAATTTCGCTGACAATCTATTAAACAACTCATTTGCATATTCCATTTTCAATGCTAAGTTTAGAGGAATATATACCAACAAACAAACTATTGCAATAAATGAAATTTTAATTGTTTCAAACGGAATTTTTGATAAGTGTACAATTTTATCAAACTCTGCTGCACATAACCAGCATACTATACCAGTTATAACACCTGCTGCTATCATTTTCAACAAATTTACAAAAAGTGATTTATAATCCATTTTCATTTTTTTAGTGATTAAAATACCTAAAACGCAAGCATTGAATAGGGTTACTAAAGAGGTTGATAAGGTAATTCCACCAATGCCAAAATGCATTTTTGAAATCAATATATAGTTTAGGACAAGTTTTAGAACAATTGAGGAGAATGCAACAATGAACGGTGTTGCAGAGTCATTGAATGAGTAATAAACTCTTGTGATTGAATCTCTGAATACATAAGGAATAATTGATACAGACAAGAACCATAGAGCTTCTGTTACCATAAATGTAGCTTTTTCATCAAACACACCATGTTCAAATACAAGTCTTACGGCATCTAATCCGACAACTAAAATTCCTATGATAATTGGAATTGCACCAAAGAATAAAACCCCAACACCTTTATTAAAGTAGTTTTTAATTCCGTCATAGTCTTTATCTGCAACAAGTCTTGCAAATATCGGAAATAATGGAACTAAAAATGCAGTTACTAAAATTCCTACTGGAAACTGGAAAACTCTGTTTGCATAACCAATTGCCGTCCAAGCTCCCTCTGAAATTGATGATGTAAAAAACATATCAACATAAATATGAATTTGTCCCACAGTTGAACTCAAAACCGCAGGGAATAAAAGTTCACAAATTTCTTTAAAATATTGATTGTTTGTGAACTCAAAATTTGGTTTTAATTTATACCCGAGTTTTCTGATATTAGGATATTGAATAACCAGTTGCAAAACCGCACCGATTGTTGTTGCCCACGCAAGAGCATAGCCTTTTTGGTCGTTTGGTACAGCCATAACGACACCGATTATTGCTAAACTCATAATTATAGGTGACAAATTCGGCAACATAAATTGTTGATAAATAATCAAGATTCCATAATAAATCCCGACAATCCCACCAATGACAAGAAGAGGAGTCATAATTTTTAAATGCATAGCAGCTAGATTAATCATATCTGCAGAACCACCGGAAATAATTAATCCCATAATTTGTCTTGGGAAAATAAACATTATGACTGATAATGCTAAGAAAAAGATTATCGTTGCAGTCATAAATGTTGAATATAATTTGTTTACGGTTTCGGACGGTTTTTCTTTTAGGTTTGGAATCAATTTAGAAAAGATTGCAACAGTTGCACTATGGAAAGGTCCACCAACTCCACCTAACAAAATTAATGAAAGTGACGGAATTTGATATGCGTAATAATATGCATCAGAAACTAAAGAAGCTCCATAATAATTTGCGATTATAATGTCTCTAACAAATCCTATAAGTTTACTTACAATTGTCACAACTGCAATTATCCATGCAGCTTTTAATAAACTTGGAGCTTTATTTTCTTTAGTTGCTTCACTACTCATCTTTTCCTACCAATTCTATGTACATTCTTAATCCTTTGTTGCTACCAGCTTCTGCCGGATAGAAAAATTTTATATTATTTAATCCTGATTTTAAGTATTTTGATAAATCTATTCGATTGTATCTTTGCGCAATATCAAGACGAATTTTTTCATCATTACCATTTATATTTGTGTCAATATAACCGACTTTGTATTTGTTATCAACAACCAATATTGCTTTTTGGTCTTTTGTGTAAAAAGATTGTTCTATTCTATTTTGTTCACTATTAGAAGATAGAATAAATGGTTGTGTCGTTAGAGAAATACCGGTGTAATAGTGTTGAAGAATTTTGTCATACGGAAGTTTTAGGGTTGTTCCCATATAACCTGCTCCGTATTGGCTCATTCCAACCCCGTGTCCAAATCCGCCACCATAAGCTTTTACGTGAATTAATTCACCACAATCATTATATTCTTGTTCAAAAACCATATTTGCACTTGGCAAAGCTTTTCCTTTGTTTGTCAAAAGTCTTCTTATAACAAGTTCTTTTTCTGCAACATAATTTCCTTTGTCGGTTTGAATTTCAAGTTTCATAATTTTGCCAGATTCACCTCGTTGCAAAACTTTTAGACCTTTGACCAGTCCAATTGTTTCACCATGTTTAACAGCCGGAATAATGAAACCTGTATCACTTTGGTTTGCAATATTTGATTGAATAGCACTTTGTAATTCTTGTCTATCCCAGTCCCTTTCCCAACGATAATAAGAAGAATTTACGTCAAAAGATTTTGGTTTTGATTTGTAGAATTTTTCAGCTGCTTCATCTGAATATAGTGGTTCAAATTCTTCTCTATCAGGTTGTGCCTTTAAGTATGGTTTTGGAGTTGCAGGAAATTTTTTGGTATAAGGGTCTGAAAATGCGTTTTGATAACTTTCTGAATATCCGCCTGCAGTTGAGGAGTATTGAGCTAAAATTAAATCCCAGTCATAAGTTGCAACAATTCCTGCCGTTTCGTCAACTGCTCTATTTGACAAATCTCTTTCGGTATTTGCGCCAAAATAAACTTGACTAGCAACAGAATCAACAACATCATAGTTTGGATTAGCTTTTACTCTTGGTGATAAAACGTAATTCCTTGCCGCAACACTTTGAGCTTTAAGAGCCTCAAGACCAAAACTTACCGGCATTTCGTTTGGTACAACTCCTTTTAGATAATCTTCTAAATATAGAGAATTTACTATATAAAACTTTCCATCATGAGATGATGGAACAAGTTCTATTTGTCCTCGATAAATTGCATCTTTACCAGCGCGTTTAAGATTTTTAACCCCTAGAAATCCGTAATCTGATTTGAAAATTATCGGTCCTGAAACCTTTGCAATCGCATTTCCGTCAACCCCTGTCAAAACAAATATTTTACCAACCATGGAGATATTTATACAGTTGTCATTGTCATAAGTGTTTATGTATGTTTTATTATTATAAACTTCAAATTCTCCTGTCCCGTAGATTGAAGCCTTATCCCATTCATAAGTTGAAAAACTTTGAGAACCAATTCCCACACGAACGATTTTTGAATGCGGAGAATTTGTATATTGACTGGTTGTATCTCTTGCAATTTGCAATGTCGTTTGTGGAATATTTCCATAATAAGCTGCACCCATTACAGGCAAGCTGAATAACAATATATTGGCAAGTATAACTAATCCCAATCTTCTCATAAAATAATTATATGACAAAAACAAAAACTTATGTTTTTAAGCATAAGTTTTTGTTTTGTATTATCGTTTGCTTTCATTTTTTATTTTGCTTCTACGGTTGTTCCTTCTTTTGTATCTCTCAGAACAATTCCACATTCATCAAATGCTATTCTGATTTTATCTGCAATATCCCAGTTTCTTTCAGCTCTTGCTTGCTTTCTTAATTCAAGGATTTCATCAATTGATGAAAATTCTTTATCCAAAATTTCTGATACATGTTTAATGGCATTTTGAATTTCTTCATCTGTTAATGATGCTTTTTCAAAGGTGAAACCTAAAGTAGTTCCAAGTTTATATAGAATTGTATATGCATCTTTTTCACCTTTATTTGCTCTTGTTGCAAGATCAAATAATACAGCAAGAGCTTTTGATGTATTCAAATCTTCGTCCATTGCATCAACAAATGCTTTATAATCATCTGTCTTTGTAATATCAAGATTTTCATCTATCGGAGTTTGTTTTGCGTTAGTTAATCTCTTTGCACCTGCTTGAGCTGCAGTTAAAGCTTCATCAGAGAATTCAACCGGCATTCTGTAATGATTTGTCAAAATAAATAATCTCAAAGTGTTTGCATCATAGTTTTTCAACATATCATCAATTGTCAAGAAATTGCCTAAAGACTTAGACATTTTTTCTTTGTTAATTGTTACAAAACCATTGTGTAACCAGTAGTTTACGAATTTGCAACCATTTGCACATTCAGATTGTGCAATTTCATTTTCGTGGTGAGGGAAAATCAAATCAGCTCCCCCTGCGTGAATATCAATAGTTTTACCTAAATATTTTCTACTCATTGCAGAACATTCAATGTGCCACCCAGGACGACCAACACCCCAAGGTGATTTATAACCGAATTTTTCATCTTTTTTCCATAATGCGAAATCAAGCGGGTCTTCTTTTTGATCTCCAACTTCAATTCTTGCACCGCTTTCCAATTGGTCAATCGGTTGTTTTGAAAGATAACCGTATTTAGGGAATTTTTTTACCCTAAAATAAACATCTCCGTTTGATTCATAAGCATAACCTTTTTCAATTAATGTTTTTACCATTGAAATCATCTCACCTAATGTTTTAGTTGCAAAAGGTTCAATATCAGGTTTTAGAGTATTTAGAGCCTTCATTGAATTTTCAAATTGTTTATACCAATATTGAGAAACTTCAGTTGGAGTTTTACCCTCTTTATCCGCTTTTTTTAGAATTTTATCATCAACATCTGTTACATTTCGGCAGTATGTAACATCATAACCCTTAAATTTTAAATATCTGTATAAAACGTCCCAAGTGATATAGCATCTTGCGTGTCCAAGATGAGCATAATCATATACAGTAGGACCGCAAACATACATTTTAACTTTGTTTTCTTCAATTGGTTTAAATTCTTCAATAGTATTTGTATAAGAGTTAAATAGTTTCATAATAAAATTCCTCGTTTCTTGTATTTTATACTAACACAAAAGTTCTGTGAATAAATGTAAATATAAAAAATTGATTTTAGGCAATTATTGAAGATAAAAATACTTTTTATATACATATAGATAAACGGAGGCATATTATGGGCGATTTAAAAGTTGCTAACAAAGCACGACCTGACAACAACTTTCATGTTAAAGTAAATGGAAATGTAACGATTCAAAATCATAAGGGTAATGCTCCATTAAAAGACCAACAAGCTAGAACTACGGTTAAAAATGGAAAAGTTTCTAATTATTATCAATGGACAGGTGGCAAGCCAACTAAAGAAGCTGCCTTGAATTTGAATTCAACAAACTTTGCTATATTTGATGCTTTAAGAAAAGCTGACAAAAAAGATAAAAAAGGCGAAGTTTTGACTCGTTCTGACTTGCAAGCTTTGAAAAAAGACCCAGCTCTTCAAAAGAAATTGGGTGTAACTGTAAGAGCCGATGAAAGCAAAGGTGTTTATACAATAACCAGCAATGGTTCAACTTTATATTTCAATTTTGATTAACTTTTTAGATAGTCAAAGATTTCAAATACCGGTTTGACTAACTGTTGAACCGGTATTTCTTCGTCCAATTCAAGTGTAATCGTTGGGATATTTCGCTCAACACCTGCCCAAGTTCCAAAACTCCCTGGGGTTGGATAACCGATACTTGCTTCCACCGGATAGTTAATTATTTTAGAAATTGATTCTGCTTCTTTTTGAGCCGGTCCGTCATAATTTACAACTTTGTATGGAGCATGAAGTGTCATGACAAGGCTTGGTGAATAATTTTCAATGGTTTCAATAAGAAACTGCGTTTCAACTTCACTTCCTGCAGATTTTCCACCAAAATAGTTTGTTGTTTCATCATCACAAGTTGCGTTATCACCCTCATTTTTTCCCCAGTTTTTTGTTGGAAAATTTCTGTTAATATCAACATTGTTAGAATTTGTTCGGGTATTATTCATCATTCCATCAGGATTTAGACATGGAATAAACAGTAGACCCATCCTCGGAATTGACGATTTTGAAGAGGTGGTATTAAATTGAGCGGGGACGAGGGGAGATTTGAAACTATACCTTTCTTCTAAATACTTTTCAATCAAGTATTTCCCTTGTGGCTCGTCGCCATGAACAACCCCAACTATCAAAATATTTTCTTCTGACGGCTCTCCGACTAAATCTATATAATTTCCTAATTTTGTTTGCTCACTATACAATAATTCCATACAAAAATTCTATCATAGTTGTGTCGCTAAATCATTTTAGTAAATTAATTTAATATATTCCTCTTTTGTGAAATAATTCTTATATGCAAATTTATTCAGATAAAATTTTTAAAAATCCACAAAAAATTATTTCTGCTTTTGACAGTGAAAGTTTTATTTCCGCTTTTAACGAAATCGAAAAATTGAAAGATAAATACTATTTAATCGGATATGTCAGATATGAAGCAAAAGACATTTTTTTAGGCAAAAACGTAACATCAAAATATCCACTTCTGTATTTTGAAGCTTACGAAAACTTTGAAAAATTTTTACCTAATAAAAACCCGCAAAAAGTTTTTCTTTTTCCGAAACCAAAAATTTCTTTTGCAGAATATAAAAAAGGGTTTGATGGAATTAAATCTGAAATATCTAATGGAAATACTTACGAAGTCAATTATACCATTGATTTTGAAATCAAAACAAAATACTCTTCAACAGAAATTTATGATTATTTTTTAAAGTATCAAAAAACTCCATATAATGCATTTATCAAAAATGATTACGAAGAAATTTTGTCTTTTTCTCCAGAATTATTTTTCAAAAAAAATGGAAATCAAATTTTAACAAAACCGATGAAAGGTACGATTGAACGAGGGAAAACACCGGAAGAAGATTTAAAAAACATTGAATTCCTAAAAAACGATATCAAAAATCGGGCTGAAAATATTATGATAGTAGATTTACTTCGAAATGATTTAGGTAAAATTTCAGAGGTTGGTTCCGTGAAAGTTCCAAAATTGTTTGATATTGAAACTCATAAAACACTTCATCAAATGACATCAGAGGTTGAATCAACAATAAAAAATAATACAACATTGTATGATATTTTTGAGGCAATTTTTCCTTGTGGTTCAATTACCGGTGCTCCAAAAATTAGCACAATGCACATTATTGATAAGGTTGAAAGCGGGAAAAGGAATGTCTATTGTGGAGCAATTGGCTTTATTCATAAAGACTTTTGCGAGTTTTCTGTCCCTATTAGAATTTTGCAAAAAACAAAAGATGACACTTGTTATACATATAGAGCAGGTGGTGCAATTGTTTGGGATTCTGATGTTGAAGATGAGTGGAACGAGGCTATTTTGAAAACTTCTTTTCTTTCTCAAAATTCCCAAAATTGGCAATTAATTGAAACTTTAAAAGTAGAGAATTCAAAACCAATACTTTGGACTGAACATATTGAACGACTTCAAAAATCAGCGAATGATTTAAATTTTAAGTTTAACAATGAAATTTTAAATTTTAAATTTGAAAAGAATGGAATGCATCGAATTCTCTTATCTCAAAATGGAGAGTACAAAATTCAACACAAACCACTAAATGAAATCACTACAAATAAAATTTTAATTTCGGATATGGTTGTAAATTCAAAAGATGTGTTTCTTCAATATAAAACAACTTATCGCCCATATTACGAAAAAGCTTTTGAGAAAATTAAATCTGGGGAGATTTATGATGAAATATTTTTCAATGAGCGAGGAGAATTGACTGAAGGTGCAAGGAGTAATATTGTTTTGGAACTTGATGGAGAATTATTTACCCCACCTTGTTCATGTGGTTTGCTTGGCGGAACTTATCGCAAAAAACTTTTGAAAGAAAATAAAATTAGAGAAAAAATCCTTTATAGAACAGATTTAGGTAGAGCAAATAAAATATTTTGCATAAATTCAGTAAGAGGAATGAGGTTAGTTCAATTATGATTTTGATAGATAATTATGATTCCTTTACTTATAATATTGTCCAATATTTACAAGAACTCGGGGTTAATCCTACCGTGTTCAAAAATGATGAAATCACAATTTCTGAATTAAATAAGTTGAATTTTAATTCGATAATAATCTCCCCAGGAGCTGGAAATCCTAACACTGCAGGTATTTCACTAGATGTAATTAAAGAATTCTTTCAAACAAAAAAAATTTTAGGTATTTGTTTGGGTTATCAATGCTTAGCGCAATTTTTTGATGCAAAAATCATAAAAGATAAAGAACCGATGCACGGAAAAATTTCTAAAATCAAAGTCATACAAGAGTCTAAGTTGTTTAAAGATTTGCCTAAAAGTTTTAAAGTTACTCGCTATCATTCTTTGATTGCAGATCGAACGACAATTCATTCACCATTAAAAATTACAGCTCAAACAGATGATAAAATTGTTATGGCAATAGAACACGAAACATTACCGCTTTACGGAGTTCAATTTCACCCTGAAGCAATTTTGACACAATACGGGCATGAGTTGTTTAGAAATTTTGTTGAAATTCAACCCTAGAGTGCAAAGCTTAAATGTTGTAATAATATAGCTATTGAAGGACTTGCACAATGCAACTTCCGTCACACGCAATTTAACGAAGAAATTGGACGGAAAGGAGGCAAGACTACATGATTGACGAAGTAATAATTCTATTACTAGCATTTGCAATCGTAGTAATAGAATTGAACTTGTTAAAAATGTATGGTGCGAAGAAAGAGTCTTTAAAGATAGCGACAATTTAAAGGCTCTCACCCTACTCCTGTAGTATTTACGATGTTTCAATTTTTGTCAAGTGTTATTATTCAAACAATGCATTTATAAAATCTTCTGGGTTGAATGCTTTCAAATCGGTCATTTGTTCACCAACTCCGACAAGTTTAACCGGTAATTTCATTTCTTTTGCAATTGCAATAATAATTGCACCTTTAGCGCTTCCGTCAAGTTTGGTTAGAGCGACACACGTAAGATTGACTGACTCTGAGAAAACTTTTGCTTGCTGCAAGCCATTTTGTCCGGTATTAGCATCAATGACAAGAATACTTTCTCGCAAAGAATTCGGAGCTTGCTTATCTATAACGATTTTAATTTTTTTCAATTCTTCCATTAAGTTGAATTTATTTTGCAAACGACCGGCTGTATCAACTAGAATCACGTCATAATTTTCATTCTTTGCTTTTTGAATTGCTTCATAAACAACAGAAGCTGGGTCTGCCTTATCACGTCTTACGATATCTGCACCTGCTCGTGTTGACCAGATGTTTAATTGTTCTTCTGCTGCAGCTCTAAAAGTATCACCTGCAGCAATCAAAACTTTTTTACCATCTTGTTTGAATTGGTAAGCCATTTTGGCAATCAGAGTTGTTTTTCCTGCACCATTTACACCTGCAATAAAGTAGATGTTTAACTCATTATCCTTATAGTTAAGTTCTGTTGAACCTGCTTCTGACAATGTTTTTTTGAATTCTTCTTTAAGGTAATTTTTTAATTCTGATGGTTTTGCATTCTTTTTATTTCGTAAATTATCTACAAGTTCGGCAGCATAATTTACACCTAAATCCGCACTGATTAGAGTATCTTCAATATCATCAAGTGCGAATTCAGAATACTCTGCATCAGTTTCTTCTACATTAGATAATACATTCCCTACAAGTGATTGAGCCGTATTTGAAACTGCTTGCTTTAAATTTTCAATTTTATCTTTAAAAAATCCGAACATACAATAATAATAGCATAAAGATTAAATTTTTATAGGATAATCGCTTGGGAATTTCCAGTTATTTTGTTTAATCAGCTCAGTACAATATGCATGCGCATCACCAGATGTGGCTTTTCTGCACCCATAATAGCCATCAAATAAACCATCTCTTGTTCCGTCCCAATTCCATTTGTAGGGTTCAACTCCATCTCCAATATATTTACAAGCATTATCTTTTTTATCCTCATAGCAACTTGGATTAAATAAAAAAATAAAAAAGTCTTTTCCTGCTTCTCCTTGGTCAATATTCCCATCTTTAATTTGTTTATATTTTTGCGCATTTGGGTAAAACAACCAACCCGCACCATTAATAGCAACCATACTTCCGTCCTGGAAATACAATTCAATACAACCATTTTTATTGGTCATTTTAGTATCACCTTTGATATACGGAACGATGTACTTATTAACCCATGCTTCGGCTTTTGGAGTTGCAGTATCATTACCATTTTCATCTTTAATAAAACCACTACCGAGTTCATCCCAACCCGTTCTATCATCATAATCATATTCCGCAAGTTTAATAGCATTATTTATTGTTGCATAGAATTTAGACAATCTAGTTTCAATTACTTTTTTACGGTAATTACTCATCAAACTCGGTATTGTTAAAGCTGCGACTATTCCAATAATGCCTAGGGTAATTAATACCTCGGCAAGAGTGAAAGCATACTTGCGGGCGAAAGGGGAATGGGAGTTATGACCAATAGGTTGATAAGTGGATAAGTCTATAAGTGATTTAATGTTATTGTCCTTTTCGTAATTTGCACTTGACTGACTTGTTTCCCTCGTAATGGCATGAATTTCTGAGAGAATTACATTGGTATTCTGCTTAAATTCTATATTTCTTTTCATATTTATTCCTAAAATATTACCTTTTATACAAATAGTATATCTTATATTTCTAAAAATTGCAAGAAATATTACCTGCAATTTCGTACAAAAGATTTCGGTTTGAACGTATCATAAATGTTGGAGATGGTTATGGGGCTAAAAAATACATTTGCAAATAATTTAAAAAGAATTAGGAAACAAAATAAATTGACGCAGGAACAATTCGCAGAGTTAGTAAATGTCGCACCAAGACATATCTCTTTTCTTGAAACAGGTAGAAGTTTTCCATCTTGTGAATTGATGGAAAGGATTTGTAAGATTTTGCATGCCGATATTTCAGAATTTTTTAAAGCTTCTGAAAAGCTATCTCGAGAAGAACTGATAAAAAAGTTAGAATATACAACAAATAATTTGAATGATGAACAGTTGAATTATCTTGTAAAAATGGCAGAAGAATTATATTAAACAATCATAAAAAAAACAGGGCTTTTAAAAACCCTGTTTTTTATTTATTAAAAGTATGATTTTGTTCCTTTTCCACCTGGATTCCAATAAGAGTTACCTTGGCTTCTTTGTTTTGTTTGAATTCTTACTCTTGGTTCTTTTCTTGCAGGAACAGGTAAACCCTCAGCTGCTGCATTTTGCGGAACCATATTGGGATCTAATTTATTTGCAGGTGTGAATGTTGCTTCATAAGTTCCATCTTGAACAGAAACTTGTGGTCCTGCAACAGAATTAGATGTCACTGGAGTAGTTGACAAAACAGTTGGACTTAATGGTTCTAATAACAATGGTTCAGTTGCTGCATTAGCGGTTTGAGCAATTGCCATAATTGTTAATACCAGTACTAATCTTTTCATATCTTATGCTCCTATTTGTTTTATTTCCTTAATATACTTATATAACGTAATTATTTAAAAATCAAACATAAAAAATTTTGTTATATAATATATAAAAAATAAAGGAATAAAAAATTGCGTGAAAGACTTCCAGAATTTTTAAAAAGACCAATTATTGATACTGATAAAACAAGAACTGTTCGAAAAATATTAAAATCTAATTGTTTAAATACTGTTTGTGAGGGAGCAAGATGTCCTAACAAAAATGAGTGTTATTCAAATCATACTGCTACGTTTTTGATTATGGGAAGTGTTTGTACAAGGAATTGCAGATATTGTAATATTTCTTGCCAAAGACCTGAACAACTTGATGAAAATGAACCTCTACATGTTGCACAAGCTGTTAAAGATTTAGAACTAAAATATGCAGTAATAACATCTGTGACAAGAGATGATTTGCCTGATGGAGGTGCAAATCATTTCGCAAAATGTATCAATGAAATCCGAAAAATTTCACCAAATACAAAAATAGAAATCTTAACTCCAGATTTTAAAGGAAATGAAGAGTCTTTGGATACAATAATAAAAACCCACCCTGATGTTTTTAATCATAATATTGAAACAGCTCGAGATATTTTTAAAACAGCCAGACCTCAAGGGAATTACGACACATCTCTAAGAGTTTTAAAATATGTCAAAGAAAATTCTGATATCAAAACAAAATCAGGTTTTATGATTGGACTTGGAGAAGATATTGAACAAATCAAACAAACCATCTCGGATTTGTATAGTGTGAATTGTGATATCCTTACAATTGGGCAATATATTCAACCGTCAAAAGAACACTTACCTGTTGTAAAATACTACAAGCCTGAAGAATACGATGAGCTAAAAGAAATAGCAAAAAATATTGGTATAAAACATTTTCAAATCGGCCCGCTTGTTAGAAGTTCATACAATGCTGCAAAGTTAGTTTAAATAATCAAAAAAAAGACCTCACGTGGAGGTCAAGGTTGGTTATTTTTGGTTATGTTATAGTATTATGTCAGTTTTTACTATTTTGTAAGGTTTACATTTGCTTAAATTCCCCTAAATAATTTTATTTGCTTGTTTTATTTTCAATATTTACAATTCTTAATATATAAATAATCAATTTGATACTATCATATTTATATGTTCGAAAAAGTCAAAAAATTCTTCTATGCAAAGATTTTAAAAAAGCACTATTGGCGCACCGGTAAATGTAAAGGTTGCGGAATGTGTTGTACTCATATTTATGTAAAACATTTTAAACATGTCTTGAAAGATGAAAAAGAATTTAAAAGACTTCAATATTTACACAAATTTTATTCTGATTTGAAAATTATCGGCAAAGATGAATTAGGTTTAATTTTTGAGTGCACAAATTTAGACCCAGAAACTAAGAGATGTAAAATTCACTTTTGGCGTCCAGGAATTTGCCGTAGATATCCACAAGAAGAATTGTTTTCAATGGGTGGAACATTATCTAATGATTGCGGATATAAAATGGAACCTATTATTCCATTTAAAGATGTTTTAAAAAATGTTGAAAAACATCAAAATCGAAAAATTATTCGTAAATGGTTCTAAAAAAGATTATACTTTTCTCCAATGTAATTTGTTTTGAAATTTTTTAATATTAAACATACAGATTAAATCAAGGAGAAGTATATTTATGAAAAAGATTTTAATATTGTCACTAATAGTAATGTTTTCTACTCTAATGAGTGTGAATGCAGCATGTAAAATTGAAGAATTAGGGGCTTGTAAAGCTAATTTAGATAATCAACCTCAAACAATAAAAGACAAACTTGTACCAAATCATATTGACCAAATGATAAATCCGACAAGAGATTCCTCTAAGCAGTTTACGAATTCTCCACAACTAATTCCAGAAACAATAAACATTGATGTTGATACAAATCCTTCAAACAGAGAGAACAATAACTCTCCATACAATTCATCTTGTCAATTCGGAACTTGCCTTCCAGGGGAATCTTCCGGCAACATTGGAGATTAGTGTCTTCTCCAAACTTCATCAGAAATTTGCCAGCCCTCAGAAATAACTTTTTGCAAGCAAAAATATCCGTCACCTTTTAAACAATTGTTATCGACTTCGGCTTTAGTTCGGTTGTATCCAGCAGGAACTAAGCCTTTGTCTGTCCAGACCATAATATAAACATCTTTTCCAAATTGATTAGGTTTTTTATCTCCGTTTGCATCAAAATAGAAAGTTAAACCGTCAGAAGTTGAATCAATACCAAAAGATTTCATATCTTCTGCGGTATTTCCGTCAACATTAAAAAATGCACCATTTGCCAATTTAAAATTCACAATATTTCCGCCGATACCATTATCAAATTCATACCTTGGAGCATTGCCTAGCAAATCTTTAACAACACCCTTTTTATGCCAGCAACCACTTTTGGCATTAGAACAAAATTGTTCAACTTTCAAATGTTTTGACAAAAATGAATCATACCACTCTTGAATACTTGCATCACTTCCGTCTTGAATTGCCATATCATAAGAAACATCATCATAATCTGCAAATTTTATTGCTTGCTGAATAAGTGAATAATTCGCTTTTATTTGAGTTTCAAGTTGTTTTTTCCTGTAATTTGACATCAAAGTTGGAATTGTCATCGCTGCAACCACTCCGATAATTCCTAGAGTGATTAAGACTTCCGCCAATGTAAATGCACGTTTCTTTTTAGTAGGCAATAGGGCATTAAGGGAATAAGGCAATAAGTTCTTTACGTTTTTAGCCCTCTCTCTTTGTGAGAGGGCAGAATTTGTTCGTGAACTAGAGTGAACGTTACAAATTCGGGTGAGGGTTTTACATTTGTTCGAGATTACGACGTCACTCTGTATTGACTCATTCATTATTTGCTCATTATCTTTCCTCGTAATGACATGATTATTTTTTATAGGGGTTCGGGGGCAAAGCCCCTGATGACTCGTTCCATTTGGTCGTTTGTGTTTTTCTTTTTCGGTTCCACTTTTTCTTTTTGTATCGAAACCAAAAAGAAAAAGTGAACAAAGAGAGTTATGAGATTCTTTGCTTTCACGCACTCGCATTAAACGGCTACGGATTGCGCCTTTCAGCCTCTGCTCGTGCTGCTCAGAATGACAATATAATAATTGGTCATGCTGAACTTGTTTCAGCATCTCTTTAACTTTATAATTCTTAAATTCCATAACTCTTTTTATATTATAACAAATTTTTTATCCTCTGTAAATATAAAAACAGGGAATGAATACAATCATTCCCTGTTTTACAATAATATGTTTAGTTAACTTTATCTTTCGCAAATTGTTCTGGCAACATAAACACCAGATGCAGAAGCTTGTAATAGACCTCTTGTAACACCTGCACCGTCACCGATTGTGAATAAGTTTTTAACACCCTCAGTTTCAAGTTCTTTTGTCAATTTAACTCTTGCTGAATAGAATTTAACTTCAATACCATAAAGAAGCGTGTATCTTGAAGCTGTTCCAGGGGCAATTTTATCAAGAGCCTGAAGCATTTCAATAATACTTGTCATTTGTCTATAAGGGATAACAAGGCTTAAATCTCCAGGGGTTGCGCAAGTAAGAGTTGGTGTAATTACACTGGAAGCAATTCTTTCAGGGGTTGAACGTCTTCCGTCCAACAAATCGCCGAATCTTTGAACTAAAATTCCGCCACCCAGCATATTTGCAAGTCTTGCAATATGTTGACCATATTGGATTGGTTCTTTGAACGGTTCAGTAAATTTTTCACTAACAAGTAATGCGAAGTTTGTATTTGGAGTTTTATAATTTGCATAACTGTGTCCATTTACTGTTGCAATACCACTGTAATTTTCTTGAACAACTTCGCCATTTGGGTTCATACAGAACGTTCTAACTTCATCACCAAAAGTTGGAGAATGATAAATCAATTTTGATTCATATAATTTTGAAGTTAATGGTTCAAAAACAGGAGCAGGAAGTTCAACTCTAACACCAACATCAACGGCATTATTTACCATACCAATTTTGTGCTTTGCAAACTCGTGAGATAACCAATCAGCACCCTCTCTCCCTGGGGCAATGATTGTATATTCTGCAGAGATAATTTCTCCATTGTCTAATTCAATTCCTTTAACTTGTTCACATTCAACAATTAATGATTTTGCTGAAACATTATTCAAAATAGTAATTCTATCATCAAGATAGTCTTGCATATTTTTTAGAACATCTAAACTTCTTTCTGTTCCTAAGTGTCTAACAGGAGAGTGAACCAGTTTTAATTCAGCTAAAACAGCTTGGTGTTCAATTTCTTCAAACACCTTTCTGTCTGTTCCGAAAACCTCTTCAGTTGCACCATAATTTAAGTATAACTTATCAGCATAATCTATTAAATCTTCAGCTTGTTTTCTTGTCATATAGTCAACAAGGTGACCACCAACATCTGGAGTAAGAGTCAATTTACCGTCAGAGAAAGCACCTGCGCCGCCCCAACCACATAACAAACCGCAACGTTTACAGTTCACACATTTAGGAGAACCTTCACGGATAGGACATTTCCTTTTTTCAATTCTTTGTCCTTTTTCAATCAAAACCACTTTCCAATCAGGTTTTAATTTCATAATTTCCAAAGCCGCAAAAATTCCGGCTGGACCTGCACCAATAATCGCTACGTTGTACATAATCTTTTTCTCCAATTTTTTCCAAGCTTTCTTAGTGTATATTAAAAATTATTAAAATTCAATTGATTTTTAACAATGTAAACAATTTGCTATAATATATTATATGGTATAATGTAAAAGCTATTAATTATATATAGGGAGATGTGGCATGTCCAGTTCTTATGAAAGATATAAGAGACAGAGAGCAGCAAAAGATATTGCTCGAGAAAATATTTCAAGACGAAAGGATAATAAATTTTTTACTAATGTGAAAATGTTTATTTTAACATCTTCTGCGTTTGTTCTTGCAGGATTTGTTGCATTTAACTTGTACCTTTCTTCTCTTCCGCCAATTGAGAATTTGGAAGATTTAAAACCTAATTTGGTTACTAAATTTTATTCTGAAGATGGTGAAATTATTAAAACATTTACGGCTTATACTTATGACAAAGTTGAATTGAATGATGTTCCAGATGAATTAAAAAAAGCATTGATTGCAACAGAAGATAAAAATTTCTATCATCACCATGGTTATGACCTTTTAGGTATTGCAAGGTCTTCGGTTCAAAACGTTCTGGCTCGTCATACCGTTCAAGGTGCTAGTACTTTAACTCAACAATTGGCAAGAATTCTCTTCTTGTCTAACGAAAGAACTATTACAAGAAAAGTTAAAGAAATAGAGGTTGCCGCAAGAATTGAAAAAACAATTTCTAAAGACAAAATTTTAGAAATGTATTTAAATAATGTTTATCTAGGCGCAGGGGCTTATGGTGTTTCCGCAGCATCAAAAATTTATTTCAATAAAAAACTAAGTCAGTTAACTTTACCTGAACAAGCCTTGCTTGCAGGTCTTCCGCAAGCTCCATCTGTTTATAACCCTTATAATAATAAGGAACTTGCAAAACAAAGACGTAATCAGGTTCTTAAAAGAATGCTGACAATGAAATATATCACTGAAGATGAATATAATAAAGCAATTGAAGCTGATATTCATTTGAGTACAATGCCTGCTTTATATACAACAAATAAAGCTCCCTATTTTAGTGATTATGTAATGCGAGAAATGGAAAAACTCGGATTTGAAGAAACTGATATTATCCATGGTGGTTATAAAGTAATTACAACCTTAGATTCTAAAGCACAAGTTGAAGCAAATGAATCTATTTTGAGAAATATGAGAGCTTATGGCTTAACAAGACCATCACAACAAGCAGCCGTATTCTCGTTCAATCCAATTGATGGTAGAATTCTTGTTTTTGCTGGTGGTAAAAATTACGGAGAAAGCCAATATGACCGTGTAACACAAGCTATCAGACCTCCGGGATCCGCATTCAAAGCATTTGTATATGCTGCAGCTATGGAAAAAGGGATTTCGCCAAACGATATAGTTGATGATAGTCCGATTACAATTGCAAAATGGTCACCACATAATGCCGGACACAAATATAGAGGTAAAATTCCTATATATAAAGCCTTAATGATTTCATCAAATGTTTGTGCGGCTCGTGTTATTCAAGAAGTCGGGATTCGTTCTGTTATTCAAGTTGCAAAAGTCTTAGGAATTACAACACCTTTGCAATATGACTATACAATTTCTTTAGGATCAAACGGTGTTAAGTTGTTTGAATTTGTAAGAGCTTATGGTGCGTTTGCGAATGGCGGGTATGTTGTTCAGCCTTATGCAATTGAAAGAATTGAAGATTCAAGAGGAAGAGTTTTGTATAGAGCATCTAAAACAAAATCTTCTCACCAATTAAGTTTGAAAACAGCAGCAGAAATGACTGCAATGTTAAAAACAGTTATTTTAACAGGTACTGGTACCGCTGCAAATATTGGAAAGCCTGCAGCAGGTAAAACAGGTACAACAGATGATTCTCGTGATGCTTACTTTGTAGGTTATACTCCGGACGTGGTTACAGGTGTTTGGGTTGGTGATGATAATAACAAAAAAGTTCCAGGATTATACGGTGGTACAATTCCTGCGAGAATTTGGAAAGATGTTATGACTGTGGCTACTAAAGATTATGGTGATAGAGATTTTGATTATCCTGAAGTTGAACTTGAAAACTATCATGCATCTTTTGGTAAAGCTAAAGTAGTTGGTGAAGATGCAAAACAAACACTTGAAGAGAATGCAGAAATTCCAACAAATTCAGAATCCCAACTAGAACAAGAAAACAATGCAGAAGTTCCAACTTCTCCAAAGCCATTGAATAATATTAATAATAATTCAACACCTGCAGATGTTATAAAAAGTTACAAACAACAAAGTTCTGCACCTGTTCCTCAATCTGGTAGAGCACCAATTCCAATGGCAGTTCCGGAAAGTTTGAGATAAAAAAATATAATTTAATTTTAAATATGTCGTATCCTTTTATTGAGGGTGCGACATATCCGTATGAGAAGTTATTCCCAGAGATTTGTTATTATCAATATCAATAACATGTTTAATTATTGTATGTGCCATAAGAAGCAAATATGGATTTATTTCATTTGTCTGTGACATATTTATATTTGCCGCTGCTTTTTTAGAAACAGGTCTGATATCTTTATCTACTTCAAAATTTGTTATTGCATCAACTGCATAGCATTTTTTGTCTTTATCAATTCTCAATTGTAATTCTGTTTTGGGGAATTTATCAGAGCATTTGATAGAAAGTTGAACAGAGTTTGAAGATTCTAAAACCAAAGTTGCAACAACTTGCCCATAGTTTACGGTCGTAATTGTCACTGTCAAAATGCTATCTGACTCATCAGCTGAAGATGATTTACTCTCAACTTCCAAATCAAAACCTACTCCATCTTCAAGAGGTAGCCACGGAAGATATAGCATTAATAGTAGTTTTAATGTTTTTTGTGGATTATTTTCAGATGCAACAGCAATACTTGCATTTATCAATTTTGCCATTTCTTTCATCTGGGTTAAATCTGTAATTCCTGACTTTGAAGCCTCAGTCATTGACATAATAAGTTTTGTAAGAGCTTCTTTTCCATTTTTTTGAAGCAATATTGAAATTTCTGATAAATTGATTAAACCGTTTGATAAAATATCTAAATTTTTTAAAGATGTTTGTAATTGATTTGCAATTTGAACATTTACGGCATCTTTTACTGTATTTGTCGCAAGTCCTTGAAGTTGGGCAAGAATTTGAGCTTGCAATTGAGAAAGCGAATTCCTCTGTGCTGCAATTTGGTTTGCAAACATTTGATTAAATTGTGCTTGCGTCATTCCTCGTTGGAGCATATAGATAAATTCATTAATATTTTTAGGCATTTGCATCAAATCTTTTGCATAAATTGCTCTATCCATACTTTGAAGAGTATTCATTTGTAAATGTTGCTCTATATGAACTGTTTGAGATTGCGCAATATTTTGTGCAGAATTTTGCACAAATTGTTCAGGCATTTTTTGTGGAACTTGTGGTGCTGGCTTTTGTATATTTGCATTATAAGCCCCTTTTGCCGTAAACATCTGAGGTTGAGCAAAATTATTCATAAATTTTCTTAAATCAATGCCTGCCATATCTTTAATTTAACGGATTTTTCAACAAAAGTCTAGTTTTGAATTGGCATATAAGATTGCGGATAATTATAATCTTCAATAAAACCTAGGTTTTTGTATAATCTTAGTGCTTGCAAATTGTTGGTTTCTGTTGTGGTATTGATTTCTGTAATTGGGCTTCCATAATTATCAATTTCTTTGAAAATCATATCCATAGAATGTTTCAACATAATTGTAGATAACCCTTTGCCTTGATGAGCTTCTTTAATTCCAACAAGTGGGATATTTACAATTGTACCATTTGTCAAATTCATGAAAGAAAATCCAACAGGTTCACCTTTATATAGCAAAACACTTGTTGCATTGGGCATAAATTCAGCATAAATATCTTTTACAATTTTATGAATAATATCTCTAACACCGTCAAGGGTTGTAAATCTTGGATCAAACAATGCATCAGATGATTCTTTGAATGCTTCTTGAATAATATTAACCGCATCTTCAAAGTATTTATCATTCCAAGAAACGACTTCATAGTCTTGCGGAATTTGAACAACTCTAGCATGAGTGAATAATTCTCTTGACTGTGTTCCTTTCATCTTAAATCTCAAAACTTCAATTCCTACAAATTTAAATCCAAGTTTTGCAATAATGCTAATTAAAGATTTTTGTTCACCAAGCATTGGATAGCAAACAATTTTTTCTCTTCTTAGATTTTGTGTTACATCTAAGAATTTTTTCAAAAGTTCTTTTGAATATTCAAGAAAATGTTCTTTTTCCTTGCAGTGAATTATATTTAACTCAATTGCTTCTGAGATTGCTGTTGTATAAACCAAAAATGCTTCTGCTTTTGAATTATCATCATAAAGTACGATACACTTTATCAAATCTTTATCAATTGCCTCTAGGAATCCGTCATAATCTAACGGTTCTAATTCAAAATTATATTCACTTGCAGCTCTTTTACGAAAATCTTCATAAAGATTTTCAAACTTTCCATAACTGTCAGCTGTTAAAAGTTTTATATCCAACATCAATCTCGCTCCTTATAATGAGTGGTGCATTTTTTCTTTTTTTGTTTCCAAATATCTTTTATTATATGGTGTAACTTCTGATGATACCTTGATTGTATCAATTACATTCAAACCATAGCCTTCTAGTCCGATAATTTTTTTCGGGTTATTTGTAATTAGTTTGAAGTCTTTGTATCCCAAATCAACAATAATTTGAGCACCTGTACCATAATCTCTTAAGTCAGATTTAAATCCAAGCGAAATATTTGCTTGAATTGTGTCCTGACCTTCTTCTTGCAACTTGTATGCCTTAATTTTATTGCAAAGTCCAATTCCACGACCTTCGTGGTCTGTCAAATAAACAACAGCACCTTTGCCGTAATCATTTATGTATTTTAATGCATTGTGTAATTGAGAATTACAATCACATTTTAGACTATGGAATACATCACCTGTTAAGCACATACTATGAACTCTTACTGCAGGAATTTTATCAGAACCGTCATCTTTAACAAGTGCTACATGTTCAGACCCATTTACGTGATTTTTATAAGCATATAATGTAAATGTTCCAAATGGAGTAGGAAGTGTTGTTTCCGCTTCTCTTGTTACAAGTTTTTCTGATTTCATTCTGTATGCAATTAATTCTGCAACAGAAATGAATTTCATATTATGTTCATCTGCGAATTTTCTCAAATAATCACGTCTTGCCATGTGTCCATCTGGAGCCATAAGTTCACACATAACACCGGCAACTCTGTGTCCGCAAAGTTTCGCTAAATCTACAACGGCTTCCGTATGTCCTGTTCTTTCTAAAACGCCACCACGTTTTGCAACACAAGGGAACAAATGCCCCGGACGCCTTAAATCAGAAGGTTGTGCGTCGTAAGCTGTTGCAACTTCAACTGTTTTTGCTCTGTCAAATGCTGAAATTCCTGTTGTAACACCATATTTTTCAGCAGCATCAATACTTATTGTGAAAGCCGTTTTCATTTCTTCTGTATTTTGGTCAACCATTTGAGGCAAATCTAGTTGTTTTGCAATATCATCAGAAATTGCAAGACAAATTAGCCCTCTGACTTCTGTTGCCAAGAAATTAATAATTTCTGGGGTAACTTTTTCCGCTGAAACAATTACATCACCCTCATTTTCTCTATCTTCGTCATCAGCTACAATTATTGGTTTTCCTGCTTTAAAATCTTCAAGTGCTGATTCAATACTATCAAATCTAAATTTATTTTCTTCCATTACACAAATCCGTTCTCTTGCAAAAATTCTAAACTAATTCTGCTATTATTATCTTTCGCAGATAATAATTTTTCAACATATTTGCCTAAAATATCTGTTTCAATATTTACATTATCTCCAATTTTAAGATTTTTGAGGTTTGTATTAAGGTATGTATGTGGGATTACGGCAACTCTAAAGATGTTTTCATCAATATTTGCAACTGTTAAACTAATTCCGTTTACGGTAATTGAACCTTTATATACAACATATTTTTCTTGATTTTGAGGAATTTCAAAGTCTAGATTATAAAAATCAGTGAGTTGCTCTTTTTTTACAAGTTTTCCAACGCAATCCACATGTCCAGATACAATGTGTCCACCAAGTCTTGAATTTAAGGTTAAAGCTCTTTCCAGGTTAACTTTATCACCAGATTTTATAGATGAAAAATTAGTGATATTGAGAGTTTCGTCACTCACTCTTGCAGTAAAAAAATCTTCTCCAAGATCTACAACAGTTTGACAACAGCCATTAATTGCAATACTATCACCGAGTTTTGTATCGGATAAAACCTCTTTGCATTTTACAACAATAGTTGCCCCATTTGAGCTTTGAGTAAAAGATTTTATTTCTCCAATTTCTTCAATAATACCTGTGAACATAACCTAAGTTTAGCATATTTTTTCACTCTTTGAGCAAAACATGACAAAACCTTTACAAATAAAGTGCTTAACATTTATTCAAAAAATAGCAAATTTTTCTAATTTCAAATTTTAAAATCATATCAACCCAAAGTAAAAATATATGCAAAATGCGTATATACTTTACAAAAAGCCAAAAAATTGCTATAATCTTAGCAAAGGTTAATGATGTAAGTAAAAGGATTAAGGGGTTAATCCTAAAAATTGAATACAAAAAAGGAGTGTTAGTATGGCAATAGCACCTATTAACAGTGTTAGTTTTAAAAGTAACTACAACAAGATTCACTTTACCGCAAATAACAAAGATGAGGAAAATGATAATACTTCACCAGAGGGTTATCCATTCCCAAGACGTGCAGCTCGTAAATTAGCAACAGTACCGGTAGTTGTTATGATGACAATGTCACCATCATTATTAAACGCAGCTACAGCACCTGAAAAATCTGCACCGTTGAACACACAAGCTTTGACCGAATTAGTTGAGACTCAAGAATCTCCAAAAACAGAAGCTCCAACATATATTATGGCTCCTCAACAATCGGAGGCAATGTCACAAGGACAAAGAAATTACTTTCAATTAAATAAAAATATGATTCCATTTAAAGCTCCGGCAGGTTCAGGAGCATATATTTCATTCGTGGCACCAGTAGATAGAAATAATGTCACAATGATTGAATATGTTCCTCGAGATTTAGAATATACTAGCGTTTGCGATGATGTTCCTCGAGTTATGGAAATGGTTTACCACAAGACAGGTGATAACAGAGAATATTGTGGACTTATTACAAGAAAAGAGGTTGATATCTTAGGTGATACTTACTTTGAAGACAAAGAACAACGTATTACAGATGATGCTGCGAATGCAATTATTGATTTACTCAACGGGGATTCTAAATTCAAAGATAGGACAGGATTGATGGTAAGAGTTGTAAATACTTTAAATCCGACTCCAACCAAAATAGTTGAGCCTAAAAATAGATGATATTAATTTTTGTAAACATTTTAAGTAATCTTGAAATAGGGCTACTTTATAATTTTTCATGTATTTAGAAGTGCAGAATAGAGAAATTGTAAGAAAATGGCAATAAAAAAATTAGAAGACAACAAAAGTATTCAAACAACCCCGACACCCCAACAAATGGCTGTCGGGAATGTTGCTTCTAAATCTACGGTTAAAGCACCTTTAAATTTTCCTAAAGCTGATAAACAAACTCAAACCTCAGACCTTGGTGCTTTAAATAGTGAAAAATTACAAAAGAAAAGCATAGAGACTCCTCAAACCGAGTCTAAACCTTTAACAGGTACAAAGCATTCATCAGTTAAAGAATCTGCAATTGAAAAAGAAATTAATACATATCTTGAGGAAAATAATTTATCATCAATGAATATTGATGATTTGCGTGCTTTTTTATTGAATAAGAAAAATAAATCACCGAAAGAGCTTGAATTATTAGCTAAAATTCAAGCTCAATTTGAAGCACCTAAAGAGCATTCAGTTCATCAAAAAAATGAACCACTTGTTTCTATAGAAGAAATGCTTGATAGCAATTGGATAAAAAAAGACGGCAAAGAAAAAATGAGTATAATTGCAGACAAGTATTTTGAAAAAACCGATGCAAATTACAAAAACTTATCTGCAGAAGAAAAAACTGCATTAAAGCAAAAACAAATGGAAACTTTTGCTAATGATTTGGCAAATAAAAATGATACTAAAATTACTAAAGCTGCAAAAGCTTCTGGCATGTTTGAGGTGCTAAATGATAACAACATGACAATTGAAGATTATAATAAATTGTCAAAAGAAGAAAAGATTCAATTATATCGTGACCATCAAGCAAATGTTATGAAAACATTAGATACGGTTATTTCTAATGAAGTTTCATCTACAAAATTACTTGAGATGGAGCCTGAAGAGAGATTACAAAAGTATGCTGAAATTGCATTAGAAAAAAATGATCCTAATTTCAAACAAATAAAAGACCCTGAAAAGCGTAAAGAATATATTTCAGCAAAGATGAATGAAATTGTCCCTAGTTTTAAAGATGCAAAACCGGAAGAGAAAAAAGCTGTTGCTGAAACTATAGATGTGCTAAGTCAAGCTCTAAAAACTGCAAAAAATGGCGATGTTATGAGTTTTGATGAATATCTATCTTTGGACTTTAACCAACAACTCAAAATTTTAAAAGAAGCTCACCCAGATATGAAACAAGAAGAGCTTATTACTAAAAATGCTTCTCTTCGTTATGTTGTAGAAAATGGAAAAATTCCGTCTTCTAAGGAGCTTCGAGAGTATATTGAAAATACAAAAGAAATTTCAACAAATTCTAAAAATAGAATTTGTAAAGCATTAAAAGGCAGAGAAAAAAACTTGGGCGAAGCTCCAATAAAAATTACTACTATTGATGATTTCGCAAAAAGACAAAAAGAAGCTCCTAGTAAATTTATTTCTGATGTATTAACAGATATTGATAATGCATCTACAGAAGAAGCAAAATATAAAATTGCAGGAAAGTTACTTGAAATATCTAGTGCAGATGGTAAATATACTTCAAATATTATTCAAGAATTAAAAGCAAGAGGTATCAGTGAAGAATTTATCAAAAAGCAATTAAAAAATAATGATATACTTGATGAAAAATCTTTTCACGATAGATTGAATGATGATGGTGTTGCTACTGCAGCAACAATTGATTTAGCGGATTATATCGGAGATAAAAAAGCGACTAAAGCAATAGCTCAAGATGCTACAGAGTATTTATCAATAAAATCCAGTCAAGATACTGGGGTTGCCCTATTGAATAGTAACTCTGAATATTCAAAAGATTTTTCTATCGGTGTAAATAATAATATTAAAAATCCTGTTACATATTCTTCTCAAATATTACAAAGAGAAGATTTGTCAGAGTCTGGAAGAGCAAGATTTACAAAATCTGTTGTTGAAACTGCTCCAACTCCAGAGCGTCAAAAGGCTTACGCAAAAGAACTTTCAAATTTAGGCTATGAATCTGTTAATGAGGGTTTGGCGGCTGCATCAAAATCTGTTGATAAGAGTGTAAGAAGAGAATACAATTCTTATGTTCAAGATGCTATCAAAAATTATCCACCTAAAAAACAAGCTACAATTCAAAATGCAATGAAAACAGGTGAGATATCTCAAGATACACTTGCAAAAACAACCGTTAGTGCTTCTGAAACTTCTAACCCTAAATCTCAAGTTTCTCAACAATCTTCTTCAACAAGTCAATCTGTTGCAACAAATAGCAAACCAGTTTCACAAAGTGGGAGCAAATCACAAACGGTATCTGGACAAACTACAGTTTCAAATACTTCATCTAAATCAGCAACAAGAACATCTGCAAATCAAAGTTCTGTTACTCAAGACTCAAAAGCTTTACAAGAAAAGAAAAATGCTTTAATTGACAAAATTATTTCTTATGAAACAACAAAAGTAGAAAAAACAATTGAACGAGAAAAAACAAAAGCGGAAAAAGTTCAATCTTCAACGACTTCAAAAAATAGTGAAACAACTACTGTCTCTGAAAAACAATCTGCGAAATCAACTGAAGGTGCAAAAACAGCAGATAAAATTGAACAGCTTGAATTGGCAGAAGATGAACAAAGTACCTTAAAAGCAATTATTACGGATTTGTTCCAACAAAACAGCGTAAGTGCTGCGTATTCTCAAATTAATGATGAAATCAAAGACAAATTTATGCAAGCATTTGCAACGCAAGGTAAAGAATCTGATGTTATTTCTTTTGCAAATGATTACAAAGGAAATCCGGATACAATTGTTAAATTGATTGATTATTGCAACAATGACGGTTTGAAACTCGATTTAACAAGATTACTTCCATCTAGCAGAATCAATGAAATAATTTCATATGGAAAACTTTCATCAAATAATATTTCAAAACTTGCTAAAGAAGGTAAGGTTGATAATAAAATCCTTATGGACTATTTGAAAAATAATAAAGATTCAATGACTTACGATCAAATCAAAGAGTATATGAAATATATGCCACTTGATTATAGTAGTGAAATCTTTGATTTATTAAAAGCTATCCCAGGGTCTCCAGAGTGGGAAGAAGCAAATAATAACAATATGAAAACTGCTATTACTTCAAATTCTGAATTAAATAATGCTCCAAGTCTTGATGATGGAATTGCGATAGGTTCAAACAAAATGGCTATGAGAGGTCAATATGACAAAATGAAAAGAAAAGGCCCATTCTATTTGAATGCGTAATTTCTTTACAATCTCTTGCGTTATATTTTTTTTCGTGTTGTAATTGTGTTACAGCGGAATTTTTCTGCGAGTTCATTTGAAAGAAGACAATTTAACATTGCCGAAAGAAATTACATTAGCAAAATTTGCAGGTTTCTGTTACGGAGTAAAAAGAGCCGTTGAAACTGTAAAAAAATTAAAAGAAGATTACCCAAATCGTAATATTTGTGTGCTTGGAGAACTTATCCATAATACACAAGTTATTGAGGAATTGAATGCAATGGGTATTAAATCTCTGAAAGAATTACCAGAAAAAGGTGATGGTATTTGCGTTGTTAGAAGCCATGGTGAAAGTCCAGAGGTTTTTGAACAAATTAAAAATGCCGGATTTGAGGTTTATGATTTAACTTGCCCTGATGTAAAGAAAGTTCAACAAAAAGCAATTGAACTTGCAAAAGAGGGTTATTACCTTGTAATTGTAGGTAAAGCGACTCACCCAGAAGTTATTGCTATTGAAGCTAATGCAAAACAATTTGGGAAAAATGTTCTTGTTGCAACCAATGTTGAAGAACTTAAACCCTATGAGCAAGAATTGAAATCTGCAAAAAAAATTGGTGTAGTAGTTCAAACAACTCAAATGCTTTCAACACTGAATAGAATTGTTGAATATTTAACGCCTTTGACTAAAGAGCTATTAATTGCAAATACAATTTGCAAAAGTACTTCAATGCGTCAGTCAGAAGCAAAAGAACTTGCCAAAAGCAGCGATTTGATGATTGTTGTTGGCTCTAAGAAAAGCGCAAATACAACACATTTAGCTGAAATTCTGAAAAATATCACACCAACAATTCATATTGAAACAGAAAAAGAATTAGAGCACCACAAAGATTTGATTGAAAAATCTCAAAAAATTTCAATAACTGCCGGAGCTTCAACTCCAGATAGTGTAATTGAAAAGGTTATTGAAAAACTTAAATAACTAACAAAAAAGTTACTAAAATGACAAATAGAAAAGAAAAGGAGAATAAAAACAAATGACACAAGCAACATTAGATGAATTCGAAAAACTATTAGATGAAAGTTTTTCAAATAGCCATTCAGTGGCTGACATCGTAGAAGGTACTGTTATCAAAAAAGAACAAGACGGTTACCTAGTAAGTGTAAGAGGCGCTAAAACGGAAGCTTTCTTACCTAACAGAGAAATCTCAACTGCAGAAGATGCAGCTCCAATTGAAATTGGTGACGTTAAAGAATTTTACGTATTAAAAGAAGAAAATGATGAAGATAGTATGGTTCTTTCTTTGAAAAGACTTGCTTTCGCTCAAGCTTGGGCTCAACTTAATGATGCAAAAGTTCAAGGCGATACAATCCTTGCAAAAGTTGTTTCAGTTGTTAAGGGTGGTGTATTAGTTGACGTCGCTGATTTGAAAGGTTTCATTCCTTCATCTCAACTTAGAACAGGTACTCCATTTGATGGTTTATTAGACCAAAAAATCGAAGTTAAAGTTCTTGAAGCTGACCCTAAGAAAAACAAACTTATCTTATCTCAAAGACAAGCTGTTGCTGAACAAAGAGATCAAGTTGTTGATAACATTTTATCAGAACTTCACGAAGACCAAGTTGTTAAAGGTGAAGTTGTAAGAATTGCTGATTTCGGTGCTTTCGTTGACATCAACGGTATTGATGGTTTACTTCCAATTTCTGAAATTTCATGGCAAAGAATTAAACACCCATCAGATGTTATTTCTTTAGGTGAAACTTTAGAAGTTAAAATCATCAAAATTGATACAGAATTAAAGAGAATTTCATTATCTTTAAAAAGAATGGGCGAAGATCCATGGCAACAAATCGAAGGTCAATTTTCTGAAGGTCAAATCATTACAGGTACAGTAAACAAAGTTACTGGTTTTGGTGCATTCATTAACATCTTCCCAGGAGTTGAAGCATTATTACCTGTTTCTGAAATGGCAGAAGAAAACGTTAACCCATTCAACAAATACAAAGTTGGTGATAGCGTAGAAGTTCTTATCAAAAAATTCACTCCACAAGAACACAGAATCGCTTTGAGTGTTAAAGATATGAACAAAGATGCAGAATAAATCAGAATTTTAAGATATAAACAAGCAAAAGACCGGAAGAAATTTCGGTCTTTTGTTTTAGAAAACATTTGTAATCACAACACAACGTAGTAATCCCCTCTAACAATACAGTACACAGACTCCATCGAATATGCTCATTTTATTTCGAAGTTCTTAATACATATCTGGCAGCTGCTGTCGCAGGTTCAATTATCCCATCATGAAAACGTATCGGATAAACATCAGTTAAATGTTTAGCATCATTTTTCACAACACAAGTATTGGCTGTAACACTATTAGAGCCTGCTGAACAACTAACCTCTTTATTTGGAAGAGCTGTACCATTAACATCAATAAACCCTACACAATCTGACATATATGAAGCAACACCCGTTGTATATAAATCTTTAAAAGGTACTCCAACAGGCAATGTACAAGGTGAAGAACCTAAATCCTTATTAAAAGCAACAACAACACCATTTGATAGAACATAACCATGCATACTACTTAAAAAACCTGCACCATATAAGGATTTCATATATGGAAATTCAACCAATGCATATGTTTTATTTTCATTATTTTTAGTCATTGGTAATTTGAAAATATCATCATAGTATGTTGCCCCTGTCAAAGTTCCATTTAACAATGAGCACATTGTCATAACGGTTGCGGGGGTTTCTTCTCCACCATTTTTACCACACTTTGCATCAATACCCGCAAAATCAAAACCATACTGAGCTTGCGACATTCTTGCAGCTTGAGATAGGGTTGACATTGTCTTTTTGAGAGTTGAACGGTATTGTGCCGAACGAGTATTCGCTATCAGTGTTGGAATTGTCATAGCTGCCACAACTCCGATTACACCAAGTGTGATCAAAACTTCAGCCAAAGTAAAACCTAATTTAGCTTTAGTTGTTGGAAAATTTACGTTTGTAACAGCCATTGATAACGCAAATCGACCTCTTCTTTTTAAAAATTTGTACATATAATCTCTCCTTAATTTATGTAATTACATTTTCATTAATAAGGTATTTTATTTCTATTGTCAAGGTATTTTATGTAATTTACTTATTTCCTCTTAAACATAGTATTAAAATATGGAGTTGATATGGAAGAAAACATTTGCAAAATTTTAGGTAACAACATCAAAAAAATAAGAAACACCAAAAATTTGACTCAGAGCAAATTGGCTGAACTTCTTGGAATTGAAGTCAAATCACTAAGTCTTATTGAGACCGGAAAAGGTTTTGCAAGTGCTAAAACTCTTGAAAATTTGACCAAAGTTTTGGATATCACAGCGACTGACCTATTTGCAATTTCTGATAAAAAAAGCAATGACATTCTTTATAAAAAAATAATCAATCAAATAAAAGCAATAAAAAATGACACCTCTAAACTTGAAACTCTAGAAATCGTACTAAAAGGATTAATTTGAAACCCGTAAAATTTCCAAATGTTTTATCTGTATTCTTTACGCAAAAAATTTTTCATGGTAGCATAAGAATTGCAAAATAGTAAAATATGAAAAATTAAGAGGTAAAAATATGCAAGCCCGCAGAGCATCAAGAGAATTAGCATTCATATTGCTTTCTCAATTTGATAAAAAAATTATTAATTATTCAAAAGAAAGTTTAGATGATATTATTCTAAAATCAGTAAGAATTTTATCAGATAGTGCACGTAATGATTTGAAATTGTCACTTGGTTCATTGATTGATATGAAAAATAGAATTGATGATTATGAAGCTGAACACGAAATCAATTTGAACCGTCCAATAGAAGCAGCAAATATCCCAGTTCCATTGCCAATGACATCAGATTTGTCTGGTAGAATTGAAGAAATGATTGATATTGCAGATAAAGCTCTTTTAGCGTTAGAAATTGCAGAATTCACGACTTTGGAATCACAAAATGAAGTAAAAAATTATGCAATTAAAATTGCAGAAACATTCCAACAAAATCATGAAGAAATTGATGAAATTATCAAAAATTGTTCATCAGGTTGGGATTTTGATAGATTGGTAAAAATGGATAAAGATATTTTGAGAATTGCTTTATCTGAATTATTATTTATCAAGGAAACTCCATTGAAAGTTGTTGTAGATGAAGCAGTTGAACTTGCTAAAAAATATTCAACAGATGATAGCGCATCTTTTATCAATGGATTGTTAGCAAAAGTTATTGTTGACAAAGGATTAAAAGAATAAAATAGGGATAAATTATATAAATAAAAAGGCAGATATTATTATCTGTCTTTTTTTGTTGCTAGATTTAATCATCACTTACCGAAAAATTTTCCGGAAGTTCTTTTTCTAATTCCTTTAAAAATTGAGAGATTGACAAACCAAAAGCATTAGCAAGTTTAAAAAGGGTTGTTAATTGAGGGTCTTTTACAGAACGTTCAATATCACTAATTACAGATGATGGAATGTCATATTCTGCACCTAAAATAAACTGACTTTTCTTTCCACGCAAACGTTTAACGGTTTTTGCTAATGCATTACAAATAAGTTTTTTCTTTCCCTCTTGCATATTTACAATTTTGAATGTAATATAAAAACTAACCTATCGCGAACGCGATAGAAATTAAATATTAGATTTTAGGGGGAAATTATGCTTTCAAATAAAAAGGAGAATAAAATGAACACACCTACAAACTTATCTACTTATCAACCTATAGACAT
Organism: Cyanobacteria bacterium UBA6446; assembly: GCA_002438405.1. Lineage (GTDB taxonomy): Bacteria > Cyanobacteriota > Vampirovibrionia > Gastranaerophilales > Gastranaerophilaceae > Zag111. The sequence continues at coordinate 111,411 of DJOE01000002.1, forward strand.
TAATAAACCATTCCCTTCTAACTATTCACTTTTAACCCATGCTTTCACACTTGCAGAAGTATTAATCACCCTTGGCATAATCGGAGTCGTTGCAGCTATGACTATTCCGACTTTGATGTCAAATTTTGCAAAACAAAAACTTGAAGAGCAAATCAAAGTTACTTATTCATCAATTCAACAAACAATGAAATATATGGATTATGAAGATTTAGGATTTGATGTTTTTCAAGATGGAAATGATGCAACAATAAAAGATTGGTATGACAATTTTATTGCAAAACACATGAAAACAGAATCTGTTTGTATCAACAAGGCTGGTTGTTGGCACAAATATGAAGAAGCAAAGGATTTAAACGGAAATAAAAACCCATGGGACAGAGATAACAATATAGGTTGGGGTTGGAATATCTTAACCTTTACAACCGCAAAAGGCGCGTGGTTTAATATGGACGGACATTCTCCAAGTGCTTGCAAAAATGAGTTTGGAATTGATACTGGAAATAATACCTGCCTTGTTATTTATTTTGATGCAAATGGAGATAGAAAACCTAATCAAGTGGGCAAAGATATTCAAACAGTGGTTTGGACAGAGCGAGGTTTGGTTCCCGCTGGAGCTAGTAAAACGAAAGAAGAAATTAATAATAACTGTTTAAAAGGTAATGGATATTGGTGTTTAAGCAAAATTATTGACAATTCGTGGAAAATTCCTGATGAATTGTGGAAAAGAAAGTAATAATGACGTTGCTACGTGTCTCCATGAAAATTCAGGGACAATGTCATTCTGAGGGTGCAATTGCGACAAAAAAATCTCATAACTTATTATCCAAGTGTTGTGGATTGTTACGTCACTTCGTAATGAAAATTTCACACTTGAAAGTAAATGTTCCTCACAATGACATGACTTTTTACATTTCATTACGAGGGAGAGAAGGAATAAAATTGTTAATACAGAGTGAGGTCGTAATCTTAAACGATTAAAAAAAAACTATTACCCGCCCTAACCCCTCCCTAATCAGGGAGGAAATAAATTAAAACATAATTAACTTTTCACCCATCACTATTAACCTCTCACCTATAAAACTCCTACTTCATTCTTTTAACAATATCATTTGTAATATCGTCACCACCGGAGATGACCATGCCGGTCGGAAGTACAAGATTATAGTTAGATTTTTTAGCTTCGCTTGAAATCATTGACTTGATTTTGTTATTAATCACAGTAATCTTAGAATTGTATTCTTCGTCCATATCAAGTTTCTTTTGCTCAATCTCTTTGCGGTATGTTGTTTCCATTTGCAAAGCCTTATTTTTGTCAGATTCATTCACAATTTCATTCTGAGCTTTTGAAATAAGTGTATTTAATTCTTCCATCTTTTTATCTTGCGATTGTTTAAGCGATTGAATTTCAGGAGAACTTGTTAAAATAGTCGAAACATCTACAACTGCAACTTTGTATCTAGGAAAAGATACCGCAGCATCATTTATGTTATAACCTACAAAAAATACTAAAACACACGCAATAATAAACCAAATATTGTTTTTCATTATATTCCCTAACCTTTCTGAGTACTAAAATATTAAAACTTTTAAGGGAAAATTTAATTCCCTAATTAGCTAAAAAAAATATCCCCTCATTGGGAGATATTAAATATTAGGAAAATAAAAATGTAAACAAAAAGGAAATTAAGGAATCTTATTTATTATGCAAAGATACTTTTCAATGATTCAACATCGTGTTTTTCTTCTTTTTTAGTGCTTCCACCCATAAGAAGTTCTCCATGATAGAACGGATTTGAACCATCTCTGTCTTTAGAAGCAGCTGCGGAGAAAATGCTGATGAAATGAGCTGCAGAATTTGTTTCTGTTGCCTTTTGAGTTTCTGTAACAACTTCATTTACTGCCGGCATATATTTTCCATCAACTTTGTTTGTAATTGCTGCTTGTGAATTCAAATATTGAATAGATTTTAAAGCTGTTTCATTGAAATTATATTGATAAGCATTGTTCATTGCTATTTGTTTTTGAACAGCAGTATCAATTTTACCTTGGTATAAGTCAACACCTAATTCTACTGGTTTTGCAATATTGATTTGTTGCGTTGTTGTAGTATTAGTATATTGGGAATTTTTTTGAGCGGCACGACGTAAAATTTCTTGAGATACATCTTTTAATACAGAAGTATCAATGCCTTTCTTGTATAATGAACTATAATTTACATTTAGACTCATTAGACTTATCCCTTTGTTTCCTTACAAATATGTATTCGGAATATTTTTAGAAAACTTTAGGACATGTGTAGTAGATGTTAATATTTTGTTACATTTATAAAACAAAGATTTTGGTTGGATATTTTACATCGTTTATTTTTAAGATATAATCAATATTATGAAAACTAGAGAAAACGTAAGAAATTTTTGTATAATTGCCCACATTGACCATGGAAAATCAACTTTAGCTGACCGCCTTTTAGAAAAAACCGGTACTGTAGCTCAACGAGATATGCAGGAACAGTTGCTTGATTCTATGGATATTGAACGTGAAAGAGGTATTACTATTAAGTTAAATGCTGCCAGAATGAATTATAAAGCAGCTGATGGTAAGGATTATGAGCTAAATTTGATTGATACCCCAGGACACGTTGACTTTTCTTATGAAGTATCTAGGTCATTAGCTGCTTGTGAAGGAGCATTGCTTATTGTCGATGCAACACAAGGAGTTGAAGCACAAACATTGGCAAATGTTTATTTGGCTATTGAGCAAAATTTGGAAATTATTCCGGTTATTAATAAAATTGATTTACCATCAGCCGATGTTGAACGTGTAAGACAAGAGATTGAAGAAATTTTAGGAATTGATGCATCAATGGCAATTCCCGTAAGTGCTAAAACCGGTGTTGGTATAGATGATGTTTTGGAAGCAGTTGTAAATTATATTCCGGCTCCGATTGATAATTCTGACAAACCTCTAAGAGCATTGGTTTTTGATAGTGTATATGACCAATATTTAGGTACTGTTTGTTACTTCAAAGTTGTTGACGGAAGTATTTCTGTTGGAGATAAAGTTCGATTTATGGCTTCTAATAAAGAATATGAAGTTGTTGAACTAGGGTATCAGACGCCAGCTAGAAAATCTGTTCAAAAATTGACTTGCGGAGATGTTGGATATTTTGCAGGTTCAATTAAGGAATTAACTCGTTTTGTAGGTGATACAATCACAAATGTTGAAAATCCGGCTTCTGAACCTCTCCCAGGGTATAAAGAAGCATTACCAATGGTATTTTCAGGTATGTATCCTGTTGATAATGAAGATTATGCAGACCTTAAAGAAGCACTTGAGAAATTAAAACTTAATGATAGCAGTATTACATTTGAACCTGAAACATCAAATGCCTTAGGATTTGGTTTCAGATGCGGTTTCTTGGGTATGCTCCACATGGAAATTGCACAAGAAAGATTAGAAAGAGAATATAATCTTTCCCTTGTTACAACCGCTCCATCTGTAGTTTATAAGGTTCACAAAACAAATGGAGAAGTTATTGAAATTGACAACCCATCAAATCTTCCGGCTGCACAGTATAGAGATTATATTGAAGAACCTTATGTGAAAGTTCAAATCATTACTCCGAATGAATATGTCGGAACTCTAATGGAATTGTCACAAGCTAAACGTGGTATTTACAAAAACATGCACTATCTTGATAAAGTTCGTGTTGATTTAACTTATGAAATTCCTTTGAGTGAAGTAATTACAGATTTTTACGACCAATTGAAATCAAGAACAAAAGGTTATGCAAGCTTAGACTATGAATTCAGTGAATACAAACGTTCAAATCTTGTTAAATTAGATATCATGCTTGCAGGAGAAGTTGTTGACGCACTTTCTGTAATTTGTCATGAAGACAGTGCCTTTTATGTTGGTCAAAAACTTACTGCAAAATTAAAAGACATTATTCCTCGCCAATTGTTTGAAGTACCTATCCAAGCAGCAGTCGGCGGAAGGGTAATTGCAAGAACAAACATCAAAGCAATGCGCAAAAACGTACTTGCAAAATGCTACGGTGGTGATATTTCACGTAAACGTAAACTTCTTGAAAAACAGAAAAAAGGTAAAAAACGTATGAAATCTGTAGGAAGTGTTGAAGTTCCACAAGAAGCATTTATGGCAGTTCTTAGCCTCGAGGAGGAGTAATAACTCCTTTTATAACAGCAGACAATGAAGCTTCAAGCCTGTTTTTCACACCAATTTTGCGAAGAATTGATGCAATGTGTGCTTTTACAGTATGATCTGTGATTGCTAATATTTTAGCAATTTCTTTATTTGTTTTACCCTGTGCAACATATTGTAAAACTTCTAATTCTCTAGCGGTTAAATTGTTCATCTTAATTCTATTACTCATAAAGCTATTCTATTATTCCTTCCTTTTATATACTATCATTACCTAGCCATATTACTATTAGCCAAATGGCTAGATTTGTAATACATTCACAATTAAAAACATTCTAAAAAGTGATAAATATAAAGGGGGTTAATTGTTTATTAAGAAATCTTAATAATTTGTTTTAAAAAGGCAATTATTTACAAGTGAAATACTTTATATATATACGAGATGAAAATCAAAAAATAATAAACGGAATGGAAAACCATTAACACTAAGAGAGTAAGTGAGTAAACAAAGGAGATTCGACAAATGGGTTTATTAGACGGAATCAACAAAGCAATTGGAAATAGAGTTAGCGGTCAATTATCAGCACCAAAAACTACGAAATCAACAAAAGCTGAAACAGTAGAACAAAAACCGTTATTGAGTTTTCAAGGTAATAATTCTATTGGAAGAAAAGAATTAGATAATATTAATCCTTATTTTTCAGTTCAAGGAATGAGTGCTGAATCTAAAAAAATTGTTGATGATACGAATAAAATAATGGAACAATTAGGATTCAAAAACTATAAGGTTTCAGGAGCACAAGTTGCAAGTGTTACCAAAGGAGTCAATAATACAGTACTTCCAGGAATGCAATCTGCTGAAAATGGAGCAATTGCAGCAAACTTGACAAGTGTTCCCCAAGGGGATCTTGCGGGTGAGGAATTTTCTAAATTATTTGCAATTGGCTAAGCCATATTAAATTAAACAAGTTTACTCACAATGATTTTATAAGGTCAGTTTTTTAACTGACCTTTTGTTTTGCAAAATTTTTACGTATTTATTAAGTAATGTAACGAATTTTCTTAAAATTTAGCCAATTAATTAAAGATTATTAAACTGAATGCCGTATCTAATAATGTGAGTAAAATATAAGGAGAACCGAAAATGGCAATCAAATTTAATGGATTCAACAGTTATAACAATTATAACTTTGCTATCGGTCAAAAAGCATCACAAGATGCTCAAGAAGCTAAAAAAGCAGAAGAATCAAAGGAAATTAAAAAAAGTGAAACAACCTTTAAAGGTTTGGAAAATGAAACAGATTTATTAACCAAAAACCCACAAAGCTTATATGGTGTAAATTTTACAAAATTCAACACAGAAGATAAAGCTTTGGCAGATAGCACAAATGCAATTTTGGCGAGCTTAGGTTATTCATACAAAGTAACAGCTTCACAAGTTGCAAGTGTATCAAACGGTGTGAATAATGTTGTAATGCCATCAATGAAATTAGCAGCAGATGGAGCAGTAGCAGCAAATATTCAAGACCCTAACGGACCGTTTGCAGACCTATTCGCATAAATAAGAAAGACAGAAAACTTATAAATTTATATTTACTCACACATTTCAGACCGGCATTAACCGGTCTTTTGTTTTGTTATTATTTGAATAAAGCGTCAAATATTCCCTCTGAATAAGTCGGGTGAGCAAAGCAAACTTCTTTTAACTTATCAATAGAAATTTCATTTTGAATAGCAATCGTAAGTTGTTGAATTAATGCAGAGGCTTCAACAGATACGATATGAGCACCAACAAGTTTTCCGTTCTGAGAAAGAAGTTTTATAAAACCATCTGTTTCTCCATCACATTGAGCTTTACCTAACGCAGAGATTAGAACACTAGCTTTTTTATAATCTGTATTTTCTAAATCTTGTTCTCTTTTACCAACCCACGTAATCTCAGGTGTTCCATAAACAACTGCAGGAACTAAATCTTTTCGGAATTCAACATGCTCAACTTCTTGAATCGCTTGTTTAATTGCAAAATGTGCAAGTTGAATTTCACCTGCAACATCACCAATATATGTAACACCATCAACTTTTTCACACTCATTCGGAGTTCGTCCAACAGCAACAAGGATAATTTCCGGAGTTAAAGTTTCATCATTTGAAAGAGTTACAATTTTGTCATTAATTTCTTTCACTGAAGTTTGGGTGTAGAATTTGATTTTGTTTGTTTTGAAAATTCTTTCAACCCTTTTAGAAACCTCAATATCAGCTAAAGGCAAAAGATGAGGCGCAAGTTCAACAACGGTGGTTTCGACACCAAAATTTGACAAAATTCTTGCCCACTCAATCCCAATTGCACCAGAACCAACAATAAGAATACTTTTGGGGAGAGTAGTTAAGCTCAAAACATCATCTGATGATAACAAAAACTTATGGTCAAATTCCAAACCTTTAATTATTTTGGGAGAAGAACCTGTCGCACAAATTATTTTTTTGCAATTAAATTTTTCATCACCGACGGAAATTTCATTCTTAGACAAGATTTTTGCTTCTTCTCTAACAACAGTAACTTTTGCGTTCTTTAAAGCAAGTTCAATTCCTTTTCTTAATTTTTCAACAGTTTTGTTTTTACGTTCAATTACTTTTGCAAAATCGAGTTTAACACCCTCAACAGTTATACCGAATTCTTCTGAATTTTGGATATTTTTATACAATGTTGAAGAATGCAAAATAGATTTTGTCGGAATACAACCCTTATTAAGACAAACACCGCCGATATTTTCTTTTTCGAAAAGAACAACTTTTTGTCCAAAACTTGCGCCATGAAGAGCCGCCGTATAACCAGCAGGTCCTGCCCCAACAATACCTAAATCAAATTTTTCCATTATAAAAAATCCTTATTATCTTGTATAAACTCTCGGTAATCTAACCTTTAATCTGCAAGTTAATTCATAATTGATTGTATTTAGAATTTTAGCCCAGTCATCAATTGAATGTTTTTCATCATCAAGCAATGTAATTACATCACCTAACGCAGCATCAACTCCTGTGATATCAAACATCATTTGATCCATTGTAATATTCCCGACTTGCGGAACTTCTACACCATTCAATGTTCCTGTAATTTTGTTAGATAAAAGTCTAGGAATTCCGTCTGCATAACCAAGCGGAACAGTTGCAATTTTTCTATCACCGTGTGCAGTGAATGTGTGACAATAACTTACACCCTCACCATCTTTTGCGGTGTGAATATTAACGATTCTACCTTTTAATGAAATCAATTGTTTTAATTTTGGTTTTCTGAATTCTACACCTTGTGGGAAATCCGGATACAAACCATACAAAGCAATTCCTACTCTTCGCATATTCGTATTTGGAACATCATAACAAATTGTTCCGACAGTGTTCAAAATATGTAACAACAGTCCTTTGCTATCAATATTATCAATTACATTATTCCACTTTTGAATTTGTTCTTTTGCTTTATCAAGCTCTTCTGCAGCTGCAAGGTGTGAAAAAATACCCTTTAATTCTACAAAATCACTCTTTTGAACTTTTTTAATAAAATCAACCGCCACATCTGCTCTAACACCGATTCTATTCATTCCGGTGTCAATTTTTACGTGAACTTTTGGTTTAATTCCAGTTCTTTGATAAGTTTGTTCGCATGCTTTTAAGTGTTCATCTGTGAAAATAGCAATAGAAATGTCATTTTTAACAGCACTTTCAATTGCCCAAACAGGAACAGCACCAAGCACCAAAATATCGCAATCAATCTTTGCCTGTCTTAAATCTACACCTTCATCAATAGAAGCAACTCCAAGCATGTCAATTCCGCTTGCCAAAATAGTTGGGGCTAGCATTGTTGCACCATGTCCATAAGCATCGGCTTTTACAACTCCAAGGAGTTTAACACCTTGTGGCACATTCTTTTTAATCTCTTTAATATTATTTTCTAAATTTGAAATATTTATTTCTACCCAAGCATCTCTGTGGATATTTATATTTGTTTGTCTTGTATTTTTCATAGCAGTTTTAGTATATGACAAAATTATTTTATCAGCAAATTTTTTAACTAAATCAATTTCTTTAATTCTTCTTCTACGGGTGTAAAGACGCTGTCCCAATCTCCATGGTCACATTGTCTAAATATCTTCACACTATCATACCAATCACAATGTGTCAAATCATCATGCCAGCGCCAATTGTAGATATATGGCAACAAAACCCAACAAGGTTTTGTCATAGCACCTGCAAGATGAGCAAGCGAAGTATCATTACAGATTACCAAATCCATATTTTCAATAGCACCTGCCGTATCAGAAAAATTCGAAAAGGTTTTGCCTAAATCAATTACATTATACTTATCTTTAATTTTTTCAAGTTCTTCTGAACCGTCAAATGTTTGACAAGAATAAAATTGAGTATTCGGGAGCTCAAAAAGTCTAAAGAAGTCTTCAACTTTCAAAACTCTTTCTTTGTCATAGAAAGTATTTCCCTGCCATTTTATACCAATTTTAAATTTATCATTATTGAAATATCTTTCCTTGTAATATTTAACCTTTGCCGGATTTGCTTTTAAATACCCATCATCATGGTGTATAAAAGTGTTATCACCATAAATACCCAAAGTATAAGGCAAACTCAAAAAAGGTAAATGATAATCAAAATAAACATCTTTTTCAAAGTCATACAATTCCATTATTTCTGCGCCATAAGAATTTTCTCTAAATAATGGAGCAAGTTCTTTTTGTGGTTTTAGAATAACTTTTTTGCACATTTTTGTAAGTAGAGGCATATATCTGTAAAACATCAACATATCACCAAAACCAGCTTCATAATACGTGTATAAAATCTTATCCGACAAATTTTCTTTTCCTGTCCATAGTGGTTTATCTTTCATCAAATGAGGGTAAGTTTTTTCTTGCGAAACAATCGCACTATACCTGCAAAGCCTTGATTCAAAATTTTTCAACCCATCTTTGTAATCCTTAACCTGCATTTGTGCCAAACCTAAGAAATAAGAAGATTCCCAATCGTCAGGCTTAATTTCAAGAGCCTTTTTATAACAATCAACAGCATCTTGCGGACGATTTTCATTGAAGCAAAGATATGCCAAATTGAAATAAGCTTCATGGCTTTTCGGGTTTAATTCAATAGCTTTTTTGTATGCAATTTTAGCTCTTTCCCAGTCATGATGATTTTTGTATGACATTGCAAGATTAAATTGATACTCATAGTTTTTCGGGAATTCTTCGCTCAAACTTTCATAATACTTTATCGCAAGTTCAAAATCACCCTTGTCTAAATACAATTTTGCCAAGTTCTCAAAATAATAAATCTCGGGTTTAATTTCAATAGCTTTTTTTATACATAACTCTGCTTCTAAATACTCTTTAACTTGATAATACAAAACACCAAGCAAATCCCAAACTTCAGCATTTTTTTGCTCATCTTTCAGAATTTCCATATACAAATCTCTTGCATCTGTCAATTTTCCTTGCTGATGCAAAGAAAAAGCCTGTTGAAATTTTTCTGATTTTTGAGCCATATTAAACCCTCAAATTATAACTGAATACCAATAAAACTAAAGATATGATTTATATTAAACACATTGTACTGGAATATCAAACCAACAATTGTACTTACTAAAACCAAAGTACCAATAATAATTGCAGTATCTTTTTTATCCTTATTTTTAGTCAACAATACCAAAATACCAAGACCGCCGGCTGTACTCAACCCTGCAATCAATGAACCAAAACTGATTGTATGTTTTACAAACAGCAAAGTTAGCATTACAGAAATTGCACAATTCGGAACAAGTCCTAACAATGAAACCAAGAACGGTTGAATAGGCGAATTCATCAAACAATACTTTGCCAAGTTTTCTTCTGTTCCTACTTTTGAAATCAAAAAAGCCAAAACTAAAGATACAATTAATATAAATAAAAATATATTAAAAGTATGCTTCAATGGGTGATACCAAAATTCTTTAGTCTTTGATGCATCAACAAGATGATGATGACAACAACCCGTTTCTTGTTCAACTTCCAAATCCGTAGGAAGTTCATTCTGCTCTGGAATAGGCTCTTTAGCCTTATATGTAATGAGTAAATCAACCAAATATCCAACAATTACCGCAATAATTACTTTAATCAAAATTATTGGAAGAATTAAATAAATTTTGCTCGGATAAGTCAATAGTACCGGAATTGCTTCATCAGAAGTTGCCAGATACACAGCCAAAAGTGTTCCTCGACTCAAAATTCTTCTAACGTACAAAGTACTTGCAATTACTGAAAAACCGCACTGAGGAATTGATGCGAACAAACTTCCAAATAACGGACCGACTTTTTTAATATAAAAAACAAATAAGTGTTTTTTTCTTGTAAAGTACTGTTCAATAACTTCAATAATCAAAAATACGACAAATAAAAATGGTACAAGATTTATACTATCAGCAATTGCATCTTTGCTCCACTCAGGCAAAAACGTAATCGGTTCAATTAAATTTGCCGGAATTTCCGATAAAAAATTATATCCATGAATTATAAATTGTAATATATCGTGCATTTTATTTTACCTTATTTAACAAAAAAATCTTTTATAACATCTATAACCTGCATATTGTAATACACAGCAAAACCCGTAGCAATTGCGGTTACAACAAGAATTGTTGCAATTAACAGATTATCTTTACTCTTTTGTTGTCTTTTAGCTAGCGTAATTAAACCCAAACCCGTTGTAGATATCAAACCTGACAACAATGCCGGAAAACCAATTATGCCTTTTACATAAGCAAGTGCTAAAAATACAGAAGTAACACAATTTGAAATTAAACCGATAAAAGCAGTTGCAATAAGCTGATATGGAGTATTACCTAACAAGAAGTTAGACAAATTTTCCACTGAACCAAAATGGATAATTGCACAATTGAAAAATGCCAAACATAAAAATGTAAACATAAACATATTAAATGTATGTGTAAGTGGGTGAAGCCACCAATATGGAGGGTTTTCAATAGTTTGAATTCTATGATGACAACAAGCAGGTTCATTCAAATCAGTGTTGATTGCATTAATATCTTCCATAATCTGTTTTTTTCTTCGGAAAATTACAGAGACAATGTCAACAAGATAAGCAACAAAAATACCGACAATAATTTTTATTACTATGATTGGAATTATTACAAAAGCCTTGCTTAAATCCATAAACAATAACGGCAAAGCATCATCTGAACACGCAATATAAAAAGCCAAAAGTGTTCCTCTAGACATCATTCTCCTAGAGTAAAAAGTACTTGCTATTACTTGGTATCCACATTCTGGAATTGTAGAAATTGCGACCCCGAAAAATGCGCCAAATTTTTGAATTAATCTAATCAAAAAATTAATATGAGTTAAGAAGAATCGTTCTAATAATTCAATTCCGTAGTACAAAATATAAAGCCACGGAATAAAATTAATACTTGAAATAAGAGCCTCTTTAATATATTGAGGCAAAAAATCGCAATGATTTATCAAAAAAGCCGGTACACTTAAAATTTCCTGAATATGTTGTAAAATCTCTTCCATAAATTCTCAATCCTCACAGATAATATTAGCATAATCCGCGACATAAAGTCCATAGAGAATTATCGAACAATTTCATTTTTAATAGCGAATTTTTCGTGTCATAATGATTTTTCCATCTGGATTATAACAATTTTTTCCAAACCAGTGCGCAATAAGATTTCCTTGTTTATCAAAAATATAACTTTCTCTGTCTGAAATCCGCAAGCTCATATTTACGAGTCTTCCACTTGGGGTGTACTTATATGTTTTATAAGGATAAATTAAACTTGTTTTGGTTTCAACATGCATTAAATTTCCAGAATGTGTATAGTACCAAACATTTGTCGGGTCGCCTTTATAAATTATTCCATAAGTTCCATCAGAAAAAGATGCAAGTGTTCTATCTTTTAAATCTACATTCCCTCGTAATATATTAGAAAAGTTTTCACTCCAATTTGCATCTTGCGAATTGTAATTCACAAGAGATTGATTAACTGTTTTTGGTTCAGTATTAAGCATTTCTTGTTGCGCAATTTCTGATGTGTATTCAACACCGCCTGTGATTATTTGAGAATTCGTAGGAAGAGTAAAAATGCAAAATACAAATATTAAAATCCATTTTTTCATACTTATTATTTAATGAAAAATTTTAAAAATACTACTTTAAATTTAAATAATAATTTGCTATAATGTGTTCATCTAAGGTAGTTGGAATAAAGAGGGAAAAAATTTATGAAAAAATTTTTAGCATCATTATTAGTTTTAGGTATTGCAGCTCCTGTATTTGCAATAAATGATTATCCGAAAATGAGCAGAAAATGTAGAAAACACCCAGAAAAATGTCAAGTTCAAATGGTTACACCTATTCAAGAACAACAAATGACTCTTGGAACGGCTCAAAGAAATATTAAAGTCGGAACTTCTCAAGCTGATGTTGCAACTGCTTTAGGTTCTCCCAATATTGTAACTCAAGATGCTGACGGGCTTGAAACTTGGATTTATGACAAAGTTTCATCAATCACCGCATATAATAGTTCAGGATTTGGTGTTGGAGTTGGTGGACTTGGCGGGGGTTATGGCTCCGGCGGTTTTGGTGGCGGTTTAGCTAATGTCGGTTACAACAAAAATGGCGGAACTGTTCAATCTGTTCAAAAAACTCTTACCGTTGTCATAAAATTTGATGATAATCATAATGTTAAGTCATTCTCTTATCACATGAGTACATTCTAGGAGATTGTATAATGATTAAAAAGATATTATTAGCCATATTTGTATTATGTCTTGCTCTTCCTGTTAGTGCGAAGAAAACCAGTTCACAAGATATAATAACTCCGATGACTCAACTTGAAAAACGACAATTTCAAACACGGACTTACGATTCGACAGACAAAGCTCTTGTTATGAAAGCTATGCTTAATGTTTTACAAGACGAGGGATTCATTGTTTATAACGCAAATCCGCTTTTAGGATTTATTTATGGAGTTAAAGATTTTGACACTTCAGACCCTAATATTGATATTTCAAAAGAATTTGGGCTTTCAAAATCGAGATTAAACTGGAATGGGGTTAAAGTCGCAACAATTGAAACAACTGCAAACGTTACCGAATACGGAAAAAGTATGCGAGTTAGAATTAATTTTAAACGTAAACTTTTGAATATTTATGGTAATGCACAATTTATTGATGATATTAATGATGAAAATTATTATCAAGACTTTTTCTCAAAAGTAGATAAGGCTATATTCTTACAAAAACAAAAGATATGATGAAAAAAATTTTTACAATATTTTTAGCAATAATGTGCTTGTCATTCTCTTGTTCTTGTGTTGAGGCAAAGAAAATCAAAAAATCTCAACTTGAAATGAGAGAAATTCAAACACGATTTTTTGACACTTCTGATACCACAAAAGTTATGAAAGCGGCTGTAAACACCTTGCAAGATAGCGGTTTCATTATTCAAGAAATTGAACCGGATTTGGGTTACATTAGGGCGCAAAAAACTTTTAAACACCCTTTTGCAAGAAAAGGTCGAGTTTTTGGTTGTTCAATGTGGCTTGGACTTGCAGCAGCATATACTGTATTTTCTTATGGTTCAGGAGCTTACAGTATGTATGCTCCAACAATGCAATTAACAAACGAATTACGAGACAAAACAGTTGTTGTTGATTCAAATGTTAATGTTGAAAAATTTGGAAAAAATAAAACTAAAGTTCGTTTTGTTTTGGTTGAAAAGTTTTTATTGAATGCTGACGGTTATTCTTATGTAAAGTCAGCACCAATCAGAGTTATAAGAATTTATTCTCCGGAAGTTTATCGTGAATTTTTCGCACAAATGGATAAAAGTATTTTTTATGAGGGAATATAAGAATGCAGTATCTTGCAATTAAACAAGAAGAACAGAATGGAGAAATTGTATATATTATTAATGCAATTCCTTTGAAAAATAAAAACAAATCCGTTGTCCAAAAAATTCCGCACCCACTAGGTTCAGATTCCTTAGTTTTTCATGATTTGGAAGAAGCTAAAAAAGCCGTATCAAGAGCCGGTTTTTCATATATTTTACCTGACGGAAAGAAAGAAATTCAAAATATTCCAATTGCGACTAAAAGCAAAAAAGATGCATATTCTAATATCATTTTTGATGCAATAAAAGATAAAGTATCTTCAAACAATTCAAATGTTTGTGCTGCTGCAATCCTTGCAATATCAGAATTTCCGACAGAAGAAACTTTTGATATTCTGTTTGACAAAATCGGAGAAGAAAATGATTTAATTCGCAAGAATGCAATTTGTGGGATTTGCAGATACGGAAAACTTTTGCAAGACAGAATTATTGATGCATTGAATTCAACAAATTGGGTTTGTCGAAACTCTGCAATCACGTGTATTGCAAATCTTGTCGAGGATAACAATATTGATATTGTTAAGTTTATAAAACCACTAGTGAAAACAAGTAACGATGTAAATCCTATTGTGCAATCAAATGCGTTGACTACTCTTGCTTTAGTTTATCAAGCTTATCAAAAGAAAGATATGAAGTCTTAAACAGAACCTTTTCTCATAAGTTCAGAAAGTCTAAGTTCTTTTGGCGCTTTTGTTGATTTTTTAGAAACTTTTTCAACAGGAGTTGTAATATCTCTAAAATCAGATAATCCAACTCTTGTAGAATTATTTTCTTTTAACATAAAAATTTCTTGTAAAAGTGATATAATATTACCCATAATGTATCTCCTACACACTATTATAGCCTAATTGGTAGCTGTTATATCATACATTTAAACGATTTTGAGATAAAAAATCATTGTACTTTATGTTATATTAGTTGTACCAAGACACTGAGGACTAAAATTTGAATAATAGTTATTATGAAACTTTAGATGAAAATTTTGAACAAGCTTTGAATTTGTATGAAACAAATCATACTCACTCGGAGTTGTTAGAATTTCTAAAATCCGGAAATATTGTACAAAAACAAATTGCAGCATTGAAGTTAGAAACTATTAATTCTATTGAAGATGCTCAAATTTTAGTATCAGATTTGGTTGGTCAAGACGGAAAAATTCGTGAAGCCGTTTCTCTAAGATTGAACGAATTTATGTCGAACCCTGAATTGTTACCATTTTTTGAAACAAAAGAAAATTATAAAATCTTCTTAGATGCGATTATAGATATAAATGCAAATATTTGTAGGAATGTAATTAGTGCGATTTCAAACCTAAAAAATAATGAAGATTTTTGTAACCTTTTTTGTTTGGAACTTGTAAATTTAACTAATTCTCTTTTGGAAAAAATTGAAAAGTTTGACTTTCAAGACGGAAAATACAAAGTTAATAAAGAGGTTTTCAAATTATATTGGTGTTTAGAAACTATTTATGAATTTTGGGATAAAATTCCATTTGAGGATTTAAAGAGTATTATACTTCGAGCAAAAGATATTCAAGAATACACAATCAGAGAAAAAGCTGCAAAAATTTTGACCAGAGATTTTGCTGATAACGAATTATCTCAAGCAAAAGAAGAATTGAAAAATGATAAAAACTATTATGTTCGAAGATTCTAATCTCTAAATAACAATTTTGCCGTGAAAATTAAAACTGTTGCACCAATACAAACTTCAAACGGTAGGGTCATTAAATATTGAGTTTTCAAAATCATTGGGATTAAAAGAATTGCGCCGGCAGGTGGAAAAAGTGTTTTAACTTTGTCAAAAGTTACAAATAAAACACAACATGCCAAAGTTGCACAAATTGTTAACGGAAAATGTAGATACAAATTCAAAACTTCTCTCAACATACACCCAGTTGCAGAAGCTAGTGTCATAAGCCCGATTATGTGAAATGGTTTATTTCGCATTGGACTTTTGGGATTCGCAAATTCTGCAAAAGTCACAATTAAAGGAGGAGCAAGAAAATAAATTTGATGATTTTCAAATGGAATTAGAGCCAAAATAGCAAAAACAACGAGCAATTTTGACCATTTTATAATTTGGTATTTATAATCAAATTCACAAGGAATATATTCATTTTTCGGTTTTAAATGATTTTTTTCCATAAGCCATTGAGCAGTAATAATCATCAAAGCCATAATTGTTACAGATATTGGATAAACCCAACTTTTTGTTCCTAAATAAACCGGCAATATACAGGCAGAAATTATCGGAATTAGGGTTGTTCTCGTTATTGTTAAAATAAATCCTGTGAACGCAAAACACAGGCATGTTTGAAAGATTAATGGAATTGGTAAATATCTGGTTACAAGCATTCCAAAAAGAGATGCGATTGAAACTAAGAAAAACATTTTCCTTTTGTTACAAATCCATGGTTGTTGTTCCGAAATCCAAGCACCAATAGTTAATGCGCAAATTTCTGGGAAAATAATTTCTCTTTCTCCGCTCAATTCTGCAATCAAAATCATTACAAATGCCATAAGACCGGCAAAGATATAACGTTCTATCCGAATTCTTTTTAGTATTTCGACATTCATTCCTTAACTATTATACAATAAGATAAACCCTGTGGTATAATCATTTTTGAGATAAAGGAGAGAACTATTATGGAAAAACTTAACAAGTACATTGAACACACATTGTTAAAACAAGATGCAACAAAAGCTGATTTGATTAAACTTTTTGATGAGGCAAAAGAGAATGACTTTTTAGGTGTTTGCATAAATCCTTGTTATGTAAAAATGGCAAAAGAATATTTAAAAGATACAGATGTAAAAGTTGTTACGGTTATTGGTTTCCCACTCGGAGCAAATACAACAGAAACCAAGATTTTTGAAACAATTCAAGCTGTTAAAGATGGTGCCGATGAAATTGACATGGTTATAAATGATACCAAAGTTAAAGACCACGATACAGATTTTATTGTTGAAGAAATCAAATTGATAAAAGCTGCATGTGGCGGTCATAACTTGAAAGTAATTTTAGAAACAGATTTGTTAACTAAAGATGAAATCAAATATGCTTGCGAATGTGCAATCAAAGGTGGCGCAGATTTTGTAAAAACTTCAACCGGATTTGTAAAAGGTGGAGTTGGTGCAAAAATTGAAGATGTAGAACTTATGTATGACACAGTAAAAGAAGCCGGCTTACAAGTTAAAGCATCTGGCGGAATTAGAGATAAAGAAAAAGCTCTTGAAATGATTAAGTCCGGTGCTGTACGTTTAGGTACAAGTTCTGGTGTGAAAATTATTGATTAAGAATTTTTTTTATTTGTGCGACCCATTTTTAGATTAAAAATGGGTCGATAATTTTATTTGCTCCCATTCCTTGACAAATTAAAAAAATCAATTAAAAGATTGATGTATTAATACTAAATCTATCTTATTGTAAATGTGGGAATATGCGTCAATGTTCCAAGGGATAAATTAAGGGATAGTTGTAATATGGATAATAAGCTCCAAAATTCAATATCAACAAACGAGTTGTATAGGGAATACGATTGGTACCAACACACGTTTCCGGAACTTGTGCAAAATTCTTGCGATGCATTCTTTGATAAGAACTTTAAACTTAGTTTTATCGGTTTGAGCAAAAATATAAATTGTCTATTAAATAATGAATCATGTTTTGTTACTAAAGTCAAAATTGATGAAGAATACGAAATGTTCTTTAGATTGACAGATTCTGCAATAGACGTTATTTTGAATAAAGTTTTAGGCAAATCAAAACACAAATTTAATATAAATAAAATATCCGACTTGGAAGCAAAAGTTATAACTTCATTTAACGGATTTATGTTTAGTGCTTTGAAAGAAAAACTAAACAACCCTAATCCCACTGAATTAAAAAGAACAAATTTTGACGTAATACATTTAACCTTTTTGTTGGAAGATACTGACGAATACATTGATAAAACTGGAAAAATTATCATAACTCTTCCACTTGCTCTTTTATCTCCGGAAGAAATTTCTTCAACTGGTGATAAATTTTCAGAAGATGAATTCCCTAATTCCGAAACAATGGCTAAAGTTATGGTGGGAAAAACTCGATTCTCATTATTTGATTTGAAAAATCTTGAAACAGATGATGTTGTAGTATTTGAAGATAGCAACATTGAAAATTTAACACTGTCTATCCAAGGGGAAGAAATGGCAGTGAATATCAATCCAAACATGGATTTACTGATACCTGAAACTGATGACGGAGGAGATAATATGGGTGAAACTCATAAAAATATATGGGATAGCATTGAAGTTGATATGTATGCAGAATTCGATGCTGTCAAAGTTACTCTTGGTGAGTTAAAAAACATTGAAAGTGGTTTAGTCGTAGATTTGACTTCTTTGTACGACAACAAAGTTACCTTGAAAGTTGAGGGTAAACCAATCGCTAAGGGTTCTTTAGTTATCGTAAATGATAGATACGGTGTTAAAGTTGATGAGGTTATTGCTCAAGGCGGAAAATCATCAACTGCTGTTGCAACCGGTGATGAAAATTCTGAAGAAGAATATTCAAACGATGAAGAAACAACAGATGAAACAAATTACACCAACGAAGATGAAAACGAAGCACCGGCTGAGGGTGAAGAAAACGGCGAAAACAGTGAAGAAGATTTCGATTACAGCGATTTCGAACTTGAAGACGAAAATATTTAATAAACAAAAATTTATTAGATAAGGGGAGATTAAAAACAAATTATGGGTAGTTATATTGCAAATTTCACAGTTTACACAATGGCAATGCTTGGATTAATTTTCTTTGCATTATTTGTGTATAAAAAATTTATGGCAGGAGGTCTTGGCGGAAGTTCTTCAAAATTCTTGTCTATTGAAGAAACTATGAACATCAATCCGAGAAAATCACTTCTTGTTGTTAGAGCTGGGAATGAAAAATTCCTTGTGGCATCTGACGTTGATAGAACAACCCTTATTTCTAAACTTGGTGATGTTAATTTAACTCCTAAAGTTGAATCGTTTGAAAGATTTGAAAATATTATGCAAGATGAAACACCAATCAAATCTCAACCAAAAACAAACAGAATTGTTGACTCTGAGGTTGTTTTGAAAGAGGAAGAAGTTAAACCAATGATTCATCTTGAACCAATAAAAGAAAAAAATCCAAGTTCAAGAAATTTGAGGCGAGGAATGGATAGAAGAACTCCACAAACTTCAAGCAAAAACGTAGTATTAAATTTTGACAAACCAACAAACCACGGTTTGACAACAATGAAAGAAATGGCAAAAAAAATTAACGAATTATAAGGACTAATTATGGACCAATTACAAAATATGAATCCAGTAATACAAATGCTAATAGTGATGACAATGTTTTCACTATTACCTTTTATATTTTGTTGTATGACAAGCTTTTTGAGATTTGTTGTTGTTTTTTCTATGCTAAAAACCGCAATGGGTACTCAACAAGTTCCTCCAGCAATTGTTATTATCGGATTATCAATAATTTTGACATTTTATACAATGGGTGGAACATTCCAAAAGATGTACGATATGGGTTCCGTCCCTTATCAGAAAAATCATGATATGGTAATGGCGATAAATGAGGGTTCAAAACCATTAAAAGAATTTATGCTGAAACAAACAAGAGAAAGCGATTTGACGTTTTTTGTCGAACTTGCTCACAAAACTAAACCAAAATCGCCTGATGATATTTCGATTTGGGAAGTTGCTCCGGCATATATAATTAGTGAATTAAAAACATCATTCGAAATCAGCTTTATTATATTTGTACCATTCATTATTTTAGACTTAGTTGTTGCAAATATTTTGTTAGCACTAGGTATGTTCATGTTGTCACCAACAATTATTTCAATGCCGTTCAAGCTGCTGATATTTATTGCGGTTGACGGTTGGGCATTGATTGTTCAAGGACTGGTTTCAAGTTACAATTAAGGATTAAGTAAAAATGGAAATTTTATTAGAATATTTAGCAAAAGGTTTTATGATAATGCTTGCAATCTCTATGCCATGCGTATTGGTTGCGGCAGGTATTGGTCTTGTTGTTGGTATTTTGCAAGCCGTAACACAGGTTCAAGAACAAACAATTGCTGCAGCTCCAAAAATTGTCGGAGTATTTTTGGTAATTGTAATTGGAGGTGTAGGATTTATCAGATTGCTGACAAACCTATTCCAAGAAGGAATGGTTTTGGCTTTTAATACTGTTCCACATAGCGAAAATTTTGTGCTTGATGAAAATTATCACAAATATACAACACCTTTTGAGGGTGAAATGAAAGATAGATTTAAAAATATCGATAATATCAATGAGATTATGAAAAACCCTGGAAAAGTTCCGTATATCGATAAGTACCAAAAAGAAAAATATATTCCGGCTTCAAAAACTCCAATGCCAAAACCGGATTATGTTGAAACTAAGAGGATGTTAGGATTTTAGATAAATGGAGCAACTTCTTGCAGCAATAGTTAAAATGTTTCCAACTATAAACACCTACCTTATGGCAGGCGCATTGGTTTTTGCAAGAATGTTGGGATTTTTTAGATTTTGTCCTATTTTTAACCGTAAAGATATCCCATCATTGGTAAAACTTCCAATGGCATTAATTGTAACAATATTCATTGTTCCTTTTTTGCACCCAGAAAAATGTTTGACAGAATGTGATTCCTTTGCATTATCGTTGTTGTTGAATATTGTAGTTGGGGCAATGATTGGATATATGGCACAACTTATTACTATCGCAATTGATTGTGGTGCAGAAATGATAAATATGCAAATGGGTTTGTCTTCGGCAACAACACTTGATCCTACAACTTCAGCACAAGTGTCAATTCTGACTAAAATGATTTCACTTATGGGTATTCTAATATTCATAAATTTGGGTGGGGTTTATTGGTTATTTAAGGCATTAGTCAGAAGTTTTGAAATTTTCCCGATGTATGCAGCGCACATTCCACTTACAAAAATTGCCAATATGGATTTGCTAATCAAAATGTCATCAAACACTTTGTATATGGGCTTGCAGGTTGCCTCACCTGTTTTGTTGGCAACACTTGCACAAGATATTATCTTAGGTGTAATTTCAAGAACTGCACCACAGGTAAACGTATTCCAGTTAAGCTTCTTGTTCAAACCGGTACTTGGAGCCGCAATTATGGTTTGGATTTTACCAATGTTGATGAATGTAATAGAAGAATACTTTTTGAGTTTTGCCAATATAATTTAATTTGACATAGCTAATCCGAAGTTATATCATAAAACTAATAGAATTTAATAGGTAGAGAAACATGGACGAAAACAATAACTTAAATCAAACTAAAAAATGTCAATTTTGCGGAGCCGAAATTGATGTAGATGCTCAAAAATGTAAATTTTGTGGAGAATGGGTCAATAAGAAGAATGAAGATGATTTGCCACAGGAATTGAAGCATTTTAATTGGGGCGCTTTTTTATTAAATTGGATTTGGGGAATAATGCATAAAAAATATATTACATTGTTGTATTTTCCAGCTTGTCTTGTGCCCGTTGTAGGTCCGTTGGCAGTTTCGATTTGGTTTGGTGTTATGGGGAATAGATGGGCTTGGAATTCTCAAAAATGGGAAAGCCCTGAGCAATTTAATGAAGTGCAAGAACGTTGGGTTCGCTTGTGGATAGTTTTGGCTATTTTTGCATTGATAATTACAGTGAAAATGTTTGTTGTGCTTTCAATTGTCGGAAGTGCAGAAGTATAATTGGAATTTAAGTTAATAGGTTTGCCGATATAGCTCAGATGGTAGAGCAACTGATTCGTAATCAGTAGGTCAGGGGTTCGATTCCCCTTATCGGCTTTGTGTTAAATTTTTTACAATTATTGTTGCACTAAATTTTATACCTGTTTTCACTAAAAAAGTAGGTTGATTGCCTACTTTTTTAATATTAGTATCTTTTCATTATATTATACTCTATTTTTCAGAGAAAATTCTTAGTTATGCATTTCTAAATCAGGAGTTGATATGATTCAATGCATATATTATCTTGCTAAAGTTTATACACAAATGTTGTACAAGCTATCAGTTCCGAAAACATTTTTGATAATAAAAACTGAATTAAAATTTTGTTACCATTTAGTTAACTATAAGGGGAATTTGAGAATTAAACAAAAAAAATACCCTTGTCATGGATTTGTTCCTCACTCATAGAGTTTCACTGTTGCGACCATATCGCAATCGGTTCAATCTATTCGTTATCCAGACTAACTCATTACATCTGCAAATTCGCCAAGTGAAAATTGCTCGCAGAGCGCAAGTATAAAAAAATAACACCCTATTGGGTGTTTCTTTTTATATGGTACCCCTTGATTGTGAAGCATGGAATCGAATAGTGAAGTGGATATACAAGTTTTATGAGGTATTAAGGGCTAAAAATTTTTAATATCAGTCCCCGTACATTATTTAAAAAGATTGTAAGAGATATTTAGACATGTACTTTACAAAACTGGTAAGAGTTAAATTTAGAAATTCACCGCAGACTTTTAGAGAACTTGCCCAAAGTAAAAATGTAGATTTTGAAGTCTGATAATGTAAATAATAGTTTTTGAATATGTAAATAATATGATAAAAAATGAAACAAAAATTTCACTAATTGCAATGTTTTTGCATGCAAACTATGTAAATAATCTATTGAGAAATTGTAAATAATGTGATATGATAATGTAAATATTTGGAGATAATTCATGCCTGACGTTTTAAATTTGGATTTACCACAAATTTCATTTGATAGTGATTTATTAGAATTGATAGTAAAACTTGAAGTATTAAGAAATAGAGTTGCTAGATTAGAGATAAATCCAAGACTATTTATACAAGTAAAAGAAATTTTTTATATGATAGAAAGTTTGCAATCTGCAAGAATTGAAGGGAATAGAACAACTATATCAGATTATGTTACCTCCAAGTTTGAATCATCCCCAGACACTGAAAATATTAGAGAAATTAACAATATTGAAAAAGCTATTTCTTATGTCAATAAATGCTTTAGCGAGGATAATAATTTTAAAATTTCTACTTGGTTTATTAAAGAACTACACAGTCTTATTACTAATGGATTGCAAATAGAAGGAAGTCAAGAAAGTGGAAAATTTAGAACATGCAATGTAAAAATAAAAAATGCTTTACACACCCCGCCTGAATCTATCCTTGTGCCACAATATATGGATAGGTTGATTGAATGGATAAATCAAGAAGGAAAAATGCAACAACAGTTGCTCAAAGTTGCAATAGCACACCATGCTTTTACTTGGATTCACCCTTTTGACAATGGAAATGGTAGAATGTCACGAATTTTAACATATTCAATGTTAAAACAATATGGATTTGATATGGCATATTTATTAAACTCTACTGCAGTATTTTGTATTGATAGAAATAAGTATTTTGATATGTTACAAAAAGCTGATGAAAATACTGATGAAGGCAAACGAATATGGTGTGAATATGTTTTGAATGGCTTATATAACGAAATGTCAAAAGTATCAAAACTTATGCAAAAGCAATTTTTCACGGAGAGAATTGTAATGCCCGCAATAAATAGGGCATTGGAACTACATTTTATAAATAATGACTACAAGAAAGTTTTAGAATTAGTCTTAAAAAAAGATTTTATAAAATCTGCAGATGTGCAAAAGATATTTGAAAAAGAAAAAACAACACGACAAATAACTTCTTTGATAGCAAAAATGGTAGATGCTAACTTATTAGAAAAAACAGATAAAAATGCTAGAACTTATACTATAAATCTACTATGTAAAGATTTAACAAGAGGGGTAATTGATGCTTTACACAAAGAGAACTTTATTTGTGTAGATGAATAAGTTTGATATTTTAATTTTACCTATTTAAAACTGCCAACTTTTCTACCGTAGCGGTCGTATTGGGTGGTTCTGCCTGTGAAATCGGTTTTGAATGAGCCTGTTTTTCGACCGTACTTATCGTAAGATGTGGTTGTACCGTTAGAATTTGTCTTATAACTACCAGTTCTTGACCCATATTTATCGTATGTGGTGTAACCAGTTGATGTCTTTTTGATTGTGCCTTATCTTGAGCCATACTGGTCGTATTTTGTTGTCGTATTGCCGTTGGTTTTGTAAGAACCTGTGCGTGAACCGTATCTATCATAAGTTGTAGTGGTAGAACCGTTTGTTCTATATGAACCTGTTTTACTGCTGTATTGGTTATAGGTGTTACCCGCAAATGCACTGCTAGTTAATAATAAAGATACAAATATAATTGCAAAAAGTTTTTTCATAATTTTCTCCTAATATTAGAATGATTATAGTTTAAAAAAGTTCATTCTAAAAAGTATTTGATTATATTCTTATATGCCAATGATTTCATGCCAGCATTTTTAAAAATAAATATTAGCCACCACCACAAACTTTGCAAGGCTTACCACCATTACGAATAGCTTTTTGTTTTTCAATTTTTATACAATTTTTAGTACAACGTTTTGCCCATTGACAATATGGAGCATGATATTTATGTGTTTTAGTATTATAAACAACCGTATTTGCGAATGTTGGAGTACTAATAAATAAGATAAGTCCTGTAAATATAACAGTTATGATTCTTTTCATTTTATACACCTATTTTCCTCGTCACTTTATTAAAATTAATACCTGTTAAATTACTTTTTAATATTATAATATTCTAAAACTTTGTCTGATAACTTATGTCCATTTTTTTTGTAATTAAACGAAGTTTCTGAGTTTCCTTGAAAACCAATAGAAACATCAACATTAACATATCCTTTTTTCATTAATAAAATTAGAGTTTCATCTTCTATTGCCCCATCAGGAATATCAAAATCTTTTTCTAGTTCTTCTTTCACAAGTAATTTCAATGTTAATTGCTCTTTTTCAGTTAAGTCGTTAAACATTTATTTTCCTTTCTTTCTTTTTTATTTTATATAGTTTTTTCAAAATTATTTATATATTCAAGCACTGAAATAATATCATCTATTGTTTTTCTATTACTAGAATTTATATGAATAATAGAATTTTGAAGTTGGTTAAGATAAATATTTATAGTATAACTTGAATTCATTGTTGTATTGTATGTTGTTGACATTGTTCTACTTCCACTACTTCCAATAACTGCACCTGTTGCCGAATTTCCTGCCAATAATTGTGATGCAACAGCTCCTCCAATAGCTTTCCCTACATTTGAAGATATTGTAGATGTAGCAATTTGTGTTTGAGTTGAATTATCAATTAAATCGTATTTTATCATTTGAGAGTAATTAAAATTTTTTAGAATAAAACTTTTTCGAGGGAAAATTGAAAATTCTACAATGTTAAAAGTTTTCTTGCTATCATTAATAAGAATTTTTTCAATATGATAAGAATCATCAATAATAACTATTTCTTTATCCACAGAAGTTTTATCTAAATTATTTTCTTGTAGTTTTTCCCTAACAAAATTTTCAAAAACAGTAAGATTATGTTCAGTAATACTACGATTTAAAGAGCTTATTTTTTTATTAATTTCATTTTTCTTGCTATTTGTAATAAAAAATAAAATAATTGCAATAGTTGAGCATACAAATCCAAGCCCTTTAAAACTTTCATTATTGCTTAAGCTCATTATAATAGATAAGATAACAAAAATTGCAACA
Source organism: Cyanobacteria bacterium UBA6446 (assembly GCA_002438405.1). Classification (GTDB taxonomy): domain Bacteria; phylum Cyanobacteriota; class Vampirovibrionia; order Gastranaerophilales; family Gastranaerophilaceae; genus Zag111. The sequence goes on from DJOE01000002.1 coordinate 137,187, forward strand.
GGAGTTCTATATTTTATTTCATTTTCTTCTATGATCTTATTAGGTTTAAATAAAATAAATTCATTTGAACTAAGCATGCCTTTATATTTTTTTATTTCTTCTTCATTCATTATTATCTCCTTTTATTTTACAGATAGTGCATTACCTAATTCTTGCCCATCATAAGCACTTTTAACGCGAACTCCAACTGCGGCTTTTCTTTCAGATGCACCTTCTTTTAGCTGAATATACTTTCTGCAAGAAACCATTACACCCTTCTTTTCCTCGTAACTTAAATTAAACCAAGCCTCTGGATAAATATAAAAATCATAAACTCCACCAGTTTCATTACCATAATCTTGGATATTGACACTTACAAACGCTCGTTTAACTAATCTTTCTAAGTCTGCTAATTCACGTTGTTCTTGCTGTCTTCTTTGCCTTTCTTCTTGTTCTCTTTTTTGTATTGCAGCTTTTCTTTCTTTTTCTCTCCTTTCTTGCTCAAGTTTAATTTTTCTTTTTTCTTCTTCCTCTTGAATTTTTATTTGTGTTTTGGTTTTATCAATTTTAACCTGTAAATTTTTATTGTCTTTTTTTATATTTTGAGCCTTATTATAGTAATCCAATGCAATATTATAATTTTTACCAGCGAAGTTTCCATCTCCATTTTTTATAAAATATTCATAATTTACTTCATTTGCATAACTTAAAGCATCTTTATAATCACCTAACTCATCAAGATTAGATTTTGCATTATTCCAATCTTTATTCTTGATTGAAGAAACTAAGTTATTATACAAATCTGTTTTTCTTTTTTGTTCTTTCATGTAAGTCCCACCGATGCAGATACAAAGAAGAATAATAAAAATAGGTAATAAAATTTTCGTTTTAGACTTTTCACTCATAAATTAACCCTCATTATATACTTCTAGTTTTAGATATAAGTAATACTTATAATACCCACAAGAATATTATCACGAATATCAAATTAAGGTATTATATATTGCGAAACTTTTACATATTCACAATATATATGGTTAATAAGTCATTACAAATAGGGTATTTTGATAGAAGTTATAGAGGATACTACTAATGTTTTATGATGACAAAAAGTTTATCGGCAATAAATTTAAACAAGCAAGGTTAAAATACGGGCTTTCGCAAATTCAACTTGCTGAAAAAATAGGTCTAAGTGAAAAACATGTTAGTAATATTGAACGTGGTCAGAATTTTCCCTCTTTAGATACTTTTTTTAGACTTTGCGAAGTCTTTAATTTATCATTAACAGATTTTGGTATAAATACAAAAAGTGAAACAAATGAAGATAGGGAGATATTGCTTCATAAGATTTTTTCTGCAAATGATACAAAATTGAAAGCATACAAAAACACGTTAGAGTCTTTGGATAATGTATTAACCAGTTATGAAAAATTTAGAAGGTAATATTAGTTTCCCCCTGCTTATATATCCAAATTTTACCTCTTCGAGTTTACCTAATTTCCCAAAAGCTCATGCCAGTATATTGCAGGTATAGATAGAGTTTTAGGCTTATTTCAAACTTTGATTTATACTTAGTTTTCTGCCTCCATTTTTCAAGATAATTGCTTATTTTTTATCTTTTGTATATTCTCTTTGGTCAAAACTGGTGTATATTGTTTAAAATGTTCTACAATGTTTTTAATGGTGTTATACGCAAGTTTAGAATTAGATTTATGCTGTTCTAAATAACGTTTAATATCAGATACACTAAGTTTTTGTATGAAATAAAGGTCTAAAATATCAAAAATATTCTCATGTACCTTGTGGTCATACTTCTTTGGTTTAACCTTGAAATACTTCTGTCGTAACATATTTGCATACATTATACCTTTGACAATGTTGTACCTAGAACCTGAACTACCAATTATATTAGACGGGTGAAACTCCTTTGTATGCAAATCTTCACGAATTGGTAAAATAGAAGTTTTAGCCCCAATTTCTACACTTGTATCATAATTTACATGATGTCCTTGTATATTAGGTGTTAATTTAGGGTTATTATTTATAAGATATACCATTGGTAAAAATCTTTGGGTATAAATCTGTTGTGAATCATTTGTTCTGTTTAAATATAGTCCAATTTCATTGAACTTTTGGCTAAATATCTCAGGTATAGAATCAGGTTTTAATCTAAACCGTGTATAACATTTAGGCTTTTTCCCACATTTTGAAAGTGTACGTCTAATTGTTTTACACTTTGGTTCATAAGCATCATAAAATGTTATAATAATATCAGTATAATCGGATAGTTTATTTACTTTGCTAAAATCACTCAAATATGAAACAAGGATATATCTATTCTTATACTCCTGAAATACACACTCTGTTATAGGGTTATTATACTTAGCACGTTGTTTATTGTATAAATAGGCTTTTAACTGAGTTTGTAAAAACTTTTCTTCATCTTCTAAATAAGGTCGCCATATATAAGGTTGTAAATGTAACTCTTTTAAGCCCAAGATATTATCAATGTTTGTATCCTCGAGTTTTATACCAAACTCATCTTTGAATGTCTTAATTAAGCGTTTAAGAATATTTGTCATATATTAATTATATTATTAGTGGTATAAACCAACGTTCAATCTTAATTATTTTATAATATTTTACTAAATAAGGTGGTTTACAGGCATGTTTTTGTCAAGTCCTCATACCACAACACAGAATTTTATAAAATCATAATAATGTCTAAAATGTAGATTATAAAAGGAATACAGCCTAATTTTATAATGTTTAATCTAAGAGGGCTGACAAGTGTTTTAATCCGCTTACTATATCATATTAAGGTTTATCATTCACAAGGGTTCAAAAGTGGATTTTTAACATTGATTTTGAAACTTTCAATTTTAGCCCTTATGTACCAAGAGTTTTAGAAGGCATTTTTTTAACGGTGAATGTTTTGAAGACTTACTCAAAATGTCAAATGTAACGTTTTATAAAATCGCTGTATGCATCTGATAGCAAGGCTTTTAGGCTTGACACAAATAAAATATGAGGTATAATAAAAGAGTAGATGCATTTATCTACACTTAAATAATAGACCAATTCTGGTACGGTTTATTCATAAACAAAATTAAACTACAAAAGACGACCAGATGTCTTTCAAGGGTTTAATTTGTTGTGTTAAATTCTTTAATCAGCTAGTTTTGGTTAAAAAAGCTATATATACTGTTGCGCAAGTATAATGGCTTAGTTTGTAGTGCGCTGAAATATAGGAGTTGTAAAAATGAAACCTAAATAAAATTAGATCGTTAATTGTAAATGATATTACAAAATAAAAGAAGGAGGTAAACAATGGTTCGTACGATAAACACAACAAAAGGAGATCTAAATGAAATACAAATTTATTATAAATGGATTAGACGATGATACTAAAAAATTAATTGATATCTTAGTGTGCAAATATTTCGAAGGGAGGAAATAGATGAAAAAAGCTATAATATACACTAGAGTTTCAACCTCTGAACAAGCAAATTTTGGATTTAGTTTAGCCAGACAAAAGGAAGATTGTATAAACTTTGCTAAAAGAAATAATTATGAAGAGTTAAAAGTCTTTGTAGAACGTGGTGAGAGTGCAAAAACTACGGAGCGAACAGAATTACAAAATTTGATAAAGTATTGCTCAGAACACAGAAAGACTGTAGATGCTTTAATTATATGGAAAATTGATAGACTTTCAAGAAATATGGAAGATTATTATACACTAAGTTCATTTTTTAATAAGTTAAATATTGAAATTCTTTCAGCAACAGAAGTTAATGATAATACTGCAACTGGTAAACTTACAAGAAATGTGCTTGGTGCGTTTGCTCAATTTGAAAATGACCAGAAAACAGAAAGAACAAAGGCTGGCATGAAACAAGCATTGTTGGAAGGCAAATGGTTATGGAAAGCACCTTATGGATATAAAATGATAAATGGTGATTTATTTAAAGATGAGGTTGCAGCTCCGATTATAGAGCGGATTTTTACTCTTTTTTCAAAAGGTTTATATACTCAAACACAAATTATAAAGTTACTGGAAAAAGAAAATATTTTTATCAAATCTGGTAATATGTTCAATCTTCTAAGAAATCCATTATATTGTGGCAAAATATATTGTCCTTCATTATGTGAGCAAGTTGTAAAAGGTGCATTTGAACCGATTATTTCAGAAGAATTATTTAATAAAGTGCAATTATTGCTAAATGGTAGTGATAAAATTGTGACTTCATATATAAAAAATAATCCCGAATTTCCACTTAGACATTTTATATTATGTCCTTGTTGTGGTTCTCCACTAACTGCAAGTAAATCAACAGGAAGAAAGAAGAAAAAATACGCATATTATCATTGCTATAATTCAAATTGTAGAACTCAAGTAAGAGTGCCAAAAGACAAATTAGAAAAAATTTTTGTAGAATATTTAAACGAATTACAACCGAATTATCAAAATTTAAAAGATTTTAAACGCTTGGTAAAAGAATCTTACAACCAACAGATAAAAGAAGTTAGTTGTAATTTGAACAGACTAAATCAAAATGTTGAATCTCTAAAACTTAAAAAAGATAAATTGTTAGATTTCTATCTTGATGAAAAGATTGGAGAAAATGACTATAAATTACGCTCTGAAAGATTAGATAAAGAACTACAAAATTTATATGAATGTATTTCAAAAATTGCATTGCCAAATGATGATTTTGAAAAATGTCTAGATTATGTATGTAAAGCTCTGGAAAATATTAAAAACATTTGGTTAACAAGTGATTTAGACACAAAACAAAGACTTCAACAACTAATATTTCCTAACGGTTTAATTTATGAAAATGGAGAATTTCGAACCGCCCAAAAGGTAGATGATGACACTAAAAAAGGAGGTTTATTGCCTCCTGATTTAAATATGGTACCCCCAAGCGAATTCGAATCGCTGTCTACACCGTGAAAGGGTGTTGTCCTAGGCCTCTAGACGATGGGGGCTTGAACTTTTGTTACAAGAGTTATTCTAACCTGAACAAAATTAAATGTCAACTGTTTTGTTTAAAAATTTTTATTTTCTATTATTTTCGTATTTTATCACCTGCGGAAAGCCTTATTTCATCAATAATTTCAACTACCTCTGGTGAAATATCTTCATCACTTTTTATATTCTTTTTTACCATTTGCGCAAATTCGACTTTTTTAAATTCGTGCATGCCTCTAGTCTTAAAAACTTCTTCCAAAAATTTCACCCTCGGAACATCTTCATTCAACTTTTCTTTCTCTAACATTGATATATTTTTAAGTTCGTAATCCAATGTCCTCTCAACAAGTTTAATCGGTAACAAATCCTCAAACTCACCACAATTGAGCAGATGAATTTTATCAATATCTCTCAATCTTGGTTGAATTTCTTCCAGATTTTCTTTTGCATCTTTATCCAAAAGGACAAATATTGGTAACTTTAAGCTTTCTACAAGTCTATAATATAGTTTTACAACTTGATTTTTTCCACCTGCAGAAAGAACATAAATACCCTCTTTATCAAAATCATATCCACAACGTTTAGCAAATTCCGGCAACAAGGTTTCCTCGGTTGCCCCCTCTGCAATGACGACTTTTTCTACCGGAAACCTCAAAGAGTTGTCTAATCTGGATTTTCTGATATCAGAACTTGTTTCTAAATTCTTTAACCATAACAAATTTTTGGGAGAATTTTCATCAATATAATTTAAGCATGCCCTATAATTAATTTTGTTTTTCAAAAGTTCTTGGACATTTTCATTATTTTCAAAAACAGAGTTTTCGTAATCAAATAATCTTTGATTTATCAAATAATCGTCTTCTAATGTTAAGCCTGCAGTTTCAAGAGAATAATTTATTACAAATTCGGCCCAATTTCGGAGTTCTGAGTAATCCATTTTTTCCAAGTCAGTTTTTTTGAATTTAGGTTCTATCAAATTTTGAGTCAAAATATCTTTAAAAACTCGTAAGTATTTGGTTTCCGTGTTTTTAAAACGAGTTAACCTGTCAATTGAAATTATTATTTGCGATTTGGTTAATGGTTTGACTTTTGAATTCTTCAATGATACCCTCTTTAATATTTATTTACAAAAATAATACATGCATGGCAATTTTTCAATTTTTTATTTTTTATAATAGATGTGGTGTAACATGGTAGATAAAATTAATTCTCAAATTTATCATCAATATAATTATAACACAATTAACAGTGTTAAAGCTCCTGTGCATGTTTCAAAGACAGAAGCAACAAAAGCAGTAACATCTCCGTCTTTTACTGCGGCAAAAACTATTCCGCAAACTTCTATGCAACAGGTTCAAGCAATAAATATCCGCACTCAATTGAATGGAAAAGAAGAGCAAGTAAAATACACCACTGTTTCATCACAATTAGATAAAAACGGAAGAAAAATTCTAGATGGTTTGTTGAAAAATGGAGTTTTGTTAAACTCAAATTCTAACGACAAATCAACTGTTTTGGATAATTTATTCAAAATCGTTCAAGAACCTCGAGCTGAGGGATTGAAAAATGATGTAATTTTACGTGATACGATTGCAACAATTGCTTATCCATATTTAATTACTCAACAGTTTGGAGATATTCCGTCTGAATACAGAGAAAAAGCAATTCAAGCAAATAATGCAACAAAGACAAATCTTCTTGATATCAAACAAGGTCAAAATGATATTGATGTTGAGCATTCAGGTACTTGCGTTGCAGCAAGTACAGAATTTAAACTTGCAAAACAAATGCCTGCTGAGTTTACAAGATTTGCACAAGAATTAAGTTCTCCGAAAATGAGTGTTGATAAAACTATTCAGCTAAATAACCTTGCTGATAATACATTGAATGCGGTTTGGCTGTTGAATGCATTTGATATTCCTTATGAAATGAACAATTTTAACGATGCAAAATTGAAATTCGCACCGGATAAAAACGCATTATTAAGAGCACAAATTCAAACAACTGATAAAGATCCTTATGAAAGAACACCGTTAGATGTTTTGATGCAATCAACATTTATGGAAGTTGGTTCTCAGCAATCTTACAATACATTGACTGATAAAAGGGCCGGAAAATTCAACCAAAATGACAAAGGTTTGATTGAATTTGAGAAAACATTTACTGAATCTGTTGTATTTGACAAAAATATTCTGTCCGTAACTTATCAAACTGTTGATGAAAATGCTCGACTTATAGGTTATGAAACTGATTTAGGCACGATGAAAAAGCACATAGTTCAAGCGATTGACCAAGGTGAAAATGTCATAATCGGTTATACTCAAACAGATAACAACAATGTAATTGTAAATGGTCATGAAATAACAATTGTTGGCTACAAAACGGATAACAAGGGTAAAATGACGTTCATTTGTAATGATACAGATGATAATATTCCAAGACCAATTGAATATTCAGAAGATTATTTGTTACCAAAAATTCACCACGCAGCATTACCAAAAGAAATCGTAGAAAACGATTTGAATATTACTCCAAGCTGGGTTGAGGGAATTGATATGTACAAACAAATGAAACACCAACAACAAGCAGCATAAAAGGAAGTTTAAACTTTCTTAATAAATTCAATAAAATAGGCAAATAATATTTTCAGTAGTTTTTATAACGATGAAGTGTAAAAGGTAGAAAATATGATAAATACACCAAATTTAAACATCTCTAATGTTAATTCAGCACAAGCGCAAACTAAGGTTTCTGACAAAAATCCACAAGTGGTAAAAGACAATGTTTCGAGAACTCCGGAATATACGGCAACTATTTATCCAAACGAAACGGTACCGATTTATACTGAAACGCCATCATCTAAACTAACTCACACAAGTTGGTTTTATGTAAATGACGTTCACGGTAAGATGACAAATATGGAACGTATTTATAATATGACAAAAGAATTTGACTCTACTCCATCGAATAAAATTGCCCCAGGATTTTGGTCAGATAAAACACCTGACGTTTCTAAATTCAAAGTGTCTTCAGGCGATATAATTTTAGGAGCAAATTATGTTCATAACCAAGTTGCAAGCAAGTTCTTAGATTGGGGTGGATTTATAGCATCAGCATTAGGGAATCACGAACTTGATGTTGTAGAACCAGGAAATTTAGCAAAACTTTTGAGCGATGCTAAATACAAGATGTTAGCTGCAAATATTGATATCAAACAAGGTTCTCCATTAGAGGGCAGAATTCAAAAATCAATGGTAATTGAAAAAGATGGTCAAAAATACGGACTTATCGGAATTGCTCCGGAAGATATGCTTGAACGTGTAAAAATGAATAATACTCTAAAAGATATCAGTGTAAAAACAGATGATGAAACAATTAAACTTGTTCAAGACGAAGTAAATAAATTACAAAAACAAGGAATAAATAAAATTATCGTTCTATCTCACGAGGGAACGAAAAAAGACCAACGCTTAGCAAAAGAAACTCAAGGTATCGACTTAATCTTTGGAGCTCACACTCATGATTTGATTGAAGGCTTGAAAGAGGGTACAAACCTTTTGTACTCAAAAACAGGTGAACCGGTTGTAATTACCCAAGCAGGAAAAGATGGTGAAAATGTTGGTATTTTGAACGTAGATTTTGACAATAACGGCATTATCAAAAAAGCACAAAACAACGTTATCAAAACTAGAGATTATAACAGACCTCTATTTGTAAAACATTCCGTTGAAGAATACATCGGCAAACCGGAAGTTATCGGTAAAGTAAGTGCAGCTGTTACTCCTCCTATTCAAAGACTTCTTGAAAACAATCCACATGGAAATGTTATTGCAGATGCAATGAGAAGTGAACTTAACACTGATATTGCAATTCTTAATACCGGAAATATTAGAGGAAGTTTCTCTCAAGGACCAATTGATACAAGATTGATTTCTGATATTACACCATTTGAAGATAAAATGATGATTTTGAATTTGTCAGAAAAGCAAATTGTTGATGCAATCAATGTTGGTTTGAAATCTCTAAATAACCCATCTAACAAACCGGGAATTTTACTTGTATCAGGTTTGAAATACAAAGCAAATAAACAAGGTGAATTATTAAGCCTTGAATTCATTGATAAAGCAAACCACACTCATAAAATTGACGTAAAAAATCCTGATCCAAATAAAAAATACACAGTAGCTGCAGATGATTTCTTTGCAACAGGTGGTGACGGATACTTAGAAAGCAACAAACACCCAGAATTTGTTCTTCAACAATTTGATGTTGATAAAAACAAATTGGCTTGTGATTATATCAAAAAATTAAACCAACCAATAGAAATCAAGAACGACGACAGAATTCAAATTGTTGATTAATAACCATATTGTTCGTGAGCATTCAAATATTCTCTAACAGTATTTAATGATGCTTGAACAATACGTGTAACCCTTGATGGCGACAAACCGATTTGTTTGGCAATATCTTTTACTTGCATATTTCTATAAAATCTGTATTCCACAACAGTTCTTTCTTTTGGTGGAAGTTTAGAAATAGCAGTTCTAATCATTTTACCCATTTCAGAAATTTCGGCATTTTCATCAGGCATTGCGTGAGTATCTTTGATGAAATCAAATGGAGAATCGTTGTCACTTGCAGAAGCTGCTAAACTATCAATAGACAAAACAGTTTCGTAAATTGCTTCACGGACTTTTGCCTGTTTCATATCCATGCCTTCAACTGCCTCTTCTTGATCGTATTCATCTTCAGCTTTGTGTTTTAGAGAATACCATTTATATCTTATTCTCAATTCATTTCTAATTGCCCAACGAACAGCAGTTGCAATATACGCAGCATTATATTTTGCCAATTGTTCAGGAGTTTTATTTTTAATCATTACCTGAATGGCAATGATACCGATTGAAAGAAGTTCTTCATACTCAACCATGTGAGCCGGAATACGTCTATGCTCTACTCTCGCAACCTTTTGCACGATATCTATATAATGTTGTAAATTTGTTTTATCTTCTTTTGCCATAATTTTACAAATCAATAATACTACAATATATTAATTTCGCGGTCGTTTATTTGGTGTATTTTTTCTCTTCATCTTATAAACGAACATTAAAATTTCTGCCACCGCTTTGTATAACTCTGGCGGAATCGGTTGATTAATATCAACCATTTTGAATAAAGCTCTTGCCACTGGCGGGTTTTCAATAACCGGAACATTATGCTCTTTGGCAATTCCAATAATTTTCTTTGCAATAAGTTCTGTACCTTTTGCAATCAACATTGGAGAATCCATTTCTTCTGCAACATATTTCAATGCACAAGCAACGTGAGTCGGATTTGTTACAACAAAGTCGGCTGTCGGAACAGCGTCCATTGCACCTTGTTGAAGCATTTGCATACGTCTTTGTCTTAATGCGGCTTTAACGTTAGGGTCGCCCTCAGAGTTTTTATATTCATCTTTGATTTCTTTGAATGACATTTTTTGGTCTTTTAAGAATTTCCATTTCGTAACCCCATAATCAGCAGCTGCAATAATCAAAAAAGCAATACAAGCTTTGAAAATAAATTCAGTAATAAGTTTCCCGAATTCAATCATTACTGCGAAGTTGTTATCAACAGATGCAAGCATTAAGATTGATTCAATGTGGTCTTTGTAAACTGCCCAACCGATATAACCCAAAATCAAAACTTTAACAATATTTTTGAAAAGTTCAAACAAAGTTTTGATAGACATAATATTTTTGAAATATTTTGTTGGGTTTAATTTATCTAATTTGGGCATAAGAGGAGCAATTGCAACTAAGGGACCAACTTGAACAAAATCTGCTAATACGGCAACAAGCCACGCAATAGCTAAAATCGGACCAATAATTAATGCAGCACCTTTAACTGCAATAGTTAGAATATACATATATCCGATTTGTTCAGTGTGTGCATTGGGTATTTGCTCATATAGCAGGGTAAAAACTTGGACAATTTGATTCCAGATAAAAGGTGCTAAACCAAAAATTACAGAGAACAGAATAAGCAAAGACACAGCGGTTGAAAAATCTTTGGATTTAACAACCTGACCTTCTTTTCTCGCCTGTTCCAGCTTTCTGGGGGTGGCATCAAACTGTTTGTCCTCATCACCCATGTGGAATTTCCTTTCTGATTGACAATATTATAACATGAGTTCATTAAATAATTATACTTTTGTATGTTTATACATATAGTTTAATTATTTGTTACGATATGTAAATAATATATAAAAATTATATAAAATTAAGCAATTTATTTGTGAAGAATTTGTTTATTATAATGTAACGAGGTACAATTAACATCATGGCAGAGAAGATGGATCAAGACTTGAAAACTATTACGACTAAACGAGAGATGAGTAAAACAGAAGTTGCTGATTCTAAATCATCTTTGCAAACAAATCCTATTGCAAGAAAGTTGCTGGACTTTAGCTTGTCTAACAAAACCCGCAAATTTTCAGTCAAAGATTTGTTCACACGATAGGCAATAGTAGCACGGTTTTATGAGAATCGATACGCACATAAATTTGTGTGGTTTGTGAAAAAGCCGAACATTAATTCTACTTCGTTGCCCTCTTCGGAGGAATGAAGTTGTGAATATTAAAATTTTGCTTGAATGATTAGTTATATTTTCGTACAATAAAATTGCGATGTACGAAATAAAGAAACAAATTTACTTAGATTTTACAAAGAACCAAAAGTCTGCACTATGTAATTTTTTACGTGCATTAGTAAAAAAATCCCAAGATTTGACCGTTGATGAAATTTGGGATAGTTTTGTTGCGGACGAAAAGTATTATCTTGAGTTGCATTGCTCCAGATTTGAATTTTTAGAAGATATCATTGATGATGAAAAATTCTACAATGACACAATAAAATATTTAAAAGAATGCAAAAAGTATTATGATTATAAGGAAAAACAAAGACCGATAATAGAAGCAAACAAAGCTTACGAAAAGAAAAAACGAAAATTTTTGCAAGAAGTAAAAATGTCCAAAGAACCACCAACAAAAAAACAATTGTACTATTACAACAGACTTTGCAAAAAATATAATATTGAAAAAATTGAACTGTCTTCAAAACTTGAAGCTCGTGATTTGATTGACAAAATTATAACTGAACATAGCGAAAATTATAAAATTGAAATTGAGGAAGAATAATGCTAATTCAAGATATTGAAAAGATTTTGACAGACTCTGGGATTGAACCAAATGAAGCAAAAGTTGAAGTTAAATTATTAATAGAACATTTTGCAGGCTATAATTTGATTGATATTTTGATGGGCAAAAAATTGTCTGAAGACAAGCTAAAAATCGTTGAAGACAAAGCAAAACTTCGTGCAAAAACTCATGAACCAATCCAATACATTATTGGATTAGCAGATTTTATGGGTGAAAAATTTTTAGTAAACAAAGATGTTCTAATTCCTCGAGATGAAACCGAACTACTTGTACATAAAGCAATTGAAATTATAAAAGAAAACAATTTCAAAATGGTGCTTGATATGTGTACAGGTTCTGGGTGTATTGCTTGTATGATTGCAAAACTCACCAATAGTCAAGTAATGGGAGTTGATATTTCAACAGAGGCAATTCATACAGCATTTAAAAATATGGAACGATTTGGACTTTTTAATAGAGCTGTTTTTAGAAAATCAGATATTTTTTCAAAAATCAGAGAAGATGAAAAATTTGATTTAATCGTTTCTAACCCTCCATACATTCCACCAAAAGAAAAAGCAACTATACAAGAAGAAGTTAATTATGAACCTGATTTAGCACTTTATACAACAGATGAAAAAGGTCTAGAATTCTACGAAAAAATAATCAAAGATGCTCCAAAATTTTTGAATAAAGGAGGTTATTTGATGTTTGAACTGGGGATCGGACAAAGTACAGATGTTGCTCAATTAATGAATGAAGCAGGTTTTTGGAAAATTAAAGTGTTAAAAGACCTTGCAAATATTGACCGAGTAATTTTTGCCACATTTCAAAAATAATTTAACATTTTTGAAAATATAAAAGAATTATTTATTTAAAATAAGGATAGTCTTTATTAAAATGCCAATTATCATATTCCAATAAAGCTGAGCAAGTCAAACCAGCATGTCCGGGGCAATGTTTTTGACAACATTCAATTAATTTTGGTCTATTTGTTCTAATTACATTATTTCTATAACTACAAAAACCTTGTTCCCCACACCAAGTTGAATCACTTTTAGGACACATTAAAAATCTAAACTGGTCATACCCCTCTTTGTTTGGTTTACTTTTACCATTTACATCATAAATTAAATCCATACAAGTACCACGATATAATGTCATTGTAGAACCATCATTAAAAATCAATTCATTATTGGAAATTCCGGCTTTTACGTAAGGAAGAAAATATGTTTCAAAAAATTTATCATGGGGCAAACTTATGTTCCATTCATTAACCGGTCCTTGCTCATCTTCTGCAGTAAGTAACATTTGTCGCATCACAGAACTAAATTTTTGCAATTTAACAGAAGTATCTCTATGACGAATATTTGTCATCAATGTTGGAATAGTCATTGCCGCAACAACTCCAATTATGCCAAGAGTAATAAGTATTTCCGCCAAAGTAAATGCAAGTTTCGCCTTTGTTGGTGGCATGTCTACGTGCGTAGCACCTTCCGCTAAAGTAAATGCCTTTTTATTATTATTTATTACCCCCCAGAATTTTCTCATTTGTTATCTCCCGTTTCAAAATATTACCAATTTATAAATGAATACATGTAATATTACATTAATTTATTTAAAAGTCAATTATTGATTAGATTAATTCGTTAAAAATTAAACCTATTCATATAATTATAAATGAATTAGTGGAGCTTAAAAATGTCAATAATGAATGATTTAAAAAAGGTTTTGCTTGATGTTAATATCAGTTTAACAGAACTTGCGGAAGCTTTGTCAAAAAAATTAGGCAAAAAATACTCTATGCAAAATCTATCCAATAAACTTAGAAATGAAACAATTACTCACCGAGAAATGCTTGTAATTGCAGATATTTTGGGCTACAATTTGCAATTTGTCAGGAAAAAGGATAATCAATAAAAAATTACCCTCGTGCAATTACAATTATTGGAGAATAAGTCAATTTTGTCTGTGGATATTTTTTGGAATAATTGTCACAAAATTCTTTGACCTTTGTAATTGTCCAAGTCTTTTCAGAAAGAGAATTTACTCCTGTATTTTTCATATGTGCCAATAATTCTAACGGGGTTTTGAATTTCACTTCTTCATAAAATTCTTCGCAATACAAAACTTCAAATCCCAAATTTTTTAAAATTGTTTCAATCTCTTCTTTTGTTTTATAGTTAAGAGTTAAACCAGTTAAAGATGTAATTTCTTTATAATTATCCGGTCCAAAAGTCGAAAATGCTAATATTCCTTTTTTATCAAGTAAAAATTTTATTTTATCGATAGATTTTTCCAAATTATCAAACCACTGAAACATTGCATTTGAAATAATTAAATTCATTTTTTTTGTTGGCTTAATCCTTGTTGCACTTCCGCACAAAAATTGAGCATTCGGAATAATTTTTTGTATATATATTTTGGATTTTTCAACCAAATCATTTGCATAATAGTTTTTAAAATTAATTTCTTTTGAGATTTTTTTTGTCAAAAGACCAGTACCAGAACCTAATTCTAAAATATTTTCAAAATCATTAGAAATTTTAGCCAGTTCAAAAACCATTTTTGATGCCATCAAGTTTTGAACAGTGGCATTTTGGTCATAATTTTTCATGCTTTTTTCAAAATGTTTTTTTATTAAATCTGATTGCATTCTAAAATCTCACTCCAGCTGGAAAAATTATAAAACGGGAAATGTCCGTATGGCAAGTTTATTATTTGAACATTATTTTTTTTGTGGCTTGCTATCTGGTTTTTAGGCGGAATAATTTTGTCAAAATCACTCACTATCGCCTTGTCATAAAACTTTTCATAACTTGTATTAGGATTATTTTTTATAAAATTATACAAATTTTCAAGTTCTGAAACCCTATTTTCTATTGATCTTTTGGCAGAATTTTTGATGTAAAGATTATACTCTTCTTCAGTTTTAAAAACATTCTGATAGAATTTTCCTCGCAAACCGATTTGAGCATGTTTTAAAGTCAATTCAAACATTTTTACAGGGATTCCAAACTCATTATCAACAGGAGTAACAGTTCCATTTATTGCAATTTTTGTAGCAAAACCAGAGAATAAATCTTTTAACAAATACGCTACAAATACACCCATTGACCAAGTTACAAGAGCTTTATTTTTGTACGAATTTAAAACTTTTAAATCTTCCGGAATCGCTAAATCATTGTAATCATAAACAAACAAAACATCATAATTTTGAGTTAATAAGTTTTGAAATGGATTTTCGTCAAAACTCCAACCCGCAAAAAATACAATTAAATTTTCATTACTTTGTTTGTTTAGCCAACAACACTTCATTAATTCTCTCCTTTAAAACTGTTAACTCTTCCTCTTTGATATCTGCGGTCAAAGATAATCTCAATCTTGAAGTTCCAACAGGTACGGTCGGGGGACGAATCGGTAATGTGAAGTACCCGTTATGGAATAACACTTCACATAAATCAACAGTATCTTTATTCTCGCCAATTACAACAGGAATAATATGACTATCACTACCCATTTTTTTAGCGATTGATAACATATTTTTTCGTCTTGCGTTTGTTTTGGGGAATTGAGTTTCGATTATCCATTTTGTAAAGGCAATATTTATTGGAGGTAGAGCAGTTGAAAAAATAAAAGAACGAGATTTGTTAATCAAAAAATCTATCATCGTTTTTGAGCCGGTAACAAATGCGCCCATTGAACCTACAGCTTTTCCAAAAGTTCCAACAATCAAATCTACATCATCAATAATTCCTAATTCTTCTGCCACACCAAGCCCTTTTTCACCAAAAACACCAAAGGCATGAGCTTCATCAATAATCATAATGCAATTATATTTTTTCTTTAGTTCAACGATTTTTTTCAAGTCTTCAATATCACCGTCCATTGAAAAAACACTCTCTGTAATAATAAATGCATTTTTGTAATTTTTTCTTTCTCTTTCTAATAATTTTTCAAGAGCTTCCATATTATTATGAGGAAATCTAAAAAACTTTCCGTCAGACAATCTCATACCATCAATAATGCTTGCGTGATTTAATTTATCAGAAAAAATCACATCACCTTTTTGATTTAAAGCACTAGAAATTCCAACATTAGCGTGATATCCGCTATTATATAAAAGTGTTGCATCTTTTTTATAAAGTCTAGACAAAAGTTCTTCCAACTCTTTATATACAGGAAGAGTTCCGGTCAAAAGTCTTGCAGAAGCACTGCCAAAAGAATACTCATCTTCTGCAAAGTCTAAAAACTCTTGAGTAATTTTTTTATTATCTGCGAAATTCAAATAATTATTAGAGGATAAATTTAATAATTTTTTCCCTTTAAAATAAATATATTTTTCGTCTTTTTTTTCGAAATTTTTCAAATCCCTAAAGTGAGAATATTGTCTTAATTCATCTAAAATCTTTTCATAATCTTCATACATAAACACAATTTAGGACAAAAAGGATAAAAGTTCAACTTTTCCTCTTGTAAAAATCACATGTGTGTATGATAATATTGGTGTTATAAAGGATATGACATGTCAAATATTTTAGTTTACTCGCTGGAAGATAAAATTTATATAAATTTAACCAACAGATGCACAAATGATTGTATTTTTTGTCTAAGAAAAGATAAAGATGATGTTTGTGGACAAAAATTGTGGCTTGATAGCGAAGAATTTACCTCCGAAGATGTTATTGAACAGTTGAAAAAGTTTGAAATTACAAAAGAAGTTGTTTTTTGTGGATATGGAGAACCTCTTTTAAAATTAGATATTTTAAAAGAAGTTGCAAAATATATAAAAGATAATTATCCAACAACAAGAATAAGAATCAATACAAACGGTCATGCCAATTATGTTTATAAACGTAATATTGTACCTGAACTTGTCGGCTTGATTGATGAAATTTCAGTTAGCTTAAATGGTTCAACAAGTGAAGAATATAATGAACTTTCTCAACCAAAATTTGATGGCGCTTATGATGAAGTTAAAAAATTCATCAAAGCATGTTCAGAATCTGGAATAAAAACAGATGCTTCAATCGTTGATGGCTACAAAGGTCGTCGCCTTGATGTAAAAAAATGCGAAGAAATCGCAGAAAATCTGGGGGCAAAACTAAGAGTTAGAGAATGGATTGTCAACGGATATTCATAAGAGGTTTTTATGCAAGTAGAAAACATTCAACAAAATCAAACAAATTTTAAAGGGACTATTTACAAAAGTTTTATAATCGATAAATCTAGAGCAAATGCTTTAAAAGCGATTCATAATGATGTTAGTAAAATGTTAAAGGATAAACCATACGATTTATATATTGAAGAAAACTATGGTTCTCAAACTTTAACATTTTCATTAAAAAATTCTAAGCCTAAAAATAAGTTCTTTGCATTGAACTTAGAAATGAAATCTGTTATCAATGATTATGCTAAATTACCTGTCAAAGAAAAACTTACTGTTATGTACAAACGGACAGTAAATGATTTAATTGGCAATTACGAAAAAACACAAAATTTCATTGATAGCTTTCTTTTACCCCAGATAAAAATAAAGAATTGGTTTAACAAGTTAGGTAAAAAATTCGGGAAAAAAGTTCCTGATAATAATGAGGTGTAATGATGAAAGTTCAAGAGATTCAAAATCAAACAAGTTTTTCCGGCAACGTGATTGTTGTAGGGGAAAAAAGTGCAAAACAATTACACCAATTTGCCAAACAATTCAACGAAATGAATATCGTTAAAAATTCTCCATATAATATATATATAGCAAAAGGACCAAATACAAAATTTTGGGGTTTGCCTGTTCGAGTTTTTGCAACAAGAGGGAAATATGAAGACAAGTGTGATATTGTTTTTAAGGGCGAGACGTCAATATTAAATGCAGAAGGAATGAAAGGGGCAATTTTTAGAGCGATTAAAAATGCTGAAAATAGAGAAAAAGTTACTAATGAAATTATCAAAGAAAATGGATTGAAAAGATATTTTAACAAAATTGCTAATAAATTGGATAAAATATTTTCAAATAGGGAAGGGGTTTAAAATATGCAAGTGAATTCAATTCACAACAATCAAACAAGTTTTAATGGGGTTGTAAATATTTCTGAAAATTTAAGCCCTAAAATGAGAAATGAAATATCTAATTCACTGAAAAATATTGATATTTCGAAAAAATCTTACGACTTATTTATAAAAAATGTAGAAAACAACAAGTTTTTATCAATTGAAGCCGTAAATCCTAAATCAAACAATGAAAAATATACTGTAAAAATTCACCAATTTTTACAAAAACAACCTCTAATTAAAAATTCAATTGCGGAAGTGATGGAAAAATATGAAAAACTTTCTGCAATGCCAAATAAAACATTTGAAAAAGTTATCTAAATTCTGAATCAAGTTCAGGATACAAATTAAACAAAACGATTACGTAAATAAAAAACTCACAAAAAAAAGAAAGGACGAAAAATGAGTATTTTAGACAAAATCATGAAGCCAAAATCAATTGCGGTTATTGGTGCTTCTACTAAAGAACACACAATCGGTTCTGATATCATGAAAAGATTACAGGAATACAAATTCAACGGAAGTATTTTCCCTGTAAACCCAAAAGGTGGAATTATTGAAGGTCTTCAAGCTTACACTTCAGTTTTAGAAGTTCCATCTGAAATTGATTTAGCAATCATTGTTGTTAACGCAAAATTCGTTTTATCAACAATTGATCAATGCCATGAAAAAGGAATTAAAGGTATTTGTATCATCACTGCTGGTTTCAAAGAAACAGGTGCTGCTGGTGCTGAATTAGAAAAAGAATTAGTTGAAAAAATTCACTCTTACGGTATGAGATGTGTTGGTCCTAACTGCTTAGGTGTTGTTAACACTCACCCAGACGTTAGAATGGACGGTTGTTTCGCTGAATCACTTCCAGAAAGAGGAAACATTGGTTTCGTTTCTCAATCAGGTGCTTTAGGTGGCGGTATTTTGAACATCTTGAAAGACTTAAACTTAGGTTTTGCTCAATTCATTTCAATTGGTAACCAAGCAGATGTTAATGCTGAAACAGCGTTGGAATACTGGGAAAACGAAGATGATGTCGAACAAATTCTTCTTTATATGGAATCAATCCAAAACCCAGCGAACTTCAGAAAATTAGCTTCAAGAATTTCTAAGAAAAAACCTGTATTAGCTTTGAAAGCTGGTAGATCAGCAGCTGGTGCTTCTGCAGCATCTTCTCACACTGGTTCATTAGCAGGTGCTGATAAAGCAGCTAATGCTTTATTAAAACAATCAGGAGTTATCAGAGAATATTCTTTGAAAAACTTATTTGCAACAGCAAAAGTTTTTGCTAACTGCCCTATTCCAAAAGGTGACAGAGTAGCAATCATCACAAACTCTGGTGGTCCTGGAATCATGGCAACAGATGCTATCAGTGAATACGGTATGCAAATGGCTAAAATTACTGATGAAACTAAAGAAAAATTAAGAAGTTTCTTACCATCAGCTGCATCAGTTAAAAACCCTATTGATATGATTGCTTCTGCTCCAATTGAACACTACAAGCAAACATTAGAAACCGTTATTGCTGATCCAAATGTTGATATGATTATCACAATCTACTTACCATTCTTAGGCTTGAAAGATATTGATGTTGCTCAAGCATTGATGGAAATCAAAGCTGAACACCCTGAAAAACCAATCATTGGTGTATTCATGACTAAGAGTGAATTCTTCACAAAACTTTCAAATATGAATGTTAATATGCCATTCTTTATGTATGCTGAAGAAGCTGCAGATGGATTGAACAGATTGAATCAACAAAGATTATGGATGGAAAGACCAGAAGGTAAAATTCCTGTATATGATGTAGACCACGAAAGAGCTAAACAAATTATCAGAAAATCAATTTCTGAAGGCAGAGCTCAATTAACAACTCGTGAATCAATTGACGTATTAGATGCTTACGGTATCAGAGTATGTAAATCTGGTTTCGCTACAACTGAAGATGAAGCTGTAAGTATTGCTAACTCAATCGGTTACCCAGTAGTTATGAAAATGACTTCAAAAACAACTTCTCACAAAACAGATGTTGGTGGTGTAAGAGTTAACATTCAATCAGAAGAACAATTAAGAGCTGAATATCAAGACTTAATCGCTAAATTAACAGAAAAAGGCTTGATTGACGGTTTAGAGGGTGTAATTATCCAAGAAATGGTTAAAGGTAGCCGTGAAATGGTTTGTGGTATTGCAACAGACCCTCAATATGGTCCAATGATGATGTTCGGTTTAGGTGGAGTATTCATCGAAGTATTGAAAGACGTAACTTTCAGAATCGCTCCATTAACAGATGTTGATGCAATGGAAATGATTAAATCTGTTAAATCATATAAATTATTAGAAGGTGCTAGAGGTACAAAACCTGCTCAATTGGATCAAATCCAAGAAACTCTAATGAGATTATCTCAATTAGTTCACGATTTCAGCTTCATCGATGAGTTAGATATTAACCCATTGTTGATTTCTGAAAAAACTGGTGAAGGTATCGCAGTTGACGGACGTATCAAAGTTCGTATGGAAGAAGCTCAAAAAGCTTTAGTTTCAGCTTGTGGTGCTTGTAGCGGTTGCTGTCACTAATAAGATATCTTTAATAGATAATTTAAACCGGTCTTTAGAAATAAAGACCGGTTTTTACCCTTTGAAATTATTTTTTTCGAAATATAATAGCAATTTTTTCTTCCTAAATGTTTTTATTAATACATAGGGAAAAATATAGGGAAAGGATTAAAAATATGTCCAAAATTGGAAGAATTTACAATGCCGCAATAAGTGCTGCTTATGATAGACGTTTTGTTTCAAAAAATCCAAACAAGTTGAAAACTCCAATAGATTTGAAGTTTCACGAAGCTTTAGTAAGAACAACTGGCCCATCTACTCACAATCCAATTCAGGCAACAAAAAGCTTTTTCAAAGCATACAAGTTGAATTCATTGAGATTACTTAGAGAAGAAGTTATTAATGCTCAATTTAGAAATCCATCTATGTTTTCAAAAGCATTAAAATTCTTAGCAAAAGTGATTAGATAATTTTATTATTAAAGAAAGGCGGCGAGAACAAATATTTTCGCCGCCTTTTTAAAATCCACAATTATTTATTAGCATAAAATAATGCTTTGAAAAATTTAACTAACCTAGTTACAAAATTTGGTTTTTCATAATGAAAAACAGGAACAGGTGTAGATTTAAAACTTGTTTTAATTTTTTTATTCATAGCATTGTAATTATATCTGCTAATATCTGAAATCTGCCTAAAACCATCAGTTATTTTAATCATTTTTCGTCCTTTATGTTTTCTCCACGATTTTAATAAAGTCGAAAATAAAAATTTTTGCTACTTTATTAACAAAATTAAACTTATCCCAAATATTTTTGCAAAGTTTCTTTATTAAAGACTTCAACACTATTTTTTGAATGAATAAATACCATACAAGTTATAATCGTTTTTAAGGTATCAAAATCAGAGAATGACATTTTGTTTCTCAAATCGTCCATATTATTTGCCAGAAATTCCATAATAATCGTTTTATCATCAAGAACAAGACTTGAAAAATAATCAAAGGATTCTTTTGATTTAATTCCCTCTAAATAAATAATATCTGGATCTTGGAATTCAATAAATCGTGCGGCTTTATCCATGTTAAAACCAACATTTTCATTAAACTCACACTGATTAACTCCAGCCAACTCATATTTTGCAATACTTTCAAGAGTCATAATATTTTTAGTTTTAGTTTTTGCAGCCTCTAATAATAGAGAATAAATAACGTGAGTTTTTCCACTCAATGATGAACCGCAAACTAAAATAATTCCGGGAGTATCCAAAGCTTGTTTAATCTCTGACAATTCTGTTTTTGAAGAAATAATTCTATCTAACTTTTTTGGTGGTTTGTAAATTTTTAAGAAAATTCTTTCCCCCATAATCGTTGGAAATGTTGAAACACTGGCAATTACAATTATATTATCAACTTTAAAACAAAGTTTCCCCAATTGTGGAACTTCTGAAACAGATGGATCAAGTTCAGCCAAAGTTTTTAATTTTGCAACAAAAGATGAAACTAAAACAGTAGGAATAATCCCCTTATTTGATAGTTCTCCTTGTTTTTTAAAGTTTACACCTAAACCTTCATCTTCACCTTGAAAAGTAACTTCGTGAATTCCCTCTAAAATAGCTTGTTTTAGAATCGCACGAATAATTTTTTGAATGTGATTGTCACTCAAATCTTCTTTATGAAGTTCATCTTGCCAATCATATCCTGAATTTTCGTCTGTTGAAATATTTCCAACAGTTACATCAATTTTGTAAAACTCATCAATTTTTTTAAGAATACTTTCTTCTGAAGATAAAACCGGATCAATTTCACATTCTGCAGTTTCCATAATTTTATCAATAGCAAACAAATCTCTAGGGTCAGCCATTGCAACTGTTAGAGTGTTTTCAATCTTGAATAATGGAATAATTTTATATCTTCGTGCATCTGAATAATTTATATATTTCAAACAATTCGTATCCAATTGATAATCATCAAGATTTACAAATGGAGTATGAAGTTTTGATTCTAAAAATTTAATCAATTTTTCTTCTGTAATAAATCCAGAATTTATTAATGCTTGCCCAATATTTATATTTTGAGCATTAGCAATTTCTTCAGCTTGTTCAACCACTTCATATTGAACAAGTCCTTCTCTAACCAAGTCATATTTAAGAGTTTCAAGTGTTTTATTTGTAATAATATTCATTTTAGTTTTCCGGATTTAAGTATTTTTGAACAGTTTTAACAACATCATCAAGGTCAAAAGGTTTAGTAATATATTCATCAGCACCGGTTTCTTCCCCGATAAGCTTATCTTCTTCTTGAGAACGAGCCGTAATCATTAAAATTGGAATATCCTTGTATTTTTTATCAAATTTTAAAAGCCTGCTAATTTTGTAACCATTTATTCTTGGCATCATAACATCAAGAATAATCAAATCAGGTTTAATTTCCCTTGCAAGTTTAAGCCCATCTTCTCCATTATAGGCACAGTAACAAGTATAATCATAATTTTCTAATACAAATTTTAAACTTTCAACGATATCTTGCTCATCATCAACAATTAAAATCTTTTTCATAAGTTCCCTAATCTTTCTATAATGCTATTTAACTAAAGTATAGCATATTTTTAAATAAGCTTCTTTATTATTACAATATGTAAAATAAAATTTCGCACTATCACAATATATTTGTAATAAAATAACAAATATGACAAATACATTATTTTATCAAACAACATTTAACTCTCCAATAGGAGAACTCACATTGTGTGCAAAAGAAGACAATCTTGTTGGTATCTGGATCAAGAATCAAAAATACTATGCAGATTCATTAAAGAATTGTCCTGTTGAGAATAGAGAAGATTTGAAAATTTTTAGAGATACTAAAAAATGGTTAACGGATTATTTTAAAGGGAAAAAGAAATCCCCATACGAACTACCTCTTGCCCCAATAGGAAGCGGATTTCGTCAACTTGTTTGGGAAGAATTATGCAAAATTCCCTATGGAGAAACTACTACTTACGGGGAACTTTCAAAAACAATAGCAAGGGAATTAGGTAAAGATAAAATGTCTGCCCAAGCGGTAGGGGGAGCCGTTGGACATAACCCAATATCAATAATAATTCCATGTCATAGAGTCATTGGTAAAAATGGACAGCTAACAGGATATGCTGGAGGTCTAGAAATAAAATCTAAACTACTTCAATTAGAAAAAAGCAAAATTTAACTAATAAATTTGAGATATTACTAATTATTAATATTTTTAACTTATTCAAATATTGCAATTGAAAATATTAGCCATTTGGGCTATGCTTAATTACACAACATATTGTTCAAAATGTTGTGTGAATATAAGGAGAGCTTAAGTGACTGAAAGTAATAATATAACTTGTAAAATTTTTTTAGCATATCATAAACCGGCTGCATTACTAAAAACTGATATTTTTGTTCCTATACATGTAGGACGAGATGTCATGATTGAAAAGAATAAAGATGGAATTCTCTCAAATTCTTCTCAAAAATGGTTAATTGATAATTTACTAGGGGATAACACAGGAGATAATATTTCAATAAAAAATAAAAATTATTGTGAATTAACCTCTCAATATTGGGTTTGGAAAAACATTGATGCGGACTATGTTGGTTTTATGCATTACCGCAGACATTTGAATTTTAATGAGTCAAAAAATTATGAGACTGATTGTTGGGGAGTGGTAAGTAGAGAGTACTTAGATAATTATTATATTTCAGATTTCAAATTAGATGATAATTCTATTAAACAATTACTCTCATTATATGACATTGTTACTGTTGAACCTTGGAATGTGAAAAATGCTGACTCAAAAAATAATTATGACCATTACAAACATTCTGATAAAAAATTACATATTGAAAATTATGATAAGGCATTAGATATTTTAATAAAAAAATATCCTGATTATAAAGAAGATGTTGATTCGTACAATTCTTCTGACGTTGGATATTACACAAATATTTTTATAATGAAAAAAGATATTTTTAATGATTATTGCAAATGGTTATTTGATATTCTTTTTGAATTAGAAAGAGTTTCAGATATTTCAAATTATGATTTACAAGAAGCAAGAATTTACGGTTATATTTCAGAATGGTTATTTGGTATTTATATTTTCCATTTGAAAAGAGTAACAGAATTAAAAATAAAAGAATTACAAAGAACTCTTGTGCTTAATACTGATATAATACAGAATCCGAATAATGTAAATGTGTGTTTTTCAACAGATAACAATTATGCTCAACATTGCGCAGTTGCAATAACATCATTACTACTAAATACAAAAACAAATAAAAATATTGATATTTATATCCTAAATGATGGCTCATTATCCCATAAAAATAGGAGAAAAATAAGTTCTTTATCATCATTTAAATCTGGTACAAAAATAACATTTTTAGATATTAACAAGTCATTATTTAAAAATTTACCAATAATAAAAGGTTCTCATTTTACAGAAGCAACATATTATAGATTTGTTATTCCAAATCTCCTCAATAATATCAATAAAATAATTTATTTAGATAGTGATTTAGTTGTAAATGATGATATTGAGAATCTTTATAATATTAATTTATCAGGGAATATTCTTGGAGCTGTACAAGATATAATAGGTCGAGAAAATCAAATTAGATTAAACCTAGATAAAACCAAGTATTATTGTAATGCGGGAGTTCTTGTTTTAGATTTAAGAAAAATGAGACAATATAAAGTTTCTGAGAAATTATTTAAGTGGAGTAATGAGAATATTGAAAAAATTAAGTGGCAAGATCAAGATATAATAAATGTTGTTTTAGAAGATAAAATTGATTATCTTGATTTGAGTTGGAATTTTCAACATTTTCCAGATGACACCGAAAAGGATTTTGACACTGAAGAATTTGAAAAAGCTAAACGTGCTCCTAAAATTGTCCACTATATTGGGCATATTAAACCTTGGGACGGTAAGATAAAACGAATGTATGGAGACTTGTACTTTAAATATTTAAATTTAACCCCATACAAAAATTATAAAATAATATACTTTTTAAAACTTTTAAAATATCAACTTTTGGATAATATATTTTCAATTAAAAATAAAAAGAAAGGAGAAAAGCATTATAAGGTTATTTCTTTTCTTGGTATAAAAATTAGAATTCATAATAGATTGAAAGATCAAGAACTTAGAATAAATAAATTAGAAAAGACCGTTAAGGAATTGTCTATATCCATACAAAAAAATGAGGATATAAAGAGATGAAAATATCTATTATAATACCTGTTTATAATGTTGAAAATTATTTGAGGGAGTGTTTAGATAGTGTGGTTAATCAAACGTATTCTGACCTTGAAATAATTTGTGTAAATGACGGTTCAACTGATTCATCTCTAGATATTCTGAATGAATATGCAAAAAATGATAGTCGTATTCTTGTTTTTTCACAATCAAATAGAGGATTAGCAACAGCAAGAAATACAGGATTAGAATATGTAACCGGTGAGCTCTGCTACTTTTTAGATAGTGATGATTACATTGAAAATAATCTAATTGAATATGCTGTCAAAATTTTTGAAAATTTTGATGTTGATTATTTTTGTTTTAGTTCAAAAGCTTTTCTTGATGGAGAAAACATATCTCAAGATTTTGATATTATTGCAGATTATATTACAGTCAAAAGAGATGGGGTTTTTGATATAAATTTTGATGTTGGATTAAGTACAAATATCCACGTTTGGAATAAAATTTTCAAAACAAGTAAACTTATCAGTAACAATATAAAGTTTATTGATGGGCTTCTTTATGAAGATATTTATTTTATGTGGAACTGTATTTCCCATTCTCAAAGAGCCTATTATGACACTAATTATTATCACCATTACAGAATCCGTTCAAATTCAATAATGGAAAACACAAATAAAAATAAATCATTTGTCAATGCAGTTTCTCATTTGTACAATTGGCATGAATTATTTTCAACCTTAAAAGATGACACTGTTTTATTCTCTAAAAATTATAATAATTTGTTATTCTTACTCAATATGTATAGACAAAGAACAAAAGAAATGGTTAACCCTTCTGAAAAGTATAAGGTTGAAAAATTATACCAATCTTACTTGAAAGAAATAATAGCATTTAATAACGATTTGCAATCACAACAAAAAACAAAAAAAAGTTTAATAAAAAAATTGTTTTCTATTGAAAAAGAAGGTAATCGTTGGATTTATCAATTATTATTTTTCAAAATTAAATCTAAGCATAATATCATTCATAGTGTCATTAATAAACCTCTTAGATTTTTATTGGGCTTAAATCTTGGGTTCGTACAATTGGGGAAATCTAAATTTGATATATTTTGTAAAGCAAATACACACAACTCGGTATTAGAAGATGTTTTAAAAAATTTAGGTGATTTTTATTTTTTGCCCAATCGTGGAAATCTTGGAGATATTGCAATTGCAACATCATGTTATCAGTTTTTTGATTCAAAAAATTTAAATTATTCAACTGTTGATATGAGTCTAGAAAAACAAAATATTGGTGATAAGCCATTTAATCTTGTATATGGAGGAGGGGGATTATTCACCAAATATTATAGAAGATATTATCAAGATATTTTAGATTTATTCAGGTCAAAAAATTTGCAAAAAGCAGTTATTATGCCTGCTAGTTTTTATGAATGTCGTGATGTTTTAGCTCAACTAGATGAAAGATTTACAGTCTTTTGTAGAGAAAAACAAAGTTATGACTATTGTATTGCAAATAATTCTCGAGCAAAATTTATTTTGGCAGATGATATGGTCGTTGGTTTAGATATAGATTTTTATAAAAAGAAATTTTTAGATAGAAATAATTTAAAATCATTTGTATCTAAATCTCATAAGGAAAATTTTAAAAATGTTATAGAAAGAATTTGGCCTTTTTATTTTAAGGTTCAAAAACAATTGAAAAAAATGAAAAAATCTTCTACAACAAACATTGGTTATTTTCTGAGAACTGATGATGAAAAGTTCTTTAATCCAGAGGGGTTTGGTCTTAAATCTCTTGGGGATTTATCATTATGTGCGAATTCATTCTGTGCTGATAAATCAATGGATATAATGCTATCAAAATTGTTTTTAGGGATTTTAGATTCTTATGATGTAATTGTTTCTGATAGATTACATATAGGGATTTGTTCTGCTTTATTGGGTAAAGAGGTTTATTTACTTGATAATTCTTATAAAAAAGTATCAAATGTTTATGAAAATTCTTTAAAAAACAATAAAAGAATTCATTTGTATCAAGATGTTGATTCAATGATGAAAGATTTGTCGAGAATAAAAAATAAAACGAATAACAAACGAATAAAAACCTTTGGATTGATGAACTTTTTATTAGAATACGGAAGTGTAAAAAATCAATTTGGTGCTGAAAAAATTATGTGGAGAAATTAAATATAAAATGTCAAAAGATAAGATAAAACGATTTATAGAGTGTATTGTTCCGGTTACAGCATGCAATTTGAGATGCCATTATTGTTATGTAATTCAAAATGACTATCGAACAAATAAAATCCCAAAATTTGAATACTCTCCTGAATATATTGCAAAAGCCTTGTCTATAAAACGCATGGGCGGAACCTGTCTATTCAATATTTGTGGTGCAGGTGAAACTTTGTTGCCTGAAGAGGTTGTAAAAATCGTTTATCACTTATTGAAAGTGGGACATTATGTAAATATTACAACAAATGGTACTATTACAGAACGATTTGAAGAAATTAGTAGATTCCCTAAAGAGTTTTGTGAACGTTTAACTTTTTCTTTTTCATTCCATTATTTGGAGTTGAGGGATAGAAATTTGTTAGAAGTGTTTTTCAAAAATATTAATTTGGTAAAACAAGCAGGTTGTTCATTTTTAGTTCAATTTAATATGTATGATGAATACATTCCGCATTTAGAAATAATGAAACAGTTATGTCTTGATAATGTTGGTGCAATGCCACAAATTGCATTAACTCGAGATGAAAGGTCTAATGAAATTAAGATTTTGTCAAATTTATCAAGAGAAGCTTATTACAAATTAGGAAAATCTTTTAATTCTCCATTATGGAATTTTACAAATAAAAATTTCATGGTTAAACGAAAAGAGTTCTGTTATGCGGGGGATTGGAGTTTTAGGCTTGATATTACAACAGGTAAAGCAAAAAGATGTTATTTTGAAGATTATACCCAAAATTTCTATAAAGATATCGATAAACCGATTAATTTTTGTGCAATTGGTTATGGGTGCGAACTTCCATATTGTATAAATTCAAGTCATTTTATAGCTTTAGGAGATATTCCACAAATAAAATGTCCAACCTATAGTGAGTTAAGGAATAGAAAGTGTAATGATGGTACAGAGTGGGAACAACCACAAATGAAAGATTTTTTGAATACGAAATTATACCAAACCAATTGCAGGTATATTGAAGAAAAAGGAAATAACTTTTTAGAAAATATTTTTTCTGTAAAATATTCAAAAGGTGCAGGACTTTCACGTCATAGAGTTATTACAATATTAGGAATTCGATTAAAATTTAAGGTTTAAGTAAAAAATGTCAAATAAAATAATAGTTGCTTTTTCAACAGATAATACAATATTTAAAAGAACATATATTTCATTATTAAGTATTTTGAAAAATTCTAAATCATTTGTAGAATGTTATATTTTGTATTCAAGAATAACGGATTCGGAGTTAGAATTTTTTAGTAAATTAGAAGAAGAGTATTCTAATTTAAAAATACATTTAAAACAGTTTGAATCTTCAATTATCACCAAATATCCGGTGTTTAATTACATAAATATGACATATTGGTTCAAATTTTGGTTTGCAGATATGTTTCCAGATGTTGATAAAGTTTTGTATCTAGATGAAACAATCATTGCACAAGATGATTTATTTAAACTGTATTCAATTAATTTAGATGGTTTTTATATGGCTGCAGCCGCTTCTCCATGGGGACATAATCAGTTAGAAAATTTAAATTTAAAAAACAAATATTATTTTGCAAGGCGAGTATTTTTAATTAATTGTCAAAAATGGAGAGAAGATAAAATTTTAGATAATTTAATTTCTAATTGTTTAGAATCATCATCTTTAGTTACATCTGATGGAGAACTAGCTGTTATTAATAAATTTCTTGGCAATAAGATTTATCGCCTTGATTGTAAATATAATTATATGGAACCTTGGGGAAATATAAAGGTTCAATACCCTCCCAAAGTAATGGCTGAATATTATAAGGCAAAAAATAAACCCATAATTATAAATTTTGTCGGTCCATTTCCCGAATACAATACCTGCCACCATTCAAAGAAGAAAATTTGGTGGAAGTACACCAAGATGTCACCATTTAAAATAGAAGAATTGCAATCATATAAATTATCTGCTACATCAGCTCAGAATTCATTCAAATATACGTGGTTATTGTCACGGATATTTCCATACATAAAACCATACTTACCAAGGATTATTCTAGGCTTTCTCATCGCAATTCCATTAGGACTGCTAGACGGTGTGACTGCTTTTGCACTAAAACCATATATGGACTATGTAATAGGTGGGAAAACTTTTGCAGTAGATTGGCATGGAATTAGTTTTTCTATAAGCTCTTTACAAATGGCATTTATTCTTCCAATAGGTGTAATTTTATTTGCTGCTTTTCAAGGAGTTTTAAGATATCTGAATGGATATTTGTCTACTTGGACATCTCAAAGAATTACTAATGATGTTAAATTTGATTTGTTTGATAGACTAATCCACATGCACCCGCAGTTCTTTGATGAAAATTCTTCTGGTGTAATTATTCAAAGATATATGGGTGACCCTGCAACTGCTTCAAGTGGTATTGTAGATAATATTAAAACAATTACAACAAGTTTATTTGGAGCATTAGGCTTAATTGCAGTAATGCTTTATAGTTCGTGGAAACTTGCAATTATTGGTGTTGTTGTTCTTTGCGCTGCATTTTTACCTGTTGCGTTGATTAGAAAAAGAATTAAAGAAGCTTCTAATAAAAATATGGTAATTGGTGGTAATATTACAACTAATATTAATGAAACCTATTCTGGTAATAAAGTTATGGCAGCTTATGAACTTCAAGACCGCCAAAATAAATATTTTAAGGAACAAACGTGGAAATCTTTTGATGTCAATATGTCATTATACAAACGTTCTGGTTGGATGAGTCCTATAATGTATATTATTGCATCATTTGGTATAGCAACTGTTCTTGGGGTTGGGACATATTTAATTAATAGTGGAGAAATGACAGCTGGAAGTTTTGCTTCATTTGTAACTTCTTTATTGTTACTTTACAAACCAGTTAAGACATTAGGAAATACTCTAACGGGTATTCAGAATATCTTTGTTGCAATGGGTAGGGTATTTGAGTTATTTGATTTGAAATCTGAAATTAAAGATTGTGAAAATCCTAAAACTCTTACTGGTATTCACAACAACATTACTTTTGAACATGTTAATTTTGAATATATACCTAATCACCCTGTTTTAAAAGATATAAATTTAAATGTTCCTAAAAATGAAACACTTGCAATTGTTGGTAATTCTGGAGGAGGTAAATCTACACTTGTAAATTTAATACCAAGATTTTACGATATACAAAGTGGTTCAATAAAATTTGATGGTGTAGATATTAGAGAATATTCTATTAAATCTTTAAGACATAATATTTCAATGGTATTTCAAGATAACTTCTTATATTCAGGAAGTATAAAAGAAAATATTATGATGGGAAATCCAAATGCAACAGACGAAGAACTTAAACAGGCTATTGCATCAGCTCATTTAGAAGAAATGATAGAAGAACTTCCACAAGGTTTAGATACATTATTAGGAGAGAGAGGATTAACATTATCTGGAGGTCAAAGACAACGTGTAGCTATTGCAAGAGCGATGTTGAGAAATGCGCCGATAGTAATCTTAGATGAAGCGACAAGTGCATTAGATAATGAGTCTGAAGCTATTGTACAAAAAGCAATGGATAACTTGATGCAAAATAGAACAGTATTCATTATTGCGCATAGATTATCCACAATTAAAAATGCAAATAGAATTGCTGTAATTAATGAGGGAGAATTGGTTGAATTAGGCACTCATGATGAACTAATGAATATTGAAAATGGACAATACAAAGCATTATATGAAATGCAATTTAAAAAACAAGAAGATAATAATTTACAGTAATATCAAAAAATTTTTGTTGCATTAATACTTTTTGGAGTATAATAGTTTTACACATTATATCTAAAGAAAAAGAAAAATGAGAATTAGCAATATTACTTACCCCGTAGCATACAAATGCACAAGTTTTGCTGCAAGCAACCCCGTAAAACAAAATAACAAAGCTAAACAACCACAAGCAAGCAAAGAGCCTAGAATCATTCACGACAGCTTGTCTACCGTTCTTTCATGGTTTGGTTTTGGTGTGATTTTAGATTTGATTTCTCGAAAAATAACTTTCTCTAAATCACCTTTAAAAAACTCTGTAGCTCTAAATGGTGCAATCGGCTTAGGTGCAGGAGTAATCACCTGTGGTAAAGATATTTATGTTCGCAGAAAGAATTCTAAACCTAAACTATGATTTCATGCTATTAACTTTTTTAGTCGGAATATTAGGTGCAAACGAATTTGGAAGTTTAAATCCGAATATACATTCTCCGCTTGGAAAACTCTTTGCAAATATCTTCCCCTTATGCATATCAATAATCTTCTTAGAAAGATATAACCCAAGACCGGTACTTGCTTTATTAAAATATGAAAGTTTTGTTTCTTTAAATCTTTTGAACATATTTGCCAATTCTTTTTCTGGAATTTGTTCACTTTGATTTTTTACACTGAATTCAATTTCATTTCCAATTGGAACAACATTGATTTCTATTGTTGAATTTTTGTGCCCATAGGTTATTGCATTTGATAGTAAATTAAAAATCACTCGTTTAATTTGCAACCTATCGGCACATATTTCGCAGATTTTTTCTTTATCCTTAAATATTATTGTTTGATTACGTTCAAGTGTCATACATTCAAGAGATTTTGACAAAGTACAAATCAAAGATGTAATATCAAATATTTCAGGATTCAATTGGATTTTACCGTTTTCATACCTATATGTATCAAGAACAGTTGCAATCAAATCTGAAACGTATTTACAAGATCTTTTGGCAAGTTCAATAATTTCTTTTTGATCATTGTTCAAATCTCCAAATGCTCCATTCAACAACATATTCAAAGTATTTATTTGTGCATAAGTCGGAGTTTTCAAATCGTGTGTCAAAGTTGCAATAAAGTTTTCTTTGTTAGTTTCAATCTCTTTTTCTTTATCAATATTATTTAAAACAATAATAAAACCTGATATTTTGCCATTATGATCAAAAACCGGAGATTTGACAATTCTATAATAAGAAGATTTGTCATTTATGAAAGTCATAATCTTTTCTGAATAAAATGACTCGCCTGTTTTTAAGATATTATCATCTTCATCATTTATGCCAACAATACAATTGGCATTGTATATCTCAGTAATATTTTTCTGTTCAAGTTCTTTACAAGAATAACCGGTAGCTTTAGCAAATTCATGATTTGCAAGAATTATATTGCCTTTCAAGTCTTTGAAATAAATAATCAATGGAACATTTTTTACAATCGCTTGCAAGTAAGTATTCATTTTACGTGCTTTTTCTCGACTTTTGTTAATGAGATACACGTGCATTGATACTAACACTAACATTATAAATAAGACTGTAATAACTATGTGTGTAATCATAAACTACTACAATCATAGACTGAAAATTTGATAATAATATTAGCCAACTGGACAAGATAATTATATTATAAAGATTTTTTATTCCTCTTTTGTTTAATTTTAGGAACTTCTTTCTCATCACAACCAAGAACTTTATTCAAATGCTCAATAAGTTCTTGTGAGTGATAGTGCATAGCATGTTCTGACTTGTGGTGAATATCAACAATATGATAATGCATAGCCATTTCAACCTCAATCAAGGCTATATTGTAATTGTACAAGCTATTAATATATTCATTAACGGCTTGTATGTAATCTTTTCTCGCTTCTTGCAATGCCACATAATTAAGTTCGTCAGACTGATATTTTGATTCAACGATTTGTAAATTTTTCAGAGCTTGTTCTGTTTCAAGTTTTGCCGTCGGAATTTGATTTTGGGCTTTTTCAACATTATTAAATGCTCTTTTCACCTCAAAATACAAGTCCTTTTTGAATAACAAAATCTCATTATCAGCAAGGTTTAATTGAGCATCTGCACCTTTAATACTATGTTTCAATTCCATCAAATTGACACTTGATGATAAATTCACTCCAACTCTCAAACTATTATTTGCAGTTTGGTTTGAGTTATTAAATCCATAACCAGCATTAACCGTCAAATCAGGTAGATAAGTTCTTTTAATATATGCTAAAGATTGTTCCATTGCTTGTTTTGTAGAAATTAATACATTCAAATCAGGACTGTTTTCATAAGCAATTTCAACAGCTTCATCTAATGGGAAATTGAATGTTTGCGGTTCAAAAACTTCATTTTTCACATCTTTATTTTGATATGCATAATCATTTTGATAGGTAAAAGTTTGAGTATCTTTGATTTTGTAATCCGGTTGATTATCAAGATACATTGCATTATTCAAATCTATTTTTGCATTTTTATAATCATTTTCAGCCTCTATATAGCGAACTCTAGCTTCGCTAAGATTCAAGCTTGCGGTTGTTTTATCAGCTTCTTTTTTAGAGGACGCAAGTTTTAAAAATCTTTCATTAATTTCCAGATTGTTCTTCTCAACTTGCAACAGAGCCTGCGATTTTAATAATGCATAATATTTTGCCTTAACATCAAAAAGGGTTGAACATAAACTGTCCATAAATTCATATTCTGCGCCAATTTTATAGAACTCTTCCATTTTAATATAAGCAGTAGTTTTTCCAAAATTCCAAACCAATTTATTAATTGAAACTCCAACAGATGGCAACTCTCTATAATGAGAATTATAATAAATATTATCGGAATTATTCTCATTATAAAAACCGGCATTAAGATTTATCACTGGAAAATACTGAGATTTTGCAATACCTAAGTTACTTTTTGCAATATCAAGATTATATTTTTGACGCCTAATTTTAGGACTATTTTTGAAAGCGGAGGCAACGCAATCTAATATAGACAGAGTTACTCCATCTTTAATTTCGACCGGTTTAAATAATTCATCTTCTTCCACTGCCTGAGCCTTTAAATTTCCTATTGAGAGAAAAAAGACAACAGTAACCATTGAAAGGCAAATAATCTTTCTAATGCTCATATATCTATTATACAACATGTGTCAAGAGGCAAAAACAAAACTTTGTGATAAAATTTCTTTGTAGTGTATAAAAAGAAAGGGTTTGTAGAATGAAAGTATTATTATTAAATGGTTCTCCACATAAAAACGGCTGTACAAATACCGCATTAGAAGAAATTGCTAAAGTGCTAAATGCCGAAGGAATTGAAACTGAAATATTTTTTATTGGAACAGATGCAATCGCACCATGTAAAGCCTGTGGCGCTTGTAGAAAATTAGGAAAATGCATTGTTGAGGATAAAGTAAATGAATTTATTGCAAAAGCAGAAAATTCTGATGGATTTATTTTCGGTTCACCTGTACATTACGCATCAGCAAGCGGAATTATCACAACACTTTTGGATAGAGCATTCTATGCAGGTTCAGCAAAACAAGTATTCAGAATGAAACCAGGAGCTGCAATTGTATCTGCCCGCAGAGCAGGAACGACAGCAACTCTTGACCAACTAAACAAATACTTTATGATAACTGAAATGCCTGTAATTTCATCAAGATACTGGAATATGGTTCACGGTGCAAAACCAGAAGACGTCCTAAAAGATAAAGAAGGTATGCAAATTATGAGAATTCTTGGCAAAAACATGGCTTGGTATTTGAAATCAATGGAAGCCGCTAAAAAAGCAGGAATTCTTCCACCAGCTAAAGAAGAAGTATCATTTACAAACTTCATTAGATAGGCAAAAAAAGTTGAGAGGGTTTAAATTCCCTCTCATTTTATATTATTAAATCATTTCAAATGGGCTTCGCTCTTTTGCGTAAACAATTTCTACATCTTTACCGATTATATTTTCAAATACCGGAAGAATTAAAATCTCTGATTCAAAATGCCCAATATCATAAACCACAATTTCACTATCAAGTGCCGTGTGGAATTTTAAATCCCCTGTAACAAGACAATCTGCGCCTAAATTTTTTGCCTCACGAATAAACTCTGCCCCACTACCCGCACAAAACGCAATGCGATTTAATTTTTTAACATGCCTGTTATTTACAAGACGAGCATTCGGAGAAATTCTAGACAAAATTTTTGAAAACTCCTCAATATCAATACCATTATCAAATTCCATAAATCTCAAAAACTCGTGATCAATATTGATTTTTTTATCTTCAAGATTTAAAACTTTAATTATTGTATCAGTCGTACCTCCGTTTGCCTTGTCCATATTGGTATGCGCACAATACATATTGATTTGAGGCTCAAAATCTTTCACTAATGGCGTTTTACAAGGGACATAAAACATTGGGTGATGAGAAACTATCATATCACACTTTTGAGTCAATGCCTGTTGAACAATTTCAAGAGTAGGTGTTAGGCAAAGCATGATTTTATAAATATCATCACACCCTGATTTATCTACAATCCACCCAGAAGAATCCCAACTTTCAGCACTAACAAGTGGAGCAAAATTTTCTATTCTGTTTGCGATTTCGTATTTATTCATAAAGTTTTCTTACCGTTGAAATAATATCAAGCATTTTTCTTGCAATAACCTTTTTAGGTTCTTTTGAAAAACTGTAAATAGTTCCATTATCTTCAAGAAGTTGAATTTCATTATCATTAGAAGAAAAGCCAATATCTTTTCTTGAAATATCATTCGCAGCCAAAAAATCACAACCTTTTTTCTTTAGTTTAGTTTTTGCGTTATCAAGTAAATTTTCACTTTCAGCGCAAAAGCCAACAATTATCGGTTTATGCGCGGAATTTGCTTTTCTCTCACACAATTCTTGCAAAATATCTGGATTTTTTACAAGTTCAAGAGTCAAAGAATCATCGCTACTCTTTTTCATTTTTTGCTCTGAATAATTTTTAACTCTATAATCAGCTACAGCTGCAGCCATAACAATGATATCTGAAGTATCAAATTCATCATTGACAGCCTTTTGCATATCAAGAGCTGATTTAACTTTAACAATTTTATATGGAGCATCGACATCTTTTGTCGTAATCAAAACGACTTCTGCGCCCATCAATCTTGCCGTATCGGCAATAGCTTTTCCCATTTTGCCAGAAGAATAATTTGAAATATAACGAACGGGGTCAATATCTTCAATTGTACCACCGGAAGTTACTACTACTTTTTTCCCTGATAATTTTTGAGAACATTCCAAAGCTTCTTCTACTGCATTATAAATTTTATCCAAAGAACACAATCGACCTTTACCAATATATCCGCATGCCAAAAATCCACTCTCGGTATCCAGAACTTCTATTCCTCGACCTCGCAAATGAGAAATATTTTCTTGAACTACAGGATTGTTCCACATATTACAATTCATAGCGGGTGCAATAATCATTTTTTTTGAAAAAGCACAAGCAACTGATGTCAAAAGGTTGTCTGCAATTCCTTTAGCTATCTTTGAAATAGTATTTGCAGTTGCAGGCGCAATAAGCATTACATCAGCTTCATCTGCCAAAGAAATATGCTCAGGTTTCCAATCCTTAACATTAAACTCATCTATATAAACCTCATTTTGACTAAGGTTTTGCAAAGTTAATTTTGTCACAAAATTCATAGCATTTGGGGTACAAACGACTTTTACATTTGCACCGGCTTTTTTAAATTTTCTAATTAATTCACATATTTTAAATGCCGCAATTCCACCTGTTACACCAATTAAAATATTTTTATTTTTCATCATTCTACTAAACCTCACAAATAACCCATAGTTCTATATGGGAACCATTAAGACATTATGCTAATTCTTTTCTTGTAATATTTTCAATCTCAGAAATGGCACGACCTAAATCATCATTTACAACAATATAATCATATTGCTTGGAGCGTTCCAATTCAACTTTTACTAAATCCAAACGTTTTCTAATTGTTTCTTCATCTTCTGTATGACGACCTCTTAGGCGATGTTCTAATTCTTCTACACTAGGAGGAGCAATAAATATCAATACGGCTTCGGGCATTTTTTTCTTAACTTGCAAAGCACCTTGTGTTTCAATCTCAAGAATAATATTCAAACCCTCAGCAAACTTTTGGTTAATATACTTTTGCTTTGTTCCATAATAATTACCGGCAAATTGTGCATATTCTAAAAATTTATCTTTTTTTATACAATCTTGAAACTCTTCAGTTGAAATGAAAAAATAATTCACACCGTCAACTTCTCCAGTACGGGGCTTTCTTGTAGTACAAGATACAGATAAGATGAAATCTTTCGGATTTCTTTTCATGAATTCGCTTAATACTGTACCTTTTCCGACACCTGAGCAACCAGATATTACAAACAATTTTTTATTCATAGATTGATTATACAATGAAAAAAGAAAAATAAACTAAAAAATTCAAATATTTTATATTGCAATATTTACAACAGTACCATTATCATATTGTGAAAGAATTTTTGCCATTTTTTGTTCAGAAACTTTATCGGCCATTAAATAACATTCCCTACTCCAAGGGAAAAATACGGCACCGAATCTCTTATCCTGAAAAAAAGTACGATTACGAATAGCCTGACCAGCAGCAATTTTAGCTTCCAATGTATTATCACAAAAAACAAGTTGCTTCCCAATGAAATCAAAACCTGTTCGTTTTAATGTTTTAACTGCATCTTTTACACAAGCAATGCTATTACTTGATAGTCTTACACCTGTGAAATTTTGTCTGTTGCTATATGAATTTACTTGCATCTATAATTATTCTCCTTAGATTTGCTAATAAAAAACCGGCAAACAATTTTTTTTGCCGGTTTTTTAATTTTTGTAAATTTTATTTCTTATTTCCACTTGTTCAAAAGTTTCAATGCAGATTTTATAACATTTTCTTTACCACGAACTTTGTAATATTTTTTCTCGTTTGCATTAATTATACAAAAACCTTTATTACAATTTTTGTATAACCAAGCCGTGATACAGGTGTCTTTACCAAGTTCGCAACTAGCTGTTATCTGTTGTTCTGTTGGATTATTTTTCAAATCTTCTTCCGTTTGCAAAACATTACCAGACACATCTTTTACTTCATACAAGTCTGGATACAATACAAATTTATCTGATAAAATATCTTTATATTTTTCAAAAGAATCTTCAATATATTCTTTATTTTTAATAGAAATATCTGTTTGAGGTTTTAGCCAATAGACAATATATTTTCCAGTAGTCAAAAAATCAGAATATTTGTCAGAAGTTCTCGTATCATCAAAAACTTCTTGCGGAATATTCAATTCTTTTGATGCAAATAGAGAATACGTCGGAATAATATCTTCAACAGATGATGCTGATTTTTTTGAGATGATAAAACCTCCAACAACACCCAAAATCAAAGCAACAACACAAGCAAGAGAAATCCACCATTTTACCCAAGCTTTTTGTGCTTTATGGAAATCGTCCTCATTTTTATAAATAACTTCTTCCCAAGCCCATTGGTTTCCCTTTGCACCAGCCCACAAAGCCATAACAAACGCAGCAATAAAACCGTACGGAATAAATATCAAAGGCAAAATTACAAGTAATACCCATTTTTTATACTTAATACCCCAAATCCAATTGAACAAGAATGCACCCCAATTGTACTTGTGCGCAATTGAGTCTGGCGCTTCCTCCCCAGTTCCAGAATTATTGTCCCTCGGTATAATAAAAATTTTTGGAGTTTCTTTTTGTTTTACAGTAACCTTGTCAAAATAATCATCTAAAGTAATTTCATCTGAAGCATGGCAATCTTCTTGATTGGGCAACCCATTATCAGTATCTTTATGTTCAAAATTATCGTTTTCGCTATCCATAATTCATTCCTCTTTTTACATTATAATATCTATTACTAAATCTCGCAATATTTATATTCTTGATTTTTTTAAATATTTATGCTAATTTCTATTTGTAAACATTAAAAAAGGGAAACATTAAGATGTTATCTTTATTACGACGTAGCAGATATAACTTTTTAAAGGCTTGTTTTTAGAACAGGATATTTGCAATTGTCAAAATAAAGTTTTAGAAGCAGGTTCTTTGAAAAGAAGCCTGTTTTTTTGTTACAAAAGGTAAAAAATAATTGTAAAAATGGCAATTATTCGGATTTAGAAAAGTTAAAGAAAAAGTGAAGGTTAAAAGTAATATGAAACATAGAAATATTCGACGAAACTCAACTATAAAAGCGAATGCTCCAATCGTGAAATTAATGAATTTAATTTGGGGCTTGTAATACACAAGTTGAGGCAGAAAAGTGTAAATAAATTTACCTCACTTTTCTGTAAGAGGAATAAGGAAAAATGATACCAAAAATAACAGCAAGTACAGTTTACTCCAAATTGGGAGACAATAGTTCTCTAGTTCCATTAGCAATCAAAGATATTGCTAACAGTTGCGGTTTAACAGCAGCTTCATATATGTCAGGGGACAACGCAGAGGGAAAAGACAGATTTATAGATGAATTCGGCACACAAGCCATTTGGCTTTGGGGAATTCCTGTTTACAAAAAACTTTTAGACATAGCTTTATTCAAACAAGCTAAACTAGACCCAGAAGTTGATGCTAGAATTCTTAAAAACAAAGATATTTTACAAGCAGCTAAAGAAATGGCTCCAACAGAAGCTATCAAAAATAGTCTTAAAGCAGTTGCAGAAAATCAAAGTAAATTCAAGGCTCTTACAATTGCTAAATTTGCAGCTTCTACAATTCTAACAGCCGGAACATATTTAGGTTTAACAAAATTCAGACACAATTACACTGAATCAAAAATCAAAAAAGATTACTTTGAAAAGATTAAAAAGCAACAAATGAACGGCTACCAAACAGAAAACATTCCGTTTTCATCAGCATTTTCACCGGTTCACAAACAAAATAAACACAACAAGAACGTAGCATTCACAGGCGGAGTTCAAGACTTCATCTTTGACCCAGTGAAAAACTTAATGCTCGTAGATGGTGCTATCACGGGCGAAAGATTAACTCATGCCAAGAACCCGCAAGACTTCTTAGGCTACGTAATCAAAGAGGGATTCTTCTGGGCATTTATGTACTTTGCAGGACCTACACTATCTAAAGCACTGGAAAAATTTGCAGACCAAAAAGGTAAATCAATTGACCTTGATTCAAGAGTAATCTTTGGCAAAGATTTAGAAAAAGCATTCAACGGAAAAGACACTGGAATTATGCCAAAACAAATTCAAGAGTTCAAAAATGCAGCAAAAACAGACCTTGAATTATACAAATTCGCAGTAAAACCAGAAAACAAAAACTTAATCATTAAAATGGCTAAAGATTCCGGTATAATCACTCTTGCTGAGGGTTCAGAACTTGTTGATACAAGAAAATACATTGATTTGAAAGAATTGAGAGGAATCTGTGACAAAGCAGAAAAATTATTCACTCAATACAAAAAATCTGAACAACCACTTGACGAATTTTTGAAATCAGTAAGAAGCTTGAAAAAAGCATCAATCCTTAAAAACATCGGTGCTTGTATCGGAGCATTAGGCATCATCGCACCGGCAATTATGCTAGGTTTGAGAAAGCTTAACCCAGATTATCAAGTAAGAAAAGATATTGAAAAGAAATTGGCTAACCAACAGGCTTAACCTTAAAAAAGCTTGACAAAATTGTACAATATCGATAAAATGATAATAGTTATCAATTTGAGTTAAACAGATGAATTATTCAAAACAGCGAGAAATTATACTAGATACGTTGAGCAAAAACGCAATCCACCCAACAGCAGAAGCACTGTTGGAATTTCTCAAGCGAGATGATTCAAATGTAGGAATGACGACTCTTTACCGAAACTTAAACCAACTTGCAGATGCAGGATTGATAAAAAAAATTGATGGTTTAGAGCCTTCAGCTCATTTTGATCACAATACTTTTGAGCATTATCATTTTATATGTGAAAAGTGCAAAAAAGTATATGATATCCCGTCTTCTGTGGCACCTGACTTGGTGAAAAATACAACAGAAGCAACAGGATTTGATATAACAAGCCATGATATAGTATTTCATGGAATTTGCAGTGAATGTAAAAGAAAGGACATCAATTAATTATGGAAAAATGGGTATGTACAGTTTGTGGTTACGTTTATGATCCGGCAGAAAATGACGGAGTAAAATTCGAAGATTTACCAGAAGATTATGTTTGTCCATTATGTGGCGTTGGCAAAGACCAATTCGAAAAAGAAGCATAATTTAGTTTTAATAATTTTTAAACACTTCAAGGCGGAATTGAGAATCTCAATTCCGCCTGCTTTTTTGTTTATTTGCCTCTAAACTTTTTTATTAAGCTAACAATGCTTCAACAATTTTTGCATTTGTTTTTGCTCTTTGTACGTTTAATAAATATTTTTCTACTTG
>DJOE01000024.1 GCA_002438405.1 Cyanobacteria bacterium UBA6446
CGGTTAAAACCTTTACTACAAGGCTATTACGGGTTACCCCCCCCCCCTAAAATCGCTCTATGACTGCATTTCAGCATTATTTAGTCCTTTCTCTTTACTATGCTCAACTCGTGTGTGACTTTTATATTCTGCGTTCAAGATTACTACGTCACTTCGTTTTAATCCATGTCCCATTTGTTCATTATTTTGACTCGTAATGACATGTATTTTTTTCATTATATCATTTTTTTTATGGCTTTTCAATATTTGTTTTATATTTAACCCTCACCCACGTATGTGGGAAGGCTTTTCAAACTTCACCATTATTGGTGGAAAAGCTACGTGCGTAGCACTTTAATGCATTTATCATACAAGTTTCACAATTGTTGGTAATCTAACTACATACGTAGTACCTTGACGGATTTTGACTTCGTATGGTATAATAGGTTTATCGGTTAAGGTTCAAGCCCGAGAACAATAAAAGTTCTTAAAGAATTCTCTTCTTTTGATGGTAAAGCTGTTTGCCGATTTATGTGCAATATATTTATGCACTTTTTTTGCCCATAACATGGATATGCAAATGGAAAACTTCCTGTCCTGCTTCTTTTCCTGTGTTAATTTGGGTTTTATAAGATTTTAAGCCGGCTTTTTTTGCAGCATCTTTTACTGTTTGTAAAAGTTCTGCCATTAATTCTTTATCTTCAAGTTCATTTAAGGAGGCGATATGCTTTTTAGGACATACTAACATGTGAACTGGTGCTTTGGGGTGTATGTCATTGAAAACAACCGTATTTTCAGTTTCATATACAAATTCTGTTCCAAAATCACCGTTTATTATTTTACAAAAAATACAATCTTCACTCATTTTTTTCTCCTTTTTTAAAATAAACACATGAAATTATCTTAGTTTTTTTGCCAGTGACAAACCAGCAGGCAATGGCAAAACAACATTTTCATAATTGGGATTAGCATTTATATCATCTATAAATGTCTGAACCTTTGCAGCATGCGAGATTACATTATCGCAAGCTATGTAACCACCAACATTCAAATGTGGTTCAATTAGGTGGAAAAATTTGATATATTGGGCTTTATTTGCATCAACAAATGCAAAATCAATCCTAAAGGCTTCCGGTAAATATTCCAAAATGGTTGCGGCATCGCCTTTTCGGGTATCAATAATGTCTGCAACTCCACATTTTTGGAAGTTTTCTTTGGCTACATCAAGTCTTTTGTCATAAAACTCAATAGTGGTAAGTTTTCCACCTGTTTTTTTCAAAGCCTTGCCAAGCCAAATTCCAGAATAACCATTTGATGTCCCAACTTCAACAACACTTTTGGATTTTGAATCAACTATTAAATTGTACAAAAATTCAGCCGTTGGACGAGAAATGTTCCAAAACTGTTTTTGCGTCTTTTCAAGTTCTTTTAAAACTCCTTGTGTTGTTGTATCAAATGTATCAATTATCATTTTATTGTTTTCACCTTATTTGTAATTACTATTGTTCGAACAGGAACATCTAAAGGACTTGTTTTCACAATATCTTTACTTGTTGTATCAATCACTGAATAAAGACCTGAACGAGCATTGGTAATCATTATCATATCTGTATTTTCGATTGGAGAAATATTTGTTGCGAATGCATTTGTATTCAAGAAAAACTTATCTGTGATAACATCATCTTGCGTGTTTAGAACTTC
Source organism: Cyanobacteria bacterium UBA6446 (assembly GCA_002438405.1). GTDB lineage: Bacteria > Cyanobacteriota > Vampirovibrionia > Gastranaerophilales > Gastranaerophilaceae > Zag111. Next base: position 1,681 of record DJOE01000024.1, read on the forward strand.
AACCAAATTTTCTGCAGCACCTAAGATATACAATTCACCATTGTGAACATACATATCCACAGGTTTTTCGCAAACTTCCAACTCAGACATCAAGCCCATTGTTTCGTAATCAACAATTGCTAATCTGTTTTGGGTTCGGCTAATAATGTAAATTTTACCATTCACATAGGCAATTTTTGAAATATTAGGAAAACTTCCAATATTTTTTAACAAATAATTGTTATCAAGTTCAATTGCCCAGATATCGTTTTTGTTTCTATCAACATAAAACATCTTTGTTCCATCTTCAGAAAGTGTTAATTTCTCGCACATTCCGTTGATTTTTAATTGTTTTTTCAAGGTCATTGTTTCAAGATTTAGAATATAGATACTTGAATTTGAACCGGCTGAAACATACGCAATTTTATTGTTGTTATCAATAACAATTTGCTCTGGAACAACATCAAAATGAACTTCTTTGATAACTTTTTCATCTTTCAAAGAAATAACATTCAATGTTTTAGAGTCAAAATAAGTAACAAGCAAAAACTCACCGTTATAACACTTCATATCATTGATAATTCCGTCTTGTTCAAGTGTATATTCCGGAGTTTTGGAATTTGAACTTATAACTTGGATATTTTTATTTCTTCCAGATGCGATGTAAAAAGTTTTGTTATTCAACTGTTCAACAGGTGTAACTGCGTTTTTCTTAGTTTTGTTTTTAGGATTGTTAATTCTCAAACCTGTGTCTTGGGTTGTTGAAACATCAATATCACCAATAATACCTTTTAATGTTTCAGGAATAACAAGACCCTTTGGAAGTAAAATATCTTGCGGCAAAAGTCCTGATTGAATTTCGTCAGGTGGATTTAGCATATTTATTACAGTTTTCTTGCCATTTGTATTTATCACTTTTAAAAGCGAATAATTGTTGTTAAAAATCACCATATCCGGTTTTTGTTTCAAAGTTTCATTTGACGGATAAGTTGTTTTTATTCCGATTTTATCAACATTTTGAACTTTAGCAGGAAAAATCGGCAAATACATTGTATTATCAGGAAGAATTACCACTCCGTCAAATCTGAAATTTGTATTTGGAAAAGATTTATTCACAAAGTCTTGAATGTCAGTCGGAACTTGTTCAGCAAAAGCCATTCCGCCAGAAAACAAACATAATATTAAAGTTAACAACAATTTGCGCATATTATTTAAAAACTCCTTTAACTTTTGACATAATTGATTTTTGAGGTTTTTTGCCTGTTTGAATTTCGTACAATTTTTGGTAAAGGACTTTTTCCTCGTCGCTCAATTTTGTTGGAACTTTAATCTTCAAAACTACAATATGATCACCACGTTGAGATGGTCTTGTAATAATTGGAATTCCTGCCCCTTTGATTTTTAGAAGATTTCCATGTTGAGAACCCGCAGGAATTTGAATATTTTTTTCACCATCAAGTGTTTTGATTGAGATAACATCACCAACAACCGCTTGTGCAGGAGAAATTTCAAGTTCCGTAAATACATTTATTCCATCACGTTTGTAATAATTTGACGGTTCAACGTGAATTACTACAAACAAATCGCCGTTTGGTCCACCATTAATTCCGCAATCTCCCTCTTTAGAAACACGGATTTTTGACATATTGTCAACACCAGCCGGAATTTTAATTTCGACTTTCTTTTCTTTATTAATTTGTCCGTGCCCCTTACAAGTTTTGCAAGGTTTGTCAATAACTTGCCCAGTACCTTTACAATGCGGACAAGTAGTGATTTGAGCAAAATTACCAAGTGGAGTTCTTGTCACTGTTTTAACCTGTCCAGAACCATTACATTGAGGGCAAGTTTTCTTTTGAGTACCAGCTTCAGCACCTGTTCCATGGCAATCAGGACAAGTTTCAAGGTGGTCAAATTTTATTTCTTTGTTAATACCAAAAACAGCTTCTTCAAATTTCAATTTAACATCATATCTTAAATCGTCACCACGTTGAGGTGCATTTGGGTCAACTCCGCCACCACCAAAGCCAAAGCCACCAAAACCGCCGAAAAAGCTTTCGAAAATATCATTGATATCGCCAAAACCACCTGCGAAAGGTCCATTGGTATCAAAACCGGCATTTTTCAAGCCGTCTTCACCATACCTGTCATAAGTTGCTCTTTTGTTATCATCAGATAATGTTTCGTAAGCTTTGCCAAGTTCTTTGAATCGTTCCTCAGCGTCTGGAGCCTTATTTACATCTGGGTGTAATTTTCTTGCTTTTTGTCTAAAAGCTACTTTTATTTCTTCTTTGGTCGCCTCTTTTGTAACGCCTAATATTTCGTAGTAATCTGCCATTTTCTTTTAATACTTCCTTTTAAATCCTCAAATCTGTAACTATTCGGCAGTTGCAACATTTACAAGTGTAGGTCTTAGAACTTTATCGCCTAATTTATATCCTTTTTGTAATTCATTGATTACAGTATGTTCTGGGTGTTCACTTGTTGGAGTTTGCATAACTGCTTCATGGAAATTAGGGTCAAACTCTTCACCTACAGCTTTAATCTCTTCAAGTCCAAGTTTTGATAATGCTTCATGAACTTGTTTATGTACAAGGTTAAAACTTTCTTTAACTTTTTCGCAATCATCAACATTTTCCAATGCTTTTTGACCACGTTCAAAATTATCAAGAACTTCAATCATTTTTTTCAAAGCTGATTCTGTTCCATATTTAATTAAATTTTCACGTTCTTGTTCTTGACGTTTTCTAAAGTTGTCAAAGTCAGCAGCTAAACGAACATATTGCTGATTCAATTTGTCGTAATCTGCTTTTAATTTTGAATATTCTTCATTTTTTGACTCATCTTTTTTGTCCGAAGTATCTTTTGCTTCTTCTTCTGTTTTAGTTTCAGTTTCAGAAGATTCTACTTCTTTGTTTTCATCTTTAATTACATCGTCATTACTAAACGGATTTGAATTTTTATGTGTCATAATTTTTCCCTTCACAACATTATTATATACATTCATTATAAAGTATCAAACTAAATTCACAAGGGAAATTTATTTTTTTTTAATATTTTAAGTAAAAAAGAAACGGTTATGACTTAACCGCTTCTTTTCTTGAATATGTAATAAATTTCAAATTATTATTAGACCATAGCCATTTCCTTAGAGAAAGGGTTGGAGGAGGAACACACCTGTCTATCGCCCAAGATTTCAGATTTAATTTTTGCTAAATCTTCTTGCATCAATCTTCTTGGTGACCCTTCTTCCATTGAGTGGTTTCTCAACAAGTATGATGGGTGGAAAATAGCCATAGCTTTATATGTTTTTCCATTAATTGTTACATCAAACCAATTTCCTCTAACTTTTGAAATTTGAACTTTTTTATCTTTCCAAAATGATTTTAAAGCTGTTGCACCGCAAAAAATAATTGCTTGCGGATTCATAATATCAATTTGCGCAGTTAAAAATCTTTCGCAAAGAGCTTTTTCAACATCTGTCGGAACTCTGTTTTCTGGAGGTCTGCATTTTACGGTGTTGATAATATACAAATCTTCTTCTCTAGAAATTCCTGCTTCTTCTAAGAATTTGTTTAACAATTGACCGGCTCTGCCTACAAATGGTTTACCTGTTTCATCTTCATTTTCTCCAGGAGCTTCACCAATCAAAACAATTCTTGCAGTTTCCGGATTTCCGTCAGAAAAAACCACATTTTTACGAGTTTTTGCTAATACACAATCTGTACAATTTTCGCACTTTGACTGAAGTATATCTAAACAGCCTTTTTTAATCATTTACTACTCTCTCCTCATTAAGTTATTTAGTTTCATTTAACTTTTTAAAATAACCGATATTGTATTTTTTACAATATCTTTTTAATTCTTTCATTATTATATCAGATAATAAAAATACTGCAATCAAATTAGGAACTGCAAGAAATAAAGTGAAAGCATCTGACAAATTTACTACACTTTTCAAATTCATAGCAGAACCGATTACGATAAATAAACAGTAAATTATTTGGAATGTTCTTGTTGTAAATTTAGATTCACCAAACAAGAATGTCCAGCTTTTTGTTCCGTAATATGAACCGCAAAGCATTGTGGATAAAACAAAGCAAGCAGCCATAAACGTCAATAAGACAGGGAAGAACGGACAAACAGTTGCAAATGCTTTTGAGGTTAATTCAATCCCCTCAATACCCGTAGCATTCATATATGCACCGGTTACAACAATAATAAATGCAGTAGCAGCTCCAACAATAACAGTATCAACAAACGGTTGTAACATTGCAATAAAAGCTTGCGCAACAGGTTTGCTTGTTCTAACAGCAGAAAAAGCAATTGGCGCAGTACCTAAACCTGCTTCATTTGCAAACATTGCACGTCTGAATCCCCATAACATACAACCCCAAATGCCACCAGAAATCATAGCTTGCGGCTTGAAAGCCTCTTTCAAGATTAAACAAATTGTATGTGGAACATGCTGAATATTTAACAAGCAAATTATAAAAGCAGAAAACACATACAATGTACACATTACAGGTGTAACTTTAGATGTAAATTTTCCAATAGCTTTAATTCCGCCAATTACTGTAACATAAGTAATCGTTGCAACAATTAAACCGAAAATCCATCTTTCATTTGAAAATAACCCTGTAACATTTGAAATTTGAGTTGTAATTGCATTAATTTGGAATAAATTCCAACCGCCAATCATCGCAAAGACGCAACATACTGCATAGATTTTTGCAAGATATGGAGTGTATGGTTTAATCCACTCTGCGCGCAAACCATTGATAATATAGTACATTGGACCACCAGATGATGAACCGTCTTTATTAATTTGTCTGAATTTTATACCCAAAAGAACTTCAGCAAACTTCAATGCCATTGAAAAAACTCCGGCAATCATCATCCAAAAAATTACCCCAGGGCCACCAACAGAAACCGCCAAAGCAGAACCTACAACATTTCCCATGCCGGCAGAGGCTGAAATAGTTGCTGTTAAAGCTTGAAAAGATGAAACTTCTCCATGTTTTTTCTTTTTTAAAATATCTTCGTGTTTATATTTTTTGGTAATCAAATCAATTGCATGTTTAAAGCCCCAAAACCCGATAAATCTTGTTCTGATTGTAAAATACAATGCAGCAATCATTAATAACAAAATCAAAAACTCCACACGAACTCCGTGAATAGTTACATGTGAAAAAATTAATCCTGAAATTTTATTCGCAACAGGCGATAAAATACTATCAATTCGGCTATCTAAATTCATAAATCAATTATACTACAAACATAGAGAAAGCTTTTGGAACTATAAAAATCTTGCCGTTTTAGAAATTTTACAATTACGAAGTTCTGATGGGGTACCGTTAAAAATCACCTCCCCTCCGGAATTTCCGCCATCTGGCCCCATATCAATAATATAATCTGCATTCTTTATAACATCTAAATCGTGCTCAATAACAACAACTGTTGCGCCATTATCAATCAAAGTTTGGAATACGTTCAATAAAGTACGAACATCTAACGGGTGAAGTCCGATTGTGGGTTCATCAAACACAAATACAGATTCTGATTGAGCCTTTCTCATCTCACTAGCAAGTTTTAACCTTTGAGCTTCTCCACCTGATAAACTTGGAGTAGCTTCCCCCAGTGTCAAATACCCCAGTCCTAAATCTTTTAAAACCTGCAATCTCTGTTGAACTAATTTTAAATCTTCACAAGCATCAATTGCCGTATTCACGTCCATTGACATAAGTTTTGCAAGAGAATTACCCTTGTATTTTATACTCTCAACTATTTTTGAATATCTTGAACCTCCACACTCAGGACACGGAATTTCAACATCTGGTAAAAATTGAACATCTAGATTAATTACTCCAGTTCCGTCACATACCGGACATCTTAATTTTCCGGTATTATATGAAAAATCACCTGATTTGTATTTGTTTTCTTTTGATTTTGGAAGTTTTGCAAAAATTTTGCGGAGTTCATCATGAATATTTGCATAAGTTGCAACAGTTGAACGAATATTTATCCCAATCGGAGTTGCGTCAATAAGTTTTACTTGCTTAATTTCGTCTGCTTCAATCTTCACAATATGTTCAGGCATTTTCTTTTGAGATGCCAAAAACTCAAGTGCCGGTACAAGACTTTCTAAAACCATAGTAGTTTTACCAGATCCGGAAACCCCTGTAACAACGGTCAATCTTCCTTTTGGAATGTCGATTTTTAGAGGTTTAACAGTATGAATAGAATTTGTTTCTAAATGAATTTTACCATTTTCAAACATCAAATCCGGTGAAATATTTTCACGAATTTTCACTTCTTCTTTATCAGACAAAAAACCTCCAATAATAGATTTTTTGCTATTGATAATTTCAGGAATTGTACCCTCTGCTACAACATAACCGCCATTTACACCTGCTTGAGGCCCCATTTCAATAATCCAGTCTGAATCTTTCAAAATCTGGACATCATGGTCAACCAAAATAACAGAATTTCCGTCATCAATCAAATCGTGCAAAACTCCACGAAGCCCGACAATATTTGATGGGTGCAAACCGATTGACGGCTCATCAAGAACATACAAAACTCCTGTTGTTCTGTTTCGCACCGCCCTTGCAAGTTGCATTCTCTGCCTTTCTCCTGTTGACAATGTTGAAGCTGCTCTATCAAGTGTTAAATACCCCAAACCTAAATCAATAAGCCTTTTTGCAACAGACTGAAAAGAATCGCAAATACTTTCCGCCATTGGTACCATTTCTTTTGGCAAAGATTGAGGAACTTTTTTGACCCATTCAACAACATCTGATAGTGTCATTTCACAAACTTTATCAAGTGTAAGCCCCATAAGTTTTGGGGTTCTGGCTTTTTCAGATAATCTTGTCCCATGGCAATCAGGACAAATGTCTTGTTTCAAGAACTTTTCAACTCGTTTCATGCTCTTTTCGTCTTTAACTTTTGATAGAGCATTTTCAACAGTATAAACTGCATTGTAATAAGTAAAATCAAGTTCTCCGGCTTGGTTTGTATTTTTTGCCTTGTAAAAAATATGTTTCTTTTCCGCAGGTCCATTATAAACAATATCTTTTTCTTTATCAGTCAAATCCTTGAACGGAATATTTGTTCTAACACCCATTTCACGACAAACATCTGTCATTAGTGACCACATCAAAGTGCCCCAAGGCGCAACAGCACCCTCATCTATCGTTAAAGAATCATCAGGTACTAAAGTTGATTTATCCACTGTTCGTACAATCCCTGTTCCGCCACAAGTTTTGCAAGCTCCTTGACTATTAAAAGCCAATTCTTCAGCTGAAGGGGCATAAAAATGTTTTCCACACTCAGGGCAAACTAATTCCTGCTCAGCTGCAACAGCTAAACTCGGTTCTACATAATGACCATTAGGGCAAATGTGACTTGCAAGTCTTGAAAACATCAGCCTTAAACTGTTTAAAAGTTCTGTTCCGGTACCAAATGTACTTCTAACCCCAGGAACCGCCGGTCTTTGATGAAGTGCAAGTGCAGCCGGAACATATAAAATTTCATCAACCAAAGCTTTTTCGGCCTGTGTCATTCTTCGTCTGGTATAAGTTGAAAGAGCTTCTAAATATCTCCTTGAACCCTCAGAATACAAAACTCCGAGTGCCAAAGAAGATTTACCTGAACCCGAAACACCTGCAATTCCTACAATTTTATTCAATGGAATATCAACATCAATATTCTTTAAATTGTGAACTCTCGCTCCTCTAACTTTTATTTTATCAACCATAATTTACCTGTTTCTTATAAATATAAATTAGCACAAAACTAACAACTCGTCATTTTTTATCACCATTGACGACACCCCAAAAACATGTTAAAATAAGTGTATGGGATTGGTGAATATGAATTGGAATAAAAATAAAAAATCTGCATTTACTCTATCAGAAATCATGGTAACTCTTACATTAATAGGTTTCATTGCAACAATGACACTCTCAACTGTTGGGACTTCTATTCAGCAGAAAGCAAGACTTGCGGAATTCAAAACAGCTTATTCTAAAATGGAATCAGCATTACAAAGTATCACTGTTGATGATGGACAGATTTATAATTGTTATACAAGCCCATCTAAAACTGATGTTAATACCTATGGCCTATCAATTGCAGATTTAGATAATTTAGGTGCAACGGCCCAACAATGCGGAGCTCTAGAAAACAAATTTGTTAGAGCAATGGGAGCAACAAGATTTTGTCAAGAAAATCCAAGAGAAGAAGGTTGCGTTCCAGATAATGACAATTATCCAAGCCCACAAGAAGATTCTTGTTTTACAGACTTAACCAAAGGTCATGCTTACGTTTTGGATAACAGTATGATTCTATTTACAGATGATAATCATTCTTTAACACAATTTGCAATTGATGTTAATGGTCGCAAAGGTCCTAACAAATGGGGGCAAGATGTTTTCACTTTTGCAATAAAAGCAACAAATTCTAAACTTGTTAACGGAACTCAATATGTTACGGCAGTAAAAGTTTTGCCGCCGTCTGCTTGTCTTCCGGGGCATAATGAAAATACAAACAGAGGTTCTTCAAAATCTTCAGATCAATTGTTAAAAGAAGCAGTTAATTATAGATAATTTATTGTAACAAACCACAAGTTTCGTTATACATAACCATGTGAAAATCCGGACTGGTCATATTCGGGTTTCGTTTCATGAATTTTTTCACGTCAAATTTTTCTAAAAATTTATCTAATTTTTTTAGAACTTTTTCGTTACTTTCGTTTTCAGATTTCAATTTTTCAATATAAACTTTAGTCATAGAAATGATTTCATCTTCTGTCAAAATCGATAAACCTCCGATTTTAACTTCGTCTTTGTCATCATTTTCAAGATATTTTTTTTCTTCATTTTGTTGTTGGTTTTGTTGGTTTTGTCTTTTCTCCTGACCGGTAGAGATTGCAGATTCAATTCTTTGTCCAAAAGGATTGTTCACAGAATTAAACATAAGATGCTCCTTGCAAGTTTTTAAATTGCCATTTGTCATGTCGGCAAATTTATCCAAAACTTTAAATATATAATCTAAACATACGAGATTTTTTCTATGCTAAAATATAATTAAAGGAGGCTTTTATGTACACAATTAAAGAAGTCGCAAAAAAAATGGATATATCAGAACATACTCTTCGTTTTTGGGCAAAAAGCGGATTTTTCCCATTTATAAAAAGAAACGAAAATAATATCCGACTTTTTTCAGACAATGATTTAGACTGGGTTAGAATTGTAAAATGTTTAAGAGCTGTTGGAACTGAAAATAAAGCAATCAAAAGATACATTGATTTGTGCATAAAAGGAGATTCTACAATCCCTGAAAGATACGGAATTATTCAAGCTACAAAACTAAAAGCTGAACAACAAATGCTTGAACTTCAACAACAAATGGATTTATTAAATTATAAAGAAAAATATTATCAAAATCTTATCAAAAACAACTTGAAAGACGGTTGGAATCCAATGAACAACCACCAAGTCGAAACAGAAGCAGTATAAAATAATAAAAAGCGACGGATTTTCTTCCGTCGTTTTTTACTTTAATCTATTTTTATTTTTGAGCTTCTTTCAAAACTTTTAATGCAGCAATTGCATTCGGAAAACCAACATAAGGCATTGTCTGAATAATTGCAGCTGCGATAGTTTTTTCATCATTACCAACTTTCAAATTGCCTATTATGTGGCTTTTCAAGGTTTGAGTATTGCCTGTAGTTGTAAGAATTACAATAGTCAAAAGTTCTCTGGTTTTTAAATCTAAACCTGTTCTTGTGTAAAAATCGCCAAAACAAACTTCAGTTAATAATCTTGCAACTTCATCACCCATATTATCAGGAAGACCTTTCAACATTTGTTTAATTTCATCTGAATAAATCGGTTCTTGAATAGCCTTTCCTTTTTCAAATCTATCACTTTCGGTTGTAGTTGTTTGATTTGCAATAGGAGTTTCTATTCCACGTTCCTTGAACACTTCATTCATTACACCAATTGCATTCAATGTTTTAGGGAAACCAATGAATGGAGCGCATTCATAAATAGCCTCTCTAAGTTCAATAGGAGTAACACCAACATTTAATGCTGCATTGATATGTGCTTTCAACTGTGGGAGAGTTTGTTGAACAGACAAAGATACAACCGTAATCATTTCTCTTGTCTTCATATCCAAATTCCCAATTGTGAAAACTTCGCCAAAAATGTATTTTTGTAGAATATTCATCATTTCAGCATCATTCCCTGTCTTTGGCAAAGCTTCGCCGCCAAAAAGTTTTCTAAAATTGTCTTTACAAATTTCTTCTCTTGTCATAATTTTATCCTCATGATTGTTTGTTGCAAGGGCAATACACCCTTGCAACAAACTTAAAAATATCATTATACTAGTGATTATTTTTTTATACATATTATTATCCAAAAACTTTTTTTACATCTTCTGCAATAAGTTCTTTTGTCAAGTGATAACGTTTGTATAATTCATCTAAAGGAGTTCTGTCGGTGAATTCTTTTTTACCACCAAAATTCAAAACTTTCATATCTGAATCAGCATAAAATCTTGAAATCTTTTCGCCAAAACCACCATCTAACTGACCATCTTCCAAAGTAATAACCAATTTGTGATTTTGTTTTAATTCTTCCAAAAGCTCTTTATCAACACCAGAAATAAATTTTGGATTAATAACAGTAGATTCAAAACCGAATCGTTTTTTCAATTCTTCTTTAACATCTTTAGCCAAGCCTAAGAAATTACCTAAACCAAGAATAGCCACTTTTTCACCCTTAGATTCAACTTTAAATTTATTCAATATTGAATAATCCGTTGTATCTTTAACCCCACTCGATACTAAAGCTAACGGAACTCTAATTGCAATAGGGTATTGAGTTTGATTTAGTGAATATTCAAGCATTGCAAGGTATTCTTCCTTTGTTGCCGGAGATAAATAAACAATGTTCGGAATATTTGAAACTAACGGAATATCAAATGAACACAAGTGAGTAGCATCAGCTCCTGATAATCCGCCCCAATATACAAGCATCGTCAATGGAGAATTATTTAGTGCTAAATCTTGTGACATTTGGTCGTAAGTTCTTTGAATAAATGAACTCATAACTGCAAAAATTGGTTTAGCTCCGCTCTTTGCTAATGCGGAAGAATAAGCCATAGCATGCTCTTCTGCAATACCAACATCAGTATATTGATTGCCTAATTTTTCTCTAAATTCTTTATCCCAACCAAATACCCCAGGAGTTGCAGCATTAACTGCGATAACAGTCTTATCTTCTTTGACTTTATCTAAGATAAATTTGTTAGTTATTGAATTATAATCTTCTACAACCGGAGTTGATTCATTGTTTTCTATTTTATCTAAAGTCCCCGGCATAATCCAGTGGAAAGCTTCTTTATTTTCTTCCGCAACTTTCAAACCGTGTCCCTTTTGAGTATGAATATGCAAAACTACAGGGTGATTAGCATCTTTAACTTTTTTAAATGCTTCAATAAGTTTTTCAATATTATTCCCTTCTTCAAGATAGAAATATTCAAAACCTAAAGATTTGAAGAAATTACATTCAGCTTGTCCTTTTGTTTCTTTTAGTAACTTTAAGTTTGAATAAAGTCCGCCATGGTTTTCAGCAATAGACATGTCATTATCATTAACAACAACAATAAAGTTACTCTTTAAAGTTGCAGCATTATCTAAGCCCTCAAGCGCTTCACCTCCGCTAAGAGAACCATCACCGATAAGAGCGATTACATTGAATTTTTCACCTTTCAAATCTCTTGCTTTCGCTACACCACAAGCCAAGCTTACAGAAGTTGAAGTGTGACCAACTTTGAACAAATCATGTTCACTTTCTTCCGGAGCGGTATAACCAGTGTATTTCATATAATTGTCAGGATTTGTAAATCCTTCTTTTCTTCCTGTAAGAATTTTGTGAGGATAACATTGGTGAGAAACATCAAAAACAATTTTATCAACAGGGGAATTGAATACATAATGCATAGCAATAGTAGCTTCAATAATACCTAAATTAGGCCCCATGTGCCCACCGATAGTATTAACTTTTTTTATAATAAGTTTTCTCATTTCATCAGCCAAAGAATTCATTTCGCTGATAGAAAGTTTTTTAACATCATCTGGTGTATTAACTTTGTCTAAAATCATGTTTTTCTCCTTTTTTAAACTATCAAACTCGACTTTCCTATATTTTACAACTTGATAGCAACTATCAGTCAAGAGAAAATTTTTTTAAATTAAGATAAATAAAACAATGTGAAAAATAAAAAAGCATGTTTCAATTTTTAAAACATGCTTTTTATTTTTATCTATATTATTACAATCTAACCTTCTTCTTGTTCATTATTTGGAGCTTCAACAGGTTCTTCCGGTTGGTTATTAACAACTTGAATTCCGAATTTTGTTCTGAACAAGTGTTTAACAGTATCACTTTGAATTTCGTACATCATATTATTAAACATGTCATAAGCTTCTTTTTTATATTCAATCAATGGATCTTTTTGTCCATAAGCTCTCAAACCAATACCATCACGTAACATATCAATATTATGCAAGTGGTCAATCCATTTGCTATCTACAACTTTCAAAAGAACATCTTTTTCTAGTTGTCTAACAATATTATGTGGTGCAAAAGGTTCTTGAAGTTCATAACCTGCATTGTAATCTGTTACAACTTGGTTATAGAAGTTGATAATCTCAATTTCGTGGTTTTTATAAGCATCAATAACAAAATCTTTAATCTTGTTATACATTGGTTCAAAACGCATATTTTGAATATCCGCGACATCAAACGTTGAAGCAAGTTGCGGAACTGTTGAATGAAGTTCTTTAATCATTGTAACTAAATCATCATAAACATATTCTTCAACTTTTTGTTCTGGAGAAATGTAACTACGCATAAGTCTGTCAACTTCTCTTTCCATCATATAAAGAATATCTTCATACAAACCTTCTCCCGCCAAAACTTTTCTTCTTTGATGATAGAATTTTTCTCTCTGAATATTCATAACATCATCGTATTCAAGAACAGATTTTCTCATATCAAAGTGGAAAGTTTCAACTTTTTTCTGTGCTGATTGAATTCGTTTTGTAATCAATGGAGAATCAATCGCCATATTTTCCGGAACATTCAATGCAGTCATAAGTTGAGTAATTTTTTCCCCGCCGAATATTCTCATCAAGTTATCTTCTAGTGACAAGAAAAATCTTGTTGACCCTGGGTCTCCTTGACGAGCAGCACGACCTCTCAACTGGTTATCAATACGACGTGATTCGTGACGTTCTGTTCCAATTACGTGTAAGCCACCGGCTGCAACAACTTTGTCATGTTCTGATTCTGTAATTTTTCTTGCTCTATCTAAAGCTTCTTTTTTCAATGTTTCGTAATTTGGATTTGACTCATCAATTCCATTTTCATCAAGTTCTGCTTTTGCAAGATATTCAGCATTACCACCTAAAAGAATATCGGTACCACGACCAGCCATATTGGTTGCAATAGTAACTGCACCATATCTACCGGCTTGGGCAATAATATGAGCTTCTTTTTCGTGATGTTTTGCGTTTAATACGTTGTGTTTAATTCCCCTTTGTCTAAGTAGAGCAGAAACATATTCAGATTTTTCAATACTAATCGTACCAACCAAAACAGGTCGTCCAAGTTTGTGTTGAGCTAAAATATCATCTACAACAGCTAAATATTTTTGAACTTCGGACTTATAAATTACGTCAGGATAATTTATTCTTATATCCGGTTTGTTAGTTGGAATTGTTGTAACTTCAAGGTTATAAATTTTACCGAATTCAGCTTCTTCAGTCATTGCTGTACCTGTCATGCCGGAAAGTTTAGGGTACAATCTGAACAAGTTTTGGAATGTGATACTTGCCAGAGTTTGAGTTTCGTCTTGAATTTCTACACCTTCTTTAGCTTCAACCGCTTGGTGAAGACCGTCAGACCAACGTCTTCCCTCCATCAAACGTCCGGTGAATTCATCAACAATCATAACTTCGCCATTTTTCACAACATAATCAGTATCTCTAACGAATAATTCTTTCGCTTTCAATGCTTGTAACAAGTGATGTGCATATTGAGTATGAATATCAAACAAGTCTTTAATACCGATTAAATCTTGCGCATGGTCGATACCCTCTTCTGTTAAAATAACATTTTTATTTTTTTCATCTACGGTATAATCAACATCTTTTTGAAGTTGAGGAGCAATTTTTGCCATAAGTTGATAAGTTTCTGCAGATTGAGCTAAACGCCCACTGATAATCAACGGTGTTCTTGCTTCATCAATCAAAATACTATCAACTTCATCAATAATTGCATAATTAAAAGGTCTTTGAACAAGCATTTCAACACTGCTTGCCATATTATCTCTCAAATAATCAAAACCGAATTCGTTATTTGTACCGTAAGTGATATCGCATTGATATGCGTGTTTTTTATTTTCAAAATTTCTTGCGCCCTCACCATTTGAAAGAACAACACCAACAGTTAAACCCAAAAATTTATAAATTTTACCCATCCATTCGCTATCACGCTTTGCTAGGTAATCATTTACAGTAATTACGTGAACACCTTTGCCAGTCAAAGCATTAAGGTAAGCAGGCAAAGTTGCAACCAAAGTTTTACCTTCACCGGTTCTCATTTCTGCAATATGACCATTATGCAAGAAATATCCACCAATCAACTGAACATCAAAATGTCGCATATTCAAAACACGTTTACCGGCTTCTCTAACAGTTGCGAAAGCTTCCGGTAAAAGTTTATCTAATGCAGCTTTTTCGAGTTTTAAATCTTCTTTAAAATTCTTAGATGTTGGACGTTTTGCCAAAATATCTTTGAATTCTTGAGTTTTAGCCCGCAATTCATCATCAGTTAATTTTGCGAATTCAGGTTCTAATGCGTTTATATGTTCGACAATCCCCATCATAGATTTAACTTTTTTTTCGTTAGGATCGCCCAAAAGCTTTACTAGCCAATTCATTATTAATATACCTCTCCAAGTTTGTAATGTCTTACAAAGAGTTTAGCATAAACATAACAAGATAACTTAATCTTAATGAAAAATTAAGGTTTAAGGCTCATTTGGAGATTCTTACGGTTAATAAAATTACATATCTAATGCGATATCAAGGGTTGGAGCTTTAGCAACAATTGCACTAGATGAAATAATATCAACACCACATTCTGCAATTGCTCTGACTGTTTCTAATCTAACATTTCCACTTGCTTCAACAATCGCTTTATGGTCAATTAATTTCACAGCAGTTTTCATTGTATCTAAATCCATATTATCAAGCATAATAATATCTACCCCCAAAGGCAGAGCTTCTTTTACTTGCTTTAAAGTGTCACATTCAAGTTCAACTTTATGAGCATGAGATAAATTTGCTTTAACCATTTTAACTGCATTTGTAACAGAACCTGCAACTTGAATATGGTTATCTTTAATCATTGCGCAATCTGACAAATTGAATCTATGCAAAGCACCACCACCAACTTTTACAGAATATTTTTCAAAAGCTCTAAAATTTGGAGTAGTTTTTCTTGTATCAACAATTTTGCAAGGAAGTTCACCAATTGCTGATTGATATTTGTGAGTTTCGGTTGCAATTCCACTCATTCTTTGAATATAGTTTAGTGAAACCCTTTCGCCCAATAACAAATACTTTCCAGGACCTGTTAATTTTGCAAGAACATCACCTTTTTTAATTTTATCACCATCTTTAAATAGCAATTCAATGTGAACTTTGTCAGACAAAAGTTTGAACACTGTTTTAAAAACATCAAGTCCGCAAATAATACCCTCACATCTTGAAACAAGAGAAGCATTGAAAATTTTGTCTTCTCCAACAATACTTTCAGTTGTTACATCGCCAAATCCGATATCTTCCATCAAAGCTGATTTTACATGTTCTTCAACATAAATATTACTTAGCAAAACTCAATTCTCCTTTTCTTTTTGATAAAATACTGTGTTCGCAAACTTCGTTTGTTTCAAGATAGTCTGTTCTATAATGAGCGCCTCTTGATTCTTTTCTGCGAATTGCTGATTTGACAATCAATCTTGCACTAATCAACATATTTTTAAATTCATATTCCTCTTTAGATGAATATTTATCTTGTTTAGGAAATTCTTTTTCCAATTCATTCAACCCATCTATTGCATCATTCAAGGATTTCTCGTTTCTATAAATTCCAACATTGTTCCACATCAAATCCTTTAGTTTTGATTTTAGGTTTTGAACATCAATTTTCTTTTCTTCACAAGATATTCCGTATTTTGAAATAATTTTGTCAAAATTTTCACTCTTTGGAATTTCAAAAGATAAATCAGAATTTCTCAAAAATTCTGCAACTTCGTAAGCACAAACAACACATTCCAATAATGAATTACTAGCAAGTCTATTGCCCCCATGCAAACCTGTTGAAGAAACTTCACCAATCGCATACAAACCTTTGATTGAAGTTTCACCTTTCAAGTTAGTTTTAACTCCTCCCATAAAATAGTGAGCCGCAGGAGCAACAGGAATTAAATCTTTTGTTATATCAATTCCATGTTCTAAACATTTTTTTGCAATCGTAGGAAATCTTTTCAACAATTTATCTTTCGGAATATCTGATGTATCAAGATAAACATTAGTTGTATTAGTTGCTTTCATTTCTTGGAAAATAGAACGGGCAACAATATCACGAGGGGCAAGTTCTTTTCTCTCATCATATTTATACATAAATTGAACTCTATCTTTGTTGCAAAGTTTTGCACCCTCCCCCCTTACGGCTTCACTAATCAAAAATCTGTTATGATTTTTTTTATCATCAAAAGCCAAAGCTGTCGGGTGGAATTGAACAAATTCCATATCTTGCAATTCAGCTCCAACATTATATGCAAGAGCAAAACCATCACCGGTTGCACCAACCGGATTGGTTGTATATTTGTATAATTGACCTAAGCCACCTGTTGCAAGTATCAAAGTTTTGCAATAAACCGTTTCGTATTCATTATTTTCTTCATGTAAAACAACTACACCGTCACAAGTATTATTTTCAACTAACAAATCAACTGCTAAAGAATTTTCATAAACTTTTATATTCTTATGATTTTGCAATGTGTGGCATAATGCAATTTCCATTTCTCTGCCTGTTGCATCTCCACCTGAATGCAAAATTCTATTTACAGAATGCGCTGCTTCTTTTGTTAAAGTAAAATTACCATTTTCATCTCTATCAAATTCAACTCCAAAAGTAAGCAAATCTTTAACAACTTTATCAGAATTTTCACTGATAAATTTTATTGTATTCAGTTCACTCAAACCTGCACCGGCTTTGATTGTATCCGCAACATGTGAAGATACGGAATCATTTTTATTACTTTTTAAAACCGCAACCATTCCACCTTGCGCATAATAAGAATTACTTTCACCCAATTCTGATTTGGTTATAAGTAAAATTCCGTCCGGTAAATCCAACTGTTGTTCAAGTTTCAAAGCAGAATATAACCCTGCGATACCACTACCGATTACTACTGCTGAATATTTGGAGTATTTCATATATTTATATCCTTGTGTTTTTATAGCCTAATAATATTATAACAAACAGATAATTTTAGCTAGTAAAATAAGTAAAATTAATATGTTAATTTTCCCATAACAACTCTTTTCTTAGCTCCTGTACAACAAGGTAAATTGTTTGGAATTCCATAATAAGTACAATATCCAAGCAATGCAAATGCCATAACTTCTTTAAAATTATTAGAAATTCCATAATCTTCACAAGTTTTTAAATCAATATAGGATGGAAGATAAGTTCGTAAATATTTCATCAATGTTTTGTTATAAGCTCCTCCTCCGCAAATTACCGCTTCATGAATTCCAACATTTGGATAAATAAATCTTTCATAAGAATTTGCAATAGTTTTTGCCGTAAGAGCCGTAACAGTTGCAATAATATCTTTTGGATTTTGAGGAGCAAATTTAAGAGCATTCTCAATATATTTTGGAGAAAAATATTCTCTCCCTGTTGATTTTGGAGGATCCATAAAATAATATTCATCTTGCAACAAACATTCAAGCCAACTATCAGAAATTGTTCCCTCTTTTGCAATCTCCCCATCTTTATCATACGGAAGTGAAAAATACTTATTCATGCAGTAGTCAATCATAATATTTCCTAACCCCGTATCAAAGCCAAAAGTATCAAAATCTTTTGAAACAACAGTTACGTTAGAAATTCCACCAATATTTTGAATAGCAAAATTTTTACCTTTATTTTTAAACCATTTTTCATCAGCAAAACAAACCAAAGGCGCTCCCTGTCCGCCTTGTGCCATATCAGCTTCTCTAAAATTTGAAATAGTTAAACAACCAGTTTCTTGTGCAATAACAGAACTTTCTCCAATTTGTAATGTGCTTTTCAAATTTATCCCATCAATTTTTTCATCAAAAGGATAATGATAAATAGTTTGCCCATGGCTTGAAATAAAATCTGGCTTGCCGAATTCAGAAATCAAAACTTTGCACGCATCAGCAAAACATTTTCCGATTGCAAAATTCATTTGACAAATATCTCTAACAGATGCTTCACCACGAAATAATTGAAAAATTTTTGCCCTAATATGTTCTGGGTATTTGTAATTTATTCCTTGGATTAATTTAACTGTCATATCCGGATAAACTTCACACAAACCAGCATCAATACTGTCACAAGATGTACCAGACATCAATGCTATAACTTTTTTAACTTCTAACTCTTCCATAATGAAATTATCATATAAAAAAGCCCCTACTTATGCAAGTACGAGCCATTAAAGTTTACAACTATCCTTTTACTCTCTTCTTTTAAGTCTTTTAACTTAAACTCCCACAATAAACTAGATATACAAAACTTTTCTTAGATGTAAACTAATTATTTATAAAATATCCCTAATCTCCAGTCTAATACCTTCGAAACCTCAATAATCTCTTTTCCCTTTTTGGACTTTTTAGCCATCACCTCTATTTCTACTTGTCCAATTCTGTTCTTAATCGCTTTCAATTACCCTTTGGTAATTATGTGTTCCTTCCACTTGTCTGGCAGCCTTATGATTTTAATTCGGCTTTCTTTCTATACTTATACTTTAGACCTAAACCTAAAGATTGACAAGTAAATAATTATTATAAAAATTTTACATTTGACCATGCCCCTTGTATTTGTAAGAAAAAATTCGTGTTATAAAATCTTAATGAAGTAAATTTAATGAAAACATGTAAAAATTTTCCAAATTTTTATTTGACATTATAAAATCACTGATTGAGCATGGAGCATGTTCAAAAATAAAAATAGAAAATCCTGAAAGTTTGTGCTAGAGTGAGTTTGAGCATAGTTGGAGAAAATAAATGAAAGAATTTTTGAAATCAAATACTGTGACTTATAATCTAATGTCATTCACCGGATTTAAGTCCATAGTCATATTTTCACTGCTATTAGAAAGCCCAAAATCATACTCCGAATTACAACAATGCTTATCAAATCATGCCTATCTTCATGAGTCTGTATCTATTGATACGATTAGGATTTACATAAATTCACTCCGTGAAATCGGCTGTAAAATATCAAAATCTACAGAAGCCGGAATCACACGTTATTCAATAGATTCGCACCCTTTTGAATTAAATATCACAAAAGAACAGACAAAAAGTATTTTAAAAGTTTTTAAAGCAATTTCTAAATCAATTGATATTAATGATTTAATTTCTTTAGAAAAATTTTTCCAAAAATTTGCGCCATATATTTCAGATGAAGATTTGAAAAATAAACTAAAAAATATTTCACCTCTAAATAATATTGACCCTGAAATGCTTAAAAACCTTATGAATTTAGCCCAAAACAAAACTGAAATTACAATATTATATAACTCTCCAAATTCAGGTAGAAAAAATATTACAATTATTGTTGATAAATTATCTATTAATAATGGAAAATTATATGTTTCAGGTTTTAATTCTGAATACGAAAATTATGCAAAATTTTTAGTGTCAAAAATAGTTAAAATTATAAGTATTAATATGCAGGCTTCAAAGCTTGAAACTCCAGTATTAACAGTAGGTTACGAGGTTTTTAATATAGATAAAAATATTGAAATTTTACCAAATGAAAAAGTTATAAAAAACGAAAATAATAAAACAATTATTGAAATAACTTCGCCAAACAAATTTGATATTATTCAAAGAATTATGTCTTACACAAACAAGTGCAAAGTTCTCTATCCGGAAAGTTTCAAATCAGAAATCATTAATTGTTTAAAAGAAATGAAAGAGGGTTATATTGAAGAAAAATAATCCTAAATTAAATGATGGTTGTATAAAAATATTCAAACTTCTTCTGCTTTTGTATCAAGATAAAGCAGATTATGAAAGTGTTACAGATATTTTTAAAAATGATTTTGATGATGAACAATCAACAAATAATATTCAAGTCGTCTTGAACAAATACCTAAATACCCTCAAAGTTTTTGGAATAAACGTTAAAAAAGAAAATAACCGATATAAACTTTTAAACAATTTATATGCAATGAATTTTTCTGAAGAAGATTTGATATCAATTAATATTTTAGCAAATTCTATCAAAACCTTTCCTGAAGAAAATATCTCTTCAGATATTAAAAAATTTATTCATGAACTAAAAATCAGAATGAGTTATGAAGATAGAAATAAACTAAGCAATACAAATAATTATGATTTTTCTTTTTATTATGCAAATCTAAGAGAACAAATTGAACAATGTGTTGAAATTTGCAAAGAAAATTTTATAATAGATGTTTTATATTTGAAAAATAACAAAGAAATAAAACTTAAATGCACCCCCAAAGATGTTATATATGACACCCGCAATGCGTATTTAAAAGTTTATGATTTAAATTCTAAAACAAATATTGAAATCCCGATTTCTAAAATCTTATCTATTGCAAAACTTCCACAAATCGCAAGTCCAACGGAATTAACCACAACCGTAGTTTATAAATTGAAAAACAGACTTGCAAGGACATATAAAGTCAAAGAGAATGAATATTCTGACGGGTATGATGAAAACGGAAACCTCATTGTAATAAATAAGAATGAACCTTTTGACAAACTATTACAAAGACTTATGAGATATACATACAATTGCGAAATTATTTCACCAAAAAACTTGAGATATCAAATGATTGACATCATAAATAAAACTCTTGAAAACTACGAAGATTAATTTTCTATTTTTTCTTGTCTTTACGTTCTCTAACAGAAATTCGGATAGGAGTACCGAAAAATCCAAAAGCTTCACGCAATTTATTTTCTAAATATCTCTTATAACTATCTTTCAACAAATCTTCATTATTAACGAACAAAACAAAAGTTGGCGGTTGAATAGCAGCTTGTGTTGTATATAAAACTTTCAATCTTTTGCCTTTAAAACTTGTTGGTGGATTTAGTGCATAAGCTTCATTGATAACTTTATTCAACAATCCTGTTGATACACGTTTTACACATTGAGCATAAACTTCCAAACTCTTGTCAAAAATTTGTCCTAATCTTTGTTTTGTTAATGCACTGATAAATATTTTTGGTGCATAACTCAAGAACGGAATATCTTTTGCCAATTCTTTTTCAAATTTATTAATTGTATTCGATTTTTTATCTTCAACCAAATCCCATTTGTTGATTGCAACAATAATACCTTTTCCTGATTCCGTAATAATTGAAGAAATCTTTTTGTCTTGGTCAGAAATACCCTCATTCGCATCAATTACTAATACTGCAACATCGCATTCTCGAATTGAACGAATTGCTCTATCAACAGCAAATTTTTCAACACCATAATCAACTTTAGATTTTTTTCTAATTCCTGCGGTATCAACAATCACAAATTCGGTATCTTTATATGTAATATAACTATCAATACTATCTCTAGTTGTACCGGAAACATTAGAAACAATAACTCTTTGAGTATTTAAAAGAGCATTAACAATTGAGGATTTCCCAGCATTAGGTCTTCCTACAATCGCAATTCTAATTTTTCCATCATTTTCTTCTTCGTCAGTCACTTCAAAATCATCAGTAACTAAATCTAACAAATCACCAACACCACCAGAACCATGCAATGCTGAAATTCCTACAGGATCACCAACTGCAAGTGAATAAAAATCGTTAGTCATCATTAAAGATTCAACATTATCGCATTTGTTCACCGCAAGAAATATAGGCTTGCCCGATTGACGCAAAATATTCGCAATATCATAATCTACAGGGTTTATACCTTCTTTACCATCAACAAGAAAGATAATTTTATCAGCTTCTTCACAAGCAAGTCTTGCTTGATCAAAAATAGAAACCATAATATCATCACCATCTCCAGGGATAATACCTCCTGTATCAATTACAGTGAAACCTTTATTTTGCCATTCAACGTCAAAGTAAATTCTATCTCTTGTAACCCCAGGCATATCGTGAACAATCGAATTTCTCGCACCGATTAAACGGTTAACGAAAGTTGATTTCCCGACATTTGGTCTTCCTACTATTGCGACTGTTGGTTTTCTTTTCATAAACTCATCTTAACATGAAAAAATTTAGGAGCAAATTATATGTACACTTGATTTATTTACCAATAAAATGTAATATATACATAAATTATAGAAAGAGGGAGAAATACAGATATGGTTGATGAAAACAATCTAAAAAAGACAATAACTATTACAATCCTTGTTTTGTTAGGATTGATTGTAACAGTAGATTTGGCGCATATTTATTATGAAGCAAACTTCAATCAATATGCATTACCAAGTTTCTGTTCTATCAGCAATTTCGTAGATTGTGACGGAGTTGCAAGAACAACAGAATCACAATTCTTTGGAGTTCCTTTGGCATATTGGGGATTGTTCTTATATGCATTTATATTAATGTTGTTAGGTGTTGATAAACTAAAAAAAGTTCCGTTTTTGAAATTTCTAGAAGTTTTCAAAAACAAATTTCACTACATTGCAGCACTTGGAATTATTGCATTCACAATTTCAATGATATTGCTTTGCGTTAGTTTATTCGGAATTCACAAACTATGTATAATGTGTGCATTAACATACATAATTGATTTGTGTATCGCAATCGTTGCAGTGAAAAAATTAGACGGCGGAATTGTTGGAGCTTTCAAGCAAAGTTATTTAGACTTGCTAGATGGATTAAAACCAATACCTTACAGAATAGCATTCACTGTCGTAATGGTTTTTGCCGTTGGATTTTTAAGCTGGGCATTTACAAGTGCTAAATTTTCACCGGCTCTAAAATTCCAAAGGAATTACGGAGAATTCACAAAATCAGAAATCAATCCTTATGCAGTTAAAGGTAATGTTTTAGGTTCAGAAGATAAAGATGCGGTTGTACTAAATATCTTCTCAGATTACAAATGTCCAATGTGCTATGCATGTAATAATATGATTCACAAATTGGTAACCGAATTCAAAAACCTAAGAATTGAACACCACGCATTACCACTTGATACAAGTTGTAATAAATACCTTAAACAAGAATTTCACCAAGGCTCTTGTGTAATGGCAAAATACGCAGAAGCTGCTCAAATGCAAGGCAAATTCTGGGAAGTTAACTCATTATTCTTTGAGAAAAAACCATCAACAGAAGATGAAGTTCTTGATGTTTTGAAAAATTCAGGTTTTGACTTAGATATGGATAAACTCAAAAAAGATGCTCATTCTGAAAAAGTAAACAATATTATCCAAAAAGAAATTGATTACTCATTGACTAAGAGTTCACAAATGGGAACTCCGGCTCTTCAAATGGGTGATGATTATGAGTTAGGTATCAAAGGATATCACGACTTGAAAAAATGGGCAATGGATCATGGAGCAAAACCTAAACACTTATTCTAATAAAAAAATATTACTGCACACATGTTGCGGTATCTGTTCAGCTTATCCCATATCACTTTTACAGGATATGGGATATTCTGTTGTTGCTTATTTTTATAACCCAAATATTTTCCCAATTGAAGAATATCAAAAACGACTAAAAGCAGAACAAACCCTATGCAATCATTTTGGGTGTGAATTAATTGTTGGAGAATATGAACCTGAAGTTTATTACAACTTTGTTCAAGGGCTTGAAAATGAACCGGAAAAAGGTAAACGATGTGACAAGTGTTTTGAACTCAGACTACGTAATGCAGCAAAACTTGCTAAAAAGCTTGGGATAAAAGAATTTACAACTTCAATGGTAATAAGTCCGCACAAAGATTATGAAAAACTCACTTCAATTGGTGAAAAAATTGGACAAGATGAAGAGTTGATATACATATCTACCAATTTTAGAAAACATGATGGTTTTTTAAAAACAAACAAAATTTCTAAAGAACTGAATTTATATAGGCAGAATTACTGCGGTTGCAAATTTGCAATGCGAAAATCTTAATATCATACATTTGGATTATGACGTATTATTTTTAATGTCATATAATAACCTTGACGTAGAAGATATTTTTATTAAAAGGAATTCTAAGAGGATAAAACAATGAAGAAGAAAATCGGGTTATTAGTAGCGGCAATAATGGTATTAAATACTGTATCTTCAGTGACTTATGGTTGGCAAAATCCATTGAAGAACTATAATTTGTATGAGGATACTCACCCGACAAATGCGCAATCTAGTGATAGGGAACAAGCTATGAGTGACTTTTATTCAAACTCTATGGCTGCAAAAAAATCTCCTCAATCATCAGTTCCAACTTCTTCTTTAAATTACACTTCCACTGTTGATGATTCATCATCACAAGCAACTTCTAGCGAACCTCGAAGAAATGAAGTTCTAAGAGAATCTTCAAGAAATGTATATGGAAATCCGGAAGTTAAGGCGGGTTGGACAACAGCACAATCTTTCTATTCTAATCCATCTCTAGAAAGTATAAAAGCAAAATACAAAAAAAGTAACTTTGCCGGTTGTCTTCAAGAATGTATTTCTTATGTAAAAATTCACCCAAATGACACTTTGGGATTTTATTATATGGCAATGTGCTATACAAAAGTAAGTGACAAAGAAAATGCTATTAAAGCTTATGAAAAAGTTATTTCATTAAATGCAAATCCAATGATTGTTAAATATGCAACAAATGGTCGTAACTGTGTTCTTGGTGAAGACAAAGAAAAATGTTACCAAAACGTAAACGAACCGGATTTGATATACCCTTATGCTAATATTGGTAATAATGTAGATTTAACACCTGTTGACCCTAATGTTTTAATCAACAGAAATCTTGCTAACTTACAAAATAAATTATCACCACAAGCAGTTGACGAAAATAAAGACAACAAAAACGGTCAAAATAATGGAAAAGATGATGACAAAAATAAAATCAATTTACCATTTGCAAACCAAGATGCACAACTTGATAAATTCATCAACGCTCCTTATGGTAACGGTTTGTCACCGGATTTGAACAAAGAATACAAACAACTTCAATTGAAGAAAATTCAAGAATCAATTAACACAGGTGAAGATAGCCCTGAAAAAGATATGAATAATGTTAACGACATCAAACACTTTGATAAACAAAGTGATTCTGGAACAATTAAACTTGCTTATGTAGCACCGTCTGATGAAATGAAAAAACTTTCTCAAGACCCTGAATTCACACAATCTCAAAGAGAACTTGACGAATTAAGAATGCTACTAGGCAATGACAACAGTTCAAAATCTTCAAGTGATGATTTGATGAATTTAGTTCCATATATGTCAGGACAAGATAAAAATCTTTCACCTGAAGTAATTCAAGCAATGATGATTAAATCAATGATGCCTGATTTTACTTTTGTAAACAGTGACAGCAAAAATCTATTGTAGTAAAAAGATATGACAGTTGAATATGAGCAGGTAAAACAAGATTTTTTGACAGGAAAAATTAAAGGTTGCAAAACATTCTTTGAAAAGAATGAGTATTTTGTAGAAGCTGGTTACTGCTACATAATTTTAGGCAAACTTTCTTCTGCTACGAAGTGTTTTGAAAAAATTGCCGACAAAGATATCAGAGCGAATTGGGGATTAACCCTAGTTCAAATGCTACGAGGAAAACTCACAACTCCTCCTACATATTTTGAGATAAGAAATTTTTTAGAAATCGACTTAAATATCCTAATTTTATACTGTAAAGGTGACTACGTAGAAAAAATAATCAGATATGCAGACTATATGGCATATTACAATCCCGAATGCTACAAATTCATAGGACGAGCTTTCTGGGCTAACAATTTAATGCCTGCTGCAATGTTTTTTTTAAGACGAGCAAAAGACAAATTTTACAATGACCCAGAGCTACATTATTTATTAGCCTATATTTATTATTACAATGATGAAGACTACGAAAAATGTGAAAAAGCACTGAACACCTGCCTTGAAATTTTGCCAGAATATTCTCCAGCAAAAAAATTACTTGAAAGATTAAAAAAATAATTATTAAATAATACGAAAATAAGTCCATTGTAAAGGACACAGGTTTAACCCTGCGAAAACTTAAGCTATAATATAATATGTACCACATGGTTGAAATTTGTTCCAGTGTTTGAAATTACAGCATTACTCTGTTAATATAATGAACTTTTTCAAAAAATCTAAGCAGATAGAGTAAAGATTTCGTAAATTTCCTCGTCTGAAAGTTCTGTAATAATCTTTTCGCCCTCGTAAACTGCAAGATCTGCAAGTTCTTTCTTAGATTTCAACATTTCATCAATTTTTTCTTCAAAAGTTCCTAATGTAATCATTCTATGAACCATTACATTCTTATCTTGACCGATACGGTAGGTTCTATCTGTTGCTTGATCTTCAACAGCCGGATTCCACCACAAGTCGTAGTGGATAACATTTGTTGCACTTGTCAAGTTCAAACCTGTACCGCCGGCTTTCAATGAAAGAATCATTACTCTTGAATCTTTTTCTGTTTGGAATTTTTCAATCAATTCTTCCCTTTGAGGAACTGTCAAGCTACCATGGAAGAACAACGGTTCAGTGTTGCATTCTTGTGAGATAACTTTGCACAAAATATCACCCATTTCTTTATATTGAGTAAAGATAAGTGTTTTTTCATCTCTATCAATAATACTTTGAACAAGGTCGATACATTTTTCCATCTTACCGGACATTTCCTTACTCATCTCACCGGATTTAAGGAATTGGTAAGGGTGGTTACAAATTTGTTTAAGAGCAGTAATAAGTTTGAAGATATTACCACGTCTATTGATACCGGTAAATCCACTGATTTTTGTCATCATTTCATTAAGAGTTTTTTCATATAAAACAGCTTGAACTTTAGACAAGTAACAGTATTCGTTGAGAACCATTTTTTCCGGTAAGTCTGAAATAACGTGTTTATCGGTTTTCAAACGTCTTAATACAAATGGAGAAATTGACATACGCAATTTACTTGCTCTAGAGTTTTCCTTAAATCTTTCAATCGGAATTGCATAACTCTTTTGAAATTCTTTAAGTGAACCAAGATAACCTTTATTGATAAAGTCAAATATACTCCACAATTCTGTTAATCTGTTTTCAACCGGAGTACCTGTCATAGCAATCTTAACATCTGATTTCAACATCTTGATTGCAAGAGTTTGAGCAGTATCCGGATTCTTGATATTTTGAGCTTCGTCAACAATAATTACGCTCCAAGCATGTTTTTTAAGCTCTTCAACATCAATTCTCATAATTGCATAAGTTGTAAGAATTACATCGTGATTAACTTCCAACTGTCTATCCGCTCCGTGATAAATCACTGCATCAAGATTTGGAGCAAACATTTGCAATTCTTTCATCCAGTTACCCATCAAAGTAGTCGGACAAATTACAAGAACAGGCTTTTTAAGTTTATTTTCTTCTTTCATTTTCAATAGCAAGCTGATAACCTGAATAGTTTTACCTAACCCCATATCATCTGCCATACATGAACCAAAACCCTTTGAAACATTTGTCCACAACCATTTTAAACCAATTTCTTGGTAAGGACGAAGTTCGCCTTTTAATGTTTTTGGAACGGTCATTTCTACAGGTTTTGTAAAATCAGCTAACACCCTTGCAAATGCAGCATCATAATCAAAATCATATTGATCAAGTTGACCAGACAATGATGCATGAATAAGTTCCATTCTTGACATTGATTTAAGATTAGATTTCGCAATTTGTTCAAATATCTTTTTGCTTTCTTCCTTATCAATTAACACATATTTATTTTTGTATTTGATAAGTCCATTATTATTTTCAACAAGTTTTTTAAATTCTTCAAGCGAAATTTTTTCGTTACCGATAGCAATTTCGTATGAAAAATCCAAAATATCATCTAAAGACATCTTAGAAGAAGAATTGTTATTGATTAAATCTGCCAAATCATCGGCTCTGGATTCTTTAACTTTTGCATTGATTGAAGCTCTCGGAATTACAATATTAACAAGTTCTTCCGGCAAAATAACTTCAATTTGAGCCTTTTGAAGATAATATGCAGTCTGAGTAATAATCTTGTAAACTTCATTCAAGTTCAAATCCAAATACAATTTATCTTCATCTTCAAACAACTGTTCCAACTCAGGCATATAACGTAATGCGTAATTAAGTTGCTTTTCAACAATTCTTGAAATATCACTTGCCTTAGCACCAAAAACTTCTTCATCAGAGTATAGTTTATCAATCAATACACTTTCATCGGTTTTTCTGTTTTTGATATAAACTTTTAATCTAAATATTTCATCTTCTTGTTTTTCTATTTTGAAATAAGGAATAACGTCATATTTACCCAAATACAATTCATCAAACCATTGAGCAAAGTTTTCTGCAATATCTTTGCCTTTCAAAACGGCTCTTTGTTCTAAATCTTTTAACAAATAAGTTCCGGATTTAACATCTTTAAATCTATACATTTTAATACCCAAGAACTTATAAATTACATAATTCAAATATGTATAAATGAATTCATACACAAAATCTTTCGGTTTTTCCCCTTGAATAAACAAATCGTCCGGAATACATTCTTCAAACTGATTAATAATTCTTGCCATTTTTTGATTATTGATAATCGGTTCATAAACGATTCTGAACATTTGTCCATAACGTTTTACAGTTGGAATGAAATACAATTTTTCAATCAATTTCATTACAAAATAAGTCAACTTATTCAAATAAATAAAAGTTGGAGTCAAATCTTCTAAATCAACAACGTTACCAAATCCGCCAAAATAATCCATAACCAAATCCCAAGCCATGAAATATCCGACTTTATCATCTAAAACTTCAGACTTGAAACGAAATAAAGAACCTTTAGACTTCAAATAATATTCAAAATTATTTGTCGGAGTAACAAAGAAAGATAATTTACCAGCCTTATTGATTAAATAGAAATGAGTATTACGAGTTGGAGCATTCGGACTAAGGAACACACCTGCAAACTCATCTTCAATAATTTGATAAATCATGCTCAATGTATATCGAAAATCCTTGTTTTTAAAACCTTCCGGATTTTCACTCAAATTGAAAAATAACTCATCAACATTATTCTTTTTAAACGAAAAATCTATATCTAAATTATCTATATTATTACTCATTCTTAATCCTTTATAAAACAAAGTGGATAGGTACATAAGTCAATAAGTATAAGTATTTACGTTTTTTGATAAACATTAAATAACTTATAGACTTATTAACTTATTCACCTATAGACATTCTATTTAATTAATGATTTACCTGTCATTTCTGCCGGTTGTTTAATGTTCAAAAGTTGCAAGATTGTTGGAGCAACATCGCACAAAGCACCTTGACCATCACGAAGTTCAAGACCTTGCGGAGCATTGATTACAACAAATGGAACATCATTGGTTGTGTGAGCTGTTTCTGGGGCATTTGTAGTTTCATCAAACATAACTTCCGCATTACCGTGGTCAGCTGTCAACAACATAACAACATCATTTTCTTTACAAGATTTTGCAATTTTACCAACACATTCATCAACAACATGACATGCTTTTATTGCAGCTTCCAAAACACCTGTATGGCCAACCATATCAGGGTTTGCAAAGTTAACCAACACAAATTGATACTCAGGATTTTTAAGAGCTTTCAATACGTTTTCACAAACCTCCGGAGCACTCATCTCTGGTTGCATATCATAAGTTGCAACTTTTGGAGATGGAACAAGAACTCTTGTTTCGTGAGGTTGTGGTTGATCAATTCCACCATTAAAGAAAAATGTTACGTGAGCATATTTTTCAGTTTCAGCAGTTCTGAATTGGTGAATTCCGTTTGCTTCCAATACATCGCCCAAAATATTAACCAATTTTTCTTTAGGGAATGCAACTGGGAATGTGAAAGTTGCTTCATAACTTGTCATTGTTGTATATAAAATATTTTTAAGAACTTTCTTTCTTTCAAAACCATCAAAATCAGCAAAGTTGATAGCCTTAGTAATTTCTCTAGCTCTATCCGGACGGAAATTGATAAAGATAATTGAATCATTATCGTGAATTCTTGATTCTTCTCCTCCAATTACAGTAGGAAGAACGAATTCATCATTTTCACCTTTGGCATAAGATTGTTTAACACCGTCAATAGCAGTTGCAGCATGTTCACCTTCACCTAGCAACAATGCATTGTAACCTTTTTCAACTCTATCCCAACGATTATCTCTGTCCATAATGTAATAACGACCGATAATTGTTGCAACAGGAGGAAGATTATATTTTTTAAGTTCATCTTCTACAACTTGCAAGAATTCACAAGCACTTTGAGGAGGAGTGTCACGGCCATCTAAGAATGCGTGAACATAAACCTTAGTCAAACCATTTTCAGCAGCCATTTTAATCAAAGCTAACAAATGGTCTAAAGATGAGTGAACACCACCTGTTGAAACAAGCCCATAAATATGAAGAGCTGAATCATTTTTCTTAGCATGTTCAATAGCCGCTAAAAATCTTTCATTCTTGAAGAATGAACCATCTTTAATTGCATTATTAATTTTAGACAAATCTTGGTAAACAATTCTGCCGGCACCTAAATTCAAGTGACCAACTTCAGAATTACCCATTTGCCCTGCAGGTAAACCTACAAATTCGCCGTCAGCTCTCAAATGTCTGAACGGACAATCTTTTTCTAATTCATCAACATGAACAGGGTGAGAAAGTTTGGTTGCATCATATTTTTCAGAACCTTTAGAGATTCCCCAACCGTCCATTATACATAGCAATACTCTTTTAGCCATAATTTGATCCCTTCTTTCTAATTATACTAGCGGAATTTTATCAAGAACATGATTTTTTTTCAAGACAAGAATTGTTTCATATTTTATTAATAATTACCTTGAACCGAATTCAGGATTTCCTTAACTTTTTACTCCATAACCCTTTGTTGGGGATATTATTTGTTTTGAGTTTTCTCCCTGATTAGAGAGGGTTAGGGTTGGTAACAGTTATTTTTCCCCTCGCCCCTTGGGGGAGTGGGATATGGAGAAGTGGAAAATATACCGTGTTCAAAATTACGACGTCACTCCGAATTAATTCATATCCAATTTGTTCACTGCACCCTACCCAAAATCCGCAAAAAAAAGCTTCTTAAAAATTTAAGAAGCTCCTTGGAATCTTTTTACAATTCCTCGTGTAAAAGGTTAGTAGGTAGAAAGTAGAAGGTAGTGTATATAAAATTTTATATATACTATGTACATATAGATAAAGTATTTTTTATATCATAAATTGCATGAATTGATTCATTTCGTTACATTCTTTAACATGTCAAAATCCATGCCCTGACATGCTTTCACCCCAATCGCTTGAAAAAATTCTCCATATCCGCTATAATCAAGCTAAAATGAGGAATAATATGAAAATTGCAATATACCCAGGGAGTTTTGACCCAATAACAAAAGGTCACTTAGACATTTTAAAAAATGCTGCAGGAATTTTTGACAAAGTTATCATTGCGGTAGCTCACAACGGCGAAAAAAAAGGATTCCTCACTCCGGACAAAAGAGTTGAACTAATCAAAAAAAGCATTGAAGAAGCTCAAATTAAAAATGTAGAAGTTGATGCCTTTGAGGGCTTAACTATTGAATATGCAAAAAAAATTGGCGCAACTATTCTTATCAGAGGACTTCGTGCCGTTTCCGATTTTGAATACGAAATGCAATTATCCCAAACAAATAGTGCGCTCTGTGACGAAATTAAAACAGTATTTCTTACAACAAAACCAAAATACAATTTCATTTCATCAAGCACAATCAGAGAAATTCTCCAAAACAACGGCGATATCTCAAAATTTGTTCCACAGGCAGTAAATGAATACCTAACACACAGGAGATAATTCATGAAATTTCAATCAAAAGAAGATATAAAAAAACTTGAATCTCAAATTAAAAATGGGTATTCACTACCAATATTCAAAGGGTTTATTGCCGTGAATAAACGGGGGGTTGAACAAATTATTGATGCAATTTATGCAAACTTGCCAGACGATGTCAAAAGAGCAAGAGAATTTCTTAAAAATTCAAACATCAAACCAACAATTCAACCAAATAAAAACAGACTGTTTGACTTTCTTCAAAAACTTGAAACAACCCTAAATGAAACAATATCCATTGCGAATTTTTCGATTCTTAAAATCAAAGAAATAGAAACGCTATTACATCAAATTGGGGACAATATTCCGGAAGAAATCACCCAAGCAGAAAAATTTAACGAATAGTAAAATACATGTTAAATTATGTAATTACAAAGGTAATATTTATTTGACAATTAAAAATTGCTTAGGTAATATATTAATATATAAAATGTGAAAGGGATAAGGGATAATAAGCATGCCACAAAACGGAGTGTATGATTTACTAAAGATGTTAGAAATAGCACTTGATGAGGGCTATTCAGTTCTAAAATACACCGTAGTAAATAAAAGGGAAATTGAAACATTAATCGATGGAATATATCAGTCTTTGCCAATTGAAGTTAAGGACGCAAAAATCTTGTTGAAGAAAAGAGAAGAACTTCAAAAAGAGGCACAACAACAGGCTGCAAAAATTATACAAGATGCTAGAAATGAAGCAGACAGAATCCTTTCTGAATCTGACCAATTGAAAGCTATTGAACGTGAAGGTATCAGAATTAAAAACGAAGTTGTTGAAGATTGTGAAAAAATCAAACACATTGCACTTCAAGATGCAGAAAACATCAGACTTCAAGCAAGAGAAGATGCTCAAAAAGTTAAAGAAGGTGCAGAAGTTTATGCAGAGCGTGTTCTTACTAGTCTTGAGGGTAACTTAACTCAATTGCAAAAAGGTGTTAAGGATTGCCAAATCTATATGGAACAAATGAAATCTGATTCAACAAACAGATATTCTGCACAAGCACAACAACCAACTCAGACAATAAGAAGATAATTTTATAAAAAACAGAATTTAAATTTTAAAAACATCTGTCCAATGACAGATGTTTTTAATTGTCAAAAACGTAGTATTTGTTTACAATTAGTTTGCAAAATTTTTTGTTTGATATATCATAAAATTATAAGCCGAAATAGATAGAATGTGTAATCTTCACATTCTATTTTAAATAGGAGACAAGTTAATAAAATAAAGGAAATAAAAACAATGGGTATCAAAGGAAAAAATGACAGAATGGTAGTTCTAGCTTGCGAAGAATGTAAAGAAAGAAACTACACAACAACTAAAAACAAAAAGAACATCAAGGAAAGATTAGAATTAAACAAATACTGCCCAAGATGTCAAAAACACACTAACCACAAAGAAACTAAGTAGAATTTTTATAAAGTGGTTAAATAATTTAGCCACTTTAATATGCGTCCTTAGTTCAGTTGGTAGAACGTCGGTCTCCAAAACCGGATGTCGAGGGTTCGAGTCCTTCAGGGCGCGATTTTAAACTTTAAAACAAAGGAAGAAAAAATGAACGAAACAGTTGAAGCTATAAAGACATATTTCAAAGGTGTAAAAGCTGAATGGAGTAAAGTTAGCTGGCCTGAAAAAAGACAGGTTATATTTGAAACATTGTCTGTAATTGTTATTGTATTTGTATTCACTGTTGCAATTTATTTAATGGACCTTATATTCAAGTATTTACTTGGTTTTATTAATAAGTAATAAATAACCAAAATAATAAAGGTGGCTTATGACTAAAGAAGAAAAAACAATGGAAGAACAATTGAACGAAGATGTTTTAGCTGAACAAGCAGAAGCACAAGCCGAAGTTGAAGCTAAAGAATCTAAGAAAAATCAAAAGAGATGGTATATTGTTCACACATATTCTGGATACGAAAACAAAGTTAAAGTAAACTTGGAAAAACGTATTGAATACATGAACATGGGTGACAAAATTTTCAGAATTGAAGTACCTCAAAAAACAGTTGTTCAAATGAAGGGCGGAAAGAAACAAGAAAAAGAAGAAAAAGTATTTCCGGGCTATGTATTAGTTGAAATGATTATGGACGAAGATAGCTGGTACGTAGTTAGACACACATCTGGTGTTACGAAATTTGTTGGATCTGTTAAAAAACCTATTCCGGTTAAAGAAAGCGAAATCAAACGAATCTTACACAGATCATCTTCACAAGTTGAAAAAGTTGAACTTGATGTTAAAGCTGGCGATAAAGTTAGAATTATTTCAGGACCATTTGCAGACTTTGATGCTGATATCATTGAAGTTTACCCTGATAAATCTAAACTTAGAGCAAATGTTTCAATCTTCGGTCGTGAAACGCCTGTTGAATTGGAATACAAACAAATCAACAAATTATAATAATCAAACGATAGTACAAATAATGTGGAAGGATCCTTTACTTAGCCGGTAAAGAACCGTTATTACCACAAAAGGAGAAAATCATGGCAAAAAAAGTAGTAGGAAAAATCAAGCTTCAAATCGAAGCAGGTAAAGCAAACCCATCACCACCGGTTGGTCCTGCATTAGGTCAACATGGTGTTAACATCATGGATTTCTGTAAGCAATTCAATGCTAAAACTCAAGATAAAGCTGGTTATATTATTCCAGTTATCATTGATGTTTATGAAGACAGAAGTTTCACATTTGTTATCAAATCACCTCCAGCTCCTGTATTGATTAAAAAAGCATTAAATATTCCAAAAGGATCATCTGTTCCTAACAAGGATAAAGTTGCTGAAATCACTAGAGCTCAATTAGAAGAAATCGCTAAAATCAAAATGGACGATTTAAATGCTACAACAATGGACGCAGCTGTTAAAATGATTGCTGGTTCTTGTAGAGCAATGGGTGTTACAGTAAAAGAAGACTAATTAGATGGAAGGACGAAAGTCCGCTATTACCACGAAAGGAAATTATAAAATGGCAAAATTAACTAAAAAACAAAAGAAAATGCAAGAAATGCTGGAAGGGTTTACACAACCATCTACAGCAGTTGATGCAATAAAAAAACTAAAAGAAATTTCAAACGAAGTTTCTAAATTTAACGAAACAGTTGAATGCCACATGCGTTTAGGTATTGACGTTCGTCAAGCAGACCAACAAATCAGATCAACAGTAGTTTTACCTGCTGGTCTTGGTAAAGAAGTTAAAGTTTGCGTTATCGCTAAAGGTGCTAAAGCAACAGAAGCAACTGAAGCAGGTGCTGATTTTGCTGGTGCTGAAGAAATTATCGATAAAATCGCAGGCGGTTGGTTTGAATTCGATACATTGATTGCAACACCTGATTGTATGGGTATGCTTGGTAAATTAGGTAGAGTATTAGGACCTAAAGGTTTAATGCCAAACCCTAAAACAGGAACAGTTACAATGGACATAGCTAAAGCTGTTAAAGATGCTAAAGCAGGTAAAGTTGAATACAGAGCTGATAAACAAGGTATGATTCACTGCCCTATCGGTAAAATTCAATTTGCTGAAGATGATTTAATCAAAAACTATGCAACATTAGCTGATGCAATAATCAAAGCTAAACCTGCTTCTGCAAAAGGTACATTTGTTAAATCAATTTACCTATCAACTACAATGGGACCTGGAATTAAATTAGATCCTAAAGTATTTGCAGCTGAAGTTAAAGAATTAGTTTAATTAAAAATCTAATCAATTGAAAATCCCTTTAAGTCGTTACTTAAAGGGATTTTTATATGCTTATAAACTTAAAACTTAATTAGTATTTTCTTGGAACACCTAAACTATGTTTAGTCAATTTTTCTTCTTCCGTTTTGCAAACCTTTGAAAAATAAGTTTCGATATAATTACTTACACGATGTTCAATATCAAAATTTCTTTCTTTAGTTGAATCAAAAGATTGGAAGGTAGCACTACCGTGAGGTGTAATTACAGCTCGCTCATAAGTGTAATTGTTCGGTTTTGCTCTGTCAATCATTATTTTATCAATATATTTTCCCCCTTGAATTTCCAATGAAATAAGTTTTTTCAATGGTTGATAAAATGGTTTAATTATGGCTAAATCACCTTGTCTATTACCAACATAATAATGAGGGGTATCCATCAAATTGTTAGAATTTTTAATAATTTTCCAATCAGTTTCAATCATATCTGACATTTCTTTGACAACTTTAATTGCTCTTGGAGAGATATGATTCTCACCAAAATCAATAAGTTTTCTTCGTCCATTAAAAGCCACACTATTATTGTAATTTGAGTTAACGCTAAAATTGTTTACTGAATTAATCTGCATAAAACTTGCCTCCATAGAAATAATAAAACCGCTCAAAATTATTTTTGCTAAATAATTATTTATTTTACAATTTTGTAAACTTTTTTAATATTAACTAAAGATTTCAATCAAACTTCCGATATAAGAAATATAAGTGTGTAAAAAAACTTGGAGAATTATAATGTCAACTCAAGCTGTAGGCGGGAATTTATCAGCAAACAATAAGAAGCAAATCAACAAAGAAAGACTAGAATGTATAACTGTTAAACCAGGAGAAACGTTATCAAGTATTGCCAAAAAGTTTTCTATGTCAACAGAAGAATTCGTTCAATGGACAGGTTTGAAAAAACAATCCGTAAATATTGGACAAGTAATTAAATTTCCAACAGATGCAGTTCCTGACGGAAAAGGCATTATGGCATTAATTCGTAAATACAATATGACTTTTGATGAATTTGGCAAATTGAATAATTTGCCAAAGCCATATAGAGAATATGTTGCATCAAAAGGCGAAAAATTTTACGTAAAACCATCTAAAACTAAGGCAAAAGCAAAAACTTCAACACCGGCAAAAGCACAACTTAGAAAAATTTCCCAACCTGAATCAAAACCCAAAGCAAAAGTAAGCGGAGTAATTGCAAAAAGCGCAGCAGCTGCAGGCGCAAATGTTGGAGCTTCAGTTGGAACTTACATGCAAAAAATAGCAAAATGGGGTTCTTCATTCACTCCAAATGAACTTGCAGCAAATATTTATACAAAAGCCGAAGAACATTGGGGTGCCGTTGGAAAACCAGATTTTGATGCATTAATTAAGGAAATTAACCCTAAAAACGCTGAAGCGGTTATTAAGACCTATCCAAAGAATTCTAAAAATACAAAACATGAAAGCTTAATAAACACTATAACAAGTGAAGTTCGAAGTGATAAAAACCTTCGTAAAAAAGCTGTAATGCATGTATATGATGCATTGGCAACAGCAAAGAAAGCCCCCGCATCAAAACGAAAAGCATTTCAAACAGAATTAAACAAACAATTTGACAAACTTATCGGAATGGTTGATACCACCAAACTTGATGCAATGATTTCCGGATTGACTGGGACAGCTAAGGTTTCTAGAGGTTCATCAACTCCGCAAAGAGTTAAAGCCAAAGCCGGAACATCAAAATCAGGTCAAATAAGAAAATCTATATTAAAAGCTGCACAAAAAGAAATTTCCGATGCGTTCTACAAGTCAAGAACAGATTCAAGAGGAGTAACGGTTCCGTCTTATATTGACCAGATGATTGCAGCAGTGAACAAAGATTCTACTCTAACTCTAGCCCAAAAACAACAACAAATTGCTAAAATTCGCAAAGCAAAAGTTGATGTATCTACAATTTCAAGACCGTTTCCAAATGTTGATAAAAACGGTAAAATTGATAACACCCCCAAAGTCACAGAATTTAAACCAACCGGAAAATCAAATGGCAAAGTAATTTTGTTGAATGAGGGACACGGAGGTTTTACAGGATCAGCATTTGATGGTGGAGCTTATTCATTCCAAGAAAAACCAAAAGGCTCAAACAAATATTATCCTATTGAAGAATTTCAAGTCGTAAAACCATATTCAAGAGATTTGACTAAAAAATTACAAGCAAAAGGTTACACTGTTGTAACTTTTGCAGGCGAAGTTACAAACTTGTCAAACAGACAACTTGTCCAAAACTTAACTGCAAAATATACTAAAAAGTTCGGACAAAATAATGCAATGTTAATTTCGCTTCACAGTGATTCTGGAACTGCAAAAGGTTCAGGTGTTTTGTACGATAAAAGAGATGCAAAAGATGCAGCACTCGCAACTTCAATAAACAAAGCGCTTAATAAACAATCATGGATTAGCGCAAAACCTGCGGAACGCCCTTATGAAGAAGTTGATACAAAAACTAAACAGAAGAAATTGACACATAGTTTATATGTCCTAACTAAAAGCCACGGAATTCCATCTAACTTGTTAGAAATTGAATACCTTGGCGGAGTTCGAAGTTTAAATCTAACATCTTCAAGTTATCGAAACCAATTTGTAAACGGTACACTAGAGGGTATCGAAAACTATTTTAAATCAGTACACTAATAAAAAGAGGTTACCACATGCCTGACGGAATATTAACAAAATTTATTAATGCAATAACAGGTTTTTTTACGGGAAAAACCAAACAACCGGCAAAAACAAATAAAAATGGAAAAGCTTCCATATTCAAAGGAACAAACCACACAAAAAATCCTCATGAAATATCCATGATGAACGATATTTCTGATGCTCAAATCACAAGAAACAATTACATTTCTTATAGAAGAAATCCTAAATATGCGCTTAAAGAGGGCGATACAATTTCCGTAATCGCTAAAAAATTCGGGGTTGAAGAGCAATCAATTCTTTATGCCAACAGTTTGACAAAAGAAACCGCAAAAAATCTTAAAATTGGTCAAATTTTAAAAATTCCACCAACAAAAACGGTTAAAAATATTAGAAACCTTAATGACGTTGCAAAGTCAATGGGAGTTTCTGCAGATTTTATTGCCAAGCTCAAAAAGGCGGAAGATAGTGCGAACCTAAAACCAAATCAATTCCACAACACTGCATACAAAGATGATGCCGGAGTTTTGACTATTGGTATTGGACACGTTGTAAAAAAAGGTGAACCACAAAAATTATCCAATGTACAAGTTTGTTCACTGCTTGCAAAAGATTTGCTTAAAGTTGAAGAAAACATTGAGGGAATTATCGGCCCTGCAAAATATAAAAGTTTGCCACAACCAATGAAAGAAGCACTTTTGAGCTTAACTTTCAACAAAGGTACAGACATTTTGAATAAAATTCCGGGGCTTACCTATACCCTAAAAGTTGGCAAATACGAAGCCGCAATAAACAAATTCTCGTTCAATAAATCAACCGCAACAGGTCTTGAAATGAGTGGATTAAATAAACGTAGAATTTTCGAAATTTCAATTGCCTGCAAAATGTACAAAGGTAAAATTCCACAAAGCAATATCAATACCGCTCAACAACTCTATAATCATGGAGTTCAACTACTGAGAAAAGAGTGTAAGAAAAGTGGGCACAGTTTTGAAAATCTACTTGTCGGATATAACAACGATATCAAAAGTTATATGGGAAACCATATAAAACTTATAACAAAGTAACTATTTCTCCAACCTTATCACCATGAAGAGTTGTAATATCATGTGATACATTGATTTTAGCCCAACGCAAATTATTGATTAAATCAATAGTAACAATTTCACGTGCTTGCATATTAGAATCGCAAATTTTAACGATAAATCCCTCTTCTAATTCAATGTTTATAACAACGCACAAACCGCCGGCACCAACTTTTGCAATTAATCCATTTGATTCAGCGATAATCTTTGTATCCGTACGATTTTCACCACCAATTGTATATGCATGATTTAAAAATGCATTCTTTAATCTCTCATACTTAGGATTGCAGAACAGATTCAAATAACCTTTAACAATATTTGCTAACGGCATTGAATGAATTGGAACACCACAACCGTCTTTTGTTATCGGATATTCTGTTTTAACTTCACACAACTCATAAATCCTTTTCTTTATAGCCTGTTGCAATGGGTGATTGATATTATCATAATTATCCATATCCCAATCATTCAACTTACACAAACCAAGCATCATTGCATGCTTTCCGGAACAATTGTTATGAAGTGCCGTAGGTTTTTCCCTATGTAAAAGCAATTCATCTTGTGCCGTCTTTGAAATAGGCTCATGGTCACCACATTTCAACTTGTCAGGCGAAATTTCAAACTTATCTAATATACTTTTTATCAATTTAATATGTTGTTCTTCTCCAGCATGAGATGCTGCACAAATTGCGATTTCTTCTTCTGTTAAATTGTACTTTTTATCTAGTTCATAGTCAATCATCAACGCTGCTTGAAGAGGTTTAGCACAAGATCTTAAAAAGAACGGATAATTTTTATCTTCACCAATCCTTTCAATAACTCGAGCCTTATTTGCCCTAACAACATAACCAAAATGCTCTTGTTCAATTAGTCCATCTCTAACAAAAGTAACAACCTTAGCGGGTTCTGTATTAATATTCATCGTCATTCTTTTTCACCATTAACAATAATTGATTTAACTTTTTCTTTAATTGTTTATTTTCTTCTTGCAAATCCTCAATACGTTTTTTATATTCGTCAACAGATTTTGCATATTCTTGTTTAATTTTAGGGATTTCGTTATGGTCTAGAATAAATCTCTTCTTAGCCTCTTCCTTGATTGAAAGAATTATATCCAACTGCTTTTGAGTAATTAATCCTAAATCAATCAAAGATTGTCCAAACTTTTTATCCCCTTTTTGATTAGCTTCAACAGCCTTATTTAAATCATCTTGTGTAATAATTCCACCTTGAACAAAATATTCACCTGTTCTAAATTTACCTGCAAGAAATCCTGCAATATTCAAGATTTGAGAGTTATCAGGGATTTGCAAATACCCCTCATCTACGCAGAATAAAAAATAATTAGCAATTTCTTGCATTGACATATACGTATTCAATGCAATCTCTGATATGCTTGAATCCTTATCACAATAATCTAGAATATTATAAATATTTGCATCAAAATGAGCCTCTTTATAATCAAGTTCACATTTGCCCTTGTAAGTTAAAACCGGTTTATATGTTGCGAAAACATAACCCAAATCATTATCTTTATCAATTTCCTGCGACAATCTTACGTAAAGAATTTCTTTTACCCAAGACGGGAACTTTGATACCTTTTCCAAAAACTGTGTTAAAAAATTTCTCTGCATAGTTACTCTCTATAATCGAGTAATATTCTATCATTAAATAGTAATTTGTTCAACATTATATTTAGATTTTATCTTTTTTAGCTATTCATTCATATAAATAAAGGATATCCTTGCAATATATTTCGATTATCATATAAATATGGACAATTACACGCAAAACGAAGAAGATAAAGAGCTTAAATCAGTAGGACTAGAATTGATGTTTCTAACTCCCGAAAAATGCTCGTCTGCTGACGGGATTACTGCAGTTGAACTCGCTAAACTCGTTAATCTTCCGGTTGATGTTGTGAAAAAAAAGTTGAATATTCTAAAAGAAAAAGATATTGTCAGAGTTAAAGGTATAAACCCCAAATACTGGAAGTTCAATGAATACAACTTCCAAAGAATGGACGAAGATGATGAAATCTTCATGCTTTTGTGTAGTTTTGATGATGTTGATTTCGACAAATATTTTTCTTATTAATTTCCCAAATTTAGTCTATATTTTTTAGTTCAAATATGTTATTATAAAGTTGCATATCATAGTTAAGGAGCAAAGATGACATCTAGTACAAACCAATTCCAAAAACCAATTACCACAAAAATAAATGATGCCGGAAATATTGAAATTGGCGGCTGTGATTTAGTATCTTTGGCTGAAAAATATTCAACTCCTTTATATTTGATTGACGAAGAAACTTTACGTTCAATTTGTAGAGATTATAAAAAAGCTTTCGCTAAATATCCAAAAGCACACATGATGTATGCATCAAAAGCATTATGTACAAGTTCTGTTGCTAAAATAGTTGACAGCGAGGGTTTTGGTTTTGACACCGTTTCCGGTGGAGAAATTTATACAGTTTACAAAGCAGGAATTGATATGAACCATGTTCTATTCAATGGAAGTAACAAATCCTATGATGAATTGGTTTTGGCGGTAGAACTTGGTGTTGGTAGGTTTTCTGTTGATAACTTTTTAGAATTGACTTTGCTAAATGAAGTTGCAAAATCTAAAAATAAAACTGTTGGAATTCTATTAAGAATTACCCCTGGAATTGAATGCCATACGCATGAATATATTCAAACAGGTCATTTGGACTCAAAATTCGGATTTGATTTAACACAAATTGACGAAGCTGTTGAATTGATTTTAGACGAATATAAAAATTTAAAACTTCACGGATTACATGCACATATTGGTTCACAAATTTTCGAAACAAGTATTTATCCAGATGAAATTGAAATTTTGGTAAAAGAGATTTCAAGATTGGATAAAAAATTCGGTTTAAAACTAGATGAAATCAATATTGGTGGTGGGTTAGGTGTAAAATATACAGAAAAAGATGTTCCTCCATCAACTTATGAAATCGGTGAAATCATTATAAATAAACTCAATGAAGTTATTGAAAAATATAATATTGAACCTCCAACTTTATTTTTAGAACC
Organism: Cyanobacteria bacterium UBA6446; assembly: GCA_002438405.1. Classification (GTDB taxonomy): domain Bacteria; phylum Cyanobacteriota; class Vampirovibrionia; order Gastranaerophilales; family Gastranaerophilaceae; genus Zag111. Next base: position 44,605 of record DJOE01000024.1, read on the forward strand.
CGGAAGAAGCATAATTTCAACATCAGGAGTAACACTTTATTCTATTGGAAGTTCAAAACAAGTTCCACATGGCACAAAATATATTGCCGTAGATGGCGGTATGGCTGATAATCCTCGGCCATCAATGTATCAGGCTGAATATTTTGCACAAATTGCGAATAAAAAAGAAGATACACCGCTTGAAAAAGTTACCGTTGCCGGCAGATATTGTGAGTCAGGCGATATTTTGATAAAAGATATTGAATTGCCAAGCCCAGTAGAAGGCGACATTCTATGCGTTTATAATACAGGAGCTTACAATTATTCAATGGCTTCAAATTACAACAGAGTGCAAAAACCTGCAATGGTTCTTGTAAATAATTCTCAATCTGATATTATTATCAATAGAGAAACTTTAGATGATTTAATTTCACACGATATAATTCCGGATAGGTTAAAATAATGACAGACGATATTTTATTACTACTTCAAAATTTCATAGGCAATTGGCACATGTATATCAAAGATACATTTGGTTGGAAAAACACGTTTGAAGTTTTAATTATCGTTGCTATTTTGATGATTTTTTACCAAAAATTCATCAAAAATACTCATTCTGAAAAGTTCGTAAAAGGTGCAGTTGTTCTTGTATTTTTATGGATTTTGAGTGAAATTTTAATTGCGATAGATTTGACAATTTTGGGTGTATTTATTCGTTCAATTGTTACACTTGTTGCGTTAAGTTTAATCGTAATTTTCCAACCGGAACTTAGAAGATTTTTAGGTTATTTGGGACAAGTTGATTTCTTCAAACGACTTTTTGATAACGGAAAGAAAAAAGAAGACAACAAATCAATTGACGTAATTAAAGAAATTATTGAAGCCGTAAAATATCTTTCAAAATCTCACACCGGAGCATTGATTGTATTTCAGAACGATTTGAGTAATACATATCACGATGTCGGTACAATCTTGAATGCTGATGTTTCAACAGAATTGTTGTTAACAATTTTCCACGTAAATACCCCACTTCATGATGGAGCTGTTGTTATTAGTGGTTCAAAAATAATCTCTGCGGGGGTTTTACTTCCATTGACAGATGACCCAAAACTTAGTTGGAAATACGGAACTCGTCACAGAGCAGCTATTGGTATGACAGAATCAAGTAATGCAGCTTGCCTTGTTGTGTCAGAAGAAACAGGTGATGTTTCTATAACTTTAGATGGAACATTGAAAAAATATGATGATATTCCAACATTGAAAGCTGATTTAGAAAAGATTTTGGGTTACAAAAAGAATGAACAACCTGAAAAAAAGCAAAGATTTAATTTAGAAAAATTATTAACTAAGAAAAACGAGAAATAATATGGCAAAAAGTGTTGATGCAAAAGGAAATAGTTTTGTAATCCAGTTGAAAAATTTAATATTTTTAACTGTTGGTGCTATGATTACGGCTTTTGCATTAGAATCTTTTTTAGTTCCCAATAATATTATTGACGGTGGTGTTATTGGTATTTCAATGATTATCAGCCATATTACAAAATGGAATTTAGGTTTACTTATTTTAATTTTGAATACTCCATTTATTATAATGGCATTCAAAAAAATGGGTGGGAAATTCGTTGTTCAGACAGCATTTGCAAACATAATTCTTGCAGTGTTCTTGAATATTTTTCACCATTACAAAGTTACTCACGATTTATTACTTGCGACCGTTTTTGGCGGAATAATTCTCGGACTTGGGGTAGGAATTATCCTAAAACATGAGGGATCATTAGACGGAACCGAAATGTTGTCTTTGGTTGTTTCTAAAAAGTTTGGTTGTTCTGTTGGTGAATTTATCATGGGTATAAACGTGTTTATTTACCTTGTTGCAGGAAAAGTTTTCAGCTGGGAAAGCGCAATGTATTCAATTATGACATACTTTATCGCTTCAAAAGTTATTGATACAGTAATGGAAGGTTTCAACAGTTCAAAATCGGTCCGAATTATCAGTGATAATGCATCTGCTATCGGTGAACAATTAATAGAAAGACTAGATATTAGTGTTACGTATTTGCAAGGTATTGGTGGCTATACAGGACAAGATAAAGACCTGATTTATTGCGTAATTTCAAGACTTGAACTTCCTAAAATGATTGATATTATAAAAGAAATCGACCCTAAAGCTTTTGTTTCAGTAGTTGATGTTCACGAAGTTTACGGCGGAAGATTCAGGAAATAATTTTGGAAAATTTTAACATATAGACAATTTGCCTAAAATATAATATACTATTGTTAATAAGATATAAGAGGAAGAGAATAAAATGGCAGCAAAACATAGTGATACAGTTCCAATAGAAGTAACAATTTTGACAGCAGATCACGATATTAAAGGTGTTGTTCACGTATCAAAATATACAAATACAAACAGGGAATTAACAGACCTTTTGAATGATAAAGAAAGAAGATTTTTAGCAGTAACAAATGCTGAAATCTATCCAAGAGTTGGTAACCAATCACCAAGAAGATACAATTTCTTAGAAATTCACATGGATTATGTTTTGATGGTTCACCCAACAACTCAAGCTGTATTCAAAGATTCTGGTAAAACTCAAGAAGATATCTCAAGATTTAGAGAACTTCGTATGAAGTTGAACCAAACAAAACCATTCTAGATTGTTTTTTTAAATAGAGTTTTTAGGAAGAGGTGCAGTGTTTCACACTGCACCTCTTTACTTATTCAAAATTAAAACTCTAAAATTTCTCAGCTACGAATTCTTGATGACTATAACGAGGTTCGTATTTGTCAAGTTCAAATGGGTTAATTTTAGATTTGACAAAATCTGAATCAGCACCAAGTTGATCTTGCATTTTGCGTCTTGCATAACCACGTTCAGCATATAATGATTGTAATTCTTTTGAGAATTTTTCTGGGTGAGCTGCAGCATAAGAAATAAGGACATTGTAGATTTCTATTGCATAGTCATAATCTTGCATCAAGTACAAAATATATGCTTTATCACTAGATATGTAAAAATAATTTATTTTATCTTTCTTATCTAAAGATTCCAAAAGGTCATTGTAATCAGGAATTATACTTTCTATAATGTTATTTTCTACTCTAAAAATTGATTTTATCCACAACATTTGTTCTTCTTCAAGAACACTCATTTTCTTTCTTGTTGCATATTCATTAAAAACATCTACTGCATTTTCAGCAGTTGTCAATTTTCTCTCTAACAATAACAAGTTTGCAAATCTTATAAAATCTTTTTGGGTGAATTTTTTACCTGACATTTTTAGCACGGTTTTGTAATCTTTTAATGCTCCCTCATAATCTCTTTTTTTGAATCTTGCAAAAGCTCGCATGTCATACACGGACTCAGTTTTTGGATATAATGCAAGATATATTTCTGAAAGAACTATTGCAGATTTGTAATGGGATTTTTTAGAATTTAAATTTAACTTCATTCCATATAAAAGCCCAAAAGCAGGAGCAAAAAATAACGCAACTAAAATCAAAATCAAAACGATTTTTGAATAAAAATTTGCTTGATAATCTAAAACTTTTTCTCTCGGAATATGCGGTTTAAAATCTACAACCTCATACATTCCAAAGTTATGAATAAGAACCTTACTGTACATATAAGCACAAATACTTTTAATACCGCAAATGATTATTATCCACCAAAATTCACAAATCAAAATATTTAACAACGAAAAACTTAGATGTATAAAAATTAAATAAATAACAATTGGAACAATAAAATATGCAGCTTTCAAATATTTTTCAAGCTCAAATCTGTATTCAAGAATTTTACCGACTTCGGCTTTTGTCAAATTCATTTTATAAAGACAGCCTGTATCTTTAAACCAGCAAAAATTTCTAAAAACAGCATTCCCTGATTTATCGGCATAAAATAGTAACGGATTACTGATTGTATCAATTATCTTTTTTAACATTGCTCTCCCAAAAATCTAATTAATTTATACAAGATTCCCCAATAAGTTTTCTTTCAAAATCATAAACTTCAGTAGAAATATTCAAATTTTCTTTAATATCAATAACATTAAGTCCTCTGAAATTGTATATATTTCTAATTTCATCAGGATTTTGAACTTTTTCTTTTGCAAGAATAGCACCTAAAATTGCCTCCAAATGTGACATTGGCATCATATTAACAGGCAAATCTTCAAATCCCCATTCGAATTTCAAAGCCTGTTGCAAAAATTTGCAATCAGCTGGAGATCTGTCTTTGTAGCAAGAATTCAAATGCATACTTTGACGTGTCATATAAATATCAAATCTATTGACTTCAATTCCACGTTCTGTCAATTCTCTAAAATATTCAGAACCCCTGTTGGAATGTCTTTGTGTCCAATTGTCACGATTGGGGATATTTTTATTTGTTGCTACCGGTTGATAAGGTTTTGAAAGAATTCTCCATTTTCCCTCAAGCATTGTTCTATCGAAAGGAACAGAAACACAGATTTTAGAATTCTTTAAAGAAGAAAAATTTTCAAAAAAGAAAATTATATCATTCATTTTATACAGTTTGTCAAGCAGAATAATTTTGTTATCCTCATCAATTACTGCCACTCCAGAATCCATACTTGAACCGGAAGCAAGCGATACACCTATATAATAATTCATTTAAATCTCCTGATTTAAGGTAGTTGTTATAATTGGTCCATCATCAGTTGCAATTACTGTGTGTTCAAAGTGTGCAGATGGTTTTCCATCTTTCGTACTTACTGTCCAACCATCAGTTTCAGAAACAACAACATCATCACAACCCAAATTCAACATTGGTTCAATTGCAATAGCCATGTTAGATTTGATTGGAGTGTTATCTCCTACACTGTAATTGAATAAAAATGGGTCTTCATGCATTTCGTGACCAACACCATGACCGCCATATTGACGAACAATACCGTAACCCTCACGATTTGCAACAGCTTCGACAGCTTTAGAAATATCATCTAAAACATTTCCTGGGCGCATTTGTTCAATTCCTGCATATAAAGATTCTTCAGTTGTTTTCATCAACTTGTCAACTTCCGGAGTTACATTTCCAACTCTGTATGACCAAGCACTGTCACCAACCATACCACCATAAGTTGCACCTACATCGATTGCAATGATATCGCCCTCTTTAAGAATAGCTTTTTCTGATGGAATTCCGTGTACGACTTGTTCATTAATTGAAGTACAAATACAAGCAGGAAAACCTGAATAACCTAAAAATGTTGGAATTGCACGATTTTCTTTGATTATTTTCATGGCAATTTCATCTAATTCTTTTGTAGAAATCCCAGGAACAACGACTTCTTTCATCTTTTGGTGAACCAAAGCAACGATGTAACCTGCGTGTTTCATTCTTTTAATTTCATCTCTTGATTTTCTATTTATCATATTTCTAATCCTACCTTTACCTACATACTAGCACAAAATTGAAACTAAAATCAAATTGTTAATATAGTGTATTTTACATCTTTTTTCTTTTGTAATAAGATAAAAGCATAGATAATATTAAATTATGAGGGAAGTAATAAAATGCAAGTATCTTTAAATTGGTTAAATGAATTCGTAGATTTGTCAAATATTGAGGCATCTCAAATCGCACATGAATTGACTATGAGTGGCTTAGAGGTTGAAGCTATTGAAGACGTTAAACCAAGTTTTACAAATATAAAAACTGTTAAAATCGAAAAAATTGATGCTCACCCAAATTCAGATAGATTACACCTTGTTACTGTTAACACAGGTAGTGGTTTGAAAACAGTTGTTTGTGGTGCGCAAAATATTGTAGAAGGTCAAATTGTTCCTTATGCTAGTGTTGGTTCACAAGTTTTGGATAGAAAAACAGGCGAAATGTTTACTTTAACCCCTGCAGTTATCCGTGGGGTTGAATCACAAGGAATGTTATGTTCTGCAGATGAACTTGGTGTTTCTGATAGAAACTATCAAGAAGAAGATGGCATTTTGATTTTGAACAGAATTTTCCCTGATGTTCAAATAGGACAAGACGTTAAAGATGTTTTAGGTTTTGAAAAAGATACTGTTCTTGATGTTGCACCAACTGCAAACAGAGGTGACCAAATGTCAGTTATCGGTGTTGCCAGAGAATTAAGTTCATTATTCAACACCCCACTAAAATTCAATCCTATTGAATGCACAAAAGATTTATCAACTGACAAATTTAAAGTTGAGATTAAAGATAAAGATGTTTGCAAATATTATTCAATCGCATTATTGAAAAATATTAAAACAAAACCATCTCCAGATTGGATGAAGAAAAGACTTTTGGCATCTGGAGTTCGCTCAATCAACAATGTTGTTGATATCACAAACTATGTAATGCTTGAATATGGTTGCCCTCTTCACGCATTTGATGCTGATAAACTTGACGGTTATCTTTGCGTAAGAAGAGCTGAGGAGGGTGAAAAATTAGTTACACTTGACGAAGTTGAAAGAACTCTTACAACTGATTCTGTCTTAATTGCAACAAAAGATAAAGGGGTTTGTTTAGGCGGTGTTTTCGGTGGTGCTAATTCTGAAATTGATGATAATACAACTTCAATTGCTCTAGAAGCTGCATATTTCACTCCTGCAACTAACAGAAAATCTGCAAGAAGTGCAGGTTATAGAAGTGAAGCAAGTGCAAGATTTGAACGTGGTATTGATATTGAAGCCGTAAAACCAGCTTTGATGCGTGCAATGCAATTGTTGATTGAATATGCAGATGCAGAAGTTATCGGAGTTGTTGAAGATGGGGAAAACAAACTTGAACCTATCGAAATCACTTTGAGATATGCACAAATTAAAAGAATTTTAGGTTGTGAAATCGCACCGGAAAGATGCATTAATATCTTAGAAAATCTAGGATTTAAAAAATTGGGCGGAAATGATGCTGCAGCCAAGTTCTTAGTTCCAAGTTTCAGAGCTTATGATGTTACAAGAGAAATTGATTTAATTGAAGAAATTGCAAGAATCAATGGTTATGACAAAATTTCTCCGACACTTCCTTCAAAAGCTCAAACTCCAACAATTACATTGGAAGAAAAAGTTATTAATAAAGTAAATGAAATTATGCTATCTGCAGGTTTGAACGAAATTCAAACAAGTTCACTTATCGGCAAACCATTACTAGACAAGTTCAAAATGACTTATGATGATGAAAATGCAGTTAAAGTTTTGAATGCTGCAAGTGAAGATTATGCAATGCTTCGTCAAACATTAGCTGCAAGTGTTTTGAACTGTATGAAATATAATTTTGATAATGGTCAGAAAAATTTCTGGGCTTACGAAATTGGTAAAACATATATCAAAACAGCTCCTGCTGATGAAAAATCAACCGGTGTTAAAGAAACAAGAGTTTTGGAAGGTGTTTTAACAGGCGAAGTTCAAAATTCTAAATGGCAAGTTAAAACAACTGTTGATTTCTATACTGTTAAAGGTATTTTAGAAAACTTGTTCAATGAGTTAGAAGTTTCAAGAAGAATTAAAATTGTTCCTATTGAAAAAACTGAGCTTATCAATACACACAAAGCTCTTCACCCATATCGAACTGCGGTTATTATGTTGTTAGGTAAACGTCCTCTTCCTATCGGATATTTCGGACAAGTTCACCCAACATTGATTGACAAGTTGAAATTAAATCAAGATGCGTTCTTGTTCAAAGTTGATTTGACAGAATTAATTGGAGCAGTGAAAGAAACTGTTCCTAGATTCAAACATATTCCTCAATATCCGGAAGTTAGACGTGATATTGCATTCATTATCAATGATGAAGTATCATTTGATGATATACAAAAAGTTATCAAAGGTTCTGTTAAACAAAATATTTTCAAAGGTTCTGAAATCTTTGATGTATATCAAGGTGAACATGTTGAAGATGGATTCAAGAGTGTAGCTTTCAGAATTAAAATGCAAGACGAAAATGCAACTTTGACAGACGAAATCATTGAACAACAGATGACTTCTGTTAGAGAAAAATTACAAAAAACTTATGCTCAAATTTCATTCAGGGAGTAATTCAATTATGAAAAAATTCATCTTATTATTCTTGTCTGTTTTGACATTAACTTTTGGATTTAACTTTTGTGAAAAGGTTTATTCTAAAGATGTAATACCGGTAAGACCAAATATTGTAACGGTTAATACTGTTGGTTTGTATCAAGTTGGTAACGATGTTAGAATTTACAAAGAACCTAATGAAGAGTCACAAATTCTTTATCGTGTTCGCTGGAATAATGATGAATTTTTCCCAGATACAATTGGGGCAGAAAAGTTTTTTACATTGTTTTTACCTGCAAAAGAACTTGCACTTGTTAGTGTTGTTGATGTTCTTGATGATTGGGTTGAAATTGTTTATGACAATACAACAGGCAAAACAGGTTGGATAAAAAAAGATGACCCATATAAATTTATGACTTGGATTAATTTTTATAATATCTATGGAAAAAAATACGGGTTAAATCTTTTGAAAAGCGCACCGGAAACTTGCAAAGACATGAAGTCTTCACCGGAAGATATGGCAAAAACTATTTCTACAATGAATTATCCACAAAAAATCAATTTGAATGTCATTCGTGGAAACTGGGCTTTAGTTAGTGTTATGGATTTAGATAGAACGCCAAAGACAGGTTATATTCGTTGGAGATCAGATGATGGTGTTCGTTATTTCTTTCCAGATGTAAAATAATTTGACTAAATATATTTTTCAATAATTTTTTGAACTTGAATTTGAACTTCATCAATTGATTTTGTAGAATCTACAACTTTAATTCGTTGAGGTTCAAGTTTTGCAAGCTCTAAATAACCTTGTCTAACTCGATTGAAAAATTCTTTACCGGCACTTTCCATACGGTCTTTTTCAGTACCGATTCTTTGCATTGAGGTTTCAATATCAACATCAAAAACAAAAGTTAAATCCGGTTTTCTACCATTTGTTGCAATGTCATTTAACTTGTTGATTTGCTCAATATCAAGTCCTCTTCCATAACCTTGATATGCAACAGTACTATCTGTGTGTCTATCGCAAAGTACAATTTTGCCTTGTTCAATTGCAGGATTAACAATAATATCAATATTTTGCGCTCTATCAGCTAAAAACAAAAAAGATTCACATCTGTTTGAAACTTCTCCATCATAATTTAGCAAAATTTTTCTAATATGTTCTCCCAAACCTTTTCCCCCAGGTTCTCTTGTTAGAACAACTTCAAAACCTTTATTTTCAAGATAAGTTTTTAGCAAATTTAGTTGGGTTGTCTTTCCGCAACCATCTGCTCCCTCAAATGTAATAAATAAACCTTTTTGCATATAAACCTCTTCTTTTTTGATTAATTATAACGTAAAAAAACGAACCGTGGAACCGATTCGTTTTTTATAAAAGATAAAGCAGCCCATAAGCCGTGTTCTGTTTTAGATAATCATCTGTCTGGTATTAGGATTACTCCTAATCTCTAGCGATTTTTCCGAAGATGGCGAACAACCTTAGCCTTCGATTCAATCTTGCATCTGACCGGGGTTTACCTAGCTGATACCTTCCGATATCACTGGTGAAGCTCTTAACTCACCGTTGCACCATCGCCTGTGATAAAAAATTATCCATCGGCAGTCATCATTTCTGTGGCACTATCCACCGACTCACATCGTCCGGAGTTTCTCCGGCGGCCTGTTCTTAGATGCACGGACTTTCCTCACTTGTAATAATTACAAGCGCGATTATCCGACTACTTTATCCGTTATTCTGTTACGTCTTTGTTGATTTTGATTGCGCTTTGCGCCCAACTATCAGAAACAGTAATTTTTCCGTCTTCATATATTTTCATTGTGAAACGGTCAAAACCACTAGTTCTCGCTGCACATTTATCAGAATCTTCAAGTGTTGCTCCATCACCTAAATCTACATTAGAAGTTGTTGCCTGTCCACAATTCGGAGCATCTGAACCATTAACATCGACAACCAATGTTGCAGCCGCAGTGGTGGTTGCTTTACTGTTAAATCCACTATCGCTCAACTTCCAGTTCATTCCATCTTTTGTAGAAAAAGAACCTCCACCAGAGGCAATATTTGTACTATTTGTATCTAGCTTATCAACAAAAAGAGTTGCGAATTTTAAACTAGCATCGCCCTCTGTGTCAATTGTATTAGTTTTTTCACTTCCACCCCAAAGAGTACAATTTGAATATCCATATCCATCATCAAAACCCAGTCTTTTATCCGCTGTTGTTGCAGATGATTTATCTGGATAACAAGCTTCATCATTAATGATATCAGCAACTACGCTTTGTACCATGTAATAAGCTCTTTTTGCCATCATTGTATTTTGGTTAGGCATTAAGTTGAAAATAACCGGCAATAAAATTGCACATAAAATACCAATAACACCAAGTGCAATAAGCAATTCAGACAAAGTAAATGCATTATTAAATTTTTTCATTCCAATCTTTCCTCAATTACTCTTAAATATATATACATTATACCATATCGTATTGAATTTTTCAATATAATGTGTTATGATAGTAGTAGTGTAACCGTTTAAAAAAGAGGAAAATAAATCGTTTAGAATGTAAAATTTTGTTTACATAGTAGCAAAATAATTCATTCAGATGAGTTAATATCATATCACGTCCTTTATAATGTGTAGGAAAATAAACACGGATATTTGAGTGTAGAAGCTCGAATAAACACGAAAAAGCGAGAAGAATTATGGTCGATAACAGATCTGCAGGATTCTTTGGTATTGGAGGCTCATTCAACTTCAAGAGTGGCGACATATCAGGAACAGCAGCAAAAATGCAAGATGATAAAATGGGTCAAGGCGGTGAATATTTTTCACAACGTGGTAACCAAGAGGAAGAACAAACTCCTGCCCAACAATATACAGACCAAAGTGCTGTACTGCGTGCTACTTTGAATTCACTTGCGATGATGAATGTTGCAAATGTTATCAACTCCAAAAAGCATAAGCGGGTAATGGACGAAGAAGATAAAATTACCGAAGATTTAAAAGAAATTTTACGTTTAAAGAAAATGCAAACTCGTCAACAACAAAAACACAATGACGAAGATGGTCTTGAAAAATATTAGATAATGTTATTTTTCAACAATTTGTGCTGAAATTGTACCAAATAAAAAACTGCATTTTTTTACATATTTAAACCCTTGTTTTTCAAATTCTCTTATGAGCTCATCTGGTTCTGGGAATTCTTTTTTTGATGTTAAAAGATATTCATAACTTTGTGATTCTTTTTTTAAGAGTTTAACTTCTAATGGCACAATAAAATCAAAAATTTTACTGATAAAATTATGCTCCCCAAAATCAAGTTGTAAAAATTTTCCACCTTTTTTCAACACTTTATAAATTTCAGAAATCGCTTTATCTCGGTTTTCAATATTTCTCAAACCAAATCCCATTGTCACATAGTCAAATTCACCGTTTTCAAATGGCAAATCCGTACAATTTCCTTGCATAAAAACACCTAACGGATTTTTAATTTTTGCAAGTTTTATCATTTTTTCTGAAATATCAAATCCGATAACTCTTGCTCTTGGATAAAATTTTGAAATAATTTTAGTAAAATCTCCTGTTCCGCAGCACAAATCAAGAATCATTGTACGTGGTTCAATTTTTAATTCTTTTATTGCTAAAAACTTTATTACATAATGCATACCAAATGAAATTACATTGTTCATAAAGTCATAATATGAAGAGATTTCATCAAACATATTTTTTATTTTTTCGGGATTTTTATTAATGCTCATAATTTTTCCATTTACTTAAATCTTCTTTTTAATTACAATAATTATATTATGAAAATCGCATTCGTACCAATAGATAATCGTCCGGTTTGTTATTCTTTGCCAAAACTTATTGCAGGCATAGATTCTTCAATCGAATTTTATATACCCAAAAGAGAGTTACTCGGAGATTTAACTCATAGTGCCAATATTGACGGATTGTTTCAGTGGTTAATGGAACTTCCAAAACTTGATGCAATTGTTTTGTCACTTGATACAGTTGCTTATGGAGGGTTAATTCCATCAAGAAGATGCCCTGAAACTTTTGAACAAATAAAAAAAAGAATTGAAATTTTGAGAGAAATTCTTGAAGATAAAAGTTGCAAAGTTTATGCTTTTTCGAGCATTATGAGAATTTCAAATAACAATATTAATGAGGAAGAAAAAGAATATTGGTCTCAATGGGGCAAAAAGATTTTTGAATACTCTTATAATGTTCACAAATCCGGTCGAAATGGTTGTAAAATTCATGACATTCCAAGCGATGTTTTAGATGATTATATTGAAACCCGCCGTAGAAATTTTGAAATTAACAAAATCTACTACCAATGGCAAAAACAAGGTGTTTTTGACACTTTGGTATTTTCAAAAGACGATTGCGCAGAATACGGTTTCAATGTTCAAGAAGCTCAATTTTTAGAAAAAATGGGAGCATTCACAAAAACCGGAGCAGATGAAATTCCATTGAGCTTACTTGCTCGAGCAATTAAAGGTGATGTAAAAATTTGTCCCGTATTTTTAGCTCCAGAACATAAAAACTTAATTTCAAATTATGAAGATATTTCTATTGAAAAATCTGTATTAGGACAAATTGATTTGTGTGGTTGCAAAGCCGTTAAAACACAAGAAGAAGCAGATATCATTCTCTATATAAACAATTTCAAAGACCACCAAGGCGAAATTGTCATGAAAGTTGATACAGAACACTTTAATTCTAAATTTGTTACACCAAATTCTCCATATATGATTGCAGATGTCAGATTCGCAAATGGATCAGATAATGGGTTTGTTAAAGCTTTTTTTGAAAATAAAATTGATGATAAAAATTTCTTTGGATATTCTGCGTGGAATACATCTGCCAATACTTTGGGAAGTTTAATCTGTGGAGCTAAAGTTAAGTTTTTAGCAAAAAATTATAACAAAGAAAATTTTGAAACTTTGGGTATAATCAGATTTTTAGATGATTGGGCTTATCAAGCTAATATGCGCCAAAATCTTTCAAATCCTGATATTGAAAAACTAACAAATGGAATGAAAAAATTTGAAGAAATTATTGAGCAGATTTATAATCAAAAGATAAATGCAAAATATAAATTTCCATGGAATAGATTGTTTGAGGTAGAAGTTGAACTTAATTGATTTAATATTACTTGCCGTGGCATTAGGAATAGACTGTTTAGTAGTATCTTTTTCTCAAGGATTAATTTTTACAACAAACAGAACAAAAAATTCTTTTAATTTAGCTCTAACAATGGGATTATTTCAAGGATTGATGCCCGTAATCGGCTACATTGGAACAAACTCCCTTGCAAAACTTTTAGCTCCATATAGCAAGTGGATAGTTTTTGGAATTTTTCTTGTTTTAGGTTTGAAATTCATTATAGAAGCATTTCAACCAAAAGAAGATGAAGTTGAGTGTATCGGCTTCAAATGTTTGATGAGCTTAGGACTTGCCACAAGTATTGACGCATTAGTATCCGGAGCATCTATTAGATTAACTCATACAAACCTTTTATTATCTGTAACTTTAATTGGTTTAGCATCATTTTTAATGTCAGTTATTGGTTTTTGGAGTGGAAATTCTTTGAAGAATCTTCCGTCTAAGTATCTTGAAATTGCAGGCGGTGTGATTTTAATTCTTCTTGCCATAAAATCTATTATTCTTTAATCAGGCAATTTTTAAGACTAAAAATACTTTATATATATGTAGGTTGAATTATAAAGGAAAGTTTTATGTCTTCAAATTGGGTTTCGAATTTAGATATGTTAGCAGCTGGCGGTGTTATTGATTTTGATGCTCCGGCTTATTTGCTGGACCAACCGGCAAGATATGTAGGTAATCCTCAAATAGAGGGCTTGCCATTAGAAAATCCGTCACTATTACCACAAGGAGTGAAGTTGAAAGATGTTCCACAAATGGACGAATACAGTGGTTCCAATAAAAAACCGTCTGCAAGCACTTCGTGGAAAAAATGGACATTTGGCGGACTAGTTACAACATTAGTCGGTGCAAGTGCTTTTGCACTATTTAAAGGTAAAATTCCATTCCTAGGTAAAATTGCCTCTGGCGCTTCAAAAGTTACATCTTCTGCAAAAGGTCTAGGCGCAACAGCTTTCAGTTATATCAAAAAGCCGTTCACATGGATTGCGTCCAAAATTAAAAAGCCATAATTAACTTAATATTGAAATAGAAAATCTCTTGATGTAAAATATTCCTGTTGGTTAAAAATAGACAAAGGAAAAGAGATTTCACTATGACTGAAAATGTTAGAAAACAAATGATTTTTTTAGGACCACCTGCTTGTGGTAAAGGTACTCAAACAAACAGATTATCTGAAGAAATGAAGTTGCCTCACGTTGATACTGGTTCTTTATTAAGAGCTGAAATTAAAAATGGCACTGAAAATGGAAAAATTGCTAAATCTTACATTGATAAAGGTAACCTTGTTCCAGTTGAACTTGTTGCATCTATTATCAAAAACAGATTAGCTCAAGATGATTGCAAAAACGGTTATATCCTAGACGGATACCCAAGAAGTGTTGAACAAGCAGACTTGCTTGAAGAAATCAACAAAGAAATTAACGGCAATGATAAAGCTGATTTCAGAGCAATTTATTTTGATTTAGACCCAGAAATTTTGATTGCAAGAATCGTAAATCGTCGTTCTTGTCCAAAATGTGGAGAAATCTACAACACTAAATTCAAACCTACAAAAGTTGCAGGAATTTGTGACAAATGCGGTGCTGAATTAACTCAAAGAAAAGACGACAATGAAGAAACTGCAAAAGCTCGTTTTGATACATATTTCAAAGAAACAGCTCCATTAATTGATTACTACAAAAACAAAGGTGTTCTTAGAACTATCAATGCAGAGGGTTCAATTGATGAAGTTTGGGAAAGACTTTTGAAAGTTATTAACGACTAATTGAAATTCTTTAAAAATATAAAAAGACGGTAGGTTTTCAAACTTATCGTCTTTTTTATTTGAAAAAATATGTATTTATTCACATATTTGAAAATTTTGTTATAATAAAAAGTATGACAGATATTGATAAAAGTGATTTGGAAGAACTAAAGCAGAGAGTTAAAGAAAAACTTGACGGAACTCACTTAATTTCGTACAAGGGAACTGTTTCAAAACTTCTAGGTTTAACGGTAGAAGTTAAGCTTCCAGGGTTAAAAATTGGGGACCTTTGCTATATTGAAACTTATGACGGAAAACAAAAACCGGCAGAAGTTCAGGCTTTCAAAGGCGAAGTTGCACAGTTGTCACTTTTATTAGACGGTAGCGGAATTGGGCAAGGTAGCTTAGTTACAACAACAAGACGCCCAATTACTGTTCCAGTGGGAGATTTTTTATTAGGAAGATTGATTGACCCATTGGGTAATCCTATTGACGGGAAACCTCTTGATACCACAAATGCTTTATGGCGACCAATTGAAGGACCTCCCCCAGGGCCATTTGAAAGACCTATTATTACAGAACAATTCTCAACAGGTGTTCGTGCAATTGACGGTTGTATGACAATGGGTTGCGGACAACGTTTAGGACTTTTTGCCGGTTCAGGTGTAGGTAAAAGTACACTTTTAGGTATGATTGCAAGAAATTCAGATGCAGACGTCAACGTAGTTGCACTGATTGGTGAACGTGGCAGAGAGGTTAAAGAGTTTGTTGAAGATTCTTTAGGTGAAGTTGGTATGGCAAAATCCGTTTTGGTATGTTCAACAGGTGACCAGCCTCCATTGATTCGTCAAAAAGCTTTGTTAACAGCAACAGCAGTATGTGAATATTTTAGAGATCAGGGCAAAAAAGTTTTCCTTATGACCGATACTGTTACTCGTTGTGCAATGGCAGGCCGTGAAGTTGGTTTGTCATTAGGTGAACCTCCTACAATGAAAGGTTATCCTCCATCAATTTTCTCATGGCTTCAAAAAGTACTTGAAAGAGCAGGAAATAGCCCAAAAGGTTCAATTACTGCTTTATATACAGTACTTATGGAGGGTGATGATATTTCAGACCCAATTGTTGATATTGTGCGTGGTATTGTTGACGGACACATTTTCTTGTCAAGAAAAGTTGCCGAATCTAACCACTATCCTGCAATTGATGTATTGGGAAGTATTTCCCGTTTGATGAGTGCAATCGCATCTCCAGAACATAAAGCAGCTGCAGCAAAGTTGAGAACAATTATGTCTATGTATAGAGAAAATAAAGACTTGATTGATGTTGGTATGTATCAACCTGGGTCAAACCCCAAACTTGATATTGCAATTGAAATGATGCCAAAAGTTAATGCCTTTTTGCAACAACGAACCTCTGAAAGCGTAACAATGGAGGGAACAATTCAGCAACTTGTTGATATGATGCAAGGTGTTGATATTTAGCCCAAAAATCATGTGAATAATTAATTATATTGTGACATATATCCCCTGTTGTAAGTAATTTGTAAATTCAATAGTTTGAACTATTGAACTTTGTTCTAATGTGTAGTTTAATTAAGTGTAAGTCAGATTATTGTGTCGGATTTTTTCGGTACGCAAGAACGTAGGAAGAATTGTTATGTTGGAAATTACTAAAACTCAAGACGATGGCTCTTTGAAAAGATTGAATTTGAATGAAGCAGTTTCCGGCTCTTGGTTTAATCTGATTAACCCGACTCGTGAAGAAATTCAACAAGTTTCTTTGGTTTTGGGTTTAGATGAAAGTTTTTTGAATAACTCGTTAGACGCAGATGAGTTGTCACGTATGGATTTTGAAGATGGTAATCTTTTAATAATTACCAATGTTCCTGTAATGGACGATGAGGGTAATTTTGATACTTTACCATTAGGTTTAATTTTTACACCTGAAAGTATTATCACTGTTTGTTCTCACGAAAATAAAATTATAAATTCGTTCAATGAAGATACTGCAAAATTCTTTGATACAAGACATAAAGCTAATTTCATGTTGAACATTTTGTTCCGTGCTGCAAAATTCTATTTGAGATATTTGAATATTATTAATAAACAAACTGAAAACATTGAAGATTCTTTGAGAAAAACAACCAACAACAAAGCTCTTTTCCAACTTATGGAAATTCAGAAATCATTGGTTTACTTTACAACTGCACTTAAAGACAATCAACTTGTATTGCAAAAACTTTTGAGAATGGTTAATGCGGCAAACTTACAGCAGATTTTGAAGTTTACGGAAGATGATATTGATATGTTAGAAGACGTTATCATTGAAAACAAACAGGCCTCTGAGATGGTTGAAATGCACAGAACAATTCTTGAAAGTATGATGGATTGTATGGCATCAATTATTAATAATAACTTGAACCTTGTGATGAAATTCTTGGCGGCAATTACAATTATCATGTCTATCCCAACAATGATAGGTAGTTTCTGGGGAATGAATGTTCCTATGCCGTTTGGTCATCACCCTTATGGATTTTTAATTGTAATTACTATTTCTGTCGTTGCGACTTTCATTGTTGCAGTATTTTTCAACAGAAAAGGAATGATGTAACAAGTGCTTGGAACTGTTGTTGCCCTTGCGTCAAGAATTGTTTCTAATCCATTAGCAAATGTTTTTCAAAAAAAGCTTGTCAAAACCCACTCTGCAATTTTGATTAATTTTTATTGCTATTTGTTTTTGAGTTTGTTTTGCTTGCCATTTGCCTTGAATATTAATTGGAGTATTTATGGTTTAAACTATTGGTCATACGTTTTTGGTGCTGGAATTTTATGCACATTAGGGAATATTTGCCTTATAAAAGCCCTGCAATACGGTGAAATGTCTATCTTAGGGCCTATCAATTCATACAAATGCTTGGTAGGACTAGCCTTTGGGTGGTTATTTCTCGATGAAATACCCTCTCTGTTTGGCTTTTTAGGTATGTTGCTTATCATTTGGGGTAGTTGGTATATTTTTGATACTGTAGATGAGGGGCTAAGTTTCAAGCTATTCTTACGAAAGGACATAATTCTAAGATTTTGTGCATTATTCTTCTCCGGTTGTGAAGCAGCCATATTAAAAAAGATAATTTTATTATCAACTCCTGAACAATCATTTATGCTATGGTGCTTTACTGGCTTGCTTTTTTCGGTTGTTTTGATAATTTTGTTGAGGAAAAAATTTGAGGTCTTAGGTCACTCTGATGTAGGAAAATGTTTAATGGTTGCATTTTGTTTTGGAATCATGCAATTGTCAACTAATTTTGTATTCCAAAAATTAAATGTTGGATTATCATTGGCATTATTCCAGTTGTCAACAATTGTATCTGTATTGTTTGGGTATAAATTTTTCCATGAAGAGAATTTGATGAAAAAATTTATTGGTTCTATGATTATGATTTGTGGAAGTTGTTTGATTTTGTTGTTGTAAGGATACCCTCACCCGAATTTGTAACGTTCGCTCTAGCTCACGTACAAATTCTGCCCTCTCACAGAGAGAATGGCAAACTCCTATAAATTTTTGTATTTGTTTGTAATTTCTTGTAATACCGCTTCTAAATTTGTTAAAACATCATTATCATTAAATCTTAAAACTGCATAACCATACTTTTGCAAAAATTTAGTTCTTTCATCATCATATATTTTATTTGCTTTATCCAAATGTTGTGAGCCGTCTAACTCTATAATTAATTTTTTCTCTAAATTCACAAAATCCACAATATATTTACCAATAAGAACTTGTCTTCTAAATTTTATATTTTCTAAACGTTTTCCTCTTAGATGTTGCCAAACAATATTTTCACAGTCAGTTTGATTTTCTCTAAGCTTTTTGGCATTTGATAATGCTTTTTCTAAATAAAATCTATCCATAAGACAATTGTAACATAACCCTCTCTCTTTGTGAGAGGGTAGAATTTCTTAGCAAACGTAGTGAGCTTAGAAATTCGGGTGAGGGTAAAAAGTGAAATAGTTACTTCAAGTAGTCATCAAAGGTCTTGGTATTAACCTTATAACCACAGCCGTCGTGAAGTTTTGCCGGATAGGCAACCCTTTTTGCCGGATATTTTCTACACATTCTTGGACGGTGTTTATAATCAGAACATAAGCCCTCCGGAGTTACCAATTTACAGGCAAATACAAGGTTCCCGTCTTCATCTCGACCTTTTATGTAAAATCTTTTGTATGTAGGAAAAAGAGTTTGCATTATTTTGAATTCTTTTTCTGTATAAGTGTCAACACTATACATATAATTACAACATTTGCCACACTTTTTGCAGTATCCTGTAACTTCGTAAACCATTCTTTCTGGTACAAAATAGGACAAAAATTCATAAAAAATTGATTTTACAAAATCTAACATGTAATTCAATCTATTACAAAAATACGTAAAGTTAAATGACATAATTTAGTAATTATTGACTTTTGTGTATAATATTTGTATGAAGAAATTTGATAATATTCGAGTATATGCGTGGGCGGAATTCGTGATTTGGCTTATTATAGTTGCAATTTCTGTTCTTGGTTTCAGATATTACAAATATCAAAATCAAAAGCAATTTAAGAGTTATCAAATATTTATGGAAGATGTTGACGGTTTAATCGTTGGTTCACCTGTCAAATTTTTAGGTGTTCAAATCGGTTATGTAAAAAAAATTCAGATAGTTGCATCTAGTGTTTATATAAAATTCGTAATCACTCAAAAGGGTTTAGTATTACCGGTTGGGGCAATTGCAACTGTTGAAGCATCAGGACTTGGTGGTTCAAAAGCTTTGGAAATTTATCCTCCGCAAAAAGGTGCTTATCACGATAAAATCATCGTAACAAAAGACCCTACAAGGTTGGGGAAAGTTATGAGTTTGTTTAATGACATTTTCAAAGAAATGGACGCAATTTTTGGAACATTAGATCACGCATCAAATCAGTTTGATTTAGAACACGGTATTCCTGCAAATGTTGTTAATCCTGCAGATGCAACAGAACAATTGATAAAAGTTGACAGTTTGATAGATTCTTTACATCAGACTGAAAGTAAATTTATGAAAAATTTCAAAAAATAGGGGTGATAATTATGAATATGGATAAAGTGAGAGTAATAAATAATCCTGTTGTACTTTTAAATTTGTGTACAATGAGAGATAAAGATACCGATAGCCAAGGTGTAAGGATTGCGACAAGAAAAATTACGAGATGTCTTTTGTACGAAGCAGCTAAAAATCTTCCACTTGTTGAAAGAGATGTAACTACGCCATTGACAACTTTTAGAGCTAAAACAGTTGATCCTGATATTAATTTAATTATTTCTCCTATTTTGAGAGCTGGGCTAATTTTTACTGATGAAGCAATTGATATTTTGCCACAAGCAACAATTCGTCATATTGGTATGTATCGTGATGAAAAAACTTTAAAACCGGTTTGGTATTACAATAAAGTTCCTATGGACGCTCCTAATCCTGAAAAATTTTATGTTTATATTACAGACCCAATGCTTGCTACCGGCAACTCTTTATTAGCAGCAATTGATTTGTATGCTCAAAAAGGTATTCCGGTAAATAATATCAAATGTATTTGTATAATTGCAGCTCCACAAGGTATTGAAAATATCCAAAAACATTACCCTGATATTGAAATTATTACAGCTGCAGTTGATGATCATTTGAATGAAAAAGGCTATATTGTCCCTGGAATGGGTGATGCAGGCGATAGAATTTTCAACACTTAAATAAAAGTTTCACAAAAGTTCATATATTAGCAATTCTAGTGTAAAAAATACCTTTAATACCATGTAACTAAAGGGGAATTAAAGATGGGAATATTATTTGTTACACTTCAAGTTGTTGCATTAGGCTTAGTTTCTAATGGATTACTTTTGCAAAACTAATGCAGGTCTTGTCACAGATAGAACCATTTCATTCGGAATATAAAAATCTTTTATACCAAAATTAGCATTAATAAAGATGAATTCTAGTGTTTCACCACTTTTTATATCAAGAGCATCAAATGGAATTTTCAAATCCAAAACCTCATCATAAGCTGATTCCATAGATTTTGTATTTGCAAGAACCCACATATCCCCAGGAATTGCTTTAATTAGTCTTAAAAATTGTAATGAATCTTTTCTGACTGCAATTTGAATTTCGTTATGAAATTTTTCCATTGAAATCGGTGGAATATTTTGAGTTTTGTTTATCAAACGGACCGGAGCAAGAGCTTGTTTTCTTCCTGCTTTTCTTAAATAAATATACATTTGATAAGTTCGTTTTGATAATTCTTCACTGTTTTTGATGTATTTGTTTAAGTGAAATTTTAGATAAAAATTTTCTTCATCATTACCAAATCTTATTTTTTCAAACAATTTTGATTCTCTCAAAACAGGCCCGTCCGGAATTTCAATACAGCCGGCATTGTTCCACTCATCATCTTCATCTGTAATATCTTTACCATTAATTTGTGGTGTGATTAGTGATTTTGGATATTTAGACGGTTTGGACGGGGAAATATCAGTGATTGGGTCATCTAAATATTTTGGAATATCTAAATCTAAATATTTATAGATATTTTTTAAATGTGTTCTAAAAATAAAATCAAAGATATTGTCACGACCGGAATCGTTCGGCTCACCATACCACCAGAACCAATCACTACCCTCGCAAATAAATAGTTCTTTTCTTGCAAGTTCAATATTTGGATTTAACGGTTCTCGTTTTTCGAATTCTGCGAAATCATCACGAACTCGTTTTAAATACGTCCAAGCTAAATCCTTAACAGGCTCGTCAATCCACAATTTGAAATTTCTGTTGAAACCTGAACCTGCTGCAATTTTAGGTAATAATTTGTGTTCTTTTGTTTGTTCAATATAATCACTTATTAAAACTGTTTCTAAGGTATCATCTTCTGTAATCAATGTATATAGAGTTTTCAAGAAAGACGAACCATCTTCAAAATAATTTTCCCAACAATTCTCACCATCTAATGCAATTGTCAACAAATGGTCTTTGTCAGGAGAAGACAAAATTTTACTTTGCATAACTTTTATTCTGTCATACAAATCGTTTGCTGTTGCAATCGGATTGTGGTGTGGGTATTCAAAACTGATAAGATTATGTATTGTTGAATCTCTAAAAATCATCTTAATATCAGATTTTTTAGTTTTATATTCATAAGTTTTTAAAAGATGATAAGGTTCTTTTAAAAATCCTTTGAAATCGTGTTCAAATTCAAAATTTATTGAACTTGCTAAAATACCCTCATCAGAAATTGTCCATTCAACCCCTAAATCACTGAGCATTTCAAGTGTTGAAGCATTTACGCATTGTTCTGACGGCCAAATACCTCGTGGTCGTTTTCCGATAAGTTCTTCAACTCTATCAAGCGCCATTTCGGTTTGAACTTTTGCATCATTTTCTGTTCTCAAATTTTGAATTTCATCATCAACAGATACATTTTTTCTTATATTCTTATAATCAAGCAAAATCGGCAAAATCGGGTGATAATAAGGACTTGTCGTAACTTCAATTTTATTTTTATTTGATAATCTTTTTAGTGTTGGAATTATTTTTCTTATTATTTCTCTTTGGATATCAATAATTTCAATTCTGTCTTCAAGAGTGTAATTTTTCCCTTTTTTCACCAATCGTTTTAATTCTTTGTTGGAAGTTTTGAATGACGGGTCAATCCAAGCAAGATTAAATAATGCCATAATATCGGCATATTCTTGATTTGTAAAGATATCAGTGTTCGCTGTTCCATGAGCTTGAACCATTTGATAAAGTCTATGATATTCTTCATTAGTCAAAATCATTGTTTGATAATTTGCATCAAAAAAGTTATTTAAAATGAAAATTTTATCTTCATTATTAAGTTTGTTTTTGGGTGTAATTGTAAGTCTTGAATGAATATCGTGTGCATCTTTTTCGGCATACTCAATGATTGAATCTAACAACACAGGAACAAAGTTGAAATTTAATTTTAATTTTTCAAACTTTTTAGCCCATAAAGCCATATCAAGATAATCTTTTACTGCGTGCAATCTTACCCATGGCATTATGTAATCCCCGTTTGATGTTAGTTGATAAACGGGTTGGTGCATGTGCCAATAAAAAGCTATTGATAATTTTTTCGTTTGACTCATCATATAATCTCAATCTTATTGTATCATTGAAAAGCTTTATTAACAAGTTGTAAATGGTGGTTTATTTTAAGTTTTTGTAAAGATTAACGTTCACATCTGCATGTTTTTGCTATACTATTAGTAGAATTTGGTTGGATTTACCCCAAAGAGGGAACTTGACCTTTTAATCAGCTGAAAGGATAGAATAAAAAATGAAGAAATTTATTACTTTTTTGATGTTACTATTATGCAGCGTGCAGAGTGCAAATGCGATGAACTTTGATGCATTTATGGACAAACATATTGCCCCTGTTTCGAACGCTGTAGCGAATATAATTTTCTATCCTATAAAAATTTGCGGTGCGGAAATTCCGATAATTATTTTCTGGATTTTGGTTGCAGGTTTGTTCTTTACCATTTATTTAAAAGGAATTCCGGTTTGGGGCTTTATGCATTCAATCCACAGTATTGTTAAACCAAGCAAAGAACAAGGTGCTAATGATGACGGTAGTGGAGAGGTTTCTTCATTCCAAGCTCTTATGACCGCATTATCAGGAACTATCGGCATGGGAAGTATTGCAGGTGTTGCAATTGCTATTTCTATGGGTGGCCCTGGGGCAGCATTTTGGGTTATTATTGGTTCAATTTTAGGAATGTCATTAAAATTTGTTGAAGCAGCTTTAGCTGTAAAATATAGAAGATTTAACCTTGACGGAACAATTTCCGGTGGACCTATGCACTATATGGCTCACGGTTTAACTCGTAAAAAACTAAGATGGTTAGGTCAACCTTTGGCTGTAATCTTTGCCGTTCTTTGTATTTGCGGAGGTATTACAGGCGGCAATATGATTCAAATCAACCAAGCTGCTCATCAATTTATCAATGTTACAGGTGGAGAACACAGTGTGTTAGCCCATTTTCATTGGGTAATTGGCTTGCTTATGGCAATTGTAGTTGGTATGATTGTAATTGGCGGTATCAAAGGTATCGTTAAAGTTACAGAAAAAATCGTTCCATTGAAAATCTTCGTTTACTTAATTTCAGCAATGGCAGTAATTTTGTTTAATATCAAAGCTTTGCCTCATGCGTGTGTAATCATTGTAAAAGAAGCTTTTCACCCAGAATCAATTTATGGCGGTGTATTTGTTGCGATGATTATGGGTTTGCGTCGTTCGGTTCAAACAAATGAAGCAGGTACTGGTTCTGCCCCGATTGCTTATGCAACAGTAAAAACTCATGAACCGATTTCACAAGGTTTTGTGTCTTTGATGGAACCGTTTATGACTGGTTTTATGTGTACTTTAACAGCTGTAACTATTGTTATCACCGGTGTTTATAAACAATTTGCCGGTTCAACTTCAGGTGTTGAAATGACTTCAAGTGCTATTCAGTCAGTAATTCCTTTCTTCCCTAAATTGTTAGCCGCAATTGTTCTATTATATGCATTATCAACATTACTTGCTTGGGCATATTATGGTCAAAAATCTTGGAACTATTTGGTTGGAGAGGGCAAGAAAAGAACTTTGACTTTCCAATTCATATATTGCGCTTTCATTGTAATTGGTTCAGTTATGAACGTTACATCTGTTATTAACATTACTGATGCAATGATGATTGCAATGTCAGTTCCGAATATTATTGCGATGTATATTTTAGCTCCAGAAGTTAAAAAAGATTTGAAAGCTTATTGTCAAAAATACAAAGTAGGTAAATTAGTGAATAGAAGTTGGATTGCAGAAGCAGAAACTCAACCTATTCCGGTACCGGTAGAAATAATAGAAGATGAAGAAAAAAGTATAGGTGAATCATCATGGCAGACCAAATAATAGTTACCGTTTCAGGTGTTGATAAAGTTGGGATTGTAGCAAAAGTTACATCTGTTCTTGCAAAAAATGAAGTTAACATTGAAGATATCAAACAAACATTGATGCAAGGTCACTTTGTAATGTTTATGCTTTGTGATATTGAAAAATCAACTTATACATTCAAAGAAATCAAAGAAGCTCTTATAACCTGTGGAAAAAACATGGGTATGGAAGTTTGGGTTCAGAAAAAAGAAATTTTTGATAACATGCATAAAATATAGAAAGTCCCTCTGACATATTGACTTACTCTAAAAATTAACTACATTAAAATTCCCCACGACATTCACAAGAGTTACCAGAACAGCAATATTCATAATCATAATCTGGAGCATAACAAGTACAATTTTTAGAACCTCCAGC
>DJOE01000005.1 GCA_002438405.1 Cyanobacteria bacterium UBA6446
GTGTACCAGTGTTCAAGATTACTACGTCACTCCGTTTTAATCCATGTCCTATTTGTTCATTATTTTGACTCGTAATGACATGTATTTTTTTCATTATATCAAGATTTTTTAAATTTGCAAGATTAACCTCTTGAAGATGCTGAAATAGCTTGAACTTTTTTTCTCTTCTTCTTAGATTCAATAATACTATCCATATTGAATCTTGAAAGTTTTCTATCGGCTTTATCATCTGTTTGTGTATTTGATTTTACGTCAGCATTTGTTGTTGCAGAAGCTCCCAATAAAGTTGGATCATTTGTAAATTCACCAGATTCTGTATTGTTTTCAACAATAGCTGTTTCTAAAGCTGCTTGATTTTCAATTTTTTCTGTATCAATTACTTTATCTTCATTTTCATCAGGAGTATTAAATGCAATAGCTGATTGAGTACTTAATCCTTGTTGAGATTGCATTGGAATCGGTTGTTGTGGGGATTGTTGTTGATTATCGTTTTGTTGTGCTTGAACTTGAACATCTTGATTTTCAGCTGAAGATGTTGAAGTTTTTATATTATTTGAAGTGTTGTTATTTAAATTAAAGCTATAAATACGAGTTCTTTTTTTTCTATTCGTTAATTCTTTAGTTACAGCTTTAATTCTCTTATCTGCATCTTTTTGTTCTAATGTAGATGTTTTCATAATTGATTTAGCAACTGCTGTTGTAGCTTTTGCAACTCCACCTGTTAAAAGCCCTGCTTCACCTGTCAATTGAGAAGTTATACCTCCCAATGTTTCCAACGTTCCTTGTTTTACAAGACCTGTACCAATAGCAGTTTTTACAACACCGACAGTATGAGTCGCAGGGAATGGTAATAATGTTGCACCCTCAGCAACTAACAATGAGCCAACTCCTGTATGAACTGCACCCAATGCCCTTGTTCCAAGTCCAACGACCACGGCATTTGTAGAAACATCAATCAAATTTGAACTACTTTTTTCGTGAGATGAAATTATACCGTTCAAATCAGTAGAATTCTTTTTAAATACGTTTAATTGTTGAATATTTTTATTAATAGATTTTTCAAGACTTGCAGTAACATCGTTTTGTGCAACTGATTGAACAGCTGCAGATACAGAATTTTCAGCTTTTTTATCATCTTCTTCTTGAATAGATAATGTTTTTGCTGCATCTTTTTCAATAGATTTTACAAGACCTTGACTTTTTTTATTTTGTTGCTCAACCGTAGAATCTTTTTTATCAAGATTCAAAGCTGCCATACTCAAATCTTGAGTTGCAGAAAGAGTTTGCATTGTTGAATTAACAGAATTTGCGAAACTGAAACTTGGATCTAGTGTATTTTGATTTTCTTGATTATTGTTCTTTTTATCTTCATTTTTTTGAAGCTGATTATTCGGGACTAAGTTTTGAGGATTTGGAATTAAACCTTGAACATTTGCTCCAACTGTTTTTGCAACTTCTCCAACAACTGAAACATCTGGAATAGCCAATTCTGTTGCAGCACCAACTGATTGAGTAATGTTTTTCAACTCATTCATTCCTGATTTTGCAACGATAGAGCCTTGTTTTACTGCACTTTTAGCAACATTCATTGTGTCACTTACTATAGTCAATGGCAATGAAGCAGCTAGAGCCGTAGTTGTTGCAGCAACACCATTTGTAAATTCTAATGAACCTTGAACTATAAGATTGTTTCCTGCTTTTATCATATTCAAACCTTTTGAAACAGTAAGAGGATTTGACAATAAAGCAGACCCAGCTGCAACTAAACCTGTTCCTGCAGTTGTTGTAACAAAACTTTTTACAGTTGTTCCTGTTCCAACAATTGTTGCTTTTGAAATATTAATAATATGCTTTGCATTATTTAAAATTAATTGTGCATTTTCATCAGCTAGAGATTTTACTGTTTTTTGAACATTGTTTATAGAATTTTTACCAGTTGTAAACGCAATATCAAGACCTTTTTCAATCTTTTTATTTTGAGACTCAATGATGTTTAAACCGCTAATAATTTCAAGTTGTTTAAGCATATTGTCTTGTGATTTTGTATTTTGTTGAACATTATTTTGGTTGTTTGATGCTTGAATTGGTAATTGTGATTGTTGCACTTGAGGTTGAGTAGCACTTTGTTGTGCAATTTGTTGTTGTTGATTTTCTTCAGCAGATTGAATAAGCGGAGTTGATTCTGAATTTGCAGTTTCTGCTTGAAGTTTTTCAAGTTCAGATAATAAAGAAGCTTGTTCTTGTGCATTTTTAGTATAAGTACTTTCAGCTTTTGCAACCTCTTGATTAGCTTTTTGAACATCTTTTTGACTTTTAATGCTTTGTTTTTGCAAATCTTTATTTGTTTTATCTGTATTTTCTTGACCTTTTACAATATCATTTGTTGTTTGTTGAGTTACTTCAGTTGCTTTTCTTGCATTTTGATATGTAAATTCAAGACTTAAATCCTCGTTGTCTTCTTCATTTGTAGAAACATTCTCTTCTGTACTATTTGTTGTATCTTGGCTTGTTTGATCTGTTGATTCAGTCTTACCAGTATTTGTAGAATCTACAACCGGATTACTATTTGATGCGACTTTAGTATTTTCGGTATTATCAGCATTATTTTCTTCTTCTTCTGTGTTTTGAGCAACAATTGTAGCTTGTTTAGTTTCAACAACATTAGATGTGTAAGCATTTGCAAACATTGCAACATCAGCAGAAGAATGAAGTTCTGCAATTTCATTATCAGAAATTTCTGTCAAATCTTTACCTGTATCAATTGCAATTTTTTCAATTGAAGAACCGGTTATACCATACAATACATCAGATAAAAGTCCCATATTAGAATATACAACCCCACTTGTTGAGTGAGTTTGTTGCATTTCGTGGTAGTTCTTATTAAGGTTAGATAAATCTTTACCTGCTTGAACCGCATCATCTGCAATTGTTTCATTTTCAGTAACTTTTGTTTCTAACAAATTCATTGATGATAACAAATTGTCCAATTCTTTAGAACTAACTTCAATTTCTTTCATTGAAGAAGAACTTTTATTACCTAAAACTCTGCTTAGTTCTTGATATCTTGATTGTTCAGCTTCGGATAATTGACCATTTTTTGCTTTTTTATCAAGTTTTTTCCATTCATTAGTCAAAGTTGAAATTTCATTCATTGATTTTTGGTATGAATTATTATTTTCATTTTTGATTTCTAAAGCTCTGTCTTTATTTTTGTTATATTCTTCTGTAACCGCTTGAGTGTTCTTTTCAGCTTCTGTTGCTTTCATAACACTTTGTTTTGCTTTTGTTTGCAAACTATTCAAATCGAAATCACCAACAAGTTCTTCTGTTGAAGAATTGTCATCATTTGTAGAAGTTGTAGAAATTACTTCATAAGCAGTAACATCTGATTCTTGTTGAGCATGAGCCCAAAGTAAAACCTCTTGCGGAATAGTTACTCCGCTGTTTTCCATTTGGATAATTTCTTCGTAAGAATAACCAGCCCATTGAGAATCCTTAATCGGGCATTTAGCAGTGTTTTTTGAATAAGCAGCTTTAAAAGCAGCACCTAACTCTTCTTTATACCAAGAACTTGCAGCATTCAAATAGTATTCATCAGAATATTTGCTGCCATAATTTGCTTTTAATTGGATAGCAGTATTTACAATTCTATCATTGTAACCGGCAGTTAATTTGGCATCAATAGTTACACCGGCAGTACTATTATTAGTACCGGTTGTAGTGAATTTTGGTTCTTTTCTTGTAACTTTCATTGCCCTTTTATCCTTTTTTAAAGATATACATATAGTTTTATCGGTATTTTTAGGCAAATCTTTAATAATTTCAAAAGTTACATTAACAAATTGTTACACGAAAAATAAGCGAATTAAAAAAGGCTATATATGTTTTTCAATATTTGAAACAATTGTTGATTTTGGCATCAAACCAGTCATTCTTTCAACAGCTTCACCCGTTTTGAAAACTAACAAACTTGGCAATCCACTTATTGAATAGTTTTTTGCGGTTTCTGTATTATCTTCAACATTAACTTTTACAAATTTAACTTTACCGTTATAAGATTCGGAAATTTCGTCAATTACAGGTCCTAATTTTCTACAAGGTCCGCACCATGTAGCCCAAAAATCAACCAACACAGGAATGTCTGATTTCACAACTTCTTGTTCAAAATTTTCATCGTTTATTTCAATAACATTTCCCATAAATTTCTCCCCTTAAGTTAACTAACTCTTCACATTCTATCACGGAAAAAATTTTTGTGCTATTATCTACATAAGCACTAATTAGGACAAATAAATGGCAAGAAAAAAAGTAATAGAGATAGTTTTAGATACAGAAACTACAGGGTTGGATTACACTAGGGAAAAAATGGTTGAGTTTGCAGCTCTTCGTCTTGAAAATGGTAAAATTAAAGACGAATTTCAAACCCTTATTAATCCAGAACAACATATTAGAAAGTCAAGTATAGCAATTCACGGAATCACTCCAGATATGGTTGCAGACGCTCCAACAGAAGCAGAAGCTATGCCAAAAATTTTAGAATTCATTGGAGATTATCCAATTGTTGCTCATAATGCAATCTTTGATTATACGTTTATCAATGAAGCATCAAAAAGAGTAACCGGTGAAGAAATCAAAAATGAAAGAATTGATACTCAACAAATGTTCAAAGAAGTTTACCCAGAACTTGATGCCCACGGTTTGAATGCATTGACTGAAAAATTTCATGTAGAACTTAAAGACCACCACAGAGCAATGGGCGATACAATGGGACTTGCTCTTGCATATCCAAAATTAAAGAAGTTATTCTTGCAAAAATATGATTGGGAGAACAAACAATTAGAAAATGTTGAATACCTATTTGAAAGATTTTTAAGAATTCAACAAACAGTTACAACTCTACAATCTGAATTACAAGACTTGAAATCTGTATTCAAATTATATTTTGAACAAGGGGGACAACCAATAACTTCTCAAGAGGGAGATATGTTAATTTATAATTCAAAACAATCTTTCGGATATGATTTCAATACAATCAAACCAGTTTTAGAAGAAATCGGAGCTTTAGAAAAAGCTACAAAATTAAATACAGGTTTTATAGATAGATTAGTTCACGGTCACAGCTTAGATGAAGAAAAAAGAGAAATCATCAAAAACGCAAGACAAGAATTAACAGAAACAAGAAATATTCAAGTAATTAGAAATAATAAATAGGAGAGGAAAAATTATGTTGAAGAAATTAGGGGCATTTTTTAAAGAGCCTCCAATTGCGGAACCAATACAGGATCAAGAAAAAGTTGATTCAATGTATAAACATTGGCGTTTAAGAATTTTCTACGCATGTTTTATTGGTTACACTATTTTTTACTTATGTAAAAAGAACATTGCAGTAGCTCTTCCTGGAATTATGGAAGAATTTCATTATTCAGCTACTGAATTAGGTTTGTTAGGAAGTTCACTATACCTAACTTATGGTATTGGTAAATTTGTAAACGGAGTTTTGGCTGACGGTTCAGACGTTAGAAAATTCTTCCCAACCGCACTTTTAATGACAGCAATCGCAAACATCTTATTTGCTTTAGCTCCAAATTTTGTAAGTATTTTAGGACTAAGTGCAAAAATGTCAGCAATGGTTCTATTATGGACATTAGCATTTTTATGGGGTGTTAGTGGTTGGTTCCAATCAGCTGGATTCCCTGCGGTTGCAAAGAGTTTGACTTACTGGTACTCAAACTCTGAACGTGGAACAAAATGGTCTTTATGGTCATGTTCACACCAAACAGGTACATTTTTAAGCTTTATTTTAGCAGGTCACATTGCAGCTCACTTTGGTTGGAGAGCAGCATTCCTAGTTCCTGGGGTTTTAGCCGTAATCACTGCATTGTGGTTATTTGACAGATTACGTGATAGACCGCAATCTCTTGGGCTTCCAGATGTTGAAGTTTACAGAAATGAGCCTGTTAAAGAGAAATCTGCTGATGAGAAAAAAGAAGAAGACGAAATGTCTTATGTTCAAATTTTCAAAAAATATGTCTTGTGTAACAGAACTCTTTGGCTATTAGCAATTGCATACATCTTTGTTTATATCATCAGATTTGGTGCCGAAGACTGGATGATTATGTATTTGAAAAATGCTAAGAACATCAAACTTGAAGATGCAACAAACATGATTGCCTCTTTACCACTTGTTGGTATTTGCGGGACAGTTTGCGCTGGTTTGATTTCAGATAAATTGTTCAAAGGCAAAAGAGCACCGGTTAACTTATTATACTTGGTTGGTGTAATTTGTGCAGTTATTGCTTTGAAATTCAACACAATTTCTGCATTGAACTACGTAATCATCGGTTTGCTTGGGGCTTTCACTTATGGACCTCAAATGATGATTGGCGGACTTTGTGCCGTTGAATCAAGTTCTAAAAAAGTAGCATCTGCTGCTTCCGGTTTCACAGGAACATTTGGTTATATCGGAGCATTTTTATCAGCTACAGGTACAGGTTTCTTAGTTGATAAACTTGGCAAAAACGGTGTTCAAAACTGGGACGGAGCAATTTATTTCTGGTTAACATCAGGTATAATTTGTTTAATCATCTGTGCAATTCTTGCAGTTGATGAATACAAAAAAGATTCTAAAAAAGCATAAATTTGATTAAAATTTAAAAATAGGTTACCAGAGGCGAAGAAATTTCTCCGCCTCTGGTTTTTATTAATATCAATTGTAACAAAATATTAATGTAATAAAATAGAATCACGCAATTTTTGTTCCCTAAAATTTTTTATTATATAGTAAGGGAAATAAAAAGGAGAAAATTTATGAAAATTAATGCAATTAACAATTCGCCAGTTAGACGCTACACCCAACCAGAAAGACAAGCAATAATGGAGACAATTAAATTTAAACCAAAAGCTAAAGAAACGAATGATATTAATTCATATTTTACTAAAACATTAAAAACTTCAAGCAAAACCGTTACAAAAACACCAAAACCTAATGCTTTTGTCAAAGTTTTAAAGAATATCATAAATGTGTTTAAACATATTAGATAACAAAATTACAATGCGAATATAATAAATTTATGGGTCGAATTAAGTAAATCCGACCCTTTTTCGTGTCCGTAATTTAACTAATATTCTCTCTAATTAGCCTTAATCAAGTAGGGGGGGATTTAATTTTCTCTTTCTCTTCATTTGTGATAAAATCTAGGTGAAAGAGTGAGGCTATATGAAAGTTGCAGAAATTGAAAATGACATTCTTGTTATAAAAAATAGAGAAGATGAAAAATTAAATGGTCGCAAAGGTGCTTTGGTTAAAATTCTCGGTTGTGGATTGTGTGGTTCTGATATAGTTAAATTAACCCAACATAGAGCAAAACAAGGAACTGTTTTAGGCCATGAAATCGTAGCATCTATTATTGATATCAATTCAGATACAAACTTCAAAGTTGGTGATACAATCATAACTTCTCACCATATTCCTTGTGGCAAATGTGAATACTGCAAAAATGGGAATGTTTCTATGTGCAGACATTTCAAAGAAACAAATATTTTCCCTGGGGGATTTAGTGAATTTGTTTTTGTATCAGAAGAACATCTTAAAAATGTTGCATATCTAAAACCTCAAAATTTGACAAATGATGAAGCTGCTTTTTATGAACCTTTGGGTTGTTGTATCAGAGCAGTGAAAAGAGTCGGTTTAAGACAAAATTCAACCGCACTGGTTATTGGTTTAGGTTCAATAGGAATACTTATGGCACAAGCGCTAAAAGCATTCGGAATGAATGTTATAGGTTGTGACTTAATTACTTCAAGAGTTGAACTTTTGAAAAATCTAGGGATTGAAGCGTTCAAAGTTACTGAAATGTGTGACAGTATCAAAGCAGATGGTGTTTTTATGACATCAGGTTCCGATAAGGCAATTCCAACAGCTTTGAAATATGTTCGAGATGGCGGAAAAATTTTAGTATTTTCAAGCACTCCACAAAACTTTGGATATGCAAATAATGAAATTTATTATCGAGAATTGACCGTACTTGGAAGTTATTCTCCATCGCCTGCGGATTTAAAAGATTCTTTTGAATTATTAAAAAATAAAGAGGTCAAAGTTTCAGGATTATCAACAGAATATAACTTAGAAAATGTTCAAAAAGCTATTAATGACACTCTTGATAATAAGATTTTAAAAGCGTATATAAAAATAGCAAATTAATAAATTATAAGGAAATTCAATGAAAGCAATTCAATATTACGGACCCAAAGACATACGATATGAAGAAGTTATGGTAAAACCTCCGGAAGATGGCGAAGTTGTTGTAAAAATTATGGCAGCTTTAACTTGTGGAACTGATGTAAAAACTTTCCGCAGAGGACACCCCGTTTTAATCAAAGAAATTCCGTCTGGATTTGGTCACGAATTTGCAGGAATTATTGAACGAGTAGGACGAAATGTTGAGGGTTTTCAAGTTGGTGACAGAGTAGTTGCAGCAAATTCAGCTCCATGTGGAGAATGTTTCTACTGTAAAAAACAAGAATATAATTTATGCGAAAATTTGAATCTTTTAAATGGAGCTTATGCTCAATACATTACCGTACCAGCTCGAATTGTAAAAAAGAATATGCTTCACTTACCGGACAGCTTGACTTTTGAAAGAGCTGCATTTTGTGAACCTTTAGCAAATGTTGTCCACGGGGCGGAAAGAACAGGAATTAAAGCAGGCGATAGTGTCGGAATTATCGGTATTGGACCAATAGGTTTATTGTTCGCAAGAGTTGCAAAATTAATGGGTGCAAGAGTAATCGTTGCAGGAAGAAATCCAATGAAACTTAAAGCGGCAGAAGATTTTGCTCAGGTTGATGAAGTTATTGATTTGAAAAAATACTCAAATCCAGAAAGGATTTTTAAAGAATTTTCTGATGAAAATAAAGGTCTTGATGTCGCAATTGAATGTGTAGGATTACCAGAAATTTGGGAACAAATTTTTGACTGTGTAAGACCAGGAGGAACAGTGCATTTTTTCGGAGGTTGCAAGTCCGGTTCTAAGGTAACATTTGATACAACAAAAATGCACTATGGAGATATCAAAATGATGAGTGTTTTCCACCATACACCAAAGTATTTTAGAATGGCATTAGATTATATTGCATCTGGAGATATGGAGGTAGAAAAATTAATCACAGATACTTTACCTCTTGATAAGGTTGAATATGCAATGAATGAACATATTCAAGGAAGAGCTATAAAATTTTTAATTAATCCTTGGTTATAACTTCACTCATACATTTACAGGATTTCGATTTTAGAAATTTTATGATATTTTATTAAGTATGAATAATACATTTAAAATAATTATATTTTCAGCAATTTGCTTTATATTGTTAGGCTTATCAATTTTTGGACTATCAAAGTTGAAAGTTGATGATTTTCACAAAGCTGCAGTAATTTTTGTAGTTGACTCATCAGCTTCAAATCAAAAACAATTACCAAAACAAAAAATGATAATTAGGCAACTTTGCTCAATGCTTGACCCAGAAGATAATATCAAAATTCTTAGAGTGTCAGAAGATTCATATTTGATTTACGAGGGATCTCCACAATCAAGTGCCGAAGTTCGTAAATCAATGGAGAAATTCACTCAATTCAATTCAAAAGAATACGGAACTGCTTATGGTTTATCACTAAAAAAAGCATTTAATCACGCAATAAACATGAAAAAAGACGGTTATGTTCCTGCTGTTGTCGTAATCGGCGATTTGGAAAATGAAGGGGATTCTTCAAAACAAATCAACTGGAACACTTTCCCTGATGAAGTTGCACAAGTTAAAAATCAAACCGGAGATTTTTCGATGATGTTTTTATATGCAGAACCGGAAAAACTTGATATGGTAAAAGAAAAATTGACTCCTGTTTTGGGAGAAAATCATTTGATAATTGGTACTGAAATGACTTCAAACAAAGCACTTAGAAGATTTTTAAATGCAATTGGAAGATAATAATACAATGGAGTAGAGCTTTATGAAAATAATTATAAAATACTTGGATAAAATTCAAGAATTTGAAAACCAAAATACTATCGTTATCGGTAATAACGATAGTTGTAATTTTGTTATTGAAGAATTTAAAGAAGAAACAATTTTAAAACTTATTTATACTCAAAAATATAACAACTATGTTTTGGTAAATTCAAGTAATGATAAAGAAATTTTGCTAAATAACAAATCTTTTTCTAAAGTTCTTGTTCCGCAAAATTTTTCACTTAATTCTCCAGAACTTCATGACAACATTGAAGTTTCAATTGAGTTACCCCAAACAAGTTCTCAAAAAACAACAAGAACCATTACACACAAAAAAACAGCTCAAACAGTACACACTTCTTCCAACAATATCAAAGAAGATGTTTTTAATAGTCCTGTTGAAACAAACAGAATTGCGATAATTAAAGAAATTGGCTATAAACTTGTAGAACTTAAAAACTCTATTCGTTCTGCAAATATCACATCAGTTGTTTTGCATATTGCGATGGTAATTTTATCAATTGTGAGTGCTTTTGGAGTTACAAACTTTTTACTCGGATTAAAAGTTGATAACACCTCTTCTGTTTTAAATTTAACAACAAATGTTGGATTTTTAATTTGTATATCTGCAATTGTTATTGCAATTTCAATGATTTTGAAGCAAGGTGTTTATGCTCTATTAGATTTTAATCAAAGTAAAAGACTTGGAGATTCTGATATTGCACAAAAATTGATAATTTTTACCGGCATAATTTTTATGTTCATAATTTACGTAATCAATTTATTTTATTACAAAACAATTCCAGGATTTTTAGCTGCATCATTTTTCATTTCATTATTATTCGTCGGAGCTTTAACAGCAGTTGCAGCTGCTTGCGGATATTTTAAATTTCAAATTAAAAATTATCAACACCAACTAACAAATTGCGAATATAGAGAAGATTTTGAATCAGTAATGAAAAATTACAGAAATCTAATCAACACTTTTGTTAATAAACTAAGCGAAAATAGAATAAATAGTATCAAAAATAATTTAGTAAATAATCAATTGAAAATGATTGTTGAAACATTTATTGGGATTTTAACTGCTCCATTTCTTGCTTATGGTGTTTCTAATACATTAGCAAGTTGTTTTCCGGAAGCAGCAAACTGGGTGAGAATTTCTGGTTTAAGATTCAGCCCTATATTCTTAGTTTTAGCAACATTTTTAATTATTTTCGCATTTTTCTCTTTTGTTAGAGCATTTACAATATCAAAAGAAATTAAAGGATCTGAAATCATTAAATTTGATGGATTTCACGATTACAATAGCCACGGTGTAACTGTTCTTGGGATTGATTCAATGAGAAATCTTTCAAGAGAAAAAAATGTTGTAATGTTTATTGCTTGTTTCATTATTCTTATTGAATTTACAATGAACGTGTCTTATTTTATTACAGAAATAGGCGGAGATATTCAAGGAATGTTTTTGAGTTTTGTTACTGCACTTGTACCAACAGCTCTACTTATCGCAGAAACACACCTTTTGAGTTCTACAATGTTCAAAATCAATAACTATAATGAATTATTATCAATGTTGGATTAATAAAAAATGCAAAAATGGTTCATTACATCAGGAATAGCTATATTTATATTAGTAACAATTTGCGTACTAACTATTGATGATTCTTCACAAAGAAAGAAGATTCAATTTACGAACCAAAATTTTACACTAAAGAATGACAACACAGATATTAAAAACGAAAATGTTGATATTAAAGTAAACCAATCAAAAATATCAAACACAGAGGTTTCTGCGAATAATAAAAATATAAATTTAGATGCAAACAACATTAAATTTCAAAACCAAAATTCAACAAATCAAAATACAGATTTTTCAAATACTGATAGCGGATTTTCTAACAGTTCAATAAAATACACAACAAATGGCTTCAAAAATCAAAATTCCAAATTAAATAAACAACTTGCAGATTATGAAAATCAAAAAAGCAAAATGCGTGATATTGAAAATAGATTGAACAATACTCACTACTCTCCCAAACCAATTAAAAAAGATTTTCAACCAGTACAAAGAAATAGATATATTGTAAAAGATATTGATTGGAATACTTGGAAGAGTAATTTTATAAATCAAATTATTGATGATAGTATGTATATTCATTCTCTTGATGATTATGAACTAGGCTCTTGGTTTTATTACTCATTCAATGTCGATAAATATGGTAGAATTTCAAACATAACTATTCGTTCAATGCAATTGTCCCCAATGGATAAAGAAAGAATCAGGAAGCTCATAAAAAGCTATGAATATCAAGACATAACTGTATTCCCTGCAAATACACAAAAAACAATGGCAAAAGTTGATGCTGTTGTAATGCTTGGAAATAGTGAGAAGAAATCTCGTCCGTCTGATTTCAATGAAAATGAACAAATTAAAATAAAACTTCCTTACTAACACTTTTACAGTTCTTAATTGTATTTTTTACACTTAAATGATAAAATAATTTTGTGTGAAAAGGAAAAGGACGAATGTTAGATATAATTAAAAAAGATTTTTTAGCCTCAATAATAGTATTTTTAGTTGCACTGCCCCTTGCAATAGGAATTTCAATAGCTTGCGGATTACCAATTTATAGCGGTATAATTTCTGGTATCATTGGCGGTATTGTTGTTGGAATGTTTTCCGGAAATTCATTACAAGTTTCCGGACCTGCAGCAGGTTTAATATTGATTATTGTAGAAATAATTCAAAAAATGGGAGTTGAACAACTATTTTTAATTATATTTTTAGTTGGAATTTTGCAAATTATATTTGGACTTTTGTCTTTTGGCAAATGGTTTAGAGCAATTTCGCCGGCAATTATCCAAGGTATGCTTGCCGGAATCGGGATTTCAATTTTTTTATCTCAATTTCACATAATGCTTGATAATACTCCAAAAAATAATTTCATTGCAAATATCACAGACTTATTTAGAGTAATTTATAATTCAGTTTTACCTTTTGATGGTTCTCCACACCACCATGCCTGTATGATTGGACTTTTGACAATTGCAATTATTTTGGGTTGGAACACATATATGCCAAAAAAAGTTCAAGTTGTTCCGGCTGCACTTGTTGGTATTATTATTTCATCTCTTGTTGCAAATTTATGCCATTTTGACATTAACTATATTCAAATTGGTTCAAATTTTTGGAGCGGAGTAACATTTATAAAACCATCTGCTTTTCAAAATATCTTGAATGTAAGTGTTATCATAAATGCGTTAGTTATAACCTTCATCGCAAGTGCAGAAACACTTTTGACATCAGCAGCAATTGACAAAATGTGTGATCGTTCAAAAACTAATTACGATAAAGAAATCATTGCACAAGGGCTTGGAAATTCTTTATCAGGATTTGTTGGAGGATTACCAATTACCGGTGTAATTGTTAGAAGTGCAGCAAATATTAATGCTGATGCTCAAACAAGATTATCTGCAATATTGCATGGGGTTTGGTTATTACTCTTTGTATCGCTACTACCTTGGGTATTAAAATATATTCCAATTTGTGCATTAGCTGCAATCCTTGTTTATACAGGGTACAAGCTTATTGATATCAAAGCTGCAAGATATATCTACAAGTTAAGTAAAGGTGAATTCGCAATTTACATAATTACACTTGTATCAATATTATTCACAAATTTATTTGAGGGAATTTTAATTGGTTTTGCTTGCGCATTTATTAAAAGCGCTTATAAAGTTTTGAAAGTTGATATTGATACTGAAACAATTGAAGAAGAAAACCGAATAATTGCAAAAATTCACGGGAATATAACATTCTTACAATTACCAACCCTAATTGATGCTTTAGAACATCTACCAAAAGATAAAAATATAACCTTATGCGCAGAAAGACTTCATTTTATTGACCATGCCTGCATAGACTTTATCAAAGGTTGGGAAAAAGAACGAAAAGAAGAAATGAAAGACTTTGATATTCATGTTGAATGGGAACAAATGAAAGAAACTTATCCAAGTTTTAAATGGAGTACATTCCATAAAGAACACGGGAAACACGATACCCACTAATAAAATTAGCTAATTGTACAATAACGTATTTTTTACATCTATTAAAAAATAGCAATAGCTCAATTATTGAATTGAGAAAGATTAAAATAAGGAGTAAAAAATATGAATATGTTTTGTTTTCAATGCGAACAAACCGCATTTCATAAGGCTTGCACTAAAAAAGGTGTCTGCGGAAAAGAACCTGATACTGCAAATTTGCAAGATGAATTAACAAGCTCTGTAATTGAACTTGCAAATTGCGAAGAAATTAATGACGAAAACACAAAACTAATTATTAATGGATTATTTACAACAATCACAAATGTAAATTTTGACAACACCTCAATTAAAAATTTGACAGAGAAAATTAAAAATAAAATTTCTTGTGATTTCAAATTTGATATAAATGATGTTTGGAATTGTTCAGAAGATTTAAGAAGCTTAAAATCTCTAATTCTTTTAGGGCTAAAAGGAATGTCTGCTTATGCTTATCATGCTTGGATTTTAGGATATAAAAATGAGGAAGTTAACAACTTTTTCTATGAAGCCTTAAGAGCAATTTCAAAAGAAACTTCTCCAGATGAATTAACAAAACTTGTTCTTAAAACTGGAAGAATAAACCTAAAATGTATGGAACTTTTAGACAAAGCAAACACTGAAACGTTTGGAAATCCAGAACCAACCAAAGTGACAACAAACATAGAAAAAGGACCATTCATAGTCGTTTCAGGACACGATTTGAAAGATTTACAACTATTGTTAGAACAAACAAAAGATAAAGGAATAAATATCTACACCCATGGAGAAATGCTTCCTTGTCATGCATATCCTGAATTAAAAAAATATCCGCACCTTAAAGGAAATTTTGGAACAGCTTGGCAAAATCAACAAAAGGAATTTGCAAATGTTCCTGCACCAATTTTATTCACAACAAACTGCATTATGCCTCCCAAAGATAGTTACAAAGATAGGGTTTTCACAACATCAGTTGTTGAATATCCGGAATGTGTTCACATTTGTGACAAAAAAGATTTTTCAGTTATGGTTGAAAAAGCACTTGAACTTGGCGGATATAAAGAAGAGAAAAAAATGACAGGTATTAATGGCGGAAATATTTTGACTGTCGGTTTTGGTCATCACACAGTTTTATCAATTGCGGATAAAATAATTGAAGCAATTAAAAACAAAAAAATAAATCATATTTTTCTTGTTGGTGGTTGTGACGGAGCAAGACCTGGGAGAAATTATTATACGGAATTTGTAAAAAAAACACCAAAAGATAGTATAATCTTAACTCTAGCTTGTGGCAAATATCGATTTAATGATATTGATTTAGGCGACATTGATGGAATCCCAAGAATCATTGATATGGGACAATGTAATGATGCATATTCTGCAATTAAAGTTGCGATTGAACTTGCCAAAAATTTTAATTGCTCAGTCAATGAATTGCCGCTATCACTTGTATTATCGTGGTATGAACAAAAAGCCGTTTGCATATTACTAACACTACTTTCTCTTGATATCCATAATATAAAACTTGGTCCAACACTTCCGGCATTTGTTTCACCAAATATTTTGGATTCTCTGGTTGAAAAATTTAAAATTCAACCAACAACTACTCCCGAAAAAGACTTAAAAGAAATATTAGACAAATAGTCTTTTTAATAATATGTGGGGCGGAGCTTTAAAAAGCTCCGCCCTTTTCTAAAAAACTCCTAAAATTTATACTGGAAATCTCTTTGATTTTTATGTATTTTAAAATAAAGGAGTTTTATATGAATACTGCAACAAAATTTAAACCGAACGAAAAACAACAAGAATGTATTGATAATATTGAAGGTAAATATTTAGTTTTAGCAGGTCCAGGAACAGGCAAAACGTTTACGATTATTCAAAGAATAAAATCAATGATTGAACGAAAAATTGACCCTGAAAAAATTCTTTGTTTAACATTTTCAGATGCAGCTACAAACGAAATGAGAACACGTTTAGAAAAGGAATTAAATAGGGCAGATTTTGGAGTAAATATTTACACATATCATGGTTTTTGTAATGAAATAATTTCAGAAAATCTCGCAGATTTTGAACTCCCAAATAATTTCAAAGTTATAACATCTGCAATGTCAAACCAATTACTAAAAGAATGTATTGATGAAATTCAATCAGATGTATATAGAACAAAACGAAATGACCCATATTATTTTATTACAGAGATTAAAAACGGCATAAATGAAATAAAATCTAACCGATTAGATAAAGATAAATATTTTTACAATTTAGAAAACAACAAAGATTGGATTCCGGAACTTAATACTCTAAAAAAAGAACTAAAAGAAAAAACTGAAAAAGGGCAAAAGATAACAAAAAAACTTCTAACAGCAATTGAAACTTCAGAAAAAAAGATTGCAAAAGCAAAAGAATTATGGAAATTTTACGAACTTTATGCCTCTAAAATGGAGGAACAACATTATGTAGATTTTAATGACATGATTAATTTTGTTTTGGAAAAATTTGAAACAGAACCCGCATTCTTGTCAAAAATTGCAAATAATTACGAATATATTCTTGTTGATGAATACCAAGATACAAACAAAAACCAAAATGAAATTGTGTTCAATCTTACAGAGTCATTAGATAGTCAAAATGTTTTTGTTGTTGGAGATGATGACCAAATTATTTTCACATTTCAAGGTGCGAAAATTGATACAATTGAAAAATTCTTGACGAAATTTCCAGACACGCATGTTATATGCTTAACAGAAAATATGCGCTCAACTCAAAGCATTCTTGATACAGCAAGGAAAATAGTTGAACAAGATTCAAAAAGACTTGAATCTAATTTGAATTTTGCTAAATTCAATATTAACAAAAAACTAATTGCAAAAAACTTCGATATAAATTCAAAAGACAAGCAAGTAAGATTTTACAAATATGCAGATATTTTACAAGAATACCAAGAAATAGTAGAAGAAATTGATACATTGATAAATTCTGGAGATTGTCCAAAAGATGACAAAGGAAACAAAAAACTATCCGAAATTGCAATTCTAGCAAAAACAAATGGAGAATTGACCGCTTTTTCAGAACTTTTGAAAGAACGAAATATCCCATCTGAACTAAAAGAAGGTAAAAACATTTTTGAAATTAAATCATCAACAGTTTTGTATTATTATTTACAACTGTTGACAAATCCTGAACTCCATAGTGATAAATTTTTCAAACTCATTCTATCAGAACCATTTAATATTCACCCAAAAGATTTTGAAAAAATTTATGAGCAAAAATCAAAATATTTATCATTTGTAGATGCAGTCAAAACAATCAATCCAGACGAATACATAGACAGAGATAAAATTGAAAAATTTATACAAACATTTGAATATTTATCACACTATAAAACAAATGAAACGCTAAAAAATACGATTTTAGAAGTTGGAGCAAAGACCGGAATTTTTGATTATTACCTAAGTTCTGAAATAAATAAAGTTGAAAATATCGCAGGGTTGAAAAAAATAACAGATGAAGCCGTTGATTTTTCAAGCACTTATAAAAAAATTAGTCTTGAGGACTTTATTGAATATTTTGATATGTGTATAAATGATGAAATTGAGATTAAAACAGATAAAGCACCTCTAACATTAAATGCTGTACAATTATCAACTTATCACTCTGCAAAAGGTCGAGAGTTTGAATACGTTTATATGCCAAACCTACTTCGAGAAAAATGGGAAAGTGATAGAAGTTCAATGAAACCAATTGTTCCGCTATCACCGTCTGAATATAAAACAGAAGAGGAACTAAAAGAACTTAAAATATCTGATAAAATCAAACTTATGTATGTCGGAATGACAAGAGCAAAGCATACGTTACGATTATCTTGTCCAAAATCAGTTGATGGAAAAATTAAAACACCAACATCATTCATTTTGAATATTGAAGATAATCTCGAACAAGAAAAAGAACCGTTTACATACGATATAGATTCTTATTGGAGAGAACGCACAAAATCACTTTTAAAAAGAAGTTATGATTACCAAAAAGATTTTTGCGAAATTGTTGATAAAAAATTAGAGGGTAAATATTTCTCTCCTACTTCAATCAATACGTATCTAAAATGTCCAAGACAATATTTATACAATTATATTTTAGAATTAGGAGCAAAAGACGGAAATCCAGATTCTATGAGCTATGGTTCTGCCGTACACAAAGCCTGTGAATTTGCGGTAAAATTTGCAATTGAAAATGGTAAATATCCATCTAGGGAAGATTTTATCAACCAATTCAAAAAAGAATTTCAAACATTGCCAATGTCTTCGATTGAACAAAGAAAAATTCACATTGAAAGGGGAGAAAAAGCATTAAAGGAATATTATCCGCAACTTTGCACAACACCAATTTCCAATCTTTTTAAAGCAGAAGAAAAAGTAACTCTTGAACTTGACGGGGTTAAATTCAAAGGAATAATTGACAGAATTGACAAAAACGGCGATGGTTCTTACACAATCTATGACTACAAAACAGGTTCTGCAAAATCTGACAAAATAATTTGTCCAAACGGAGAACACGAAGATTATTACAATCAAATCGGGTTATATAAATACTATTTTGAAAAAGCGACCAATAAAAAAGTTAAAAATACAACATTTATCTATCCGGAAGAATTCACAAATAATCTAACATTGGAATTCAGCGAAGAAGATTGCCTTGAAATAGAAAAGAAATTCAAATCTGCAATTCAAAAAATCAGAAACTATGAATTTGCTCCGACTTATGACAAAAATGCCTGCAAATGGTGTATGTATAAAGATTTTTGCAATATGGAACAAGTTTAAGAATAGAGTGGCGGAGTTTTCAACTCCGCCACTTGTTTATTATTTCATTGATAAAGATTTAATTACTTCTTTTGAACCTTTAATTTCATATTGAGGTGTTTTTAGTGATTGATTGGTTGATTTAATCTTTTTAGTTTTAGCCTTTGTTGATTTTGTTTTTGCGGGATTCAACC
Organism: Cyanobacteria bacterium UBA6446; assembly: GCA_002438405.1. Lineage (GTDB taxonomy): Bacteria > Cyanobacteriota > Vampirovibrionia > Gastranaerophilales > Gastranaerophilaceae > Zag111. Next base: position 19,061 of record DJOE01000005.1, read on the forward strand.
AATCAAATGCGTAGTTCAAACCTAATTGGAAACCAACACCTGTTCTTCCACCATTTCTAAATACGATTTGGAAGAATGAATTCAATCTATCTTTCCACGTTTTTGTAACACCTACACCGTATTGAATATAGCCGTGTTTCATTTCAACACTTGCTAAATCGACATTTCCTGCTTTACCGCCAACTTGGTCATTAATATTATACATATATTGGAAAGTTGCATAAACACTCCAAGTTTCTCTTGCATAAATGAAGTTCATTCCAGGAGCAATGTTAATTCCATTCATCAATCCGGAATTCATACTCATTGCACCGTAATCCGTTCCCCAGTTTTGACGACCAAATATATTGTAAGAAACAAATGCTGTCGGTTGAATTGTGAAATGTTTTGTTGGGTGCAAGTTATAAGCTAATTTAGCTGCTGTACCTGCAAACCAATTACCTGTTCTGTCAGTATAACCAGCAACAGACATTTCATTGTTATATCCACCACCATAAGCCAAAACAGAACCAATGAAATCATTTTTCATAAATGTTCCCATAAAACCGCCTTGACCACCGTTTTGGTACATTCCAACACCATTAAATGTTTGATGAGCGCCATTATAACCAATGTAAGCTGTTGGCATAAATCTCCAACCACGTTTCATTTTGATTACAGGGAAATCTGCACCGATTAATGATCCATAAGAATTATTTCCAACTTTCAAACCTTGAGTTAATGATAAGTTTTCAAAATTAACATAAGATTTGTACCACAATCCGCCTTCTTCTTTTTTGTATTGATAAGGAGCAAACTGTGGAAGAGTGGAAGCATATTTATTTGCATTTTTTGTTTGAGCTAAAGTTCTTTCACTATCTAATGTCACGTGATTTAACAACATATCATCAATAACTAATTGGTTGTTATAAGATGCTAATGTTGCAACTTGCCCTCTAAATACTTGCGGATTATAAGCTCTCAAGTTAGATGTATAATATCCACCACCTGCAGATTGAAGATCATAGTAACCAATCGGAGTGAAGATTTGTTTATCAGTTGCGGTAAAATCTACGTTCTCAATTGAATTTGTATCAAACACTTTGAATTTGATATGTCTATCAATTGGAGCTTGACCAATAAAATTGAAATCAGAAATATTTAATATACCATTTGTATCACTTTTCAAGTTATTTACGACAAAAGTATCACCAATTTTATTTCTTGCATCAACATCAATTGTAACGTTATTTTTGCCGTTAACAGTCATATCATTTGTAACTTTATATCTGTTAAGGGTGTTATTCATAGTGTCCAAAGTAGAATCCGCAGACATTCCTAAATCATTTACAAAGAAATGAACATCTGTAACGTCACTACCAATATGAAGTGTTGAACCATTTAAAATACCAATAGTTCCATCACATATATAACTATCTTTGCCATCTATATATATGTTTGATTTATTATCAAATATTGATGTTCCTCTATTTTGCTGCAATTGTCCGCCAAACGCAGAACTATCAACATTATCAGTTTTTAAAGTCCCATATGTTTCATTTGAGATTAAACCAGCCCAAGTATCATTTGAATCAAGATTTAATTCTGTACCATTTTTAATACTAACTGTCGCTCCTCGTTGAATATCAACAGCAACTGCTTTTTCAATCTTACTTGAATGTGTAAGATCCATATATGAGCCATTAAGTAAATTCAAATTACCATTAGCAGCATTTAAAGTTCCGTTACTACCAGTATGCCCCTTTGCACGCATTCCATAATTCAAAGTCCCACCATCAAGAGAAATTTTACCAGCCCATTCATCATTATCATTAATATTTACATATCCGGTATCAGTAATTTTCAAATTTGAAGTGTTACTAATTCTTGTTATAACATCTTTTTCAATATGACCATTTTCTCCAATTGTAAAAATAGACTTATTAATGTCTAAAGTTCCATTATTAGCTTGTAAAAACCCATTTTCACTATTGAAATCTTTAACGGTCAACGTGCCACCATTAAGTAGAACTCCGCCTTTAGATGCCCAAGCTGTATCTTTACCGAGTGTAACATCACCACCATTTACATCTAACAATGCTTTATCTGAGTTTTCAATTTTTACAGTTGTTGCTTCTTTAATAACATCATTTGTTGCTGCTGTTAATTTCCCATTAACAATATCAATAGTTCCGCCATTTGTAGCAATTCCCCCGTTAGAAGTTAAACCATCAATTATTAGAGTTCCACTGCCAATATTATCTTCATCTCCGATAAAAATATCACCTTTCCAATCATCGTTACCATCAAGTGTTAAATGTCCACCATCGAGTGTAATATCGGAATTTTCAACAAGATTAACTTTCGCATCTTTTGCAATATAGCTATCATCACCCAAAGTCAAAGATGTATCATTCACATTTCCGATGTTAACAAGTCCACCATTAACTTTAAGTGTTCCGTCATAGTCTTTTTCTGTATTCCAATACAAAGTACCATTTTCTATTGTTGACTCTCCACCAAAGAATGTTGAATCTTTATTAACCTCAGTTATTCCATCTTTCTGAGTGTAAGTTCCTTGATATTCAGAATTATTGGCATTCAAAACTAAATGCCCCTCATTTTCAATTGAACCACTTCCACTAATTGAAGAATTGATTGTATTTGTTCCACGCAATAATGTTTTACCATTTAAATCTTGGTAAATATCATTTGTGCCTGAACTGATTGCACCCACTAAAGTTACATCAGTAAGAGTCATTTCACCGTCATTGTAAATAGCTCCACCTTTTGCCGGCGCTTCAGATGTTCCTGAACTATTACCAGAGAATGTAGTATTTAAAATATTCAATTTGCCTTTGTTATAAATCGCTCCGCCACTTACATTTGATGAAGAATCTTTGATATTTGCATTAATAATATTTACGGTAGAACTTGTACTTTCATTATTAACAACAGAACCTGCAGTAGTTTTGCTTGCATCTGCGATTGTTACATCTTGGATTGTCAAAGTCACATCAGCATCATTTTTGATATCAAAAAAACTACCATGTGTTCCTACATTCTCACCTTCAATTATTTTTCCAGAAATTGTACATTTATCTTTTCCATAACCTGAAACAGTAAATGTTCCGTTCTTAGTTTCACCTAAAGACTGACCAATATTATAAGTTTGATCTTTCTTTGTATCATCATCAGAAAATTGGAAAAATCTTGTACCCTCAGTATCATTCATATTATACAAAGTTTTATTACTTGCATAATTGTTAATTGTCATCTGAATAGTATTATCACCATTTTTAGTAACATCATAAATCCAAGATGTTGTTGATAGAGTAATTTTACCATCTTCGATATCATTGAATGATGCACCAGTTAGGACATTACCATCATTTGTTTTATAAGTTTCATTCCAACCGTTTTCTTTACCTGTAAGATATAACTTTCCAATATCAAATTTTTGACTACCATCGCCTCCACTGATAGTCAAAGTATCAGTTTTGATGTATTTTGAACCGTCATTAGCACCCGCAACATCTTCAATTTTGATATTGAAACTCAATTTGTTATTGCTACCTGTAATATTTGAGAAGTTATAATTTTGGTTATTGCCATTTGCATCAAGCTTCAAATTAATATTTGAATTTTCAAAATTATAAATCGTTCCACCAGTAAAATCTGTTGTCCCAGTCAAAGACACATCATCATTCTGAAATGAAATAGTATTAGAATTATTTTCATCTTTGATATTTGAAATTAATTCAAGTTGACCTTTAGTATTTCCATTTGTAATAAAGTTTGCTGAATTACCAGAACCATTGAATGAAAATACCGTATCATCAATTTTACCAACAGTATTAGTATCTGTAATATATTGAGTCAAACTTCCACTGTTAATCAATTGAATATTTTGGTAATTATCTCCAGTTACAGTTCCTGCTTTGATAATCATTTGCCCTGCGGAAATCAATTTTTCGCCATCAAACAACATTGAAGAATCATCAACATTGGTTGTTCCGTAGTTTTCAAATTTTCCATTAAATCCTGATTGGTCAGCTTTTACATTCAATTCTGCATCTGTTGCATTATAAATAGTTGAATTAGCAGAAGAACTTGTCAATTTACCATTACCTTGAAGTGTCAAAGTTTTGTTGTTTTTGATTGTTGAATTATCAGAAAGTTCACCCGCTCTTTCAATAGTTAAAGCTCCGTCATTTTCAAGAGTTGAACTACCACTCAATGACAAAGTCGCACCATCTTTTATTGTTACATTTTTAGTTGTAACTTTAGCCAAGCCATCTGTTGTTAAATTCAAATCCGAAGTTTCAACATTCGCATTATCAAGAGTCAAATGCATAAAGTTAGGATTGCTAATTACTTTGATTGTAGAATCTGCATTTATAATATTATCAGCAGCACCAATCACATTAAGATTAGCCAAATTATCACTTTGTCCATTTGATGTAATTTTTACAGAACTTCCAACATTTGAAGAATTGTTGATTGTTAGCCCAGAACCGCCATTAATTGTAATAGAACCTGTACCGTCTAATTTTTTAATAACAGTTTCAGCATTATTATTTAATGTCAAATTACCGTTTGTTGTAATTGATGAAGCCCCAGTAACAGAACTACCAGAATTGATTGTCAATTGTCCACTATTCCCAATAGTTAAAGAGGCATTATTGATAGTTAATTTTGCATTTTCAGAAATATCATTTGCGGTATTCCAAATCAAGGAACCGGCATTGATGTTAGATGTTCCACCAAAGAATAAAGCTCCAGATTCTACTGTTGTTAAACCTGATTCTAATACCACTCCATCAGAATTTTTTCTCGTAGTTTGTTCAAAAGTTCCCGTGTATCCAGAATTATCGCTATTCAAAATCAAATTAGTAGAAGAAACAATTGAACCAGTACCTGCAATACCACCATTTAGTTCAATTTTTCCAATCCCTTGCATATTTATAGAACCGTTGTCATTGTAGATATCATTTCCGGAAGTTGCAGTATTATTACTAAAACTAACATTATTAAGATTTAATGTACCTGCATTGAATAAAGCTCCACCCTTGGTTTCACTATTAAATTTAGCAAAATGAGCATCATTAATAGTCAAAGTTGTACCTGTTGCAGAATCAAACCCAGTATGCTGGTTTGTAGCAGATAAAGTCTTACCATGACCATTTAATGTAATATCTGTACTTATACCACTATCACCAAGTTTAAGTGAGTCAGAATCCCAATTTATATCTTTAGTTAAGTCAACAACAACTGCAGTATTTTGTGTTATTGCAGTTTTTAATTCATCAAAATTTTCAACATTTTGCGCTATTGCAAAATTATTTTGCGTTGCCAATAACATTGCAACTGCAATTGCGGCAATGTTTACACTTCTTTTATTCATTCATATCCTCTTATTTATAATTCATTCCAACTATATATAAATTATAAATAAAACACATCAGAATTCAAAAAATTATAAAAATTTTAAAGAAATTTAATAATAAAAATTTTTAATTAAAGTTTTCAAAAAATAAACCGATAACACTATTAGAAAAAACATGGAGTAAGTGTATAGTAAATGAGTGAACCAATTAGTGTAGAATCACAACAAATTGCGACATACAGAAAAGAAAATCCGTCAGCACAAAAGCTTACAGATAAACAGATTTTACTAATTATGGCGCAAGAAAATAGAGTTAATTTAGATAAAGGGGTAAAACTTGAAAAAACTACACCCGAAACATCTAAATTACAAAACCAAACTCCAAAATTTCAAAATATTTCTGCTCCGATGACCGAAAAAGAGGCCGAAGATACCGCTATAAAAACAATTAGCTCAAATGCAGATTCCGCCTTAAAAACTCTAGAAGAACAAGACAATGGAGATATCAGTGAATTATACGAAAGTATAAAAGAGAAAACTGGTTCTAAATTAGTTGCTAGCAACGTTAAAAGAGTTGCTTATGCACAAAAAGAATCCGCTGATATTTTACAACTTGCACAAAACAAAGAATTGACTTATGCCGACTATTACAGACGTAAAAATAAAATTTTACTTGATACATTTCCGCTTAAAAACATGACAAAAGCTCAAAAAGATTCTGTATCAAAAATGATTGTAACTCTATCTCCAAAAGAAACAGAACAAATGATAGAAAAATCATTAGCTCTACCTAATGAATCAACCCCAAATTACAAAGAAAAAGTAAATGAATTTCTAGCAGAATTCAAAGATGCAACAACGACTACATCTATTATTACTAAAAACGGTGATAATATAGCAAGTAAGAAAATTCAACGCACACCTAAAAAGCCTTTCAAACCTCAAAATGGAGAACGGTTGATACCTTTTGAAGAAGCCTATCAACTTGAACTCGGTGTGAATTTCAAAAAAGAAAATATTGAAACTTATAACAAAAGTGCAATTGAATTTGCAGAAGCAAGCAAACATACTCAAACTAAAGACTTTGTTCATAAACTTTTAGATGACAACATAATATTAGTTGACGGAAACAACAAAAATGGAATAGACCCTCAAACTCAAAAATCAAGTGAAAACAGATTAGAACTTGCTATTCGTCAAACACTATCAAATTTTTATGGTAATGATGAAACTGATATGAGCAAAGGCTTAAAAGAACTTACCGGAGAAAATTTCTCATTCCAAAATGGGAAACTTCAAATGGACATTCCTGCAAATAGTGGTTTTGTTTATAACACAAATGGTTCTGATTTAGTACGAATTGCTAAACGTATGCGAGATAAAATTGACGAAAACTACGCAAAAGTAATGAAAGGTAAATCCCTCGACACTTATGCAAAAAATATGGCAGAAGCAAACAAAACTGCTTACGGAATAAAAAATGCAGCTCAACTTGCAGAAGCATACAGACAAGATCAAAATGGTATTGTAAAAAAAGTTCGGGCAGGTATTGAATATGCTGGCACAGGTATATTAATTGCCGGTGTAATCTGTTATCCGCCTGTAGCTCTAGCCGGAGGTTTAATAACATCTTTCGGTGGTCTTGGAGCAGAAACACTTGAAGAAAAAACTAAAAAAAGACCAAACCCCGAAAAAATCAAAGAATTAAAACAAGAATTTATAACAAACACACTTCTTATGGCAACAGGTGCAAGTGCAGGGAAAGCAGGAGCAGCAGCCAAAACATTACTTACTGCAAAAAATTGTCCAAAACTGTTAGCAACAGTTGCTGACATTGGAACAGATGCGACCCTAAGTTTGCTAAGTGATATGGCATTAACAGGACAAATTAACCTTGAAGGTGAGGGCTTTTCTCAAATCATGTCAATTATCGCTGGACACAAAGGCAAGCTTGTATCAGGAGCCAAATTTGTCAAAGATAATGTTCCTACTCCAAGTGTAAGACTTGAAAAGTTAAAAATTCAAAATGGTGACGATGCCCTTATAACCCACAAATTTATTGAAGATGGTAAAGAAAAAGTTGTTGTAGATAATGAAACATCTAAAACAATGCGAAAAGCTGCAGAAAATTTACATAATATGGGTTTGCAAAGAGAAGATAACATTGCAAAAATAATGAAAGATGCAGGCTTTGGAACAGATGAAACACAAGTTATGACTCATAGAACCAAAGGAAACCAAAGTCTATATGATAAACTAAAAAATTATGCAATTGATAATATTGAAAAATCCAAAACAATAAAAGATGCAATAAATTCGGTTAAAGACCTAATCGGAACAAGGACGGCTATAAAATCCGTAGATTTCACAAAACACCCTGAAGTTGCAAAACTTATCAAAGAGGGCAAAATGAAAGAAGCTCAAACTAGAGCAGCTGAACTTCAATCAGAACCAACACTCAACAAATTAAAAGCAATAATCGACAAAGAATCCGCAGGAAATAAAACTTTGTCAATTGAAAGAATAAGCAATTACAAAGGGAAAGATGGAATTCCATATTTCTCAGACAGACAACTTGCAGATTTAAAACTATATGCTGAACAACATGGAGTAAAACTTAACTATGTAGTCAGAGCAGCAGAATCAGACCCTAAATTTGCACAAATGAAACAGGATTATGCTAATCAAAAAGAAGCAACAAAAGTTAGAGAATCCGGTTACACCGCATTACAAATTAATTTCAAACTGGCAAATGGTCAAGTCTTTGAATGGCAATTCAGAGGAGATAAGGTTAATGTATTTGCAGAAGCAGAGCATGTTCCGTACGATTTGAGAACAGGAAAAGACATCATTTCTGCACACCCAGAAGTCAAACCCCTTTACGAACCGATCCAAAAACTTTTGTCAAAAAACTCTATGACAGATGCTCAATTTACCAAATACAATGAATACTTGACAGATTATTACAAACACTTGCGTAAACTTGAACTTGGATTTGAATCAACAGAGCCAAAACTATCTGATTATGGAAATCTTGACAAACGACTGAGTGGAAAAAATCTCGAAAATCTTCATACTTGTGCTGAAGAAATCAAAAAACACCCAGAACAAACTGAAAGAATTCTACAAAAATATAAACAACTTGTAAATAATTAAAATAAAGATATAATAAAAAAGAGGTACAAATGGCAAAAATTAATCCTACACAAATAAACTCAATTAAAACCAAAGGGATAAAAAACATGAAAAAACTGGAACAGAATCTCGAAAATTATACAGACAAAATGGTTGATAAACTACTTACAAGAGCAGAACGAGAAGTTCCTGAATATGGACCTTTCAAGCTTGTTTATGAAGAGTTTAAAAATCCAGATAAAAATCTTCAAGCAACAGATTTTATGCTAAAAATTTCAAAACCAGAAAATGCACCAAATGAAAAATTAAGATTTTTGGAAGCCGTAGCTTATGATTTGCCAAAACCTTATATTGCACAAAGAGTTCTGGCTTCTGGGGAGAAAACAGAAATTTTGAACACGTTAAAAGATACAAACTTCAAAAAAGAACTGCCTCAAACTTTCAAAAATCTATCAGAAGAATTAGAAAATATTTAAAAAACAAATATTGTTATGAAAGATAAAATTCAAAAATTCTTAGCAAATAAGTACGTAGATAATTTTTTGATTGGATTAATTCTACTAAATTTTATTGTTTTTATTTTTCAAACAGATATAAGTTTCTACAACCACTACAAAGTCATAATCAACAAATTTGAACTTGTTTCAATTATAATTTTCACAATTGAATATTTTCTTAGAGTGATTTCAATTGACAAAATCAGCAGCTTATTCAAGCCAATGATGATTGTTGATTTTCTTGCAGTTTTCCCTTATTACATGTCATTTGTAACAGTAAACACTGTATTTTTAAGGGCTTTAAGACTATTTAGGTTATTCAGAATTGCAAAACTTGCAAGATACACAACCGCATTAATCAGAATTAAAAATGCCTTTTTGAAACACAAAGATGAAATCATCGCAACTACAATTCTATTTGTAATTGGTTTAACTATTGCATCAATCGCAATCTATTTTGCAGAAAATCAAACCGGCAATAAAGCTTTTTCAAGTATTCCAAGCTCTTTTTGGTGGTCAGTTGTAACGTTCACAAGTGTTGGTTATGGTGACACCTACCCAATCACAACAATTGGCAAATTTATTGGAGCTTTTACTGCAATTATGGGAGTAGGACTTCACGCATTACTTATAGGTGTAGTTGGTGCCGCATTCATTGATGCCACAAAAAAGTAATCCCCCTTTTAGAAAAATAAATAAGGTATTAAAAGAATTTAAAATAATGACTTTAGATATAAATAAATATATAAATAGCGACAAGGTAAAACCTTGTCGCCTTTACTAAAAACTTTGCTAGTTAAAAATTAACCTTCAACAGCTTCAATAAGTTTGTTGATATCTTCAACCATTGCATCTGGATCATATCCGTGAACTTTTGCACCTGCTTCAAGGTTTTCAAATCTTGCTGCAGCACAACCGATACAACCTAAACCATATCTATGAAATACTTCAATACTTTCAGGGTGTTTTTGTGCAATTTCCATAATATTCATTTCTTTTGTAACTTTATCAGCCATAATTTTATCTCCTTTTTGACTTTTACGTAAATATCATTATAGTACATTATACATGAAAAAAGAAGGATTGGTATATGATGGAATTATTGAAATTTTTTATCAAAGACGAAGTTCCTGCAGTAGGTTTGTCTAAATTTAAAGAAGATGAAAACAAACATTATTATTATGAACCACCTAAAATCAAATATTATAGACAAGCATTTAAACCCAATTATAGTAACAATTTCTTTTTGTTATAATATTTGAGTTCACAAATCTTAACAATAGACTGTAAATTAATCAATTTTTGCTCCAGAATATACTTATATATAATATAGGGAAAAATTGGGGACTAATATGAGCAGTCAAATTGGAAAAATATTATTAGGTCAAAAATTTTTATCACCAGCAAGGGTTCAATCTGGTGCGGTTTCTTCAGCAAGAGGAATTACTCCAAGCTTTAAATCTGCTTCATACGTATCTATTCCGTATGAAAGAGCTCCTCAAGTATTAGATACTGTACCGACAAAAGATTCCAATGGACAACCTCTTTTGGCAGGTTATGTAACTCCATCAAAATCATGGATTTGCTAACCCATTAAATCTAATTTACCTCCTTTGTCCGTATTTGACATATTGGGGTGGAAAGGATTGTAACCGGATTTGTTCGCTTGATTTATAAAATCAAACGAACTTTTTTGTGTCTCTTGAGAATTTCTTGTTTCAAAAAGCTTTACGGGTTGCACCGTATACATGTATTGTCGTTTTACTTCATCAATTGCATTGAACATAATTTCTATCTCAGATTAATAAAGTTTTTGATGATAAAGTAATTTCAATAAAAAAGAGAATCGTTACAAATTTAACAATTCTCTTTTTTAAATTTAACTTTGATATTTTTTTATTGGTCACTTTCGTGATGATCATTTTCTTTCATCAATTTTGCAAAATCTGATGGTTTAAGACTTTGAACAAAGTTTTTAAATTCCTCTGCTTCTTGTGCGTCTTTTGTACTGTCAGTAGAAACAGATCCGTTAGATAGAACATTTGCTGTTACATAAATTGGGGCATCAATTCTAATTGCAATTGCTATTGCATCAGATGGACGAGAGTCGATTTCAATAATCTTGCCATCATCTTCATTTTCAAGAAAAATAGTTGCAAAATATGTTTCTTTTTCTACATCATTTATTTCGACTTTAGAAATTTTGTATCCAACCTTTTCAATGATACTAATAATCAAATCGTGTGTCATTGGACGAGTTACAGATAAATTTTCAATTTTACGGATAATAGAACTAGCCTCCGCAGAGCCAATCCAAATAGGAAGAGCACGTCTGTTTTCTTTGTCGTGAAGCACAACAATTGGAGAACCGGTTCTTGTATCTAGGGCAATGCCCATAACTTTCATTTCAATCATAATAATATAAGCCTCTTTAAATATCTTACTTTTATTGTAGCTTAATAAAATTTGCCGGTCAATATGAAAAATGGAGGAGAAAAGATATATTAAAGAGTGTTTAGAATTTATTCTGTTATAGGATATTTTTGTAAAAGGTATTTACGAATAAAAATATTTATGATACAATTGATTTTGTAATCCGAGAAACGGAGTACTGATAATTAAATACAAGAATCTTGGAGAAGTGGCCGAGTAGGCTTAAGGCGGCACCCTGCTAAGGTGTTGTATGGGGTTACCTGTACCGTGGGTTCGAATCCCACCTTCTCCGTTTTTTAGTCGGAAGATATAAAATAAGTGAAGTGCAATAACAAAAGAAATAGGTCATAAATCAAATAACCTATTTAGTTTATTTGTAAAATAACTGCTTTAAATCTCACATCACTATTAAAAATATATTTTATACATTTTATCAAAATTTGAATGCATAAACATTAGAATCATTTTTCTTTTTTTATGCAATATACTGAAACCTAAAAGAAAAAACTTCAGGCATTATTTATATTTTTTTACAAGCTTTTGAAAATAACTAGCATCTTCTTTCGCCTTTTGAGCACAAGCAATTCCGAAGTTATTATTTGGATTATTACTTGTCCTTACTTTATCTAAATCACAATACTCATCACCATGATATGTGGTTTCTTCATCACCCATTGTTCGCAAGACACCATCTTGAAATTGAAAAGTAAAGACATCAAAACCTTCCATATTTGGAAGATTTTTTATTCCATTCAAATCTACTGTCACAAACACATTAGGATTAGCAGTTTTTACAGTATTTTCAAACATTAAAAGAGTCCCATCTTGTAGTAAAATCACTCCGTCATCAAGATAGTAATTATTTATTCCCTTGTACAAATTATCAGCTCTAGTTTGAGCATTTGGACATAATGGACTCTTAGCAGAAGAGCCTGCACAAAGAGAAGCTCCAGATAAATATCTAGCAAATACTTTATAAAAACTTGATGCCTCATAAGTATTTGGGTCAAGAGAAACATCGTCTGCTTCCATTTGTTTAAAAACTTGTTGAATAATTGAATAAGATTTCAAAAACTGGGTTCTTAATTTTTTTGCCTTGTAATTATTAATAAGTGCAGGAATAGTAATTGCCGCAACAATTCCAATTATTCCAATAGTGATGAGAACTTCTGATAGGGTGAATGCCGTCAATCTATTCCTATTATTATTTTTCATATTATCCTTTCTTTAGACTCAAAATATATGTAATATATTTCTTATTCTTAAAATAACCTCCTTATAAAAGGAACTATATTTCATAAAAAATATACTATCATGGATAATATTTATATGTCAAATTACATAAAATTAGTTTATGGACGATCGTGTAATATTACAAATTGTGGCAGACAATATAAGAATGGAAAGACTTAGAAAACGACTTTCGCAAGAAAAGTTAGCAGAACAAGTTGGAATTTCAACTAAATATCTTAATATGATTGAAAATAGGAAAGCAAATCCAACTATTGTTATTGTGATAAAAATTTGTCATATTTTAAATTTAAGTTTGGATACAATTTATCCAGTTTAAAAGCAGCACAAATTCATTTGGCATAGAACATATATTTTGTGTTGCTTTCAATTTATATGTCCGACAGATGTTTTTTATTCTATAAATCTTCTAGATATTTATCAAATCTTTCACCTGAAAAATAACTCTATAAATAATAAAAGATTATGCCTGTTGATATTGAAGATGCATATAAATTTCCTAATATAGGATAGCAAAATAATGATTTCAAGGTAAAATAAAACTATGGACGAAAATAAATTACTTGAAATGTTTAAATTACGTGAAGATATACTTATGGCACTGGAAGAAGGAATCTTGGCGATTGATAAAAACAAAAAAGTCATATTTATAAATAAATCAGCAATTCCAATGTTACATATAACAGAAAAAGAACCTGTCGGCAAAGACCTAAATGAAATTTATCCGGCATCAAAATTAGGTGAACTTTTAACATCAGGGAAAAAAGAATTTAATGTGCAGATGAAATCATTAAAAAACGATTATGTAATCTCTGATAGAATGCCTATATATGATAATGGTGAAATTGTAGGAGCTTTTGCAATTTTTAGAAATAGAACCGAAGTTGTAAAACTTGCAGAAAATTTGACAGGGGTTAAACATCTTGTTGAATCCATGAGAGCAAATAATCATGATTTCGTTAATAAATTACATGTAATTTTGGGCTTAATCCAAATGAAAAAATATGATGAAGCTGTTGATTATATTATGAATGTAAGCATGGTGCAGAAAGAAATAATTAGTACAATTATAAAGCAAATTAAAATTCCATCAATTGCCGCTCTTTTGATTGGAAAATTTGCAAGAGCATCAGAACTTGGCATTCATTTTTCACTAGATTCATCTAGCTCTTTAGAAGAAAACGATACAAAAATTCCGTCAGATGTTTTTATAACAGTACTGGGGAATTTAATTGAAAATTCGATGGATTCATTGAATTCAATCAACATTCTAAATAAGAAAATATATGTATCAATACTCTCAACACCTAAAGAAATAAAAATTATTGTAAGTGATAATGGTAATGGAATAAAAAAAACAAATTTGAAAAAAATTTTCAAAGATGGATTTTCAACAAAAAGCAACTCCAGAGGCACAGGACTTTTTATTGTTAAATCTCTGATAAAAACTTATAGTGGTAAAATAACAGTTATATCAGAACCAGAAGTTGAAACCAAATTTATCGTAAAATTTAAGAAAGAAGGTAAATAATGAAACTTTATGCACTAAATACAGGGGATTTAGAAACCGATAAAAATACTGTTGTTGTATGAGCAACACTTGGAACTCATACCAATCCGCATGAGCAAAATGAATTGAACTAAAAAATATAATGCAAAAATCTTTCTAGTTCATGATTGGAAATTTTTCCAAACAATGAATTTAGCTCCTAAATATTATGAATAAGAGGTATTAAATGTACAAGGTTATAATCGTAGAAGATGACCCTATGGTTGCAATGATAAATAATCACTATGTAGAAGAAGATAATAGATTTTCTGTTGTTCAGTCATTCAGAAACGGGAATGATGCTTTCAAATATTTATCAGAAAATCAAGTGGATTTAGCTATCCTTGATGTCTATATGCCAGTATTGGACGGTTTATCTTTGTTAAAAAAAATTAGAACAGTAGAGATTAATACTGATGTCATTATGGTTACAGCATCAAATGATAAAAACACCCTTGATACAGTTTTAAACTTTGGGGTCATTGATTACCTTGTAAAACCTTTTGTACAAGAAAGATTTCAACAAGCACTGGATAAATTTGTAGAGTTTAGTATTCAAAAAAATAATGTTTGTGTGCTTGACCAAAATAGAATTGACGAAATTTTAAATAGCGAACATTTCACAAATAAAAATGTAGAACTTCCAAAAGGAATACAAGAAAAAACTTTAAATAAAATCAGAGAATACTTGAGAGAAGATACAAGTAGCGGACATACATCTGAACAAATTGCAGCATTTTTAGATATTTCGAAAGTAACAGTCCGAAAATATATGCATTATTTAACAAAAAATAAAGAAGTTATTGAACAAATAAACTACGATACAGGTGGTCGCCCTTGTATGATATATTTTATTAAATAATTTTTTTATACCGCAATTGAATTAATTTATTATTTAATTATAATTACTATCCCTGACAAAGGACACTAGTTGAACTGAATAAGAAATGAACAGTGTGAAACTGCGTGCCGTATGACTTTGGGAATATTATTAATTGTTATTTCGAATTTATTTCGAAAGCTCCTTAACTTTTCTCCCTCACCCCTACGTAGAAGAGGAGAAAACTGTACACCCTTTGCAAGAAAATCAAAATCGTTGATTCTGAGGAGCTGTATGTCATTCTAGATTAAACTCTTTACTCCCTCGCCCCTGCGTGGGAGAGGAGTAAACTGTACACCCTTTGCGAGAAAATCAAAATCTTTGATTCTGAGGAGCTGTATGCCATTCTGGATTAAACTCTTTACTCCCTCGCCCATTTATGGGGGAGGGTTGGGGTGAGGGCTTAT
>DJOE01000017.1 GCA_002438405.1 Cyanobacteria bacterium UBA6446
AACAGAGTGACGTCGTAATCTTAAACACAGGAACACCCCTCACCCTTTACAAAGGGCGAGGGAGTAAAGAAATGACGATTAATAATAGTGCAAATGGTGAAAAGGAGAATAACATGAAAACACTTATTGATTTAAAAAATTGTTCCCTCGCCCATTTATGGGAGAGGGCTAGGGTGAGGGTTGCTACGCACGTAGACATGCCACCAACAAAGGCAAAATTCGCATTTACGTTAGCCGAAGTATTAATTACTTTAGGCATAATTGGAGTGGTTGCGGCGATGACAATACCTACTTTGATTTTTAAAATTCAAAAGCCGCAAATTGAAGCTCAAATCCGTGAAAATTATTCAAGCATTGCTCAAGTAATGAAAATGGCTGAAAATGATGATATTGGTCCCTTTAATATAGATTTATCTAATGGTGCATTGGCTATTAATAGAAAATGGTTTGAAACTTATATAGTACCATATATGAAAGTTGAACAAGTTTGTTATTCCACAGGTGGTTGTTGGCATAAATATGGAGTTGTCAAAACTTTAAATGGTGTTGCTCCAACTTGGGAAACCAAAGTTGGAATTTCGGATAGTTTAATTGGTGGTATTGGTTATGCATTAGCATTTAGAACTGTCAAAGGTTCATATTTTGATACTGATACTTCCACCCCTACTCAAACGAGTAACATTTTTGGAGTTGATTCTACAGAGAATTCTCTTCAGTTTTATTTTGATGTAAATGGGGATAGAAAACCGAATATTATTGGAAAGGATATTTATATCTTGGTCTATGATTCTGATAGGGGATTGGTTCCTGCTAGATTTGACAGAACAAAAGAAGAGGTTAAAGAAAATTGTGAATCAGGAAATGGTTATTGGTGTTTGGGGTATGTGAAGGATAATGGTTGGAAAATTCCTGACACTGTTTGGAAAAGGACTAAATAAAAGTAAAATTTATTTGGCATAGTAATAAAGTTAAGGAGACCCTGAATCACCGAGTAGGAACAGAAAATTACGTTTCGATTTCATCTCAACTTATTTTCTAGTCAGTTCAGGGTGACAATTATTAATTATCCCCGTGATATGGATTACTACATTAGCAGTTATTTTTGATTTCAACAACAAATGACTTTATACCCGTTCGTAATGACATGGTAAATGAACCTTCACCCCAGCCCTCGCCCATTTATGGGCGAGGGAGAAAATGTAATGAGCTATTCTATTTTATTAAAAGAATGTCATTATGATGAAAATAAGCCGAGCAAATTTTAATGTAGTTAATACGGAGTGACGTCGTCATCTTGAACACGGAATAAACTTGTTCACTCATCGGGGAGATTAGATAAAAACAAATAATACCTCACCCTCTCCTCAGTCATATATCATTCACTATTTCAATGATTATTGATTTTTTTTATTGATGATATTATAATATAAACTATAAACATAAGGAAAAGAAAGAGTAATGGACGAGTCGAGTTTGGGTACGATTGTTTTTAATTGGATTATAGTTTTTTTACTATTACTTGTTAATGCCTTTTTTGTATCGGCGGAATTCGCAATTGTCAGAGCAAGAAAAACAAGGATTGAGCAACTTACAAAAGATGGTAATGTTGATGCAAAACTTGCACTAAAAGCTTTAGATGATATGAATTTCTTTATTGCTGCCGTTCAAGTAGGTGTAACTATTGCTAGTATCGGTATAGGTTGGTTTGGTTCTCCAACTATTGAAAAGATGATGGCTCCTTTATTCAATCATTTCCCATCAGCTCATGCTTATTTGGCTCCAATTACGGCAGTTGTGGCATTCGTTGTAATTACATTCTTGCATGTAGTGATTGGTGAACAAGTTCCAAAGTGTATTGCTCTTCAATATCCTGAAAAAATTTCTTTGTATGTTGCAAAGCCAATGGACGTATTTATGACGATTTCAAAACCGTTTGTTTGGTGTCTGAATAAAGCATGCAATTTGATTTTACGTCTTTTGAGAGTTCCAATTAACTCTGCACGTGTTGTGCATACTATTGAAGATTTGGACTTGCTTGTTGATACAAGTTATGATGAGGGTGTTCTTAATGAAACAGAAAAAGACATGCTTCATAATGTATTCAAATTTTCAGACTTGACTGCTCGTGAAGTTATGATTCCTAGAACAGATATGATTTGTGTTCCAAAAGAAATGTCTATTGAAGAATTAAACAAATTAGCTTCTGAAAATCAATATACAAGATATCCTGTGTATGATGGTGATATTGATCATATTACAGGTTTAATTCACGTTAAAGATTTATATTCTTTGTTGTTACAACATAAAACTTGTCCGATTGAAAAAATTCAAAGAAAAATTCTTCTTGTTCCTGAAACAATCACAATGGATAACTTGGTAATTGAATTCAAAAAACATAAGAGTCAAATGGCTGTTGTTGTTGATGAATTCGGTGGAACATCAGGAATTATTACGTTGGAAGATGTTTTGGAAGAAATTTTCGGTGATGTTCAAGACGAATTTGATGAAGAAGCTGAATTTGATATCAAAGAAATCAAACCTAATCACTATATTGCAAATGGTATGATGCGATTAGATGAGTTGGCAGAGTATTTTGATATTGATGAAAACAAGTTAGAAGTTGAAGATGTTGATACAATTGCCGGTTTGGTTGTTAAAGAGCTTGGTCGTATCGCAAATGTTGATGATATGGTTAAGTATGGCGAATTTACATTTACTGTTAAAGAAGTAGATGGCGCTAGGATTACTAAACTTTTGATTGCTCGGGAAGAACAAAAGGCCGAAGTTCCGTCTGAGGAATAATTTTTCATATAAATGTTTGGTTTACTTTTTGCAGAAAAACATTATTATAATTATATGAAAAGATTTTTGACGATTGTTTTTATAGTTTTGTTGTTAGGTTTGGCAAATATATCTTTGCCTGTACTTGCAGATGATGTTGATTTGCCTGCTACCGGTGATTTGTGGGACAATTGGAATACTCGAGATGAGGGACGAGAGGCAAAACCTGTAACAGATGAAGAGTTTGATAAAGCAATTCAGCAAGTTGATAAAAAAGTAAACAAGTGGAAAAATTGGGCAAAAAATCGTCAAATCCCTAAGGGCGAAGAGTTCAACAAAAGTAATGAAACTGAGATGATTGATAATTCTTATGGTGAGAAACAAGTTTTACCTGTTTTATGTTTACCGGTTGAGCTAAAAGTCGGCGAGGACACTTTGCCTATTGGTCATTATCAAGTTGTTGGTGAAAAAGTTGATGGACAAGCAGTTTTAAAATTTTACCAATCACAATATGAAATGGCACAATTTCCAGCGGTTGAAACAACTAGTGATTTTGGAGAAGATACAATTTCTTTTGTCAAATGGGAACCTGTGAATGACAATGAAATTAAGGTTATGTATGGTTCTTTAGATATGAATGCTTATGCCATTATTGAAATTAAAGAAAACGAATAGTTCGCTTAATAATATGTAATAAATATATATTTTTTATGCAATTAATTTTTCAATATTACGTTTATTATTATATAAATGATAAACGAGGTGTAAAGTAATGATGAATTTTCCGTTTAATTATGGCTTTTATGGTCAGAATAATACAACTTTTGGACAAATGAATTTTAATTGGCAAAATAATTTTTTGAACAATTATTCATTTACACCTTTATTTAATTTTGGTATGCAATTTCCAACAATGAATTACCAAATGCCTGTTATGCCATCATTTAATTTTTTCCCAAGTTTTGGGCAGTATAATTTCACTCCAGCAACTCAAACTAATAACGAAGAATTAAATCCAAAGCAAAAAACTCAAATGGAAGAAATTCAGAAGTTGAAATATGATTCAAAGGAGTTGCAGGCAAAATTGAATGAAAATGATAATATTCAAGATTATGCAAAATTTTTAGAAAAAAATAAAGATTATAAACTCGCCGATACAATTGATGTTGATGATGGCGGAAAGATTTATCTATATGAAGATTCTTCTGGTAATCGTGTTGGATCTGTCAATAAGGATTCTAAAGGCAAGATTAGAAATGTTGGTTTAGATATTGCTGATGGTGGCGAGGTTTCTTTGAATGATCACAAAGGTGACGATGGCAAGATTGATAGTAAATTTGCGATGAGTAAACAACAAAAAGTTGAAAAGAAACAGGGTACAACATATAAGGCTGCGCTTGCTCAAATCTTGCAAAATTATAAAGGCTATAAAGTTAGTTCTGATAAAAGCTCTGATGGTGCAGCGGTAGAACATTACTATTATAAAGGTAAAGAAATTGTCTCAGTTGTAAAAGATAAAAACGGCAAGATTAAAGAGCTATCACAATATGATATAAATAAATCTAAAGGAAAAGAAACACAATATTTCTATGGTGATATCAATAAAAATGGCAAAATTGATAAAGGCGAAGTTAAAGTTCGATATAACATTGATTTGTCATAATAAAAGAGTTTTGATGTTAAATTCTATATATAATAACCTCCTTTAAGACATTGTAATAATTTGAAATTTAGGTTTTTAATTTGATATGATTAACTGGTTATAGTTGGAGGGTTATGTTATGAAAAGATTTTTAATATTAGGACTTATTATATCTAGTTTATGTTGTAATACTTGTTTTGCGGAATACGAAACACAAACCGCAGCAGAACAAGAAATGGCACAAAAAAAGAATATGAAACCAAAAACTTTTGACCCTGAAAGATTTCATACCTTAACAAAAGAAGATTGGGAAATATATAAGTTGGGTGGTAAATCTGTTACTGGTGAAATTTACATGCTGAGAGAGAAAAACTATAATAATCTCGCTGCAGCAAAGGCATTAAATGAAATGCTAGAGATTACAGAGTTTGAAGCTTCCAACGATTTAGGCAAAAGCCTTTACAAAAAAATCAAAGTTAAAAATGAAGATTATAACAAATTAGATGATGAAACAAAAAATATGATATTCATGTGGAATTATAATCCTTAAAGACTATAACCTTTCACCTCTTTTCAATCTTCGTAACAAATCAATATGGGCCTTTACACATTCAGCAATTGGAATAGCTCCGTGCCTTTAATTCCTAACGTATTTCCTAGTTCATCAAAATGAATGAATGTATTTTCATTTTTAAGGCTATTATTAACTAATTGACCTATATATAAATTTGAGTATATCTCTGTTCCAATTCCACAAATAACTTGTCCTTCTAATCCCCATACACATTGAATTAAACAGAAAACAATAAAAAAGGATATAAATATTTTTTTATGCAAAATTTCTTCATAGTTTTTCCCAACGCCCTGCACGTTCAACATATTTAAAGTTATTATTTTTAAGTTTATTGTAATAGTTTTCAACCGTTTTATATCCGATACAATCCTTATTTGTATCTATAAAGGTTTTATATGAGTTGATATAAGCAGGTTTAACCTTGTTAGTTTCATAATCATAGATAGGGCTGTTATCAATACCATCTAAGTAATAGAAATAATAATATTTTAATTCCTCATCAACATCATCTTTAGCCACGAAATTAGGGTATTTCTTGATAAAATCACTCATTGATACAATAGCTTTTCTTAATTCTTCAACAGAAATCATTAAACTTGCATCTTCAAGGTCATTTTGACGTTTAGATAAGATATATAACCAGTCTTGCCAATCTTGTGGAACGTCAAATAATTGTGTCATATTTGTATAAGGGTATCGCAAATAATAACTACCCTCTGCCATATATGTTTCAAAGCCATATTGTTTAAAAAATGAAGAGTCAAAATAACCAACATTTGAAATTTTAGAGTTCAATATATCGGTATATTGTGTAACTGTATCGAAATAATCCTTAAATGCTTGTTCTTTATCGGTTGAATTATTGAAATTATCTATAGCATTCTGAATTTTTGTATTAACCTTTAAGGTGAATTTTTTAACGGTTATTTCTTTATTACTATAAGTTGAATGATTATAGATTTGAGCAATTTCATTACTATATTGTTTAATTTTTGCGATATGTTCAGTAATAAGGTTATCAACCTTTACGATATTAGAATCTTTGATACCTGTATTAACCTCATTTTTAAAACTCCGCAAAAGACGTTTATCTTCTATAAATGGGTCATTGTTATTATACTTATATTTTGTCAATAAATCTTTATACCTATAATAAACAGGTACATAAACTTGATTATTGATTAAGTTTTGAACCCCATTTAAGTATGAGAAATAATTATTTATTGCAGTAATTAATTCTTCGTGTCCGTCAGTTTCAGGGTCTGTGTCGGTTAGATAATTGTTATAAAGATAGTCAATATGTTCCATTTTGGTAGTTAATTCGTCTGCCAAATCATCTATACGGATATATTCGTTATTGTAAGTAAATGTTTGGTTAGCATTTTGCAAAACCATTTTACCTGCGTCTTGAACATTTTGAGCTTCATTAAATCCAAATCCTGGAGCGGCTAAGTCCGCACAATCTTTTAAAAAACTTCCAAATCCTGCATAACAAGGATTTGTCAAAGTCACTAAACATACTAAAACAAATAAATTCTTTTTCATATAAATCAATCCTTTTTTTGATTTTATATTGAAATTATTTTTGATTAAAGAAATGAAAGGAAATTTTTTCTTCCATTTCTTCTTTTAATATAATATCCTTTATTAAATATTCATAGCTTTTAAGATATCTGTCAAGTCAGATGATGTTTTCTTAACTTCATCATTTGAATATTTAATTGCGTTATCTGGGTCTTTTAGTCCGTTACCTGTCAAGATACAAACGATTTTAGCACCCTCTTTTACTTGGTCTTTAACTTTGATTAAACCTGCAACAGATGCAGCTGATGCTGGTTCAGCAAGTACACCCTCGCATGATGCGATTAGTTTATATGCTTTAATGATTTCTTCATCAGTTACAAAGTTTATCATGCCATTACTTTCATCTCGAGCAGCTTCTGCGAATTTCCAACTAGCAGGATTTCCGATTCTGATTGCTGTTGCAATTGTTTCCGGATTCATAATCCTTTCACCTTTAACAATTGCTGCAGCTCCCTCAGCTTCAAATCCCATCATTTTCGGTAATGCTGGAATTTTACCTAACTTGTGCCATTCTTTGTAACCTTTCCAGTATGCAGTGATATTTCCGGCATTTCCTACAGGAATAAAGTGATAGTCTGGAGCTTGTCCTAATGCTTCACAAATTTCAAATGCACCTGTTTTTTGCCCCTCAATTCTGTATGGATTAACTGAATTTACAAGTGTGATAGGGTATTTGTCGGAAATTTCTCTTACAACTTCTAATGCTCTATCAAAGTTCCCTTGAATGGCAATAATTTCAGCACCATACATCATTGCTTGAGATAATTTACCTAAAGCTATATATCCATCAGGGATTAAAACATAAGTTTTCAAACCTGCTTTAGCACCATAAGCTGCAGCCGAAGCTGAAGTGTTACCTGTTGAAGCACAAATAATTGCGCCTGAACCCGATTCTTTAGCTTTTGTAACAGCCATTGTCATTCCACGGTCTTTGAAACTTCCTGTCGGGTTACAACCTTCAAATTTTAAATAAATTTCAGCCTCAATTCCAATTTTTTTAGCCAAGTTTTCAGCTTTAATTAATGGAGTGTTTCCCTCGTTAAGTGTAACAACAGGTGTTGACTCTGTAACCGGTAAAAATTCTCTATATTTGTTAATTAATCCTTGATAATACATAAAATCCTCTTTCCATTATTATCTTTAATTATAAACTTTCTTTAAACTCCATATCAACGGCTGGGTTTTCTTTGCTCAATTCATTTCCTAAAATGTTTGCAAAATTCTGTGCATTTTCTTTATTTCTAATATATGTTTTGAATATTGGGTGAGCTAGACCGTCTTTGTTTGTGCAAGTAATAGTATATTTAAAATATGTATCTTTATATTCGTTACGGTAGCTTTCATAGGCACGATAGCTACGTCTAGCGCTTTCCCTGTAACTAAGTCTATCTAATAGATTTAAGACCTTTTGATCTTTTTCCTCAATTCCAAAAGATTTACATTCAGATATTGGAAATTCAGAGAAATGTTCCAGAGTACCTCTGCTGTTGTAATCTTTTACTTGACAACTTGAACTATTACAAACAATATGTGTCATTGATTTATTTAGTTTAGAAACTGAAAATAGTGAATATGCGCCAAGGATAATTAAAGCCCATATTCTCCAATCTGCTAAAAATCCTATAATTATATTTTTATTATTTATCATACTTGCACCCTTATTAAACTATTTACACTTGCAATTGCAGGATCATTGTTAAAGATATTTATAACATTTTGCATATCTTTTTCTTTACAAATTTCTGTGATAACAGTAATTTTTGCGGCATTATCTCCTGCCACTTCTTTTTGTACGATACTTGCTAAACTTATGTTGTGGTCTTCGCAAGCTTTACCGATACGTCCGATGACACCTAATCTGTTGTGTGCGGTAATGGAGATATAATATTTGTTTTTTGTATCTTCAATTGGTATCATAACGGCATTTTCGTGGTGATTACATCTCATCATTGGCAACAAATAATCTGTTTTCCCGATTTCAGATGCTATGGCTAAAATATCTCCGACAACTGAACTTGCGGTTGGAAATTCCCCAGCCCCAGGACCTGATAGAGTTACATCTCCTACTGGGTGACCGGAAAGACTTACTGCGTTTGTAACGTAATCAATGTGAGCCAATGTTTTTGTTTTTGGAACTAACATTGGGTGAACTCTTACGTCTGCTTTTGAATCTTCATTCAATTCTGCAGATGCGATAAGTTTGATTTTGTATCCCATTTCGTTTGCAGCTTTCATATCGTCCGGACTGATTTTTGTAATCCCCTCACGATATACATTTTCAATTTTTATTCTTTTCCCGAAAGCAATTGTTGCAAGAGTTGTAATTTTGTATGCAGCATCAAAACCTTCAACATCGCCTGTTGGGTCTGCTTCTGCATATCCTAATTCTTGCGCTTCTTTTAATACGTCTGCGTATGATGCACCTTGAATGTCCATTTTTGTTAAAATGTAATTTGTTGTTCCGTTAAGAATTGCTTTGATTTTGGTAATTTTGTTGCCTGCCAAAATTGTTTTGATAGGCATAATAAGAGGGATTCCTCCTGCGATAGCTGCTTCATAAAGAACAACTTTGTTGTTTTCTTCTGCAAAGTTAAACAATTCTTCTCCGTGTTTTGCAAGAAGTTCTTTATTTGCCGTAACGATATGTTTCCCGTTTTTGATAGCTGTTTTGATTAAATCAAATGCCGGATTAATACCACCAACTAACTCTGCTACAATTTGTATTTCCGGATTGTTAACAACTTCATAAGGATTATCTGTAATGATACTTTCGTCAAGACCCTCAATATTCCTTTTCTTGTTTTTGTTGCGAACTGCAATTTTAATAACTTCTACATTTTTAAAATTTTGAAGAGTTTTAAAAACTCCGCTTCCGACTGTTCCAAGTCCAATTAACCCTATTTTAATTTTTTTATTTTTCATAGTGCTAATTATAGCATATTTTTGAGCATAAGTCTAGAACGATGTATTAGAATAATTTGTAAATTTAAAAATATATGAATTGGGGGTATGTTTTATCTTTAAATAATTTAACATGTAGCTTGCAAAAAAGTATTTTTGGTTTAAGATAAAGATATTAAAGTGATATTAAACTAGCTAGAAAAGGAAAATAAAATCATGGCAAAACATTGTGAAGTATGCGGAAAAGCTCCAATTAAAGCAGCTAAATTGACTTTCTCACACAAGCAAATCGTTCATACTCAAGAACCAAACTTACAATCAGTAAAAGCTGTTGTAAACGGAACAACTAAAAGAATTAGAGTATGTACTTCTTGCTTAAAAGCAGGTAAAGTTCAAAAAGCTATGTAATTGTAGTTTGAAAGTATAAAGAAATTAAAAAAAAGAGAGGCTTTTGAGTCTTTCTTTTTTTTCGATTATATAATAATTTCTATTTTTAACCTCAACAAGGGACGAGGGTAATGAACTATTCACTTTTTACCTTTCTTCATTTTCTTTTCCTCTACTGTATCTATTTTATTTGCGAAGAATTCTTGTTTGTATAATAATTAAAATCAGTTGAATTTATTACAAAAAGGGAAGATTATGAAAAAAGTTTATATAGAAACTATGGGTTGTCAAATGAACAAATCCGATACTGAAAGAATGTTTGGTATGCTTTCAAATTTTGGCTATGAAGAAACTGATGTCCCTAAAGAAGCCGATTTACTTATGGTTAATACTTGTTCAATTCGTCAGTTAAGTGAAGACAAGGCTTTTAGTCTTATTGGTACGTGGGGTAAGTGGAAGAAAACAAGACCGGATTTGAAAATTGGTTTTTGTGGTTGTGTGGCGCAACAAAAAGCGGAAGAAATTTTTAAACGTGCTCATTATGTTGATTTTGTTCTAGGTACTCACAAAATTTATTCACTTCCGGATATTATCAAAAAGATTAATAATGGTGAAAAGGTTTGTGAATGCGAAGAAACTAATGCAACAGAAGATGATAAGGCCGTAAAATTTGAAATTGATAGGGTTAAATCTGTAAATGCTTGGATTCCAATCACTGAAGGTTGTAATAATTTCTGTACGTATTGCATTGTTCCTTATACAAGAGGTCGTGAGCGTTCCAGACTTCCTGAAACTATTTTGAAAGAGGTTAAAGATGCTCTAAATTCAGGTTTTAAGGAAATTACTTTGTTAGGACAAAATGTTGATAGTTATGGTAAAGATTTCAAGGATAAAAACTATCGACTAGCTGATTTACTTCGTGATGTTAATGCTATTGAGGGTAAATTTAGAATTCGTTTTGTAACTTCTTATCCAACAGATATTACAGATGAATTGATTAAAACGACTCTAGAACTTGATAAAGTTTGTGAATATTTCCATATTCCAATGCAATCAGGCAGTAGCGAAGTTTTGAAAAAAATGAACCGTCGTTATGATAGAGAAACTTATTTTAAAATTGCAAATAAGGTTAGGAAAATGGTTCCAGATGTAACTATCACAAGTGATTTTATTGCGGGTTTCCCTGGGGAAACAGAAGAGCAATTTGTTGAAACTCTTACTGCTATGGAAGAATTAGGTTTGGATTATTCAAATACTGCGGCTTATTCTCCGAGAGAAAAAACTGTTGCGGCTAAATGGGTAGATAAATTTATTGACGAAGATACAAAATTTGATCGCTTAGCAAGATTAAATGAACAAAATAGAAAATGTTGTCTTGCTTCAAATCAAAAATTCCTTGGAAGAGAAATGGAAGTTTTGATTGAAAATTTTGAAAATCATAAAGGTACAAATGTTATAACCGGAAGAACAAGAAATAACAAAATTGTTCATATCCCTTATGACAAGGATTTGACCGGTGAATTTGTGAATGTAAAAATCACGGGTGTAAAAACATGGTATTTAAAAGGCGAAATGATTTAATTTCTAAATTTAAACATATAATTGTTGCAGGTTTAGCAGGGTTAATTCTTGCTATGCCTGTTTCTGTTTGTGCAAAGTCAAATTATTCTTATACTTTGCCTAGTCAAACAATGCAGAAAAGTGGCGGACAAAAACTCAATGCTGTTGAATCAAATGGAGTTTTGAAAGGTTCTGTATCTGTTGATATAAAACCTTATTATGACAATTGGTCTTCATCACAGGCTTTTAATACAATAAATCATATTGGTGCAAAACTTATTTCAAATAGCGGAATAGACAAGAAAATTTATTTTGTTGTTGTAGAAGATAAAGATGCAAATGCTTCTACTGATGTAAATAATAAAATAGAGGTAAATACTGGGCTATTAAAATATGTAGAAACAGAAGATGAATTAGCTTTTGCAATTGGACACGAAATTGGTCATGTCTCTAAAACTCACGTAAAGAAAAGTATTGCAAGAAAAACTGCTTTAGCTGTAACCGGTGTGACAGGTTCGGCTTTATCTGTTTTGGGAATAATTAGTGATTCTTCAAAAATGACAAAAGCCGGAGCTATTTTAGCGGGTGGAACTGTTTTGGGCGGAGTTGCTAATAAAAAATTATCCCGAGGTCAAGAAACTACTGCCGACAAAGCAAGTATTGATTATCTTGTAAATGCAGGTTACAATCCTTTAGCTTCAATTTCATTATTGAATAAAATTTCTGGAAATTATTTTGATTTTTTCTCAGATCACCCGTCCGGAGAAAAAAGAATCAAAAAAGCATATAAATATATTCAGGCAAAATATCCTCAATATATAGAAAAGGGTTATAATACTACATCATACAAAAGAGCAATGCAATTTGTTACAAAGTAGATTTAATTTTTTCTATTTTGTCTTGAGAGTCGCTTTCCATATAAATTCTCAAAAGAGGTTCTGTCCCTGACGGACGAACAAGAATCCACGTTTTATCATCTTCTAGATACAATTTAACTCCGTCTTTAAAATCTTTTTTCGTGATTTTTTGTCCGATTATTTCGTTCATATTTGAAAATTTTTCAAGCACGGGTTTAATTTCAGATGTGTCGTGTAATTTTTTGTCAACTCTTGTGTTGTAAAATTTACAACCAACAAATTTTGCTAAGTCATTTTGCATTTGGACAAGTGATTTATGTTCATAAGCCATAGCTTCAAGGACTAACAAATTCGCTAAAATACCGTCTTTTTCTGGAATGTGTCCTTGAATACTTAACCCTCCGGATTCTTCCCCAGCAATGATTGGGTTGTATTTTCTCATTGCAGCTCCAACATGTTTAAAGCCGACGGGTGTTTCAATAACTTCTACACCAAGTTTTTCTGCAACGATATTTAACATCAAGCTTGCACCAACGGTTTTAACAAGTGCTCCTGTGTAATTTTTGTGTTTTTTTAAGTGGAATAATAAAATTGCAATAATTTCGTTAGGTGTAACATATTCCCCTAATTCATTTATAACACCAAATCTGTCAGAATCTCCGTCATTTGCAAATCCAACATAGTCTTTGTGCGTTTTAATGTACTCAATAAGTTCTCCCAAATATTGAGGTTTTGGTTCTGGCATGCCCCCTCCAAAATTCGGGTCGTGGAACATGTGAATACTATCGTATTCAATTCCTTTATCTGACAATAATTTGTCAAAATATCCAATACTTGCTGCATATAATCCGTCAAAAATTATATGTTTTTTCAAATCTTTTATTGCTTGAAAATCAATAATTTCTTTTATTCTGTTGAAATAATTATTTGAAAAATCAGTGTAAATTAATTTACCTTTGATATGAGATTGAAAATCTTTTCCGAAATTAGAAACAATTTCATCTGTAATCTCACTGGTTGCAGGGCCTGCATAATCCGGAATAAATTTTATTCCTAAATATTCTGGAGGATTGTGTGATGCTGTGAACATAACGGCACAAGCATCTAAATATTTTGCGTTGAATGCTAAAACCGGAGTAGGAATAACTTTATCACTATATAAAACCTTGAAACCTAAATCTTTCAGAATTTCTGCACATTGCATAGAAAATTCTTTTGCCATATTTCTTGGGTCATAGCCGACAATAATTGTTTTATAAATTCCATAATTATCAAAAACGTATTTACCGATTGCTTTAGAAACAATTGCAACATTTTCTTCGTTGAAATCTTTTCCAACTACTGCTCGCCAACCATCTGTTCCAAATTTTATATTACTCATACTCTTTCCCTTATTAATTATTTCTGTTATAATTCTAATTGAAATATGGAGTTAGGCAAATGTCAACTTTTGAAACAATAAAAAATATTGCATATTTAGAACCAGTTAATTCTTTTTCCGAAATGGCGAAAGATGAATTTTGTGCAAAGCATAATATATCTTGTTTTTCAACTCCATTAAAAACTATAAAACAAATTGTGGAATACGTTGAAAATAATCCTGATACTTTAGGAATTTTGCCGGCAGAAAACACTTTAGATGGTACAATTAGAGAATCTTTAGATTCTTTGATTATGGCAAAAGACCCAAATATTAGGATTGTTTATGAGATGATTTTGCCTATTGAATATTGTCTATTATCTAAAACGACAGAGTTTTATAGTATTACAGGTCTAATTGCAACTCCGAGATTGATTGGTAAATGTCAAGAATTTATTCAAAACGAACTCCCTAGAAATTTAAACATTATAGAAGCTCCGTCTATGCTTGAATCTGCTTATGATTTAGCTAATCACAATTTGACTTATGCATCTATTGGAAATAAGAAAATTGCAGAAACTTGCAGGTTAAATATTTTAAAAGAAAATATTTATGATGATAAAAATAATATGACAAGATATATTTTGATTGGTAATCTTGAAACAAAACCTACCGGTAGAGATAAGACTACAATTGCTTTTAGAACTAATCATACCCCTGGAGCTTTGCTTGAAATCTTAAAAATATTTTTGGAATATGATATCAACCTTTCATATATTTCTTCTCGCCCGTCTAAAATTGAGCCGAATGAATATATTTTTATTGTAAATTTTGATGGTCATTTAAGAAATACAAATATGTTGAAAGCTATTGATGAAATTCGTCCAAAAACTTCATTTTTTAGATATCTTGGCTCATATAGACTTTCAAATTAAAATATTTTTAAATTTTCTAGCAAAAAATATTTTTACGTGCTTTAATACTTGTGAGTAAAATTGAAGACATGATAGTTTTATATAAAAGGATAGGAAAGTATGAAAATAGAAAATAATACTCCAATTACCCCATCATTTGGTATGGCTATGAAGAACCCAAGTGGGGAAAGTCTTAAAAGAATGAATGCATATTTTCGCAATGAGCTTGCAGTAACTCCATTTCACAAACTTGCATATAAAGAGTTTTGCAGAAAACAACATAATAATAAATATTATGATATCTATTTTAAACCTGCTCAACAAAATGGTTTAATTCATTCAAATGATGCTTTTGTTGTTACTCCTAAAAAAGGAGTATTAGGCAAACCAATTGAAGTTCCATGTGTTGTTTCTAAATATGGTACAAAAGCTGATAAAACATTAGTTTATAGAGATGATAAATATCAAAGATTTTTAGAAGCTCACCCAACTTTTGAAAAGCATAAGATTTTAAAAGCAATCGCTGCAATGCCTTATGCCATAGAAGATTTTGTAACAATAAGCAGAACCTTGATTGCTAATCCTGAAAATTTTCTTCCAGACGCTTTAAGGCAAGCTTCTAAAATTGCAAAAAATATGGAAAAGGTAGAATCCCATTTTATAGATCAGTAAAGGTTAGATATGAGAATACAAAATAATACCCCTTATAAGACTCCGTCTTTTGGTGCATTTTTACCCCCAAAAGACATTGATAAATTTACGAAATTTGTAACTGAACATAGACGGGCAAAAGCTGCGATATACGGAGTAAAAGATATTATAGATAAACAAGCAAATAATATTCATTTCAACTTGACGTATAATTCAGAGGATAATTCGTTTATTGTTTCTGCTGCGAGTGCAGATGCTAAAAAATTCTATCCTCTGGAAAAACAAACAAAAATTTTCCCAGTAAAAGGGGATTATCCTAAAACTGATTTTGAAAAATTTATTGAAAAATTAAAAAATAAAGACAATTATTATAGAACTCATAAAATTTCAGGATTGAAAAAATTATTCCATAAAATAAAGTCAAATATCCAATATTCACTCGAATCATTCGCAGCAAATTCTTTGCACCCAATTGATATTTTGCCGGCTAATTTCAGGGAGGCATCAAAATGTGCAACAAAAATGGCAAATTCTGTAGAAAGACGAGTTGAAACAAGAGATACGATAAGTAGTTTCTTCCCAAAAGTTGACAAATTAGATGATATTTTAGATGGCGAAAATATTATTGAAACATCATCGTTACAAAACTAAACAAACATGCAAAAGCACGGTTGACACTGTATTTTGTTTATTTTAAGATATATATGCTTGAAGTATAGTGGTAAAATATCCGAAATATTTTAAATAGCGAACTTCAGGAGTCGTAATAGAAAGGTCTTAACCTTGATAGGTACGACGAAGTAGTACATAGAAAAAGAAAAAGGAATGCAAATGGCAAGTAGCACTAAGAAAAACAGAATCAGAGTTTGTTTGAAAGCTTATGATCACAAACTAATTGATGTATCTGCTGAAAAAATCGTTGAAACAGCAAAAAGAACAGACGCTAAAGTAGCTGGCCCTATTCCTTTACCTACAAAAAGACGTATATATTGCGTTTTGAGATCACCACACGTTGATAAAAAATCTCGTGAACATTTTGAAATGAGAACTCACAAACGTATTATTGATATATACGAACCAACTCAACAAACAATGGAAGAGTTACGTAGATTAGATTTACCGGCTGGTGTAGATATCGAAGCAAGATAGTTTGCTAAGATTCCGGTCTTTGTGAAAATTGAATAAGCATTATGCATAATAATGTGATCTACTACATACCCTCTGCGGTATGGGAGGTGAAAGTCCTCCAAAGGTAAAGAACAGTAGCAAGTAGCGCTCGCAAGAGAAAATGCAAATTCAAAGCAATTAGCTTATTTGGGCTTAAAGTGGAGGAATTTGCTAGAAAGGTAAAATATGACACTAGGTGTAATAGGAAAAAAAGTTGGAATGACTCAAATCTTTGACGAACAAGGTTTGGCTATCCCTGTAACAGTTATCAAAGTTGATGAAACTGTTGTTACTCAAGTTAAAACAGTTGAAACTGACGGATACAACGCAATCCAAGTTGGTACAGTTGCAGCTAAAGAAAAACACTTGACAAAAGCTCAATTAGGTCATTTCAAGAAAAATAACTTATCTAACTACAGACACTTGCAGGAATTCAGAGTTGAAAATCCTCAAGACTACAAAGTAGGTGATAAAGTTGAACTTTCAGTATTAGAAAATGTTGAAAAAGTTGACGTAACAGGAAAATCAATAGGTAAAGGCTTCCAAGGTACAGTAAAAAGATGGAACTTCGGAAGAGGACCTATGGCTCACGGTTCTAAAAACCATAGAGAACCTGGTTCAATCGGTGCAGGTACAACTCCTAGCCGTGTTATCAAAGGTAAAAGAATGGCAGGTAACATGGGTAACGAAAGAGTTACAATTACTAAATTAAAGTTAGTTAAAGTTGATGCGGCTAACGGTTTAGTACTAGTTAAAGGATCAGTTCCTGGTTGCGAAGGTAGATTGGTTACAATCGTTCCTACAAGAACTAAATGGAATGCGTAAGCCATCATGTTGGCGGTAAATAACCCCAAAATCTCTAATTAGACAAGGACAAGTCAATAAAAACCGGCTGGTCTTGCCAAATAAAGCAAATAAGCAAGCGGTAAGCAGTCTTAAACGAAAGAACAGTAAATTTAAAGGAAAAACAAAATGTCAAAAGAAATATTAAGTACAAATGGAGAAAAATTAGGCGAAATTACATTAGAAAAAAGTGTTTTCGGTGTTGAACCTAATTTACATGTAATGCACTTAGCATTGAGAAGACAATTAAACAATGCTCGCCAAGGTAATGCTTGCGCTAAAACAAGAGCAGAAGTTGCTGGTGGCGGAAGAAAACCATGGAAACAAAAAGGAACAGGTAGAGCTAGAGCTGGTTCTCTTCGTTCACCATTGTTTGCTGGTGGTGGTGTAATCTTTGGACCAAAACCAAGAAGTTATGCTTTCAATATGCCTCAAAAAGCTAGACAATTAGCTTTGAAATCAGCATTATCTGCTAGAGAAGCTCAAATTGTTGTAGTTAAAGATTTCTCAACAATTGCTGAACCAAAAACAAAATTAATGGTTAGTGCATTAAAATCTTTAAATGTTAACGGTAAAGTTTTAATCGTTGCGAACACAAAAGCTGATGAAAACAAAAACTTAGAATTATCAGCTAGAAATATTCCAAGTGTAAAACTTTTATTACCTACAAACTTAAATGTGAAAGATTTATTGGAAGCTGATTTTGTTGTTATGACTGAATCTGCTGTAAATGAAATTACAGAAAGGTTGCAATAATGAGTAAAGAAACAGAAAAACTATATGACGTAATTAAAAAATCATTAATTACAGAAAAATCAGTGGCAGCAACAGAAAATGCACAATATACTTTCGAAGTAAAAAAAGATGCAACAAAAGTTGAAATTGCTAAAGCTGTTGAATTAGCTTTTCCAGGAAGAAAAGTTAAAAAAGTAAGAACAGTTTATATGCCATCTCACGAAAAGAGAATGGGTTATAAATTTGGAAGAACAGATTCATCTAAAAAAGCTATCGTAACAATCGAAGGCGAACCAATTGAATTTGTTGGAGTTTAGTAAGCACTAAGCCAAATAGCGGGGCGGATTAGGCATAAGTCCCTAGATAAATACAAAAGCCAGTAAAAGGAGAAAAATTAAAATGGCAATCAGAAAAATTAATCCGACGTCTCCGGGACAAAGAGGCATGACAAAAAGTGATTACCAAGAAATCACAACATCAACTCCTGAAAAATCATTGTTAAAATCATTGAATAAAACAGCAGGAAGAAATAATACAGGTAGAATTACATGTCGTCACAAAGGTGGCGGTGTAAAAAGAACATACCGTGTAATTGATTTCAAAAGAGAAAAATTCGGCGTACCTGCAACAGTTAAGACTATTGAATACGATCCGAACAGAAACGTAAGAATTTCACTATGTTTTTATGCAGACGGTGAAAAAAGATACATTTTAACTCCAGAAGGTTTGAATGTAGGCGATACAATTGTAAGTGGTCCTGAAGCTCCTGTACAAACAGGTAATGCACTTCCACTAGAATTAATTCCGTTAGGTACAATCGTTCACAATATTGAATTGAACCCTGGTCGTGGCGGAGTTATGGTAAGAGCTGCAGGTAATGCTGCTCAAGTTATGGCTAAAGAAGGTAACTATGTAACAATCAAACTTCCATCATCAGAAATGAGAATGGTAAGAAAAGAATGTATGGCTACAATCGGTATGTTAGGTAACTCAGAATTCAAAAACCTTTCAATCGGTAAAGCAGGTAGAAAACGTTACTTAGGTATCAGACCAACAGTACGTGGTGTAACAATGAACCCTTGTGATCACCCTCACGGTGGTGGTGAAGGTAAAACTGGTCCTGGAGGAAACCCTAAAACACCTTGGGGTAAACCAGCTCTAGGTTACAAAACTCGTAAAAAAGGAAAAGCTTCAGATAAACTAATCGTTAGAAGAAGAAAAAAATCTAGATAATTAAGGTAAAGGAGAAAAAGTAAGTCACATTACTTTTCTCCTAACCAAAATCACAAAGAAGTAAAAGGAGAAATAAATGGCACGTTCATTAAAAAAAGGTGCATATGTAGAAGAAGCTCTACAAAAGAAAATAGACAAAATGAATGCTAACTCTGAAAAGAAAGTTATCAAAACTTGGTCAAGAGCATCAATGATTGTACCTGATATGTTAAACCATACAATTGCTGTACATAATGGTAAAACTCACGTACCTGTTTATATTACAGAGCAAATGGTTGGACACAAATTAGGCGAATTCGCTCCAACAAGACTTTTCAAAGGTCATGCAGGTTCAGATAAAACTGTAAAAAGAGGTTAGTACAAATAATCCAAAGTGATATTTATATTAAATAAAGGATAATAAAAATGGAAGCAAAAGCAAAACAAACAGACATAAAAATGACAGCAAGAAAACTTCGTAGAGTAATCAATGAAGTTAGAGGTAAAGCTGTTATTGAAGCTCAAGATATGTTACGTTTTATGCCTTATTTTGCGGCAAGAGTAGTTGAAAAGAACTTGAAAGCTGCTGTTGCAAACGCTCGTGAACAATATGGCGTAGCTCCGGAATCATTAAAGATTTCTCAAATCTTTGCTGACGAAAGTGTTACATACAAACGTGCAAGAACAAGAGCTCAAGGTCGTATGTATTCAAGAATGAAACGTACATCACACCTTACATTAGTAGTTAGTGATACAACAAAATAGGAAAGTAATAAAATGGGACAAAAAACACATCCAACCGGATTTAGAGTAGGAATAATCCAAGACTGGGCTAGTACCTGGTATGCAAAATGGAAAGACTACAAAACATTCGTAGCAGAAGATGCTAAAATTAGAAAATTCGTTAAGAAAAAACTATACGCTGCTGGTGTATCAAGAATTTTGATCGCTAGAAAAGCACAGAATACAACAATCACAGTTGTAACAGCAAAACCTG
The DNA here is from genome assembly GCA_002438405.1 of Cyanobacteria bacterium UBA6446. GTDB lineage: Bacteria > Cyanobacteriota > Vampirovibrionia > Gastranaerophilales > Gastranaerophilaceae > Zag111. The sequence goes on from DJOE01000017.1 coordinate 20,166, forward strand.
GTATAGTTGTTGGTCGTGGCGGACAAGGTATTGATGAACTTCGTCAAGAAGTAGCAAAATACATTGGCAAACCTGTTATCATCAACGTTGTAGAAGTAGCAAGAATTGATGCTGATGCACAATTAGTATCAGAAGCTATTGCACAACAGCTTGAAAAACGTATTGCGTTCAGACGTGCTATGAAACAAGCAATGCAAAGAACAATGAGATCTGGCGTTCAAGGTATCAAAGTTATGGTATCAGGACGTTTGGGTGGTGCTGAAATCGCTCGTTCAGAATGGGCTAAAGAAGGAAGAATTCCTCTTCAAACTCTAAGAGCTGACGTAGATTACGGTTTCGCAGAAGCTGATACAATTATGGGTAAAATCGGTGTTAAAGTTTGGATTTTCAAAGGTAACTTAATGCCAGGCGAAAAAGCAGACCAAAACATCAAATTAAAAAGCGGCAAGGACGAAAAAGGTTCAAGACGTCCAAGACGTAGCAGAAATGTTGAAACAACATCAGATGCAAAGTAAGGTATAAATATAATAGGAGCAAAATATAATGTTACAGCCTAAAAAGACTAAATACCGCAAAATGATGAAAGGCAGAATGAAAGGTACTGAAACTAGAGGTACAAAACTTGAATTCGGTCAATACGCTCTTCAAGCATTAGAGCCAGGTTGGATTACCAGCCGTCAAATCGAGGCTGCACGTCGTGCAATGACTCGTGAAATCAAACGTGGCGGTAACGTTTGGATTAAAATATTCCCAGATAAACCAATTACGGCAAAACCTGCTGAAACTCGTATGGGTTCTGGTAAAGGTAACGTAGAATACTGGGTAGCAGTTGTAAAACCAAATAGAATTTTATTTGAATTAGATTATTTTGATAGAAGTGTAGCTGTAAACGCATTGCAATTAGCAGCTCAAAAACTTCCAATCAAAGTCAAAATCGTTGAACAACCAAGAGAACAAGCAAAATAAGTTAACCCGCCTTATCGAGGGGGTAACCCAAGGTCGGTATAAGGTGAGTAAACAAGATAAAGGAAAATAAAAATGAAATTAAGTGAAATGCGTGAAAAAACAGTAGATGAGTTACAAAGTGCTATTGTTGATTGGAAAAAGCAATTATTGGAATCAAGATTGCAATTATCTACTCACAAATTAGAAAATACAGCAATTATTTCTAAAACTAAGAAACTTATCGCTCAAGCAAAAACAGTAATAACAGAAAAAGAGGTACCAAATGCCTAAGAAAGAAAAACAAGGAATTGTAGTTAGTAACAAAATGGACAAAACAGTTGTTGTAAAAGTTGCTGATTATGAACCACATCCAAGATATAAAAAGATCATGGAATCTAATAAACACTATAAAGCACACGATGCTGAAAACGTATGTAACGAAGGTGATATTGTTAGAATCGTTGAATCTAAACCAATGTCAGCTGACAAACGTTGGACAGTTGCTGAAGTAGTTGAAAAAGCTAGATAGTGTAACGAAAAGTTTCACAAAGGATTAAGTAATAACAAAAACTATAATTTTTAATCCTTATAGCGAATATGCAACATTACCATTAGAGTAATGAGAGGCAAAAGTAGTAGATACTAAAAGGAAAGAAAAATGATACAACAAGAAACAAGATTAGAAGTAGCAGATAATACAGGTGCAAAACAATTGTTATGTATCCGTGTTATGGGAAGCTCAAATAAAAAATTTGCAGCAGTTGGCGATGAAATCGTTGCTTCTGTAAAAGATGCGACTCCAAATATGGCTGTGAAAAAAGGTGAAGTTGTACGTGCAGTTGTAGTAAGAACTAAAGCAGATATCAAACGTAATGACGGTTCAGTTATCAGATTTGATGAAAATGCAGCAGTTATTATTAACAAAGACGGCAATCCAAGAGGTACACGTGTTTTCGGACCAGTTGCTCGTGAATTAAGAGACAAAGGTTATATGAAAATCGTTTCTCTTGCACCGGAAGTAATTTAGTTCCCACAAGGAACTGAATTCTCCCGAAAACGAGTTTTTCGGGAATCCCTTTCGGGGGTGAGTTCGAAAAACCTAACGGGACTAGCATGTAATAGGCCGATACGGTCAGTCCATGAAAGACTAAAATCAGGAGAAAAAAATGACAAACAAAGATAAAAAGAATTTACATGTAAAAACTAGCGATAGAGTCGTAGTTATTGCAGGTAAAGACAAAGGAAAAATCGGTAACATCAAAAAAGTTGACACTGAAAAAGGTAAAGTTATCGTTGAAGGTGCTAACATGGTTACTAAGGCTCAAAAACCTCAACCAGCTGCCGGTATCCAAGGTGGACTTATCAAACTTGAAGCTCCAGTTGATTCTTCAAACGTTATGATTATTTGTCCTGCTTGCGAAAAAGCAACAAGAGTAGAAATGAAAGTTATCGATGGTAAAAAAGTTCGTGTTTGCAAAAAATGCGGCGAACAACTAGATGCTTAATGTGTAATGTATTTACGACATTAATACCAATAGTAAAGGAAAAGAAAAATGACAGTTACAAAAAACTTAAAAGCAAAATATGTTGAAGATGTAGTTCCAGCTTTGAAAGAAAAGTTTGGCTACAAAAATGATCACCAAGTTCCAAAATTAGTTAAGATTGTTTTGAACATGGGTGTAGGTGAAGCTTCTCACAACTCAAAAATTGCAGAAGCAATTGAAGCTCAATTAACTAAAATTGCTGGTCAACATGCAGTAGTTACAAAAGCTAAAAAATCAATCGCTTCATACAAATTGAGAGAAGGAATGCCGGTTGGAGCAATGGCAACATTGCGTGGCGAAAGAATGTATGATTTCTTGCAAAAACTAATTTGCGTAGTTCTTCCAAGAATTAGAGACTTCCGTGGTATCAGCCCAAAAAGTTTCGATGGAAGAGGAAACTATACATTAGGCTTGAAAGAACAAGCATTGTTCCCTGAAATCACTTATGAAGAAGTAGATTTAGTTAAGGGTATGAATGTTTCAGTTATCACAACTGCTGAAACAGATGAAGAGGCAAGAGAATTGTTAAGACTTCTCGGAATGCCATTCAAAGGTAGTCACAAATAATAAGTACAAGATAGGAGAAATTCATGGCTAAGAAAGCGATGATTAACAAAGAACTTAGACGCGAAAAACTTGCTGCTGCCGGAAAATACCCAACAGTAAGACTTCACAACAGATGCAGTATCTGTGGAAGACCTCACGGATTTCATAGAGATTTCGGTTTGTGCAGAATCTGTTTAAGAAAAATGGCTCACCAAGGTTTGTTACCAGGTGTTACAAAAGCAAGTTGGTAGTCAGATTTGTTAATAAATTTAAAAGAGCGGTGTTGAGCCGCTCTTTTTTAGTTTTTATTGTGTTTTTTTTTGAAAAATGTTATATTTAGAAAGTAAAATTATTTAGGAGAATTAAGTTATGTATTATGGAGAAGAAGAGCAAAGAGTTGGAGCAAATTCTTTGGCGGATATTAACAAAGAATTAGAACATTTCAACTGGGGAGCTTTCTTTTTAGGTTGGATTTGGGCTATTTTTAATGGTGCTTGGGGTGATATTTGGGTAATATTTATACTTCAAGTGATATTTTTTATTTTGGCTCATTTTTTAGGTGTTATTTTTATATTATTGAGTTTCGCTTTAGAAATCTATATTGGTATAAAAGGTAATGAGTGGGCTTATTATGGTACTAAGAAATGGAACAACTTAGAACATTTCAGAAAAACTCAAAGAAAATGGGTTGGAATTTCGATAGTTGCAAGTATTATTTTGAATTTTGGTATGTATATAGCCCTTGCGGCTGTTGGTTTTTCAACAATTTCGAAATCTGAAAATAGACAAAAACTCGAAAAAATTACTAAAGAACATAAATCTCAAAATTCAACGAAATCAGATGAATATCCTAAACTTTATGGTCTAAAAGGGATAAATTATTCTTTTAGTACATTAAAACCTAATGTTCTTGAATATTTGAAAACTAATAGTGAATACAAAAACTATTTTGATGGAAAGAAATTAGTAATTTATTATACTGGTGCTGATTGTCCTTATGCTCAAGTATTTGAAACTGCTTTATCTTCAGTAAAAAATGATTCTACGTATAGTTCTGGATATAATTTCTATGCTCAAAGTGCTTCTGGAATGAAGACATTTTCATCTCAAGCTGATGCTCAAGCAGACATTGATTTTAGTAATAAATGTCATGAATTTTGTATTGTAAATACTAAAAATGCTCAAATGTTTGCAATAGATGGGGTTGGAGTTGAAGAAGCTACACAAGTTGGGGCTATAATTATTCAATTAAAAGATTGGTAAAATACTAAAATATTTTTAGAAAAAATTGAGAGCCTTACAAATGTGTAGGGCTTTTATTTTATTGAAATTAGTATTTTGTAACATTATACTTGTATTTAGAGTTTATCCATGATAAATTAATTTTGTCAGACTGTCGAAACAAGCCTGCATTTTGTCAGGCAACATTAATTCGATAAGTGACGAGTACAATTAAATAAAGGAAAAGAAAATTATGGCAATGACAGATCCAATAGCAGATATGCTAACAAGAATCAGAAATGCAAGTACAGTATCTCATGAAACAGTTGATATTCCTGCTTCAAAACTAAAAGTTGAATTGGCTAGAGTTTTGAAAGAAGAAGGTTTTATCGCTGATTATGCTGTAAAAGAAGAAGGTAAATTCAAAGTTATCACTATTACTTTGAAATACGATATGAATCGTAAACCTGTAATCACAAAATTAGAAAGAATTTCTAAACCTGGTTTAAGACACTACTCTAAAGCTAAAAAATTACAAAAAGTTTTAGGAGGCTTAGGTGTTGCTATTATTTCAACTCCAAAAGGCTTGTTGACTGATAGAAAAGCTAGAAAAGAAAATGTTGGTGGCGAAATTCTTTGCTACGTTTACTAATTTTTAGTAAAACAATTGAATGTCGAATATAATTGGTAGAAAAATTCGATAAAAGTATTAGATATACCAAAGGAGAAATTAAAAATGTCAAGAATCGGTAAAAAACCAGTTGAAATTCCTCAAGGTGTAGAGGTTAAAATCGTCGGTCAAACTGTTACTGCAAAAGGACCTCTAGGAACTGAAACAGTTGTTGTTCGTCCTGAAATCGCAGTTAAAATGGAAGATAACCATGTAGTATTAACAAAAGTTGGTACATCTCGTGAAACAGATGCATTATATGGTTTATCAAGAACATTAATAGCAAACGCTATTCATGGTGTAAAAGATGGCTTTATTAAAAAGCTTGAAATCAACGGTGTAGGTTACAGAGCACAAATGCAAGGTTCTACTTTGAATATGGCTTTAGGTTATTCTCACCCAGTTGATATCGTTCCACCAGAAGGTATCACTATTACAGTTGAAGCTAATACAAAAATTACTGTAAAAGGTTCAAATAAACAAACTGTTGGTGATGTTGCAGCGTTAATCAGATCTAAACGTCCACCTGAAGTTTACAAAGGTAAAGGTGTTAAATACGAAGGTGAATACATCAGACGTAAAGCTGGTAAAGCTGGTAAAAAATAGAGCAGCATAGACCGATAATTCGGTGTAATGCATACGTAAAGTAAACAAAAGCCCATATAAACCCTTGGACTGGTTATCCAAGAAAGTTTGGGTACGAAAGGAAAATAAAATGATTAAACAACAAACAAGAAAACCATTAGTGCAAAAAAGACACAGATCAATCAGAGTTAAATTATCAGGAACATCTGAATTCCCAAGATTAGCTGTATATAGAAGTACAAAACACATCTATGCTCAGTTGATTGATGATGTTAACCATGTAACAATTGCATCAGCATCTTCAAATGATAAAGATTTGAAAGAAAAATTAGCTCACGGTGGTAACATTGAAGCAGCTAAAGTTGTTGGTGAAACAATTGCTCAAAAAGCTAAAAAAGCTGGTGTTGAATGTGTAGTATTCGACCGTGGTGGATTCTTATATCATGGTAGAGTTGCTGCATTGGCAGAAGCTGCTAGAGAAGCTGGTTTGATGTTCTAATTTGGCTTTTGGTCAATAGAAGAATTTAAAAGAGGTGGAAGTTTATGCTTTCATCTCTTTTAGTCTTTAATAATTTAAATTTTTCTTGCATTTTTGAAAGATTTGTAGTATCATTTTCTAGCAAAGAGTTTAATTGGGGTTAAGAAATGTTAGTTTCCGAAATTGGACATGTAAATTCAAATTCGAAGAGCTTGTATGGGGTTGAACAAAATAAAGCTCAAACGATTAAGCGTACATCTGGTGAGAGATTTGGTCACTTTAATGAAAGTTTATCTGCAAGTATGATTAGTCGTCGTAGTAATCCATTTAATAATTTTATCAGTTCAGTCCAATCATTTTTTTCACCAAAAGTTTCAGAATCAGCAACTAAAAAATATTTATCTTTAATTGCTTAATTTTTTAACTTTCTGATTCTTTAAATAAATATTTGACTAAGCATGAACAGATTGCAGGGATTGCGGATAGTACAACCAAAACCGGTACAATGCTTGTTGCTTGTGCAACATATCCGATTATTGTCATTGCAATTGCTACAACACCCCATGAAAAACCGTTTATAAACCCTCCAATTATGCTTTTATATTGAGGCAAAACATTTTGAGCAAGGCTCATTGTTACAGGTGTTGCAAACATTGTGATAAATCCCATAATTGCAAAAATTACAAATGATATGATTGGCATTGTTTTGTATGTAAGCATGAATAATATCATTAATGGGAATGTTGTAATCATTGAAATGTAAAATACATTTGCTGTTCCGATTTTCTTTTCAAATTTAGGGCTTAATAGTGATGAAATTCCACCCAAGAATAAGAAACAGAACAATGCAACACCGATTTGAAATTTTGAATATCCTTGAGATTTCCACAAGAAAGGCAAAAGAATTGAACAAGATGTTGTGATTAATGATTTCAACATTGCAATTAAATTTAAAATATTTAATTTATGATTTGTTAATATATCTGTGAATGCTTGTCTAAGATTCAAGTCAATTTTTTTTGCAGGTTCATTTGAAAATTTTGGAACCATTTTAAACATTAATATTGCCCAAATGATACCTAGCAAAGATAATATAGGCATTTTTGAAAGTCCAAAATATTGCGCAATTGTTGATGATAACAATGGACCCATTGAAAACCCTAAAGTTCCTGCGGCAATAAATATTCCCATATTTTTAGCCGCATCTGAGGTTGTAAATTTTGATACCAACCCCAATGATTGAGGGTGATACAAACTTGAACCGATACTTCCGCAGATGATAAATAATATCATTAGTGCAATATTTTTTGATGCCGGAGCAAGCGATATAAATGTAGCTGTAAAAATTAAGCCCCAAAAAATCAAGGCTCTTTTTTTCATCTTATCAGCAAAAAATCCAAAATATGGTTGTAATAGTGATGAAAAAATATGTGAACAACTTAAAATAATTGTTGCAACCGGCATTGAAATCTTAACCTGTTCTGCAATAAATGGCATAATAGGGTTTAAAAATCCGGTGTAAATGTCGTTTATAAAATGCGCTCCACAAAACCAAATTTGGGGCTTTCTTTCGTCTTTATTGTAAATCATAGTCTAATATTCGCACTAAAATATTAAAAAATCAAATTAAATATCTTTAAAATCCCAATTGTTAATTTTTTGTTTATTTTTTTAAGATTTTGAAAAATCGATGTTATAACAATAATATGAGATGGGTGGAAAGAAAAATTTCCATACCCAATAATTAAGAAAATAATTAAGAAAAGGAGATAAAGAAATTATGGCAAAAACAATTGGTATTGACTTGGGTACTACAAACTCAGTTGTTGCAGTTATGGAAGGTGGTAAACCTACCGTTATAGCAAACGCAGAAGGTTCTCGTACAACTCCTTCTATCGTTGCATTTTCAAAATCAGGCGAAAGATTGGTTGGTCAATTGGCTAAACGTCAAGCTATCGTTAACCCTGACAGAACAATCGCTTCTATCAAAAGACACATGGGTGAAAATTACAAAGTAAATATTGATGGAAAAGATTATACTCCTCAAGAAATTTCATCTATGATTTTGAGAAAGTTGGCTGATGATGCTTCTAAATATTTAGGAGAAAAAGTTACATCTGCAGTTATCACTGTTCCGGCATATTTCAATGATGCTCAAAGACAAGCAACTAAAGATGCAGGTAAAATCGCAGGTTTAGACGTTCTTCGTATCGTAAACGAACCAACCGCTGCTGCTTTGGCTTATGGTCTTGAAAAAGATAAAGCTGAAAAAGTTTTAGTATTCGACTTAGGTGGTGGTACATTTGATGTTTCAGTTCTTGAAATTGGTGATGGTGTACACGAAGTATTATCAACTTCAGGTGATACTCACTTAGGTGGCGATGACTTCGACCAAAAAGTTATGGATTGGATTTGTGAAGAATTCAAAAAACAAGAAGGCATTGATCTAAAAGGTGATAAACAAGCTATGCAACGTGTTAAAGAAGCTGCAGAAAAAGCTAAATGCGAATTATCATCTGTACTTGAAACAAATATTAACTTACCATTTATTACCGCTGATGCTAACGGTCCAAAACACTTAGACTTGAATTTAACAAGAGCTAAATTTGAAGACTTATGTTTCGACTTGTTAGAAAGATGTAAAAAACCGGTTGAACAAGCATTGAAAGATGCTGGTATTTCAAAAGATGATATCAATGAAGTTGTATTAGTTGGTGGTTCTTCTCGTATCCCAGCTGTTCAAAAATTAGTTAAAGATTACACCGGTAAAGAACCTAACCAATCAGTTAACCCTGATGAAGTTGTAGCCGTTGGTGCTGCAATCCAAGCTGGTGTATTAGCTGGTGAAGTTAAAGACATCGTTCTTCTTGATGTAACTCCATTAACATTAGGTATTGAAACTTTGGGTGGTGTAATGACTCCATTGGTTCCAAGAAATACGACAATCCCTGTTTCAAAATCACAAGTATTTTCAACTGCTGAAAACAATCAAACAGCTGTAGATATTCAAGTTCTTCAAGGTGAAAGACCTATGGCTAAAGATAACAAATCTTTAGGTATGTTCAGATTAGAGGGTATTGCTCCTGCAATGCGTGGTATTCCTCAAATTGAAGTAACATTTGATATAGATGCTAACGGTATTGTAAATGTTTCTGCAAAAGATAAAGCAACTGGCAAGGAACAAAAAATTACAATCACTAATTCTTCTAACTTGTCTGAACAAGATATTGATAAGATGGTTAAAGAAGCTGAAGCAAATGCTGCTGAAGATAAAAAGAAAAAAGAAGATGCTGAAATTAAAAACAATGCTACAAGTTTGATTAGTTCAGCTGACAGAATAATGAAAGATTTTGAAGGCAAAATTGATGCTGCTGATAAATCTAAATTAGAAGAACAAAAAGCTGCATTACAAAAAGCAATTGATGAAAACAAAGCAACTGATGAATTGAAAAAATTGTCAGAAGAATTGCAACAAACAATGTTTGGTATTTCTCAAAAAGCTTATGAAGCAGTTCAAAAAGACGGCGCACAAAGTGCTAGTTCTGAAAATGCTTCAACAGATAACAGCTCATCAGACAAAAACAATAATGATGATGATGTTATTGATGCCGAATATACAAAAGAATAATCGAACTTCAAATTCTATCTATTATAAGGCAAAAGAGGACAGGTTTTATACCTGCCCTCTTTTTGAGTATATTGAATTAATGAGAAAAAATGTTTATTATAGGTATGAAAAAAATAGATAATATTATTTTGAATTTGAATGATAAGATAAAAAAAGATGTTTTCTGTTATTAAAAACTATTTAACTTTAAATCTATCAAAATAATTATTATAGTGATATAATCAGTTTATGAGCGAGAATCAAAAAATAAATTTTACAACTCAAAATCGTTTAATTATTTTCGGGTTGGTTTTGAGTACATTATTAATTATGGCAATTGCTGTTTTTGCAACTGTTAATATTCAGAAAAATTTAAATGAAAGTTATCAAAATTTTGGACAAGTTATTTCTAAAATTTTGGCAATTGAAAGTGTTGAGATGACTAAAAATGCTCCGCAAAAAGAAACTTTCAATATTTTAAAAACGCATTCAGATTCTATTTTGAAGTCTCATCATGATATCGTTTTCATTGAGTTTCGAGATGCTAAAGGTCGTTTGATTTATAAAGCTCAAAATAATGCTCATAAAAGTTTGAAAAGACCAAATATTTCAGTGTCTTCTCCAATGGTTGATGTTAAAAATAATGAGACAATTGGTGCTGTTACTGTTGGGTTGTCAGGTTCAATTGTTGGGAAAGTTTCTTCTACAACAAGAGCTTCAATTCTTTTTGTTTTTGTTATTGTTTGGCTTGTTTTTGCATTTGTAATTTTGATAAATACTTACTTGATTACAAGAGAATTACGAATTTTGCATGAAGGGGTTAAACGAATTTCATCTGGTGAATTTGGATATAAAATTGAAGGTAAAGATGTTAGTGAAGAGGTTCAAGAATTGTTCAAAGCTTTCAATGATATGTCTGCAAGACTTAATTTGTATGAAGAACAAAATATTGAACAATTGACTCTTGAACGTAACAAGTTAGAAGCTGTGTTGATGAATATAGCTAATGGCGTTGTTGTTTGTGACAATAACGACACTGTTGTTTTGATAAACAACCATGCTAAAGAGCTTTTGGAACTTCAAGATGACCAATTGATGAATACAAATATTCAACAATATGTTGATACTGAGGGTGATTATTGTTTTAAGGAAAAAATTGAAGAGTATAAAAAGTTACCTCTTGAAGAAAAATCAAAACAACAAATTACTTTTAATATCACAATTGATGGTAGAATTTTGAAATCTATAATTTCTCCGATGTTTACTCAGAATAATCACGATTATGTAGGGTACATCATTGTGTTGATTGACGTGACAAGAGAAATTGAAATGGATCAAATGAAATCTCAATTTATTTCTAATGTTTCACATGAACTTAGAACTCCTGTTACTGTTTTGAGAAGTTATATTGATACTTTGTACAATTACAGTGATGAATTTGATGAGAAAACTAAGAAAGAATTTATTGAAACCTTGAATACTGAAATTATTAGGCTTAATGGTATGGTTAATGATATTTTAGATTTCTCAAGATTGGAAGCTAATGCAAAGATTGAAAAGACTGAAAATGACATGTCACAACTTGTTGATGCGTGCGTAAGCCAAGTTCAAGTTTTGTTGAAAGAACATAACTTACATATTGAGGTTGAAAAAGATGATGATATTCCACAAATTATGTGTAATTATGATGGGATTTCAAGAGCATTGACTAATTATTTGTCTAATGCGATTAAATATGCTCCAGAGAATTCAACAATAAAAGTTCATTTATATAAAGAACCTGAAAATAATCAAATCGTTGTGACGGTTCGTGATGAGGGAATTGGTATTGCTCCTGAGTTTCAGAAAAAAGTTTTTGAAAGATTTTATCGAGTTGAAAACAAAACCCATAGTGTAAAAGGTACAGGTTTAGGATTACATTTGGTAAAAACTACAATCGAAAAACATCATGGACACGTATTTGTAAACTCTCAACCAAACCACGGTTCAACATTTGGCTTTACGTTACCAATTGATTTGACACCTTATGAAAACGAAAATGATGATTTAGTGTAGATTATTTTATTTGAACAAGAGAATTTTTAATTAGATTGTAAAAATGTTTATCTATTGTTGCATAATTTGTAAAATTTACAATATATGGAAGATTACTTTTGTCAAAATCACTTTTTAAATTTGAAATTATCTGTTCATAATTATTGGCTTTGACCATTATATCTAAATCTGACAAAGCAGAGAAATCTCCTTTAACTCTTGAACCGTAGGCATAAAATTCTCCATTATATTTTTTTAGGATATTTTTTATTATTTCAAATTCCTTATCAGTTATTCCAATTATCATTTTCAAGTTTTCTTTCAATATTATTTATTAGAATACCTGTATCTTCAATAAAGTTTGGTATAATTTCTATCAATGCACGAGATTTTTCTAAATTGTATTCGTGCGCAGTATTATTACGTTTTTCGTAGTAATTTTTCCAGTTTTCCCAGTTTGGGATAAATTTGTAGCCTTGCATAAAACGAAAAGTATTGTTTACAGTTAATTCATCTTCTGATTTTCCATAAATTTTTTTGAGAATTCGTTTCATTATTTTTCTTGAAATTTCAAGAGTGTATTCAAATCGTTTTATACAAGAATCTTCAAGCATATCAACAAAATCACAGGTTTTATTCTCTTCTAATGTTTTCATACTTGATTTAAGAGTTTGAAAAGCTGATTTTAGATTTGTAATATCTATTTCCATAATGTTATACTCCTAATCAAATAGTGCATTGATTTTGTCTGTAATATCTTGTGGGTCAATTTCGTTTGTAATTTTGTTTACATCTTGTGCAATTTGATATAACTTAGCTGCTTCAATTTTATCCCCTGTAATTGCGATTGAACGAGCTAAATTAAAGTGCGCAAGCGCATAATTTGGATTGTATTCAACTGCTTTTTTGAACATATCAATTGCTTCTTTTACTCGCCCTAAATCGTCAAGATAAATTACACCTAAATTGTTGTATGCAATTGAATAGCTGTTGTCATATTGAATTGCGTATTCATATTCTCGCATTGCTTCATCAGTATCACCTTTGCCCCAATATAAAAATCCTAAGTTACAGTGAATTTTTGCATTTTGTGGGTCTAAGTCAAGCGCATTGCGATAAACAGTAAGTGCGTTGTCATAATCTTCTTTGTCATAGAAAGCACTTCCTAAATTTACATAGATGTCAATATCCTCTGGAGTTAGAAGATATGCGCTTTGATAAGATGTAATAGCGGCATCTAAATCTTGTTTTGCTTCTTGGAATACAAAACCTAATGTTTGATTTACAACGCTTGTCCATTCTTTGCTAGGATTTAGTGTAACTGCGGTTTGGAAATGTGATACTGCGGCATCAATATCCCCTTTAACATAAAGAATATTTGCTAGGTTTGAATGGAATTCAGGCATGTTTGGCATAATTTGAATAAGTTTTTGATAAATTTCAATAGCATTATCATAATCGCCTAAATCTTCATAAGCTTTGCACAAATGACGATATGCAGGAATATTTAAGCTATCCAACCAAATAGCCATTTTGTATTCAGTAATTGCGTTTTCAAATTGCCCTAAAGAAGAATAAATATCACCTAAAAGACAATATAACGGAACAAATCCCGGAGCTTTGTCAACTGCATCAATATATGTATCTATCGCACCGTCAAGCCCGTTTGATTGAACTTTGATGTAACCCTTCATTAAAATTGGCATGAATTTTATGTATGTCAAAGATTCTTTAACTTTTTTCATTGCATCAATGTCAAAAGGTAGAGTTAATGCAGACATTACAAGTTCATAAGTTGATTTAATTTTGTTTTTTAATACTCTGAAAGATGAAACTTTATACAAATTGTGTAACAAGAAATGAGCTCTAGAACTTGCAAATGGTTGGTATTTGATTGCCTTTTTTACATTGATTTCTGCATCTAAAAATCTTGCTTTTTTAGTATAAGTTTCAGCTAACATATAATAAGCTTTTGCATATTTTGAATTCTTTTTAATTGCGTTTTCAAAATAATTTATTGCTTTGTCTAAATCGCCTTTGTAAAATTGAGCGACACCAATTTTGTAATAAATTTCGTAAGAATCAATGTATGATTCTAATGCAATTTGATATTCTGTAATTGCTTCATCAATGTATTGGCAAGATGAATAAATATCCAAGTGCCAAGCTAAATATAAATCGCCTAAACGCAAGTGTAAATCTGCATTTGTTGGGTCTTTTTGTAACCCGATTTGACATAATTCAATTGCAGATTTTACGTTTCCGGTTTTAATCTCTTTTTTAATCTTTTTATCCAGTGTTTTGGTTTCGTTTTTCATAGTCATAATATCGCTCTTTAACAAATATTGTAATTAATTTTATGTAAAAAAGCAAGTTAATTAAGAAATTTTGTGTATAATAGAACTAATTAGGAGGAGTTTTTAAAAATGTCAGATAATAGAATATATTTTGTTGATGTAACAAATAGAGATGGTGTTCAAACTTCACGTTTAGGGTTGGCTAAGTTAGAAAAAACGATTATAAATTTGATGCTTGATGATATGGGAATTACTCAATCAGAATTTGGTTTCCCTACTACTCAGCACGAAATAAATTATTTGAATGGGAATTTAGAACTTGTCAAAAGACAAGCTATCAGGACGACAAAATTATCTGGTTGGATGCGAGGAATGGCAGCAGATGTTGAATTGTCATTTAAAAATGTTCCTAATTTACAATACGTGAATTTATCTCAATCAACTTCTGAACAAATGATTCAAGGCAAATATTTGGGAAAGAAAACCCCTGATGATATTATCGCTATGACAAAAGAAGCCGTTGAATGTGCAAAAGATAAAGGTGCTAAAATTGTTGGTATTAATGCTGAAGATGCTTCACGAAGTAATATTGAATTTCTTATAAAATATGCAAAAGAGGCTAAAAAATCAGGAGCTGATAGATTTAGATATTGTGATACATTGGGTTACGAAGACCCTCAAACCACTTATAATAGGATTTTTAGAATTGCAAAAGAAACTCAAATGCCTATTGAACTTCATTTTCATAATGATTTAGGAATGGCAACGGCTTGTTCTGTAATGGGTGCAAGGGCGGCAATTGATGCAGGTGTTGATGCTTATATCAATACTGCAATTAATGGAATGGGTGAAAGAGCCGGTAATGCAGATTTAGTTTCTTGTCTATTGGCTTGTTTAAAATCTGCAGGTTTTAAAGGTAAATATCAAATTGATGAAAATATTAAACTAGATAGAGCATGGCACTTGGCAAAATATACTGCTTATGCTTTTGGGGTTAATATTCCGATAAATCAACCTGCAGTTGGTGATAATGCTTTTGCTCACGAGTCTGGAATTCACGCAGATGGTGCTTTGAAAGATAGAAGAAATTATGAACTTTATGACTTTGAAGAACTTGGCAGAGGTGAACCTGAAATTATTGAAACCGGTAGAATGATTACGACTGGTGAATATGGTGGAATTAAGGGTTTCAGAAACGTTTATAATAATCTTGAAATTGAGTTTAAAGATGAACATGAAGCAAGAAATATTTTGGAACTTGCCAGATATGCGAATGTTCACACTCAAAAACCTTTGACAACAAGTGAATTGAGATTTATTTACTATTATCCGGATATTGCGGCAAAGATTATGACAGTATCTCCGTATTATGAACCGATTGGTGCAATCAAAGAAAGAGTAGAAGCAGAAATTACAAATCCCCCTATTCGGGTGATTTAATAAATAATTTCTCCACCGCCGATTAAGTGTCCGTCATTTAAATCATAAATGACGCCAGCTTGTCCTGCAGTGATTGAGTTTACAGGCTCGTAGAATGTGATTTCTGCTTTGTCATCAAGAATTTTTATACGGGCTTTTTTCGCTTGCATGTTGTATCTGATTTTTACCATTGCATCAAATTCTTTTTCTGATTGAGGGTAAGAAAAATTTAGGTTTTCTATTACAAGACTTTTTCTAAAATCATCTTCTTTTTTGCCTAGATATACAATGTTCTTTTCTGCATCAATATCAATTACGTAGAGAGGATAAGATGCAGCGATTCCAATTCCTTTGCGTTGACCTATAGTGTATAAGTAGTGACCTTTGTGAGTTCCAAGTTTTTTGCCTGTTGAAATTTCTACAAAATTCCCGTCCATTTCACCAAATTTATCTGTTAAGTATTTTTTTGTTGTATTTGGCTTTTGGATAAAACAGATATCTTGACTCTCTTTTGATGATTTTGGTGGTAAGTCATAATCTATTGCCATTTGTCGGACTTGGGTTTTGTCATAATCATATAATGGAAAAATTGTTTTTGAAAGTTCTTTTTGACCTAAGCGATACAAAAAATAAAGTTGGTCTTTGTGAGAATCTTTTGCCGGAAATAATTTAAAATAACCGTCTTGTTCCCGAATATCTGCGTAGTGTCCTGTTGCAAAAATATCTGCGTTGAGGGTATTTATTGCATAATCAAAAATTTCACCCCATTTCACAAATTGGTTACAAACGATACATGGGTTTGGGGTTTTGCCGCATTTGTATGAATTTTCAAAATAATCAATAATGTGTTTTTGAAATTTGTCACAAACATCTAGGGTATGGAGCTTGATGTTCAATTTGTCTGCAACTTTTTGTGCATTTTGACAGATTGTATCAGCAGTTGGAGTGTTTACCATTTTGCCGGTAATACCAATGACTTCGTATCCTTTTTGTTGTAGTAGAAGTGCAGTTACGGAACTATCGACTCCGCCACTCATTGCCACAACTGCTATTTTTTTATTTGCTTCCATATTTAATTTATCCTCTTTGTAAATTATAAATTAAAAATACTTTAAGAAGTGTAAAAATGACAATATTTTTTTTGATTTCTATTGCAATTTTTTGAAAAATGTTTATAATTATAAAAAATGAGAATAAGAAAAGGAGGACAAAATATGATGAAATTCTGCAATTGTAATGCTTTTCGGTATCCCGAAAAACCGTCAAGCATACTAAACATTAATAAAGAAGAGCCTAAAGTCTTGAAACTCAATCATAGAGCGGCTTTCGGGGGGGGGGGCAGCCTGTAATAGCCTCGTAACAAGAGTTTTTAATGATTTGAAAGATAAATTTAACCGTATATTTGATAAAAAATCAAATTCTAACATTTTACACGGTTATAAAACAGAAAGTTATAATATGTCCCAGTGTTGTGGATTGTTACTCCCTTCTCTAACAGCGCCTCGCATTAAACGTGACTCCGAGCCTGCCGACTGGTCCTGCGGACAGCCAATCAATTCGGCAGGCTGCTCCGCACTCTGCTCGGCTTGTTCTCCTCACAATGACATGATTTTTTTACCTGTCATTACGAGGAAAGATGACAAACAATTAATGAAAGGATTGGGACAGCGTGACGTAGTAATCCAAAGCACGGAGCACCAATGTTACTCTGAAACCCTCACCCGAATTTGTAACGTTCACTCTAGTTCACGAACAAATTCTGCCCTCTCACAAAGAGAGAGGGCTAAAAATGAAAAGAACTTATTGCCTTATTGCCTTAATGCCCTATTGCCGAAAAAACAAGCTGCTTTCACTTTGACCGAAGTATTACTTGCCGTATTGATTGTTGGAATAATTGCAGCAATGGTTTTGCCTGCAATTGTTACAAAATACCAAGATAAAGCATTTGAAAGTGCATTTAATAGAGAAGTCCATTCATTGCAGGATTCAATAGATTCATTAGCTGCTGTAGAGAATCAACCGTCATTTTATGAAACAACTCTAGCAACAGATACCGGAGCATATATGAAAAAGTACTTGAGGGTATCAAAATTTTGTGAAACAAGTGGAAAAGATTGTTTTGGCAAATTTTACTCTGAATACTCTGGACATGAGAAAAAGACATATACTCCAAGTTATGCTGGTAATTGTGCAATTCTTAAAAATGGAACAAGTGTATGTTTAAATGTAAATGGTGGTTCAATTGATATGCTAATAGATGTAAATGGACCAAAAGGTCCGAATGTATTAGGAAGAGATTTGAGAACATATACACATACAGTTAGAGGCAAAGATGGATATGATATGTCATCAAGTGGAATAATTGCACTTAATCAACCTCCAATAAAGGATAGTGGTTCCTCAGACCCATGTGAGGGTATGACCTGTGGTTGTGGAGATTTGCCTGATTGTGACCCATGTGCCGGTAAGACTTGCGGTTGTGGTAGTTTACCTCCTTGTGAAACAGGTTGTTCGGCAACAGATACATCATTAAATTGTTGTAAGAAGAGGACAATAACTGGTGAATCCGATGCTTGTTGTAAGTGGAGCTATTATGATAATAATACAACCTGTCACCCAAAACATGATTATACAGTAACTTTGGATTATTATACTTCGGATATAAAAACTAGTAGGTCTTTTTATATTCGTGATGTTTCTATTTCTCCAAATAGTATTCCAAGTTCAGATTTTAGTAAATTAGATGTTGTAATTAAATATTGGAATTCTTCGATTCCTGAAGATGCAGAATATAATTGCCGTAATTTTACTTGTATAAATTCTACACTAGTAAAAGAAATGCCGGCAAGTTATTTAAAATCCATTCAAGATGGTTCTTGTCGAGGATATAGAATTACATCTGTTGAACGAGGAGAGGTTGTTTTTGGTGGATATTCTGCACATAGAATGTATTGGAAACAATCCGGTTCTACTGTTTATAAAATAGGTAATAATACATATACATTGAGAGTGAATGAATCTTCTGGAAATGCTTCTGGAATTGGAGGGTGGTGTAATTAATTTTAAGAAGTTGGGCGATAGCTCAACTTCTTTTTCAGATTTATGCTATAATCTCAGTATGAAAAAGTTGTTACTATCCATTATTCTTATATCTTTGGTAAGTATTGCTACACCTGTTTGGGCAAGTGAAATTGAAGATGATTATCTTGATATCGCTTCTAATTATTGTGTTATGGGTGATTATAACAAGGCTATGGAATATTTAGATAAAATTTTATCTATAAATCCCAATAACAAGCAAGTTCAAGATTTGAAAAAAGGTTTGACTCACGTAATTTCTAAAGATAAAAAATCATTTGTTGAAGTTGTTAATCCTCAAGTTAAACAAGCGCAAGAATACAAAAGAGTTGGTGATGAACAAATGGAATTGTCAGCACTAACTAATGCCACTCAAAGTGAAAATGGATATTTGGCATATTATTATTTAGGAAATTTTTACAGATTAAAACACGATTACCAAAAAGCAATAGATTCATATAATAATGCCGTTTCATTGCGTCCTGATTTTGCACAAGCTTTTTTAGCTTCTGCAATTGTTCTTTATGATATTGGAAAATTTGACTCTGTAATAAATCCAATCGACAAATATTTGTCATTGAACCCTGATGATGATTTGGCTTATGCAGTGAAATCTCGTGCTGAATTTGCTCTCGGTATGCTTGATGAGTCAAAGAGTGATAACGACAGGGCTATTGAGTTGAATGACTGTCCGGAATATCGTTTTGATAAGGCAAAAATTTTGTATAAAGAGGGTAATTACACAGAATCTAAAAAGCTTTTCACTGAATTGTTATCAGATATTCAAACTTCAAAAATATATGAATATATGGGGTTATGTGATATTGCAAAACAGGATTATATGAGTGCATTGATGAATATTGACAAAGCAATCATACTCTCTGATGATGACGAATACCTCGAAAATAAGTATAATGAAATAAAAGAGATATTGGAAAATAACAATGAAAAAGATATACAAGAATAAAAAACGAAATCCCCGAACTAAAAAAGAAAACTTCTTAACTAAACTATTGAACACGGTTATTACAATTTGCTTAACTGCAGGTATGGTGTGGGGGTTGCAAGCTTATAGTGGCGGTGATAGTTTAAAATTTGTTCATTTGAGTGATGTCCATTTTTTAGAAAATGGATCTAATACTACATTCAAAATGATTGGAGAATCTCCTCGTCTTCTTGATGATGCGGTTGAGCAAATAAATGAGCAAAAGGATTTGGATTTCACAATGATTACAGGTGATTTGATTGACAAACCTTTTGAAAAAGAGTTGCGTGCGGTTTTACCTCATTTGGAAAAACTTAATGCTCCGTGGTATTTTGCTTTCGGAAACCATGACCGATGTGTTGGCGGATATTTGACAACTCTTGTTTATTTGGATATGCTTCGTCAGGCTAACAAAAATTTTACTTTCAAAACCCCATACTATTCATTTGAGCCTAAAAAAGGTTACAAAGTGATTGTGTTAGATGATATTATCACAAATCAAATAACTTCAAATGGGTTTATTGATTCGACTCAACTGGCATGGTTGAAAAAAGAATTGGACAAATCTAAAAATGATACAGTTTTAATTTTTATGCATGTTCCGGTAATTGAACCTTTTTCAAGTCCTAATCATAAGTTGAAAAATGCAACTGCTGTTATGAGTTTGATTGAAAGTTATAAAAATCCGATTGGAGTTTTCCAAGGTCATTACCATGCAACAAAAGTTACTCAACACAATAATGTTTTGTATGTGAATACGCCTGCACTTGTTTCTTATCCGAATGCGTTTAGAATTGTTACTGTAACTAATTATAAAGACAAGGTTACATTCGATTTGCAATGGGTTGAAACAAGAGAAAAAACTGTTCAAAAAATGGCTAAGTTGTTAGTATTTACAGGTTCAATTTATGCCGGTAATTCTGAAGACCAATCCGGAGTTTACGAAATAAAGAAATAATTTTGAGGGCTTAAAATTATGAGCGATTTTAAAGTTAAATTTAGAGGTGTTAGAGGCAGTTTTCCTGTTGCGAATAAAAATTTCTTGCAATACGGCGGAAATACTTCGTGTGTAGAAGTTAATGTCGGAGGTCATTTGATTATTTTAGATGCTGGAACCGGTATTGTAAATGTTGGGGACGAATTGTTGGAGAAGTATATTGCGTCTGGTGTTATGCCTAGTGATAGAACTCCGATGAAAGCAATTGTGCTTGTGTCACATATTCATCAAGACCATTTGTTAGGGTTAACTTTTTTTAAACCACTCCATATTAAGTCAACAGAAGTAGAAATTTTTGGAGATGGAAATCAAACTTCTGACCTTTCTAAAAATTTATCTGAATTGATTTTTGGTAAAACTTTTCCGTTGGATTTAGGTGATATTGCTTGCAAATTTGATATTCATAATTTGAATAAAGAGCAGTCAATAATTTTGAAAAAAGGACAAAAACCAATGCTTGTGCCTAGTGGAACACAGGTGCAAGATGATGATGTTTTGATTACTTTTTACAAATCTTATGTTCACCCACAAGATGGTGTTATGATTTATAAAATTACATACAAAAATAAGTCTTTAGTTTACGCAACAGATAAGGAATGTTATTTGGGTGGAGATAAGAAGTTTATCAGGTTCGCAAAAGATTGTGATTTGTTGATTCATGACTCTCAATACACAACAGAGGATTATTTGAATCCGTATTCGCCAAAACAGGGTTATGGCCACTCTACTTTTGATATGGCTGTTGAAACAATGAAACAGGCAAATGCTAAAAACCTTGTATTTTTCCATTATGACCCAAGCTATGACGATGTGAAATTAAATCGAATCAAAGAACATTACACAACTAATTTTAAAAATGTTCAGTTGTCATACGAGGGTTTAGAATTTGATATTCAATAAAATATAATTAAACAGGATATTAAATGAAGAAATTTTTTATATTACTTTGCATACTTTTATTGAAAGCTCCGGTTTTTGCTGCAGGTGGAACTATCGCAACTTATGTGATTGATCCGGAGAAAAATGCATTTGATCACAACAACAAGGGAGTTATGTATGTTGAAGAAAAATGCTATTATGCTGCAATTCAAGAGTTCAAAATGGCAATAAGCTTAAACCCCAGAAAGCAAGCAACTGCTGTATATTTCAACAATTTAGGTAAAGTCTATATGACTATCGGGTATCCGGAATTGGCTTTGGATTGCTTTCACAATGCGGTTGTTCAGTATAGTTTGAATTTTGAATATTATCAAAATTTAGCAGAATGTTATAAAAAACTCGGGCAAGTTCAAAATCGCCTTAGTTATTACAAGTCAAATGGTTCAAATCCTTTAAATAAAATAATGGTTGGACTTTTGTATGAGCAACTTGGAAATAAAAAAAAGGCAATAATTACGTTTGATGAATTCGCTATGTCTGAACCTAATCTCGTAATTACACCGGCAGTTAAACAACATATTCAAAAGTTGGTTTACGAATTGCAAAGTGCAAATTAATACTAAGAGAGGCAGAAGTTGAAAACTTCCGCCTCTTCTTGGACTTATAGTGTATTTATTATTTTTTGTATTTATCAAGTAAGTTTGTATTAGTATTTTCTTTTGTTTCTTCAACAGCAGGTGCTTCTTGTGGTTGAGAACCCTTCATTGTTGGAGTTGAATTGTTGTTTGTTTTTTCTGTTTCTGGTTTATTTGTTGTTCCTTTTTTCTCAGACATTTGTGCCATTTTCTTTTCAACTTTGCCCGCAAGAGGAGTTGCAATGAATGGAACTAACATACGTTTACCAACGATAGTTGCTGCGATTAGTGATGTGAAACCACCGAATGCATCTTTTACTTTGCCTCTGAAATCGTTGAAGTCTTGAGAATATTTGATGTCATCTAAGTGTTCATGGCCAGGTTTTGTTTTGATAATTGATTGATATAATTTCTTAACAGGTCTGTTGAACATTTTTCCGAATACTTTATCAAACATTTTTGTTTGACAAACTTTATTTGATACTGTGAAGAACATCAAGATTTGGAAACCAATCATTAATAAACCGTTTGTCAAATCTAATGCTGCAACGAATTTACGTTTGTCGTCCGGAATGTCTTTGTTATTCATACTTTGAGTTACGTATAAGTAGCAACCTAAACCGTCTTTTGCAACGATTGATGCAACACCTAAACCATCAATGTATTTTCTGTTATTATTTTTTACGTGAACACCGGCTTTTTTTACGAATACTCTTTCATTAAACCATCTTTGAGCTTTCATAAGCGGAACTAAAACTGCCGGAATTTCGTTAGCTTTTGGAATTGAGTTGCTTACTGATGATGCAGCGCTTGCGCCTACTCCTGCTGAGGCAACCTTTTCTGAGATCGGTGCCATAAGTTTTCTTGTTGAAGGTTCTATGCTTTGTCCAATTCTATTGATATTTAACATTATTTAACCTCCATTTTCTTTTCATCTTCAGCAGGTTTAGCCTCTTTTTTGTTTGACAAGTTAGGGAATGCTAAATCCATAAACCAAGGATAAATTTTGTTCAACATCCAACAAGTTAGAGGAAGGATTGCAAGTGAAACGAACAAGCCTGTCCAACGTTGTGATGCATCAATGTTAGCTTTTTGGTTTTTAGCTAATTGTTTTCTTACTGAACCTGCTAAAGAACCGATTTTTTGTTTCATTCTTGATGCTAAGCTTTCTTTGTATTCAGGGTGTTCAAGAATTTCTTCACCTGTGATACCTTGAGCTTTAAGTTTTTCTTCTACTGCTTTTGTTGAAGCTTTAATTTTTTCATTTATAATTTCTTGTGCTTGAGAAATTGAAATTTCTGAATTTAATAATTTTGTTTTTAATTCTGATAATGTTGAAATTACACTGTCGATTGCATTTGTTCTTCTTGCAATTTTCTTATTGATGTAATCAACAATTTCGCTAGTTGATTTTTTAGCTGAAACTGTATTCAACTCACCTAACATATCGTCAACTTTGTATTTCATAATGCGAATTGTTTCCGGTTCGTTGCCGATATTTCTGCTTTTCAATTCTTTAACGATTTTGATAAGTTCAGCATTTGTTTCTTTTTTAGATGGATCAGCTTTTGCTTCTGTCTTTAATTCTTTGATGATTGCTTTGAATTCTTTATTCAATTCTGTGTGAATTGATTTAACTTTATCTGTTGAAAAATCAGCTTCTGTATATTCATTGTTGATTTTGTTGCTGATTCTTTCTAAGACTTTTCTTGACTCTTCTGTATGAGTGTTATAGAACAAAGCTCTTTCTGTTTTCTTAGGAGCTTTAACTGTTGTTGCTTCTAATTTTTGAGCTTCTTCTGATTTGATAATTGAATCGATTGTATCTCCAACAAGTTGTTTGAAATCACTTTCAGACATTGGATCTTTTTCAATAACTGTTTTCCAACCTTTTCTAGTTGTTTTATCAAAAACAATTTCATTATTTAAAATCATTTTTTCTAAAGTTTTTTCTTTTTGTTTTTGAATTGCATCAACTTCGGCTTTTAATTCTTCTTTAGTATATTTTTTATTTGGATTTTGTTCTTTAATAAGTTTTTCAATGTATTTATTTGATGGAGCTAGGGTTTTATTGTAATTTTGTCCAGAAAATCCAATATCAGACATCCATCTGATTAAGTCGTTGAATGGTTTAACAATCGCACATTGAGTTGCAACAGCTAAAACTGCAGAAACCGGTTGTCTCCAAGCGGTGTATGTTCTTGTATTTTCATCAGTGTCTGACATTGGGTTGAATTTGATGAATAATGGTGCGACAAAACCTGTACCAACAGCATTAATCATTTGGTTTTGGATTTCTCCCATATTTTCGTGGGCTTTAAGCATTATTCTGATTTTTCCAGGAAATAGCTTAAATAATATATCACTTACCTTTTCGGTTGCGACAGATTGTGCGCCGGTAAAAGATGTTGTATCTTTTATTTCTCCCAAGTAAACTCTGTTTCTTGCAACTTGACCAGCAAATGCATTCTTGGAAGTTGGGGCTGCATCAAAATTGTTTCTAATCTTTTCAATACCCATGTTGTACACCTATTAAGTCCTTCTATTTATATAGAGTCCAAAACATGAAAAAAATTGCTAAAAATTTTTTAAATATGAATAAATGTTAACATTCTTAATCACGTTTATCCTCGGAGCAGAATCCTTTTTGTTTCTTTTTCTCATATCCCTCTACCCCAAAAAATGCCTCTGCGAGGACAGAAGCATTTTTATTATACAAAACACATATTGAAATTAAAAGTAATATGTAACGAATTATTAATGTTTCTTATCAAGAAGTTTTCTGATTCTTAGGAATCTGTCTAATTCGCCTCTCAATTGTTTCATATCACCAAAAATTGCATTAGATAATAACACTCGGTTATCATATTTAGGGTCAATTAAATAAACTGTTGGAAATCCTGTGATGCCAATTTCTTTTACAAGTTTTTCATATTTTGGGTCTTCAACATTTACTTTAGAGAAGTTGTAATCATCTTTGTAAATTTTAGATAATGTTTGATATGTTGGCATAAATCTTATACAATAGTGACACCAATCAGCATAGAACAAAACCATAGTTGGTTTTTTAGCTTTCATTGCTCTTTCATAAGGAATACCAATGTTGTATTCAGATGGTTTTTTAGTTGGTTCTGCATTTTGTTTTGCTGCGTTTTCTTGAGTTGGAGCGCCACTTAAATCTGGTGAACCTGCTTCATCTTGTTGTGAAATTTCAGATTTAGCCTTTTGAATTTGCGCATATTCAAATCCGCAAACTGAACAAATTACAATTGCAAATAAGATAGCTGCAATAATTGCTACGTTTTTCTTATTAATATTTTGAAGTCTTTCTTTAATGCTCATTCTTTTCTCTCCTTTTATGACTTTCATTATATTACGAAAATCCTTATGTAGTGGGTTTTTTACATAATTTAACAAAATCTTTTCTTAACAATCATTAACATGATGTAACTGAAAGTATATAAATGGGTATATACTAAGTATATACTAAACTAAAATCTCGTGTTACTTTACCCCGTGGAGTTTGCCAGATTGCTCCACAAAATTTCCGTTGCAAACAGAAGGAGTTTAATTTATGAGAAGTGAAGAGCCGGTTGAAATGAAAATTGAAACACAAAGTTCAAACCCAGCAAAAGGACAAGTTATCGAAGCACCAAAGGACACAGTACTTACATCTTACCTAAGAGAAATTGCAGATTATCCGCAATTGAATGCCGAAGAAGAAAAAGCATTAGCTATCAGGATTGAAAATGGTGATTCTGATGCTAAAAGAGAATTGATTCAAGCAAATTTAAAACTAGTCGTAACAATTGCAAGAAAAGCAATTCACATGTCTGCACTTCCTATGATTGACCTAATTCAAGAGGGAAATTTAGGCTTGATGATTGCTGCAGAAAAATTTAACTACAAACTCGGTTACAGATTTTCAACTTATGCAGGTTGGTGGATTAAACAATCAATGTTTAAAGCTATTTCAGAACAATCACACTGCATGAAAATTCCTGTTTATATTCAAGAAACATTGTCTAAATATTCTAAAGTTAAATATCAAATGGAACAATCTACAAATTCCCAAGTTAAAACAGAAGATGTTGCAAAGAAGATGAATATTTCACCAGATAAAATCGAAATGTTTTTATCAGCATATACAAAGACAATTTCAATTGAAAACGGATTGGAACGAAATGATGGCAAAGAACTCAATGTTGCAGATATTTTGGCAGATGAAAAAACATTGATTAGCGAAAATGTAGAGTACGAATCTTTGAAAAATGATATTCAAAATGTCATTTCTACATTAAAAGACCGAGAGCAAGAAGTTGTCAAAATGCGCTACGGGCTAGATGATAGCGAAAGATATACTCTTGAAGAAATCGGAAATATTTATGGTGTAACAAAAGAATGTATTCGTCAAACAGAATTAAGAGCCTTGAAAAAAATGAAACTTTCAGGAGGTGCATTACTTTCTTGCTATATTTGTTAGCATGCCTAATAAGTTGAATATTTGTTGATATTTATTTTTTACTAATAAAAAATAATCTCTTAAAATTTCTCGTGTTTATTTATTCTATCCTAGCCGCAATTTGTACTAAATTGCGGCATCACTTTATTTTATGGTAGATTGTGTAGATAATATTTAGAACAACCGGCACCTCTGTCTGCTTTTTGACAAGTACCATCTCCAACTGTTGCAGTTGCTCCTTTAACGTTATCTGTTGCACCCCATAGAGGATTATATCCAATCGCTGGTCGAAGTGTATAATTATCAAAATCAAATAGTGCATAATATATCTTTACCAACTGTGTTCGGTTTGCTATATCCATTAACATCAACCAAAATTATTACAGAATCAAAACAGGCAACTCCACCGTTTAAAAAGGTTAAACAACTTGCTCCACCTCCCATTTTGCCCATATCGTTTCCCATTTTTTCCCCTGCTAAATCATAATAAGGATATGCAACAGGTGAGCAACCCTCTTCGACAAATTTATTTGAGTGGCAAACGGAACCAGTTTTCATATATTCTGAAAACTTTTTGGCAAGGGCATATTCAAATTCTGATTGTTTCCCATGAGCTTCATAAAAAGGTTGTTCTTCAGATTCTTGCATCATTTTTGCTGCTTGGTTTAGGGTTGAAAAAGCTTTTCTCCAAGCAATTACGTAACTTTTTTGCTGGTACTTAGTCATCAAATTTGGAATAGTCATCGCTGCAACAATTCCGATAATACCAAGAGTAATTAAGGTTTCTGCAAGTGTAAAGGCCGCTTTCTTTGCAACCCTATCCCTCACCCTTTCCCTTAGAATAAGGGAAAGGGCACAATTTTTTAAGCCTATAAGTGTTTTAATGTTATTTTTCATTTTTATACCTTTTTCTACGAAATTTGTTAAAATGTAGTCATTTGATGTATATTATTATGCTAGTTTTGCATATTTTTGTCAATATATCGTAATTTCAAATTGTTTTAAATCCTCTTTAAATAATCTAATCTTATCTTTGGAGGAGTTATGAGCAACACAAAAAAATACTTAGGTTCAAGAATTCAAGAAATTAGAAAACGAAAAAATTTAAAACAGTCTGAATTGGCAGAACTTGTTGAAATTGACCCTAAACACATGAGCAAAATTGAGTGCGGAAGATGTTTCCCGTCTTTTGAATTGTTGGACAAAATCGCTCAAAAACTGAATACTCCTGTTTCAGAATTTTTAGAAACTGAACATTTGCAAGATAAAACGGTTTTGTTAGGGCAAATTGTGGATAAATTAAATAATGCGTCTGATGAAAAACTTCATGTTGTCTATAAGATTTTAAAAGAAATTATTTAATAGTTTCTGTTATTTAATTTTCGTTTATTATATATTTAGTTCATGGACGATAAAGATTCTTTGAGAATAAAAGCTAAAACTATTCGTAAATCTTTAGATATGGCTAGTGTTTCAACGCATTTAGTTGAGAAACTTCGACAAAATTCTTTGTATCAAAAAGCAAAACTGGTTATGATTTTTTATCCTACAACGTTTGAAGTTAATCTTTTGGGCTTGCTTTCAGATAATAAAAATTTTTATTTGCCAAGAGTTCAAGGACAAGATTTGCTTGTATGTCCATATAATAAAAATATAAAGTTAGAAGAATCTTCTTTTCATATAATGGAACCGATTTCAGAACCTGTAAATCCAAAGTTGTTGGATTTGGTTGTTGTTCCTGCTTTGATGGCTGATAAGAATGGTTATCGATTGGGATATGGTGGTGGATTTTATGATAGATTTTTGAAATCTTTTAAGGGTGATTTCAAGTCAATTGTTGCGATTCCAAAAGAGTTATTCGTTGAAAAACTTCCGGTTGATAGTTTTGATATCCCAGTTGATGTAGTATTACAGGCATGAAAAAAGGGACTTGAAGTCAAGTCCCTTAATAAATAGGGTTAGTTTATATTCTAGGGTTAAGTTAAATTACATTTATGCTACGTATTTCGGAGCCATATCTTTGATGCCCTGATCACGTGCTTCCTTAGCAGATTTAAGTTCTTGGTTAACCTCTGCCAATTGAGTTTCTAATTTTTCTTTTTCTTGAGCTATTCTTTGCTCTTCCATATTCAAGTTTCTGGCTTCAATTTGAGCAGCCCTATCCCTACCTTGCATATACAACATTTTCATCATGTAATTTTGCATCATTTGTTGTTGTTGAGGATTTTGCTGTTGTGCCATTTGTTGTTGGTACATTTGTTGCATCAACGGTAAATTTTGTTGCATATATTGCATTGAACTGTTGTGCGCAAATGACAAGTAATTCATTGTTCTGCCCATCATTGAACCCGGAGAATTTAACAAATCACCGATTGAAACACTTCCGTTTCCAACTGTGGCTGCATACTGTTGCATGTCTCTTAATTTCTTTGTAAGCTTTGTCAAACGATACTCGATATTACTCTTTTGGTAAATGAGATCGTGAACTCGAGCGGTGAAAATCAGAATGCCCATAGTCTTAACCCTACCTTTTTAACCTTTTTAACTAACCTTTAATTTAACCTACATTTATATAAAAACATGCAATCCCAAGTAATTGCATGTTTTTAGCCGTTTATTAAGTTTTGTTAACGAAGGTTATTTTGAACTTCTTTCAATAACCTTATCAATAAGTCCGTATTCCATAGCTTCTTTTGCAGAAAGGTAGTGGTCACGTTCGCAGTCTTCTTTAACTTTTTCGATAGGTTGGCCGGAATTTTCTGCCATAATTCCGATTAACATATCTTTCATTCTAAGAATTTCTTTAGCTTCAAGTTCAATATCTGTAGCTTGACCTTGCGCTCCACCTAGTGGTTGGTGAATCATAATTCTTGCACTTGGTAAAGCCATTCTTTTACCTTTTGTACCTGCAGAAAGTAGGAATGCGCCCATTGAAGCAGCTTCACCTAAACAAATTGTAGATACATCTGATTTGATAAGTTTCATTGTATCGTAAATAGCCATACCTGCAGTGATTACACCCCCAGGGCTATTAATATATAGCATAATATCTTTTTCAGAATTTTCACTGTCTAATAGTAGAAGTTGCGCAACGATAGAATTTGCAACTTCATCATCAATTTCTGTTCCTAAAAAGATAATTCTTTCTCTCAATAATCTTGAAAAAATATCGAAAGAGCGTTCTCCACGAGAAGAAGCTTCAATAACAGTAGGAACATAGCCCATTATTTTCATATAAGTTTCTTGATCCATTTGGCTCTCCTTTTTTATAGATTATACTACAAAATTTTTTTATCGGAATAGTATAGATTTATGATGTTATGGCTTTGGTGATTTTGTAAATTTCTTGAATTTTATCTGGATTTTTTTCAAGCATTTGAACAATTTCATCAAGTAGATTTTCTTTTTTGTCCAAGTGATTGAATGAGAATATTTCGTTTGGTTGAACATTTAGAGCTGTAGCCAATTTTTCAAGTGTTTCAGAGGTGAAAAAATTTTCACCCATTTCAATATAACTAAGTGCATTTTGACTAATATCGAGCATTTCGGCAAGTTTTTCTTGCGAAAGATGTTTAGCTTTTCTCAGTTCTTTAATTCTCAGACCGATTAATTGTTTAATGTTCATCATAAATACCTTTTTACCAATTTTAAAGGGAATGACGTTTCTTTTAAACAAATTTAAAATTATAAAACATTGATTAATATCATTAAACATGATAAGTTAGAATTGATAATGATAATTATGCGAAAAATATCATTTATAAATTGTGAAAGGACTAAGATGTTGAAAAAGTTAGAGATGTATATAGATAAGTTGATAAAACGAGTTCAGAGTGATAATAGAACAAATAAAGAAAAGAACAATAACATGAAAACACTTATAGACTTAAAAAATTATGCCCTCTCCCTTAGAATAAGGGTGAGGGTTAGAGTTGCAAAGGAAGGGGCTTTTACACTTGCAGAAACCTTAATTACCCTTGGTATTATCGGAATTGTTGCAGCGATGACTATTCCGACATTGATTACCTCATATCAAAAAGAAGTAACTGTTCAGCGATTGAAACAAATGTATAGCATAATTAATCAAGCTGCAAAAATGTACACCAATGATACAGAAACAGAATTTGGTTCATTTGATACTCAATTAACACCAAAAGAATTTTTTGAGAAATATTTTTCTTCATATCTAAAAGTTGTTCAATCTTGTGAACCGGCGAGTGAGTGTTACAAAAATGAAACGCCTATTGCTGTTGATAGAAAAACACAAATTGATTTACCTCCATATATGGTGAGTTTAATAAACGGAATTTTTGTTGGGTATTTTTCAAATATTGGTGGAGCTATTTTTTATGTAGATATAAATGGTGCTTCAAAACCTAATAGAGCTGGTCGTGATATTTTTTATTTTTATCTTTTTAATCCTGATACAATAGGTGAGAAAACTGAGGGTTGCGCTTATACTTTAAGCTTATTGAAACAAAGTATTAACTCTGGATTGTACCCAGGGGGATATGGGTCTTGTTACGTTCCATTCACATCTTATAAAAGAGAAGAGTTATTAAGTCATAATCCCCGTATTGATAGAAATTGCTCCATTAATTCATTGCATGTTGAGGGTCGCTCGGGAGATGCTTGCGCAGCGGTAATTATGTTAGATGGTTGGAAAATTAATAAAGATTATCCTTGGTAGGTTAGATTGGGGTATTTTATTCTCTTTCAAGCATTTATATGATGTTAAATGAACAAAATTATTGTTTAATCGTTATATATATGTCACGGCATTTATGAGGATTAATCAATACCCTATATGATAAAAAAAATTGCACTAGTTATAATTTGTATTTTGGCGTTATCAATACCTACATTTGCTCTTGAAGATATAAATGTTCAACAGGGTTCTGTATTGTCATTGAACGATTGTATTTCTATTGCACTTAATCATAATCCGGCAATAAAAAATGCCAGATATAATTATGGAATTTCTAAGTCTAATGTTGGAGTTGCAAGGTCTGAATTTTTTCCAACGGTTGGTGTTGGAACGGGGTATTCTTATAACACAACAAGTTCAAGCAAGATAAATACGGATACAAATGCTTATACTGTTCAGGCAACTTTAAACCAATTATTGTGGAATTTTGGCAGAACTAATGCAAATATTAAAATGCAAAAATTCTATTTGATTGCAGATGAATATAATTTTTACAACACCGTAAGAGAAACAACTTTTAATGTTAAGCAAAAATATTACGAAGTTTTGGCAGCTCGAGCAACTGTTTTAATTAATAAGGCCTATGTTCAAATAAACGAACGCAACTATCAAAGAACAAAAGCTTATTTTGATGAGGGTATTAAATCTAAAATTGATTTAGTTAATGCAGAAGTTACACTGAGTGATTCAAAAATTCAACTTGTTCAAGCTGAAAATTCTTATAAAAATTCGTTAGTTAATTTGAACAATGCAATGTATTTGGTCAATGCTCCGGCTTATTCAATTTCAGGTACGGAGGTTTTTAACAATGTAAATGATAATGTTGCTCCTGTTGATTTGACAAAAATCACTAAACCGTCTGATAAAGAAATAAGTAAGCTTCCGGTGAATGTAAAAGATGCAAAACTTACAAGTTCTGTTGAAACTTTGGAACTTTTAACTGATTACAAAGTTGATGAATTCCCTTATTCCTTTGAAGAATGTATGAAAATGGCATATAAAAACCGTGCGGATTTAAAAGCTTATAATTCAACTTTAGATGCGGTTAAGCAAAATTTATTATTTGTTAAACGTAATTATTATCCTGAATTATCAGCAAATGCGGGTTACGGATTTAGAAATACAAATTCAACAAATTCTTTGAATGTTGGATTAAATTTATCAAGTTCTGTTAATATAATGAACCAAAAATATAAAGTAGATGCTGCAAAATATCAAGTTGATATTGCAGAAAATTCTTTAAATCAATTAAACCAAGACATATTTTTTGAAGTTCAAAATGCATATATAAATATGGTTGAACTAGAAAAACAAATTCCGCTTTTGGCTGTTAAGGTTCGTCAAACTTTAGAAAATTACGAACTAGCAGAGGGCAGATATTATGTTGGTTTAGGTGATTATATTCAATTGCAAGACGCAAAAGTAAATTACAACAATGCTCAATGTTCTTATATTGAAACAATTTATAAATACAATGTAGCAAGGGCAAATTTGGAGAGTGTAATTGCAATGCCACAACAAGTTACAGTTACTTTAGAGGGTAAATAGAATTATGAAACTAAAAGAAATTCTAAAAAAATGTAAAAAGAAACGAATAATAATTCCATTAGTTATAGCTTTGGCTGTAAGTGGAATTTGTATTAATAACATCAAATCTAATCAAATACACTATCAAACTCAAAAACTTGAAAGATGTACGATTACTCAAGTTGTTGAGGCATCAGGTACAATTAATCCGGTAAATACAGTTAGTGTTGGTTCAACTGTATCAGGTTTGATGAAAGCTATTTATGTTGATTATAATTCAGAGGTTAAAAAAGGGCAGTTACTTGCGCAGATTGATCCGGCTAATTTCCAAGCTTCTGTTGATCAAAATCGAGCACAAATCAATAATGCCGAAGCAAACCTTGCAAAACTTAATGCTGAAATGGTTATGGCACAAAAAACTTATAATCGATACAAAAATTTGTATGCAAAGAATTTTGTCGCAAGAAGTGAACTAGACCAAGCAGAGAGTGATTATTTAGCTAAAAAAGCTGCAATTGGAGCACAACAAGCATCAATTGCGCAAGCAAGAGCAACTTATAAAACTGCAATGACAAACTTAGGTTATACAAAGATTATTGCACCGGTTGATGGTACAATTATTTCTCGTGATATTGATGTAGGACAACCGGTTGCAGCTAGTTTTCAAGCTCCGGAATTATTCACAATAGCACAAGACTTGAAAAAAATGCAAATAGAGGTGAATGTTTCAGAAGCTGATATCGGACAAGTTAAAGAGGGGCAAGATGTTGAATACACTCTTGACGGCTATCCTGATAGTACGTTTTATGGAAAAGTTACTCAAGTCAGACTTGATTCAACCACAACATCTAATGTTGTAACTTATACTGTAATTGTTAGTGTAAGTAATGATGATTTGAAACTTAAACCTGGAATGACTGCAAATGTTTCTATTATTACCAATAGAAGTTCAAATGTCCTTTGCGCTCCAACGGTTGCTTTGAAATATTCTCCGGAAATATCAGGTCAAAAATATAAGAATCAAGGTATTTGGATTTTAGATGATGGCAAACCTCGTAGAATAGATATCAAAGAGGGTGCAAGTGATGATACAAATGTTGAAATTATTTCTAAACGAGTAAAAGTTGGAGATAGTGTAATTGTGGGTTCTATTGGTGGAAAAGCAAAACAATCTTCATCTTCTGGAGGTAATGATAAACGTCGTGGCGGACCTCCGGGAATGTTTTAGGCTAATTCACAACTTATGAAAGGTTATATGAATGGAAGAAAAAGAAGATAAACAAAAATTTATAGATAGAATTTCAACTAAACTCCTTTCTTTAGAATCTGAAAGAAAGAATAGAATATTGAAATTGATATTCAAACAAATAGCTGTATTGGTAATTTTTTACCTTACACTTAAAGGTGTTTTGTTTTTTTGTGAAGATCATACCTATATATCTGTTGCTTGTGGTGTTATTGCTCTTTTTAGCGGTGCTATTTTCTTTTACAACTTTTCTGATGACGATAAAAATTTTAAAAAATTTTTAAAACAACGAGTAAAATCTCAAATTGTAAGAAATTTTAATTTAAAAACTATAAAAGGGAAAGCTTTTACTGATGAATTTTTAAAGAAAAGTAATTTGTTTTCAGTATATACATACCAAGAAACTGATGATGTTATACAAGGTTGTTATAACGAAGTCGATTATACTATTGCGGAAACGAAACTTGTAGCTAAAGGCAATAAAAATGAATTTGATGTATTTAAAGGGGTAATTATTTCTTTCAAATCAAATAAAGTAATAACTGCCGAAACTCTTATAACTACAAAAGGTGATAATAGTATAAGAAATTACCCTTCTAATTCAAAGTTTGTTATAAGTTATTTAATAGTTTGTTGTTTTTTTATCCCAATGATTTCTCTTGGTTATGCTATATATTCAATGGTTAAGTATTTCAACAAATCAGGAATGAGTATTACAAATCTGATGACAACCCATTCTCCTTTGCCACATATTTGGTTTTTAACTATTTGGGATTTGGTTTTTCCTGTCATTATAATTTTGAGTATTGCTCTTGTTGTGTATTATAAAAAGAAAAAAATGCAAAATGTTAAACTTGAAGATTTAACATTTGATAAAAAATTTAATGTTTATACGCAGGATCAAATTGAAGCAAGATATCTTTTAACTCCGGCATTCATGGAACGATTGAAATCCTTGGAAACATCTTTTGGAACGAAGAATATTAAATGCTCATTTTTTGAAGATAATATAATGTTTGCGATATCAACAAATAAAGATTTGTTTGAACTCGGAAGTTTATACAAATCACTTAAATCAAAAATATCAATTGAAGAATTTTATAATGAAATACATTCAATTCAAGAAATGATTAACCATCTAAAACTTGATGAAAAGTTAGGATTATAATATGGATTTAATAGAAGTAAAACATGCAATAAAAACTTACCAAACAGGAGAAGATTCGTTTAATGCTTTAAATGATGTATCTTTAAATGTCAAAAAAGGTGAATTTGTTGCTATTATGGGAACTTCCGGCTCCGGTAAATCTACGTTTATGAATATGCTTGGAACATTAGATAAGCCAAATTCAGGTTCATATTATTTAGATGGAATTGATATGCTACATTTAGACCCTGATAGTCTTGCTATGGTTCGTTGCGAAAAAATGGGTTTTGTATTTCAGGGGTTTAACCTTATTTCAAGAACTTCTGCACTTGATAATGTAATGCTTCCAATGATTTACAAGGGAATTCCGGAAGAAGAGCGAATTAAACGTGCAGAATGGGCATTAAAAATTGTAGGACTTCAAAATAGGGAAGATCACATGCCAAATCAAATGTCCGGAGGGCAGCAACAACGTGTGGCGATTGCCAGAGCTATTGTAAATGATGCTCCATTGATTTTGGCTGATGAACCGACAGGAAACCTTGATACAAAAACAAGTATTGAGGTTATGGAATTTTTTGTAAGGTTAAATGAAGAAATGGGCAAAACAATTGTCCTTGTTACCC
The DNA here is from genome assembly GCA_002438405.1 of Cyanobacteria bacterium UBA6446. GTDB lineage: Bacteria > Cyanobacteriota > Vampirovibrionia > Gastranaerophilales > Gastranaerophilaceae > Zag111. The sequence continues at coordinate 55,802 of DJOE01000017.1, forward strand.
ACGAACCTGATATTGCCGAATATACAAAACGAGTTGTTAAATTCAAGGACGGAAATATTATTCTTGATGAACCAAAAGATGTTTGGCTTTCACACAGAACAAGAGAAACGTAGAAAATGTCTATAAGTGGATAAGCGAATAAAGGAATATAATGTTAGATTTCAAATCAATATTAAAAATGGCAACAGTGTCATTAAAAATAAATAAAATGCGTTCAATGCTTACAAGTTTAGGCATAATTATCGGTGTTAGTGCCGTAATTATTATGCTTGCTGTTGGTTCAGGTGCGAGTAAAAAAATTGCAAAAGATATGGAATCTATGGGGAGTAATCTTTTGATGATACGCTCTGCTTCTGCGAAATCCGGTGGTGTTCGTATGGGTATGGGTACACGTCCAACGTTGACAATGAAAGATGCAGAAGTTATTGAGTCAAAAGCTCGTGGGGTTTTGGCTCTTGCGCCTTATTCTGCGGAATCAAAACAGTTAACTTATGGAAACCAAAACTGGTCAACAACTGTTGGTGGTACAACTCAACCTTATTTTTTGATTAGAAATTATGAAGTTGAATCAGGTAGAGGCTTTTTGCCCGAAGATAATAAAAATAGTACAAAAGTAGCTATTATTGGACAAACTGTTTCAACAGAATTGTTCGGAGATGTTGACCCAATTGGGAAAACTATTAGGATTGGTAATGTTCCGTTCAAAGTTATTGGGTTATTGAAAACAAAGGGTTCTAGTGGAATGGGGCAAGACCAAGACGATTTGGTTTTTATTCCAATCACTACGGCACAAAGGAAAGTTTTTGGTACAGATTTCCCCGGAACAGTAAGTATGATTGCTGTTAAAGCTCAAAATGACCAAGTTATAAGTATGACACAAGAAGATATTACAGAAATTCTTCAACATAGACATCATATTGGAAAAAATCAAGACGATGATTTTGAAATTAGAAATTTGGCGGAAATGCAGGAAACTATTAAATCAACAACTAAAACAATGTCACTTCTTTTGGGTGCAATAGCTGGGGTTTCGCTTGTTGTTGGTGGAATAGGTATTATGAATATTATGCTTGTTTCTGTAACAGAAAGAACAAAAGAAATTGGTATTCGTATGGCAATTGGTGCTAAAGCATCAGATATTCGAATTCAATTTTTGATTGAATCTTTCTTGTTATCTATGGCTGGAGGTTTGATTGGAGTTCTAATCGGCATACTCGGAGCTTATTTGATGCACAAATTTGCAGGCATGAATATTGCTATAACCCTTTCTTCAATTTTGTTGTCATTAGGGTTTTCTGCAGCAATTGGTGTCGGTTTTGGTTATTATCCTGCTTATAAGGCTTCGTTATTAAATCCAATTGATGCGTTAAGATATGAATAATTTTAACCTTTAATTGCACCCCAAGCTTTGACATCTCCACGTTCGTAGCGGATTAGATAATATCCGCCTTTAGGGACATATTCAATAGATGCTTCTTGATAAATTTCATCTTCATTTTTGTTAATTAAAGGCAATCCTTTTTTCTCTCTTTTTTGATTAGTTTTCGCAATTTCTTTGTCTTCTTTTTTCTGTTTGCGAAGAGCTTTATTGTCACGGGCAACGGAATATTGTGACATATCAATATCAATTTTAAACACTGGAATAATTGCAATTGCTTTGCGTGATTGGATTAAAATCAAAAAATCTCTATCATCAGAAAGTGCAAGTTCATAATGACCAGCTGGAATTGTATTCCCTTGCGCATCAGAAATCTCATCGACAATTGAAAGAGTCGGATATGTTGATTCTCGGAGTGAATATTTATAAAATGATTGACTTCCAACAATCAATCCTGCAGTAATTTGCGGTTCTGTCGGATACACTCTTGTTTCAGAATGCATCATAATATTGTCAACATAAACCCCCTCAAGCATTTTTAGATTTTCTCCAATAACTTTTGAATACTTGATTTTATTTCAGTGAAACTTTTGCCTAATGCATTTTCGCTTCCCACAAACACTAATGACATATATTTTTGAGAATTTCCAAGATTATTTTCTTTTAGCAGAATACGATAACTCTCTCTCATCAAACGTTTCAAACGATTTCTTTTTACTGCTCGTTTGTGAACTTTTTTACTTACAACAAAACCAACTTTAGTTGGAAAATCTTCTTTTTTTAAAATACCCGCAAACAAAGTTACTCCACCCTTATGGGAGGAGTTTTTAACTTTATATGTAGCTTTGAAAGCTAATCTTTTTTTTAATCTAAACTGCTTCGGTAACATTCTTTCTCCGAAATTTATATGAACAACAAAAAGTTACTCATCAAATCAGATTAAGCACGTTTTTTAGCAGTGATAGATAATTTGTGACGACCACGAGCTCTACGTCTGTTGATAACTTCTCTACCGCCTGGAGTTGACATTCTTGCTCTAAATCCACTTACATTTTGTCTTTTTCTTTTAGTTCCTTCTAGTGTACGTCTCATTTTATTAATTCCTTTTACTATTTATTATTTGTCGTATAATATAGATGTTATAGTAAAAAAAATAATTAGTCAACAAACAAGAAGGGAATGGTTAAATATTATGAAGAAGAATATAGGTTTTATTGGTTGTGGAAAAATGGCTAGTGCCATTATCAGTGGTATTTTAACTTCTGAAAAAGGCGAATATTATAATGTTACAGGTTCAGAAGTCAATGAAGAAGTTGCAAAATCTGCATCTGATAGACTTGGAATTAAAGTTTTGGCAGATAATAAAGAACTTGTAAAAAATTCGGATATTGTATTTATTGCAACAAAACCTAATTGTGTAGTTGATGTTTTGAACACAATTAAATCGGAATTGACATCTGAAAAACTTTTAGTTTCAATTGCTGCTGGTGTTTCAACAGAAAAAATTGAAAAAATTGCTGATAAATCAAGAGTTATCAGAATTATGCCTAACACTCCTGCTCTTGTTAAACTCGGAATGTTTGGCGTTTGCAAAGGTTCTAAAGCAACTGATGAAGATTTGAATTTGATTGAATCTTTACTAACCGCTCTTGGCAAATGTATTTCTGTTGAAGAATCACAAATGGATATTGTTACTGCAATATCTGGTTCAGGACCTGCATTTTTCTATCAAGTAATTGAAGATATGGCAAGAGCTGGTGAAAAACTTGGGCTTGATTACGAAAAATCTTTGACTTTAGCTACTCAAACAGCTTTAGGTTCTGCTCAAATGATATTTAATAGAGGTGAAACTCCTGTTCAAACTTTGATAGATAATGTTGCAACTAAAGGTGGTTGTACATTCGTTGGAATTTGCGAAATGAAAGACGGTCATTCTGACAAATTGTTCTATGATGTAATTGATAAAACAACTCAAAAAGCAAATGCTTTAGGTAAATAGTTTGTTATATTAGAAAAATGGCGGATTTGATTTTATCAAATCCGCCATTTTAATTAAGATTGTTTTTCAGTTTTTGAAGATTTTTTACTGTGGAATAACCCTCCTATCCATTGTCCAATCGGTTTTAAAATTTTATTATATGTCCATTTAGCTGCAGGCTTAATGGCTTTGTTCCATACGAAAGTTGCTCCTTTCCCAATCATTTTGAATGGCCAAGCAATAACTTTACCAACTGTTTTTAATGCTCTTGGGGTTCTTAATAACCAACCGGCAGCCATTCCTGTACACATTCCGGCAGCTACATCATTGTTTGGAGGTATCATTCCGCCAAAACCACAACCAAAGACTGATGGTCCGAACATTCCTCTATTGAATCCTATGGTTGGTCCGCCGAACATTCCACCCATTGGCATAAAACCGTTATTATTTACTGTAATATTTGTTGTTCTTACAATATTCATACTTTTCTCACTCTCTTATATATAAAGTATATATAACGAGAGAAATTGCATGATTTTGATATTTTGGTTAATAAATCTTAACAAGTAATATTGTCTGCTTTTGCCAAAAATTCTAACAAGCTTACGACTTTGGTTGTTTTGTTTTTAGTTAAATGTAGTCCGTATTTCAATCCTAGAATGCAAGATGGACAGCTTGTTATGACAAAATCAGCATTCGTTTGGGTTATGTTATTTGCTTTTTTTATTATAAGTTCTTTTGATAATTCGTAATTTTTAATGGCAAAACTTCCTGCAAATCCGCAACACTCATCATAATTATCCATTTCAATATATTCTACATTTTCACAGTTTTTAAATATTTGTTTTAAAAATGCATCATTTTTCAAATGACATGGTTTGTGAAAAGTTACTTTTACAGGTTTTTTAAATTTGAATTTAATTCCTTTTGCTGCAATTAAATCTCCCCAATTAATTGATTTGTTCTCTTGGACTTGAGCTAAATTTTCAAAATATTTTGAATAATCAAGAATAGTACTTTCACAACTAGCACAGTCAGTTATGAGGTAATCATAATTAGTGTTTTCAATTAATTCTGTATTATGATTTGCGACTTGTTCAAATCTTTCTAAATTCCCGTCTGACAAAAATGGTAATCCGCAACAATCAAAAGGTCTTTCAATGATTTCAATCGGAAAATTTTTGAAAATTTTATGAATATATTTATCAGTTTGTGGAAAAATATGGTTTACACAACCTTTGAAGTATAAAACTTTGCTTTCAGCTTGGTTTGAATATTTTTTAGGTCTAAAAGGTTGTGTTAGTATTTCAAAAATTTTTACTATATTTGAAAAAATGAATTTACTTTCTAATATATTAATTAATTTATATATTAGCTTTTCTTTGGTATATTCGTATTTTGCAGTGTTCAATATTTGACAAATCTCAATTCCACTAGGGCAAAAATCATTACATTTTCCACATTTCAAGCATAAATCAAGATATTTATTAATTTTTTTTGAAAGCTTTAAATCTCCGATTGTTACTCCATGTAACATAATAAATTTGCCTTTACTTACAATGCATTCGTTAGGAACAAGCTTAAATAGTGGGCAGGCTTGTTCGCACAATCCACATTTTGAACATTTATTTAAATCTTTTTCAAAGCTTTTTAAATTCTTCATACTCAAATCATAGCATAGTTATAAGTTTTTTATGCTTAATATTAGTTAATAATTGCCTCTAAAAATTAAATTTTTACAAAACAAATGCCGATTACATGAGTATTCTTATCAATAAAGGGTTTAAAAATATGTCAGATTCAAATTTTACATTTAATAGACCATATAAACCGTTTGGATTTAATGTTCAGGTTCCTGAAAGAACTTTGCAACAAGCAGGAGAAACCTTAGAAAATATTGTAAAAGCTCCGGCAACTCCATTGTTCAGTTTTTTGGAAGAAAATGAATCTGTTTTTAATGGCGATGTTGCTTTTGAAATCAACAAAACAGTAGCTCAAAACTTTACTATTGGTTCTGCTATGCGTCAAGAAGATGAAAAAGTTAATGGTAAAAATCCAAGTTTTGATATGCACTTTTAATTTATTTAAAGTCAGTTAATTTGCAAAAATCAACATCGAGTGCATCAGCGATTGCAAATAATTTTTTTAGGCTAATACTTTTTTGACCATTTTCAACACGAGTAATGTATTCTCTTGATAGGTCAACGATTTCGGCAAGTTTTTCTTGTGACAATTTTTTTTGTTGCCTGTAAAATGCTATGTTCTTTCCTAAAAGTTCTAACCTTGACATGTGACCTATTTTGCCTTAAACTTTTAATCATGTCAGTGACCTATTTGTCCGAGGTGGTGTAATGGAAAAGTTTTTTGAAAAGGATTGTTTCTTTAAGAGTTTTTGGTGGGCAATTGTGAAGAAAGGAAAAGAACTTCATTCTGAGTTGCACGAACTCAAGTATAAAGGCATAAGCCGTAGCAGTTTAATGCGAGTGTGTGGAATCGAAAAAGAAAAACATGAACGATTAAATGGTTCGTGTTTTCGGGAGCTTTGCCCACGAACCCCTATACAAAGTTATTAAATACTTCGGCTAAAGCCTCAGTATGACAATAGTACAAATATCAAAAAGGAAAATAAAATGAAACCACTTATAGACTTATCAAACTATAATACCCTCGCCCATTTATGGGAAAGGTTTAGGGTGAGGGGTGCTACGTGCGTGGATATGCTACCAATAAAGGAAAAATTTGCATTTACATTGACCGAGGTTCTAATCACTCTCGGTATTATTGGAATTGTTGCAGCGATGACAATTCCCAATTTAATTACTAATTATCAGAAAAAGCAAACTGTCACAAAGTTACAAAAGGCGATTTCGGTTTTAAATCAAGCATATAAATTATCCTATGATGAAAATGGAGATTTGAGTCCTGAAGAACAAGCTGCACTTGGAGCTAGTGAATATTTTAAAAAATATTGGGAACCATATATCAAGGTTAATCAATTTTGTGAAAGTGCTCAAGATTGTGGTTATGCTTCAAATCCTCCGATGTACATGATAAATGGTCAGTTGACAGACTGGGGTTGGGGTAGTAATTCTACAAGGACTTTGTTCTCGACAATGGACGGTTTTGTTTATTTTATCATTTCTAGTTATTGGAAAACTTTAGATCAGGTACAGGTTTCAAATCCAGTTGTTTTTGTTGATTTAAATGGTGATGGAAAGCCTAATCGTTTGGGGCGAGATATATTTGAACTGATACTTGTATCAGATGGTAAAGGGGTTCAGCCTTATGGAACAAATTTGAGTAATGATGATGTAGATAAATATTGTTCTTATGAAGCTAGTATTTATGATTCTGATACCGTAACTTGCGTAGAAAAAATTAAACGAGCAGGGTGGATAATTGATAGCAGTTATCCATGGAAATAGTTTATCGGGATTGAAATTGCGAAAGTTGTACCTTTGTTTGGTGCGCTTTCTAGTTCAATTTTCCCATGATGAAGTTTTACGAATTCTTTTGTTATTGTCAAGCCTAAGCCGGTTGAGGCTTCTGTTTTTGATAGCGCATTTTCAACTTGGTAAAACTTCTCAAATATCTTTTTGTGGTATTTTTTATCAATTCCTATTCCATAATCTTTTATTTTAATAATTGCATTGTTTTTATTCTTTTGGGTTGAAATTTCAATTTTTGATTGTGGGGAAGAAAATTTTATTGCATTTCCCACTAAGTTGAATAGGATTTGTTGAATTTTGATGTAGTCTGCCTTTAGTGTAATATGTTGTGTTTCTTTTATGATTTGAATTTGTTTTTTATTTATGGCAGGGGCTAAGATATTGCACACTTCGTTTATTACAAGATTCAAATCTACATCAGACAAGTTCAATTTAATCGTATGTGATGAAATTTTTGAAATATCAAGAATTTCATTAATCATTCCAAGTAGTCGAATTCCGGAGAGCCTAATGTCTTCAATATATTCGCTTTGTTTTGGTGTTAAATCTCCAAAAATTTTGTTTGACAAAACTTCTGAAAATCCAATGATAGAGTTCAGTGGGGTACGCAAATCATGTGATACATTTGCAACGAATTCATTTTGAAGTTTTTCATTTTCTTTGATTTTTTTGTTTTGTTTTTTTATTGTTTCGTAAGCTTTGTTTGTTTCAATGATACCTTTTTGAAGTGCTTCAACTTGCATTTTTAGAACTTTTGAAAGTTCTAAATCTTTAATCAAATTTGAAATAATTGAAGAACATGTTTTGAATATAATTGCTTCTTCTTTTGAAAATTCTATTTCTCGAACTATAATTAAAAGTCCAAAAATAGTTCCTTTTGTGATTAATTTTTCGACTAAAATATTTGATTTTATGTTCAAAATATTTTTTAATTCTTCGTTGTAATTGTTTGATGAATTTTCGTAAATTTTATTTGAAAAACTTTCCTCTATTGGAATATTTTTTGGTACATCTAAATTACCCATTTCAAGTGACAATTTATTGGGGCTAAGATAAAAAATTCCACAAGTTTCAAACTGAATAATTGTGTTCAAAATTTCAAAAATTTGTTCAGGATTGTTATTCAGATTGATTTCGTAGAATTTATTTATTTGTTCAATTGCGTTTTTATACACGAGTATGAGCCTTATCAACGTAGCCGATGTAACGGAGGTTTCTGTAATAGCCCTCATAGTCTAATCCATAACCAACTACGAATTTGTCATCAACTTCAAAACCGTAGTAATCCGGTTCTATATCAACTTTTCTTGTAATTTTTTTATCAAGTAGGGAGCAGAATTTGATAGATTTTGCGTTGAAATTGCAGTGCATAAAATCTATCAAAAATTTTGCGGTCAAACCTGTATCAACAATATCTTCAATAATCAAAACATTTCTACCATTCAAATCAGGTAATTTAATATCAACGGCATTAACTTTTCCTGTTGTTGACATTGCAGAACCATAACTGGATAGTCTGATGAATTCCATTTGTAGAGGCATATCAAGATTTTTCACTAAATCAACCGCAAACATAACTGCGCCTTTTAAAACACAAATTGCGACAACATCTTCGCCATTATAAAATTTGTTCATTTCTTGTGCTAATTCTTTTATTCTTGTTTGCAATTGTTCTTCTGAAAATAGAATTTTTAAATCTTTAACTTTTATATCCATTTTAGCCTCTCTTCTTTTCTATTGTTAATTTGTGTGTTGGATTTTTTGTTACTTTTATTTTATCACTTATTCCCAAGCCTGTCGCCCAAAGAACTTCCTTGTTTTGAGTTAAAAGTAGAATATTTGACTTTTCGTGTTGTGGAACTTTTTTTTCATTGAGATATTTTTTTATTTTTTGAGTTCCGGACATTCCAAAAGGTTGAATAATATCACCATTTTGCCTTGTACGAAGTTCAAAATCGAAATCAAAATTTTCAAGATTTACGATTGCAGTATTTTCATATTCTTTTGGAAAATGTGTTGGTTTTTGGTCATATTTTTCTATTGTAAAAATATAATCCGGAGTTTCGTATTTCCCCTCTTTTTTTATTTGTAGGGTTTGAGTTTTTTCATTTTTTTTATTTATAATTTCGATAAATTGATTATTTGTGAAAATCCAGAGGTTTGTTGTTAGAGAACAGGTTTTGCCGGATTTTGAAGTCGTATTATTCAAAATGTTTTCTAAAACATTTGTGATTTTTTCGTTGTCATAATCAAGATTATTTTCAATAAAAAGGTTATAAATAATTCTTTTTTGAGTCGGAAATGAAAGTTTTACAAATTCTTGCGTTTTAATTTTGTTATCTTGTGTAATTTTTGCATAAAGTTGATTTAGATATTCTTCAATAATTGCGGAGTCTTCTTTTGCCGCATTTGATAGAGAGCTTATCATATCAATTGTATTGGGGTTAATTTTTTCATTCAACTTTGGCAAAATCTCAGCTCTGATGAAATTTCTTTTGTATGTTGTATCACTATTTGAACTGTCATTGTTTGGTTTTAGGTTAAAATCTGTGCAATATTTTTCGATTTTCTCTCTTGAAATTGACAAAAGCGGACGGTAATAAATTTCTCTATTTTCTGCAATTCCGCAAATCCCTCTGATACCGGTTCCCTTGCAAATTCTATAAATCAAGGTTTCTGCATTGTCGTTTTTGTTGTGAGCTGTAAAAATTATTTTGCTATTGAATTTTTTACTACAAGTTTCAAAAAACTCATATCTTGCATCTCGTGCAACAGTTTCTGTGTGCGGAATATCAGAAGAAAGTTTTTGGCTATAAAATTCAACACCAATTTCTTTACAAAAATTCTTGCAATTTTCTTCTTCTTGGTTGCTTTCTTCTCCACGCCAATTGTGGTTTAGGTGGATTGCAATAATTCTATTTTTCGGGGTAATTTGTTTTAAAGAATGCAAAAGACACATGGAATCATAACCACCTGAAAAAGCACATAAGTAAGTATTTTCGGGATTGTTAAGGTTATATTTTTCCAAAAATTCTTTAATTGTTTGCTGAATTTTATTCATAATTATTTTTTTAGAGTATGTTTTTTGATGCCTTCTCTAATTTCAACAACATCTGTTCCAAGTTGTTCTAAAGATTGCATAGCAAGGGATTCCGGTTCTGTTGTAATTGCCAACAACAAGTCGGAAGATTCAATTTTAGTTTTGTTTGCTTTTTTAGCATAATCCCAAGCTGTTTCCAAAATTCTTTTTGCACGTTTTGTATAAACGATATCGTCCGAATATTCATTGTCAGAACCTACAATCTGAGCAACAACCATTCTTGCATCACGAATATTTATTTCAAGTTCGTTCAAAACAATAGCTCCAACTCCGGTTGCTTCTCCGATAATTCCCAACAAAATCATCTCTGTTCCGACAACACCACGTCCCATTCTTCTGGCTTCTTGTTTTGCGAGTCTAAGGATTGTAAGTGTTTCTGGCATTTGTTTTTCAATCGGTTTAATGATTCCGTGCGCTAAATCATCATCATTGATGTGAAGTTCTTTAAAAATATTGTAAGCGATACCTTTTTTCGTTTTTAACAACCCTAGAATCATGTGTTCCGGTAAAACCTCAGATGAACCAAGTTCTTTTGCTGTTTGAAGTGCTAAATTCATTGCAAGAAAAGCATTTGGGGTGAAAACAATTTGTCTTCCCTCATATTCTGCTTGTCTTGATTGAACTTTGGACAATTTTTCTTCAAAAAGTTTTTCGGTAACTCCAAATTGAGCAAGAATTTTTACAAGTGGAGACTCTTTGTCTTCCAAGATTGAAGAGATAATTTGCTCTGTTCCTAAGATTTCATAGTTTGAGGCTGAAAGCTTTGCAACGGCTCTTTTGAAAACCTTTGCTGATTCTTCGTTGTCAAATAATGAATCTGTTTCTCTTGTTAAATTGATTTCAGGCTCTTTTGCTTCATCAAGTTCTGGGTGGAAAGTTTTCTTTTCTTTTCTTTGAACCAGTTTTTGAATTAACGGTCTTGATTTTTCGATATCGAAACCTACATTTTCAAGATATTGAGGAATTTTAGATTGTTTGTCATTGATTGCGGCAAGGACAATATGTTCATAGTGAACAGTTTGATTCCCGGCTAACTGCATTGTTTCTTGCAAAATTCTTTTGCAATCATCACTGAAAGGAATGGACGAATTCATATCTGATTCTTCCATGTTTAATGTAAGATAGATTTCTTCTGCCAATCTTTCATAAGTTACGTTGTAAGATTTGAAAATCTTTGCACAAAAACCTCTTGTTTCTTTGACAATTGCAAGCAAAAGATGTTCTGCTAGAACTTTGTCCGAATGGTCATAAATTGCTATATTTTGTGCTTCTACAATTACATTTAGTGCTTTTTCAGTGAATTTTTCAAACAATGTTTTAATCCTTATTCTTCATCATCGTCATCATTTTCTTCTGGGCTTAGACTTTCGATATAGTCTGAAACTCTTTCAAATTCATCGTCGTCATCAATTGTTTCAAAGTAGCTTTCTTCACCTTCTTCAACATATCTCATCAAAACGACTTCCGGATCAATTTCTTCATCTTCATCATTTACTTCAACCAATAGTGCATACTGTTTGTCTTCAAATTCAATTATATCATATAATTCGCATTTGATTACTGTACCGTCATCATCGGTAATTTCAATTAAGTTTTCGTTTTCGTCTGCCATTTTTTATTCTCCTTTATTTTCTGTAAAGTTATTTACCATTTCGTGCAAGATATTGTTCTAGTATAATACAAGCACTTTCAATATCAACTAATCCTTTGTCTTTTCTAAAATCTATTTTTTTATTTCGCAAATTTTCTTCTGCGGTGTCAGAGGTTAGTCGTTCGTCTTCTTTTATTATTTCATATCCTTGAATTTTTGATGCAAAATTTTCGCAATTTTCTGCTTGAAAACCTTTTGTTCCGTCCATATTTAGAGGAATTCCAACTACAATTTTTTTGACATTATTTTCTTTTGCAATTTTGTAAATGGTTTCTATTGCTTTATCTTCAGGTTCTCTTGGAATGTAAGAATGACCGTTTGCAAGCATTAAAAGATAATCGCTTAGTGCTATTCCGATTCTTTTTGTTCCTATGTCAAGTGCCATTACTTTATACATTTTGTACCCACTTTTCTTCAATATATTTGATTTTTGAATCAATTTCATCAATTGTGAATTGTTCTGTATTTTGGTCTTTGTTATATTTAATTGTCATTAAATATTCATAAATACTGCGTTTCAAGATGTTTTCGAATAATTCATTCATAAGATTTTCATCTTGAATTAATCCTAAAATGATAGAACTTTCGTCATCTTTTCCGATTGAATACTTTATGAATGCTGCCATTTTTAGTTTTTTAATCCAAGAATGTTTTTCTTCTTCATAGAAAATTTTGTTCAAGTTTTCAGAAACAAGTTCATCAAGATTATCTGTTGTCTTTAGTTCTTTTATCAATTCTTCAAATTCATCACTATAATTTGCATCTAAGAACCAGTGAGAAGATATTTTCATTTTTGAAAGTGTTTCAATGATTGATTTATCAGGTTTTGCAGGTAAAATTTGTTCTTTCAATATTTTGCTTATTGGTTCTGCATCAAAATCAATATCAATTAAAAGGTTTTTCCAACAAACGTATTCATAAGGAAGTTTCCAGTCATTGTTGTTTCGTTCAATTGTTCGAATTTCTGCATTGTATAAAATTGTTTTAAAGGTTTCTGGTGGAACATCAACAGTTTTTTCATCTCGCAAAAATCTTTCTAAAATTTTGTCGCATTCAAATTGGGAAATTTCAAAGAAGCCAAAACAATCTTTTATTCCTGTTTCAATGTTGATTACGATTGAAACAAATCTAATTTTGTTTTCGTCAGTTAATCTGGTAAAAATCATAGCCATATCCCCGTGACCGTCAGGGTATGTAATGTAAAATTTGTTAGGTTTGCTGTTTGAGAGAATTTTTTTGTAAAATTCTTTAGTGTTGTCTTCTCTTATTCCTGAAATTTTCAGTGTTGAAAGGCTTTTCCTGATTTGTTGGGCAAGTTCTCCTTTTGCAACTTTTGACATCTCTTCTAAAACATGGAGAGCCAGTTGAGATTTTGTAGTTCCTAACAGTTTTAAAGCTTCAATTCCTTGCGGACTATTTGGTTCAGATTCAAATACTGGAATCAAAATATTTGCGAGTACATCATCTGAAAAATCTTCCCCAAATGAACCCAAAAGTGTTATTTTGTCTTGTACTTTAATTGATGCCAAAAAGTCCATAAAATCGATTTGAACTTCCGGATTGATGATTGCAGTATTGAGCATTTGTTTTGTATTTGCATCTAGGATATCGCCATCATCACCTAAGATTTCTTCACAAGATTCATAAGACCAATCTGCATCAAGTTCTCTAATCAAATTCAAGATTGTAATTTTAACTTCACTCTCAAGTTTTTGATTTTTTAAGGTATCCCAAAGTTTTTCAACAAGTTCATCTTTAGGAGTGTATTTTTCAAGCATAAAACAAATTAGCGGAATCTTTTCAACTTTAGCGTTGATTAATTCTTTTAATAATAGTTTAGATAAAAGTGTTTTGTCATTTTGCCCATCAAACATTTCAAAATCTGCAAGACAATTTTGAATATCATTTACAGAGTTAATTTTCCCCAGTAATTCTGTTAATGCTGATTTCAATTCAAAAGGATTAAGTTGTTTGAATTTTGAGCTTGTCATAACTTGTTTTTATCTAGCCTTTCCCCAAAATGCATCTAAGATATGTTGAGCTTCTGCAGATGGCATTCTGTCTTGCAAAATCAAGTACTGAACTGCAATCATTGTACATTCTGAACAAATATTGACCCCTGGACCTTGAATCATTTTTATAACTTCGGTGTTAGGACGTCCGCAAAAACTACAGTAAACTAAATCATTTTTTTTGTTGTCTTCGTTATGGCTATGTTTTTCGTCAGCAAGGTGTTTTTTCTTTTCGCCTAAGCTAACTACTTTTTCTTCTGACATATAATTCTCCTTTTTACTCAATCATTGTAACTTAAATTAATTAAATTTGCCATATTTTTATAATTAAATTATAATTAGTTTAACAACAGCTTAACATGTTTTGAAGAGGGATTGAGATGAAAAAAGTTTTTTTAATTGCGAGTATTCTATTTGTTGCCGTTGCTTCAACTGCTTGTATTAACAATTTAGCGGTTCAAGATTTGAATAACAAAGCTCAAGTCTTTATGGAAAAAGGTGACTATACTCAAGCAATTGAACGATTGAAATCAAGTATTGATTTAGATCCGTCTATCTTTGAAACTCATTACAATTTAGCGGTTGCATATACTAAAGCTGAAGATTATGTTAATGCCGTAGAAGAATATAAAAAAGCTATTCAAATCAAACCTAATGTTGCTGATACTTATTATTCTTTAGCAACTGCAGAGAATAATCTTGCTATTGATATGGAGCAAGGAAATATTCGAATGAATGATGTTGATGGCTCTTTGTATTCTCCAAAAGTTGCTGATGAAAATGAAGTATCTGAAAAGGTTAAATTAACGGATAAAGAAAAAGAATTTGTCGCTGAATTGTATGATTCTGCCGTAAAAAATTATGAAAAATATCTTGAATTAAATCCGAATGCTAAAGATAAGAAAGATGTAGAAGATTTGATTAAACAAATTCAAGAACCTAAATTCCCTCAAACAATTACAGAGTAAAAAAATATGATTATCCCAGCTCCAAATGATGTTGCTTTTAATTTGTTCGGCTTACCTATTTATTGGTATGGTGTGATTATGGCTTTGGCTATATTTGTTGCTATGATGCTTGCAAATTTGTTATTCAATAAGGTTAACCTTGATATGAAAAAGGATACTATTATTGAATTTGCGCCATATATTATTATTGCCGGTATTCTTGGTGCAAGGTTATATTTTTGTATCTTAAATCCTCAATACTATTTTACTCACCCTTTGGAAATTCTTGATATTCGAGAGGGTGGTTTGTCAATTCATGGTGCAATTTTAGGTGGTGTTTTGAGTATGTTTGCTATTGCAAAACGAATTAAAATTCCTGTGATGAGTTTGATTGATGCTATTGGTTGTACAACAATTTTAGGACAGTCTATCGGACGATGGGGAAATTATTTTAATTCAGAAGCTTACGGGCTTCCTGTTGCAGGACAAAAGTGGGGACTATTTGTTCCGTTGAGTAAAAGAATTTCTGAGTATAGCGATTATAGTTTATTTCACCCAACTTTTTTGTATGAAAGTATTTTAGATTTCTTGGCTTTTGGTATTTTATTGTTTGTTTATCTGAAATTTGGTAAAAATTTTCGTGGGGTTACGTTTTTTGTCTATTTAATTATTTATTCTGTCATAAGATTTTTTGTTGAGCAGATTAGAATTGATAGTGCGTTGAATATTGGAACTATTCCCGTTGCAGAAATAATTGCAGGTGTTTTGTTTGTCGTTGGTGTGATTGGAGTTTGCGTAACTCTTTTTCAAAAATCTTTTAACAAATAAATTGTAACAGAACGTTAATATTTTTATCATTTGTGAAATTTGGTGTTTCAAAATTTTTTAATATATGTGTGAAGATATATGAGGAGATTTGAGTATGCCAGAATTTAGCTTATGCTTATTTGATTTGAAACAATTATTAAAGCTATTCCCAAAACAAGATAAAGAATTAAGACGAAAAATTATGGATTATGAGCAAAAAGCTCAAGAAAATATGGCTGAAAATCGTTTGAATTTGTTTAAAGATTTTGGTTATAAAAGTGAATTTGACGAAAAATTGTGCTCAGCACTTTAAAAAATTTGTGGGATAGATTATTATAATCTATCCCTTTTTTAGTAAAAAAAATGACAGGTGGTGAACCTGTCTTCATTTTTATTAGACTCAATTAATAAAAATACTTTTTTTAACTTTGTTTAATATCTGTTTTTAATACATCTTTAACCAAAGCGACTAATGCACCGATTACGGCACCTGTAACTAGATAGAATGAAGTTGGTCTTATGTGTTTAGTTACTAAGTTGTAAGCATCAATACATTGTTTTGCAGTTTTCTTCGCAAATTCTCCTGATTCATTGCAAAGTCTTTTGAATTCAGAAATTTCGCTAGGCTTTTCTAAGCTTTTAATTGCTTTTAAAACTTTTTTTGTGCCAACTTTGTCGCCATCTTTCATTCCATCAAACATTTTTACAAATGTATCTTCTGCCGGAGATAATTTACCCTTTGATTTAATTCCACTTAAATATTCCGTGGTTTTCGGTCCATATTCTTTTGTTTGGCTATTAATTTTATTGATAACTCTTTGATAATCTGCATTTTTTTCTTGTGGTGTTAATGGTTGAGCATATTTTGCTACATAACCTGCAACTGCACCAATCCCTGCACCTTGAACCATTGGAACAATACAACTACGTCTTTTGTCATTACTGTCTATTGCACTAACTTTCATCTTAAATAATCCTTTTTATCTGGTTTTCACATACGAGTCTTAGTTAAGTTCGCTTGTAGAGTTTGCTTAACTTTTGTTATATGTAAGAGCCTGCACTTAAATATTCTAATAAGGTTGCAGAAAAATAACCTTTTTAAAACTGAGTAATCAAGTTCTTGTTTTTTCTAAAATGCATTATAAAATAAGATTATTTCTTTGTCAATACACGTATTAAGTTTAGTAAAAGCATTATGCCTACAAGTGCTAAGGTTAAAAAGAAATCATATTTGATAGCATTATGACTTGCAAATAAACAAGCTAAACCGCCGGCAATAATTGCAACTGATGTCAAAATGCATACGGTTTTCTTTTGTGAAAAACCGGCATGAAGCAACTTGTGGTGAATATGTTCAGCATCAGCAACAAATGGTGATTGACCTTTACAAATTCTACGTAAACTTGCATAAGTTATATCAATAATTGGAACTGCCAAAACTACAAATGGTAACAAAATTGCAAGAGTTGCAACTTTCATTACTCCTGTAATTGAGATTGTTGCAAGTAAAAATCCTGAAAATAATGAACCACTATCGCCCATAAATATTTTTGCAGGATTGAAGTTAAATGTTAAGAATGCCAACATTGAACCTGCTAAAATAAATCCGATTAAAGCGCTGATTGGATTTGGTGGAGAAAGTGTGATTGCTAAGATTGCCAAAGTTATTGCATTAACCGTGACAACAGAACCTGCAAGTCCATCTACACCATCAATAAAATTCATTGCGTTTGAAATACCTACAATCCACAACAAAGTAATCGGGTATGAGAACCAACCTAAATCCATTCCGCCAAAGAACGGAACACTATTTATTTGTACACCTAAAAGGTAAACAATAGTTGCGATTGCAACTTGGATTAATAATTTGAATTTAGCTCCTAGGCAGTAAACATCATCAATCAAGCCTAGTAAAAACATCAAAGATCCGCCGAGTAAGATACCGGAAAGTAGTTTTCCATAAGGGTAATAACTTAAAATTACTAAGCATAAGAACGTCAACATCGTACTTGCCCATATTGCAACTCCACCAATTCTTGAAATCGGTTTGGTATGAATTTTTCTTGCATTTGGCAAATCAACAAGTCCTTCTTTTTTAGAAAAACTTATTACCATCGGGACTAAAAATACCCCCAAAATGTAGGCTATTATTGTTCCTATTATATGTGCGTGTGTTAACTTGATAATTATGATATTACTCCTTATTTTTACTTACTATATAGTGGATATTTTTTGCAAAGTTCAAGAGATTTTTCTCTTAACTTCTTCAATTCTTCTTCATTATCTGACGAAAATATCGCAGATGCAATAATCTTTGCAACTTCTACCATATCTTCTTCCTTGAAACCTCTTGTAGTTACAGCAGGTGTACCTAATCTGATACCGCTTGTAACAAATGGACTTTGAGGATCATTTGGAACGGTATTTTTGTTTGCGGTAATTCCTACTCTTTCTAATACATTAGCCATATCTTTACCTGTTTTACCGGTTTTTCTAAGGTCAAGAGTCATCAAGTGATTTTCTGTCATTCCACCAACGATGTCTAATCCGTTATCCATCAATCCTTGTGCTAAAGCTTTTGCGTTTTTAACGATTTGTTTTGCATAATCAACAAATTCAGGTTTAGAAGCTTCCAATAATGCAACAGCTTTACCTGCAATAATATGTTCTAACGGTCCGCCTTGCATTCCTGGGAATACGGCTTTATCAATATCTTTTGCAAATTTTTCTTTGCACATAATGATTCCGCCTCTTGGGCCTCTCAATGATTTGTGAGTTGTAGTTGTTACAAAATCGCAATATGGGGCAGGTGATGGGTGAACTCCTGCGACAACTAATCCTGCAATGTGAGCAATATCAGCTAATAACAATGCTCCTACTTCATCAGCTATTTCACGGAATTTTTTGAAGTCGATGATTTTTGAATAGTTACTTGCACCGCAAATAATTAATTTAGGTTTGTGTTCAATTGCCATTTTGCGAACATCTTCATAATCAATTTCGCCATTTTCATTTATGCCGTAACTTTTTACATTAAAATACATTCCTGAAAAATTAACTGGTGAACCGTGGGAAAGGTGTCCTCCGTTTGACAAATCCATGCTCAAAACTCTATCTCCCGGTTTCATCGTAGCCATAAATACCGCCATATTCGCTTGTGCGCCACTGTGAGGCTGAACATTAGCATGATCCATGTGGAAAAGTTCGCATGCTCTTTTTTGTGCAATTTCTTCAATTACATCTATATGTTCACAACCGTTATAATATCTTTTATGAGGTTTGCCTTCTGCATATTTATTTGTCAAAACACTTCCGCATGCTTCCATAACAGCTTCCGATGTACAATTCTCACTTGCAATAAGCTCAATTGTTTCTTGCTGTCTTTGAAGTTCTAATTCAATTTGTTCTGCTACTTGCGGATCAACTTTTTTAATGTTTTCTAAATTCATACACTCTCCCTTTTT
Source organism: Cyanobacteria bacterium UBA6446 (assembly GCA_002438405.1). GTDB lineage: Bacteria > Cyanobacteriota > Vampirovibrionia > Gastranaerophilales > Gastranaerophilaceae > Zag111. The sequence goes on from DJOE01000017.1 coordinate 74,588, forward strand.
TACATGTAATTATATCCGAGAGAATTATTTTGCGCAAGTTTGTGAAAAATATTTATGCAATATTATATTTAGATTTTAATGCTATTATTTTGTTGTAAGAGTCTTCAATTTTTTCTTTTAAAAGGTTATCTTTTTGAGCCTTTTTATAGATTCCTTGAATTATGTTAAAAGTTTTTTCGTCTGAAAATCTGTAAATAAATAGATTTAATCCTGCTTTAATTCCCATTTCGCAAGCTTCAACATCTCCAAATTTTGCAACTCCTTTCATAACCATATCATCTGAAATTGCAACTTTGTCAAAACCTAAATTATTTCTTAGATAGCCAATTGCATTTTTGCTTAAGCTTGTCGGAATTTCTTCTTTTTCAAAACAAGTGCAAAATAGATGCGCAACCATGACCATATTAATTCCGTTTTCAATCGCAGATTTGAATGGTTTGATGTGAGTTTTCTCCATTTCTTTTAGCGGTAAGTCAATTTTGGGTAGGGTTAAATGACTATCGGCATTCGCATCTCCATGCCCTGGAAAATGCTTAACACAAGGGATTATTCCATTTTTTTCATAAGTTTTAGAAACAATTTTTTCTGCTTTAATTACTTCGTCCGGATTTGAAGAAAAAGCTCGAACACCAATGATTGGATTATTCGGATTTGTATTTGTGTCAATACAAGGGGCAAAATTCAAATTTATTCCGTAAGATTTTAGTTCTTTAGAAATTTCTTCTGTCTGTGATTGTAAAAATTTTTCACCTTTTTCAAACGCAAATTTTGCGGACAGATATTTTTTACCATTGTGAATATTTTCAGTTCTTTCTACTCTTCCGCCCTCTTGGTCAATTGATAAGAACGGAGGAATTTTTGAAATTGATTTAATATTGTCAATAAGCGATTTGAATTGAGTTTTAGTTTGAATATCTTTAGAGAAAAAGATTATTCCGCCTAAACCTTCTTTCAATAGTTCTTTGTAATATCCGCCCTCTGTTCCGAGAATGAACATTTGATAAAGTTTTTCTTTTAATGTCACAGACATTTTATTTCTATCCCTCATAAACTAAATCTAATAAAGGCAACATTTCTAGCAATTCACCTGTTGAAATTACTTCTTGAATTTTTGCGTGAATTTTTTCTAAACTTGCTTCGTCCGGAATTTTAAAACCTGCAGGAAGTTTTACGTCCCCAGTTGTTTTAGTATTTACAAAACTAAAGTTTAGAGTCAAAAATTCTTTGTATAATTCAAGAACTTTGATATATTGAGAATTGATTTGATAATCTTGTCCTAGATAATATTTTGCATCTTTTTTAATTTGAGTGAAAAAGTTTATTGAATAATCCGCTTCTTCAACTGTTTCAGCTTCATCATAAGTTCCGCCTAAACATGGGTTACCCTCAATTGCAATATTATCGCCCAAAGATTTGATATAAACCGCCCAAAGTAAGCTTCCCAAACAAAAACCAACATTGTTGTTTGCCATTTTCAAAATTTGCGGATACATCATTTTGAATTTCATTTTTCTTTGTCCAAGATTTTTGAATTGATTAATTTGAGCATAAAGGTATTCAATTCCGATAGATAGAATTGTTGTATGTTGGGCATACCCAGGGTCGAATAATACTGAATTTACTTGTGTTTGTGTCATTTTAATTATACCTCTGATTTTTTACTTTTCTTTTTTAATACTTTGTTTTGATATTTTGTATCATATTGAAATTTTGTTCCGTTTACAAAACTTTTAACAACACCATTTGCAAAAGTTCCTCTGGCAGACCAATATGAAGTATGAGCTAAAAGTGCTGAACGTCTAGACCAAACACTTGAATGGTCATAGATAACACCTGTCGGGTTATTTAATTCAAAACCTAATTTTTCTTCAACCTGACTATTTGTAAGATTTCTGCTTGACGGAAATCCGAGCGGATCTTCTCTAAAGTTCACGGTCAAGAAGTACACTCCATTTTCAAGCACATATTTTACTAAATATTTGTTGTAATAATTGAAATCATAATTCGGGTCAGCCATATCTGAATAGAATAGCGGAACAGGACTGGCAAAGTTTACAACTCCTCTGACATAACCTTTAGGTGCGCAGAATTTGTCTGTTGCTTCGTCCATTTTTAAATAATTTTCTTTTAATTTATTAATATCTTGATTTAGAACTAAGTGTCCTGAATTTGTCAAAACCCCTAAATTGCCTTTGTCATAGGATATTGCAGAAAGACAAGTATCTTTTTGCGGGTGTTCTTGTGCGAATTTTAAAAATTCCTCGTCAACATTAAGTTCTTTGAATAAATCCTCTAAATGGATATAAGGCATTTTGTACATCAAATATTGATAAGTGACAAAAGAACCCGCTGAATAACCAAATAAAATTACATTTTGACCGTTTTTAGCCTGTTCTTTAACCTCATCATTAAGTTCATCTAAAATCGGTAGCATATTGTGAGTTTTTTGAACCCAAATTGCGTCATGCAAAAATTGGGTTAGCAAACTTCTAACTTCATAAGCAAGAGTTGAACTGTATGCTTTTGAAATATTCAATCTGTCTTTAACAAAATCTAAATCTGTTTTGCTATTGTAACCCCAGAAAAATATTTGCGGTTTTTCTTCTATTACAAGTTTGTTATCTTTAGACCATTTTTTAATAGTAGAATTTTTTTCAAATTTTTTCTTCATCACAGGGTGTAATTTGTTAACCCCACGAATATACCAATCTTTCATCTTGGTATCATTGTTATTTGAACCGTTGATGTAAAGAAAAGTCAAATTCGTATCTTGCGCCATAGCTCCGAGAGTCGAAGCCATCAATAATAATAAAGTAATAAAAATCTTTTTCATGTACAAGATTTTATCACAATATAAAGATTATTGAAAGTTTAGTTCCAAGGATAGTCATTTGCAATCTGCCAGCCATCTTTAAAAATAACAGCAGTACAGGCTGTCCCAACTCCTGGGCGGTTTCCCTCATAAGCTAGTCTAGTTGCTTTTTTATTGCAGCCTCTTTCTACTGTAGTAGATAATAATTTCTCTCTACTATATTGAATATGTGGAACACCACCATTTGCGAAGCCCCCTGGATATATACCATTTTTTATTTGTTCTGTTTTTAATGAAGAGTTTTCGTTATTGAATAAATAGAATGAAAAAACATCTTTCCCCATAGTGTTACGACCACTTTTCCCATTTATATCAACAATTATTGAAACGATATTGTAAGGAATGCCATCTGGGTCAACACCTGCAACCTGATTAAAGCCTAAAATCATTCCATTATTTAGTACAATACTATAAGGAACAGTATTTGTCATTTTTACTCCGGCTAAGTCGTAATACCCGTTGAAATCTCCTGTTTGCCAACAGCCATCTGACATTTGGGTACAAATTCTTGCAATTTTCAGATATGGTACAAAATATTTTTGAGCAAATTCATCAATCGGTAGTTTAGTGTCAAAAGATAATGAACCATCTTCATCTGTATCTGCTGTATAGAGTTTTATTGCTTGATTTAAAATGGATTGTGCCTCTTTAATTCCTGTAACTGCAGCTCGTTTTTGCTGAGAACTAATTAATGTTGGAATTGTCATTGCTGCAACCACTCCAATTATGCCAAGAGTGATTAATACTTCTGCCAAAGTAAAAGCACCCCTCACCCTAGCCCTCTCCCATAAATGGGCGAGGGAATTAATCTCACTGTCTTTGTGAGTGAAATTATTTTTTTTAGTGAAAAATAGACTCTTTAACATATTAGTCCTTTCAAATCTTTCAATGTTAATTTATTAAACAATATCTTTATTTATAAGTCATGATATTAGCCTATAAATCAATATTTGTCAATATATAATTTATATAATTAAAATTAAAAATATGATTAAATTACGACTTAGAGAGCTAATGTGGGATAGGAATATTTCTGCTGTTCAAATACAGAGAGAAACAGGTATTCATGCTGCAACTATTTCAAGAATTATAAATGGTAAACATCATAATTTGGGATTAGATACAATTGACAAGTTATGTGATGTTCTAGATTGTAAAATTCAAGATTTGCTTATTTATGAAAGGGTAAATAAGTAAGTTTTTTGTGATAATTTATTGTTATGAAAGATTTTGTAATTGGATTATTAGATTGGATTTACAAGAAAAAATGTTATTTTTGCAGAAGCTCTAAAGAGTCTGTCAGAATGTGTTCGTCTTGTTATAACGAATTGGATTTTCTTCCGGTTAAAGTCAATCGCAAATTCAATGATGTAAATATCTACTGTGCTGGTGTTTATTCAAAAAATCTTCAAAAACTTATCCGTGGTTTGAAATATCATGGACAAAGAGATTTGGCTTATTATTTGGCAAAATTTATGTTTGAATATTGGAGGCGACTTGATTTGAGCGGAGAATATCAGATTGTGCCGGTTCCAATTTATCCAAAACGTAAAAAGAAAAGAAAGTATAACCACATGGATTTGGTTGCGCAGGAACTTTCACAAATGACAGGCTATCCTGTGAATTCAGACTTAATTAAAAGAGTTAAAGATACAAAACCACAGTATAAATTGAACAAGGCTCAAAGAATGCAGAATTTGTCCGATGCTTTTGAGGTTGATAAGTCGAAATTTATTGAGGGTAAGAAACTTCTTTTGATTGATGATATTTGTACAACGGGTTCAACTTTCGAAGAGATGATAAAAGCCTTTAATAATGTTGGATTTTATGATATAGTTTGTTTTGCAGCGACTACCCCATGGGAATAGAATAATGATTATTTCAGAATTTGCAAAATATTTACAACAACATAATGATGAACTTCTTACACACAAAACTACCCCGCTAAAACTTTTGCATGAGTGGTTGAAACTTGTTATTAATAAAAATCCAAAGACTAATATTGATAAGATTGTGCATAAAGAAATTCTGTATTGCGAAAACGAAAACGGTGACTATCTTATTGTTGGAAAGTCTGATAGCGGAAGAGTTTTGGTTTCTGCATTAATAAAATTTGCCAAGAGTTACGAAAATTATAACCACGCAAAATGGGTTGAACTTGCCGAAAAATCTTTGTACAAAAAAGAAAAATAAAATTTGTATTTCAATAGAAAATATGTTATATTTGACCTAGAATAGAGGTTTTATTATGGTTGAAAAATTCAAGGTCAATGGTTTTGGTAACGAGATTTTGTTTACAAAAGATGGACAGGTTTATACGGATATTGCAATAAATGGTCTTGCGATTACAATAAATGGGAATAATAACAAGATTGTTATTGAATTACCTGCGAATTTTATAAACACAGCCATTGTAATTGATGGTGATAATAATAAATTCTCTTTAAAAACGACAAAACATAGAACTATCCGTTATACGACTTTTGGGCTTGAAGGTGGTTCAGAAATTACTGTTGGAAGTGGTTTGTCTGTTTATCGAGATGTTCATATTGTTGCTAAAAATGGCAAGAATATTTCTATTGGTGATGAATGTATGTTTGCTCGTGAAATTATGATTAGAAACAATGATGGGCATGTAATTTTGGATAGAACAACAGGTGAACTTTTGAATGCTCCTGAAGATATTGTTATTGGCGATAATGTTTGGATTGGCGCAAGAGTAATGATTTTGAAAGGTGCTGTTGTTCCGAATGGTTCTGTGATTGGAGCCATGGCAATGGTTAATAAAAAGTTTGACGAAGAAAATGTTTTGATTGCTGGAGTTCCTGCAAGAGTTGTTCGTACAAATATTGAGTGGCGCAGAGAAGATTTCGCAAAGTATATGAAAAATAATTCAAATTCTGTCGAGGGTTAAATATGCAAAAATTCTTTAAAAATCTAATGGGTAAACTTTCTGATTTAGCAATGTACAAATTTTTGTCCATTGTCGGGTTTGTAGAATTTATATCAATTCCTGCATATTTAGCATATATTTATTCTATTGAGAATCCACAACTTAGACCTCTTGGTACAATGTTGATTTTTGTATTTTTGAGCTTGGTTGTATTCCCTGTGAATTTGCTTTTGACATTGGGTTTGTTTGGTGAATCTAAATTGAGAAAAAACTTTGCTGATATCAAACGTCATAAATTAACACATATAGGCTTTGCCCTATACTCATTAACGTTTGTTGTTGGAATTTTCACATTCTTATTTTCGGTTTATTTAATTGTGAGATAGAGAATTATAATAATGTTTTGAGTAACGTATCTATTGTTGTTAATTTAGTTCTATTTGATTTAATTTGGTTTAAATTCTTTAAAATGTTTTGATATATTTCGTCGTTTGATTTTGTTCCCCCGAATGTGAATAATTCATCTGGCTCAATATTTAATGTTTGTAAAATTTTTTCAAGTGTTTCGGCTGTAAAAAATCCATTACCTGTTTCAATTAAACTTAGAGCATTTGTTGAAATACCAAGTTTTTCAGCAAAATCCATTTGCGAAAATCCTTTGTCTTTTCGCATATTCGCAATTTTTGTTCCAAGTAATTTTTTTATTCCTGCCATAACTCTCCTATATAAATTTAATGTTAAGTAATCTATTATGTTAAATAAACAAAGTTTAACTATTGATATTAATAGTTAAACTTGTTATAATAAAGATTGTTAAACTGAAAGGGGAAAAATGTTAAAGTTATTTGTTCAGAACGTAAGTTATATAAATGAAAAAGAAAAACTTGCATTTACTTTGGCGGAGGTATTAATCACTCTTGGCATAATTGGAGTTGTTGCAGCGATGACAATTCCGACATTGATGACTAAAATAAATGAACAAGTTTACAAAGCACAATTGAAGAAAACCATAAGTACATTGAATCAAGCAGTTAAAATGGTCTACAACAATACAGATACAATTTATGATTGCTATTATGGTTCAGATAGTGGAGGATTGGGTTCAAGTAAGGAATGTGACGAACTTAGTGAAGAGATGAAAAAAGTTCTAAAAGTTTCTCATATTTGTGAAAATAATGCTTATAAAAAGGGTTGCATTCCAAAATATAAAGGAAAAGATACTGTACTTAAAACAAATTATGGTGATGATTACGATTTAAGTTCTGCGGCATCAAATTGTGGTGGTTTGTTTGAATCTGCAATTTTAAAACGAAATCCAGTTTGGGTTCTTCAAGATGGTACAATTATAGGACTATATAGAGGTGATCCTAAATATATATATGTTGATGTTAATGGTGCTAAAGGACCTAATAAGTGGGGATATGATATTTTTATTTTATATTTAAAAATGAGTAACAGTAATCAAGGTGTGTCCTATATCCCAGTAAACGGTGGGTGTGTTTTTGTCGAAAAAGGTGGAAAATTGCCATTTGAAATGATGAATTGATTTGAATAAGTTGCTGTTCGCTTTTTCTTTTTTTGATTTTGATGAAAAAAGGTGCTACTTACGTAGCTTTGTTATCAACAATGGTGAAATTGAAAAATATTCCAAAGAAAATCTTTCAAATGGAGCGAGGCTAAAGTTGTTACACTCCCTTTCCTAATCAGAGAGGGGTAATAATAACAAATTAAGCCCTCACTCCCATAAATGGGCGAGGGTGAAAACGAAAATGTAATGAATGCCTTAGTGCTATATAAACAAAACCAATCTTAGCAAAATGTAACGATTTAGCCCGAGTTGATTTCTTTGTGATATAATTTTAATAACGAGATAGACTTGGAGGGAAGAGTATTGACTCAGCAAAATATTTTTGATGACGGAAAAATCGTTTCTGTCAATATTAGAGAAGAAATGAAACGTTCTTATATTGATTATGCAATGAGTGTAATCGTTGGACGTGCACTTCCTGATGTTCGTGATGGTTTGAAACCAGTACACAGACGTATTCTTTATGCAATGAATGAATTGGGAATGTATCCGGATAAGCCGTTTAAAAAATGCGCACGTATCGTTGGTGAAGTTTTAGGTAAATATCACCCACACGGTGATAGTTCAGTTTACGAAGCATTAGTTCGTATGGCGCAAGACTTCTCTACAAGATATTTGATGGTTGATGGTCATGGTAACTTTGGTTCAGTTGATGGTGACGGAGCTGCTGCAATGCGTTATACAGAGGCTCGTATGCACAAAATTACACAATCAATGTTGGCTGATATCGATTGTGAAACTGTTGAATTTGAACCAAACTTTGATGGTTCATTGCAAGAGCCGTCAGTTCTTCCTGTAAGACTTCCAATGTTATTATTGAATGGTGTTTCCGGTATCGCAGTTGGTATGGCAACAAATATTCCACCTCACAATTTGTGCGAAGTTGTTGACGGTACAATTGCATTGATTGATAATCCAAAAATTACAATTCCTGAGCTTATGGAATATATCAAAGGTCCTGACTTCCCAACAGCTGCAACAATTATCGGTTTGAACGATATTAAACAAGCTTACGAAACAGGACGTGGTTCTATCAAAATGTCTGCTGTTGCCGGATTTGAAGAAATCGCTGGTGGCGGTGGACGTCAAGCAAGAACTGCAATCGTTGTAACTGAAATTCCTTATCAAGTTAACAAAGCTCAATTGATTGAAAAAATTGCAGATTTAGTTAAAGATCAAAGAATCACAGGAATTTCTGATATTCGTGATGAATCTGACCGTGAGGGTATGAGAATCGTTATTGAATTGAAACGTGATGCAAAACCAGATGTAGTTAAAAATAACTTGTTCAAATACACTCAACTTGCTACAACTTTCGGGGTTAACATGGTTGCTCTTTGTGGTAAACAACCTCGTTTGATGAACTTGTATGAAGTGTTGAACGAATTCGTTGAACACAGAATTGAAATCGTAACAAGAAGAACTATTTTCTTCTTGAAAAAAGCAAAAGTTAGAGCACACATTTTAGCAGGTTTGATTATTGCGTTGGGTTCAATTGATGAAGTTATTGAACTTATTAAAAAATCAAAAACTACTGATGAAGCTCGTGACGGTTTGATGAGCAGATTCGGGCTTGATGTTGATCAGTCAAATGCAATCTTAGAAATGCAATTAAGACGTTTGACTGGTTTGGAACAGGACAAAGTTAAAGCTGAATATGATGAATTGATTAAGAAAATCGCTGAATATGAATCAATTTTGGCAAGCCGTCAAAAGATTTTGGATATTATTAAAGCTGAACTTTTGGAAGATAAAGAAAAATATGGTGACGATAGAAAAACTCAAATTCTTCCTGAACAAGGTGAAGTAACTATTGAAGATTTAACTCCAAATACTCCAATGGCTGTATTCATTACTCACCAAGGGTATTTGAAGAGAATTCCTTTAGATACTTTTGAACGTCAAAACCGTGCAACTCGTGGCAAATCTGGTATTAAAACTAAAGAAGATGATGATATTCAACATTTCTTCACTGCTATGATGCACGATAAAGTATTGTTCTTCTCTTCTAAGGGTACAGTTTACAGCTTGAATGTATATGACTTCCCAGAAGGTGGACGTCAGGCTAAAGGTTTACCTATTATTAATGTATTACCTATTGATCAAGATGAAAAAATTACTGCAGTTGTTCCTGTAAGTAACTTCTCACAAGATTCAAACTTGATTATGTTGACTAAGAAAGGTTATATCAAACGTATTGAACTTGATAACTTCTCTAATATCAGACGTAACGGTATTATTGCAATCGGTCTTGATGAGGGTGATAGCTTGTGTTGGGTAAAACTTGCAACATCAAAAGATGAAATCATTATTGGTACATCTTGCGGTATGGCAATCAGATTCCCAATTCAAGATTTAAGACCTTTAGGCAGAAGCGCAAGAGGTGTTATCTCAATGAAATTGAGAACTGGCGATGAAATTGTTGGTTGTGATATTGTTCCACAAGATTATGATGCAGATTTACTAGTTGTAACTTCTGACGGTTTTGGAAAACGTACTAAATTATCAGAATTCAGAACTCAAAACAGAGGCGGAATTGGTTTGATTGCAACTAAATTTAAATCATCAGCATCAAGACTTGTTGCTTTGACAATCGTAAGAGATTCTGATGACATTATGTTAGTTACTGCAAACGGTGTTGTTACAAGATTGAATGCAGGTTCAATTTCTCAACAAGGTCGTCCTGCAACAGGTGTTAAAGCTCAAAACTTGTCAGACAATGATACAGTTTGTTCTGTTAACAAAATCATTAATCCAAATGAAAATGATGTAACAATCAAAACAACAGCGCAAGCTGAAACTCCGGCGGAAGATGTTCAACAAACAAGTTTGTTGGACGATAATAAAGCTGAGTAATTTATCAAATATTTGAATATAATAAAAGCATTGAGTATTTTTGCTCAATGCTTTTTTCTAAAAAATATTTACGATAAAAACACTTTGTGCTAAAATCATTTAGCATAGTTTATAAAAGGAGAGAATATAATGGCAGATGCAAAAATTTTAGCAACAATTGATAGAACTGATACTGAACAATTACAAATTTCTGTTAGCGAATACAAAGGCAGAAGTTATTTAAATATGAGAATATTTTACACAACAGATGATGGTGCAACTTGGTTGCCAACTAAAAAAGGTGTAACTTTCACTCCTGAGCAATTGGATATTTTGACAGAAGCAATTGAAGAAGCAAAACAAGAATTTATGTCTGCAGATGCAGAATAATTATTAATAAGAAAAAGAATAGAAAAGAGGATTATTAAAGATGGAAGAGGGTATTCAAAATAAATTGTTTGATGTACCGGCACGTAAATTAACTCTAAAAAAACGTGAACCGTCTGATAATCCTCCTTTTATTAGTCATAAATATGCAGTTTGTCTTGTGAATTTGAAAGCTCTCGGAGTTAAAACGTTCAGTTACTTAATTCCAAGCGAAATGCAAGATAAAATAAAAATTGGTCAAGCTTTGCTCGTTCCTTTTGGCAGACAAGGGCTTATAAATGCTTTCTGTGTAGGTTTTTCAGATTATTTACCTCCGGAAATCAGAGCAAAAAAAGTAAGTAAAATTTTAGATGAAACTCCATTGTTTTCTGTTGAATATTTGAAATTGTTAGAATGGGTTGCGAATTATTACTGTAGTGATTTGATTACTGTTTTGAATACAGCTATCCCTTTAAAACTTATTGAAAAATCATTAAAAACAGAATTGTTGATTGAATTTGTAAAAACAGACGGTGCAACAAAAAGGCAGTTGGAAATTCTTGAATTGTTGAAAACTTGTGGCAAAACTTCATTAATTGACTTTGAAAAAAAAGTAAAAACTACACGAGCAACTATTAAAAAATTAGAGTCTTTGGGTTGCGTCAAATTGATTGAAGAACAAGTTTATCGAAATCCACTTGATATTTTGCATATTGATAAAAAGGAAGATTTGTTTGAACTTTCTGAAACTCAACAAAAAGTTTATGAGGGTATTTCAGAACAAATTAAAGCTCAAAAATCTCCACAAATTTTGCTCCATGGAGTTACTGCAAGTGGAAAAACAGAAGTTTATTTCAAATTGATTGAAGACACAATTAAAGCAGGGAAAAATGTGTTGTTTTTAGCACCTGAAATTGCACTTGCATCTCAATTGACAAAGAGGTTAGCAAAAAAATTCGGGACTAAAGATGTTGCGATTTGGCATAGTAGTATTTCTGAGGGTGAAAGATATGATGTTTGGCAAAAATTGTATAAAAATGAAATAAAAATTCTTGCCGGAGCAAGGTCTGCTGTTTTTGCGCCATTAAAAGATATCGGACTTATTATTATTGATGAAGAGCACGAAAGTGCTTATAAACAAACATCTCCTGCCCCAAGATATGATGCAAGACTTGTTGCTAGAAAACTTGCAGAATTCAATAATTGTCCGTTGATTTTAGGTTCGGCAACTCCGGATATTTCAAGTTATTACAGAGCTGTAAATTCAAATCATTTATTTGAGATGTTGAAACGTTTTAATAATGCAAAAGTCGCTCCGGTAACTGTTATAAATATGCAGGAATATGGACGTGCAGCATATAAAAGTCAAATTTCAAAACCTTTGCAAACTGCAATTCAAGAAACACTTGATAATAACCAACAAGTAATTTTGTTAATCAATCGCCGTGGATATTCAACATACACGCAATGTCAGGGGTGCGGACATGTTATTGAATGCCCGAATTGCGCAATTCCCATGATTTGGCACGCAAAAGATAAAATGCTCAAATGTCACTATTGCAATCACGTAGAATATTTCCCTGATGTTTGTCCAAATTGTGGATTTGAGGGGCTTAAAAATTCTGGAACAGGAACACAAAAGATTGAGCAATATATAAAAGAGCTTTATCCTAACTATTGCGTTGAACGAATTGATAGTGATGTTTTAGTTCGAAAAGGTGAACATATTAGGCTTTTAGAAAAATTTCAACGAGGTGATATTGATATTCTTGTCGGAACTCAGATGATTGCGAAAGGTTTAGACAATCCTAACGTTACTTTGGTTGGGGTAATTTCAGCAGATGCAAGTTTCAACTTACCTGATTTTAGGGCATCAGAAAGAGGATTCCAACTATTAACACAGGTTGCAGGAAGAGCCGGAAGAGGAGAATTTAAAGGTAGAGTATTTTTTCAAACTTACAACCCCGAATATTACGCATTAGAAAGTGCAAAATCACAAAACTATTCTGAATTTTATGAAAAAGAAATTAAATCGAGGGAAGATTTTGACTACCCGCCATTTAGTCAGATTATAAGACTTATTTTGAGTTCAACAAATAATTTTAGAGCAGAAAAAGCAGCGCAAGAAATTGCACTAAGACTTTGTACAATGATTGAAAAATTTGGTTTTGGAGAAAGATTAGAAGTTCTTGGACCGACACCTTGTGTGATTGAAAGAATTAATGGTTACTTTAGATTTCAAATTATTATCAAAAATAAATTGGATCAAAAAGGGCATCAATTTATTTCAAGCTTTTTGAATAAAATCACTGCACCAAAAGATATCAGAATGACCGTTGATGTTGACCCATTAGATATTCTCTAATCTTAAATATTTAAAAAAGAAATAATAAAAATATCTAATTTGACGGGCAGAAATGTTTGACATCACTCTATATGTGACTTAATATTTTCTTATACAAAAAGGGGTGGAAGATATGAATAGCACAGAGAAAAAAGTTTATACAAAAGAAGAATTATTGGCATTTTATAATTTACCGTTAGAAGATTTACTGAAAGAGTCATCTAAATATATGTCAAATAATATTGAGTTTTGCTCCCTTGTCAATGCGAGAAATGGTAAATGTTCTCAAAATTGCAAATACTGTGCGCAAAGTTCTCACTATTGTACAAATATTGAATCTTATCCACTCGTTAGTATTGAGGAAGTTAAAAAGGTTGCAAATGAGGCTAAAGCAAATCATGTTTCTCGTTTTGCAATTGTTACTAGTGGTAAAACTCCAGATGAGGGACGTGATTTCCAAATAGAGCTTGATATGATTAAAGAAATTAACAAGATTGATGGACTTAAATCTTGTGCTTCAATTGGAATTTTGAATGAAGGACAAGCAAAACAATTAGCCAAAGTGGGATTAAAAAGATTTCACCATAATATAAATACTTGTCGTTCCTATTATCCGGAGGTTTGTACAACTCACTCTTGGGAAGATAGATTAAACACTTGCAAATTAGTGAAAAAATATGGTATGGAACTCTGCTGCGGTGTGATTTTGGGTATGGGTGAAACTGTTGAACAAAGAATTGAGATGGCTATGGAATTATCTGAAATTGAACCGGATTCAATCCCAATAAATATTTTGATGCCAATACCGGAAACCCCTTTTGAAAATTATCACGATAAAATTGATGAAGAAAATGTTTTGAGAACAATGGCCGTGTTCAAAATTGCTAATCCTAATGCGGTTGTTCGTTTTTGTGGCGGAAGAATGAGATTGTCCCAAGAAAATCAAGAATTAGCTTTAAAGACTTGTGTTGAAGGAATTCTTATAGGTAATTATCTTACAACTGTTGGTCGTGAACCTCATGAAGATATTGAAACGGTTAAAAAATTAGGCAAAAACCTTTTACATTAATTCATATTTATGCAATTTTTTACTCCAAAAATCCTTATATAAAGTAAGAGTGGAGATAAAAAATGTATTATATTGATGATGATAACAAAAAGAGAGTTGTGCAAAATAAATCTACAGTAAGACAAAATCAAGCTCAAAATCAGCAATCGTCTGTATTAAATCAAACTCCACTTTTTGAAAATTCTTCTGGAAACAACCAAGTAATTGTTAAATCAACAGGAGAAGTAAATTTAAATTCATCAATAATGGTTCACTATGATGAAAAAACTATTCAGCAAATGACAAAGAAAGCTGATGTTTGTGAGCCTGTATCTACAAGGGTTCAAAAGCCTATGTATTTTAATTTTTCTTATTCTCCAAACACTAATGTTACAACGAAATTGTTTGTTGGTACGGCAGATGACTTGAATAAATGCTTAGAAAAAACAAAACTCAAAGGGCAGGGACAAGCATTTTTAGATGCACAAAATAAGTATGGAATTAACGCATTGTTCTTGATGAGTATTGCAAAAGTTGAGTCCGGTTATGGTGCAAAACCAAAAACTTACTGCAAATACAATGTTGTCGGTGCAGTTGGGCAAAAACCTAAAAGTTATGCTGCATGTATTGATAGTTTAGGCAGAAATTTGAATACAAATTATGTAACCAAAGGTCATACAACAATTGCAAAAATTAGAGATAAATATTGTTCTTCTAACAAAGTTTGGCCAAAATTAATTGCTGAAGAGATGAACAATCTTAATAATCAAATAAATCGTAATTTGAGTATGTAATTATTTATAAATTTTCAAGTGCCGCAATTTTCATATCTTTAAAGTCAGGAGTTCTTCCTGTCCAGATTTTTTCGGCTTCCACCGCTTGGTGAATGAACATATCTACACCATTAATTGTTCTATAACCGTGTTTTTGGGCTAATTTTAGTAAGATTGTTTTTTTAGGATTGTATATTATGTCATAAACCGTAGCTCCAGCTTTTAGTGTTGTAAGTTCAGGTTCTTCAACCGGTGTAAAATCAGCTCCTCGTCCTTGCATTCCAATTGGGGTAGCATTTACGAGTAAATCAATGTCAGACAAATCCCTTATTCTTTCAATTTGATAAGGATTAAATTCTACATTTGGAAATGTTTTTCTTAAATAATTTATAAGTTCTAAGCTATTCAAAACATTTCTTGTAAAAATTTTAATTTCTTTCATCTGACTTTGTGCAAGTGCAGTGATAGCTGCTCTTGCAGCTCCTCCTGTGCCCATAACACCTGCCGTTTTTCCGCATAGTATAATATCATCAGGAATTGCATTTCTAAAACCTGATGCATCAGTATTGTAACCTTTCAACGCTTTTGTGTTTGGGTCAATCACTACTGTATTTACAGCATTTGCAATATTTGCAGACTCATCAACTTCATCTAAAAAGAACGTCACAGGTAATTTTAGAGGAATTGTCACATTAAATCCGCTATAACCGTGAGTTTTGAAAAATTTAATCCTATCAACAAGGGTGTCCGGTGGCGTTTCTAAAATTTCGTAACTTGCTTTTATTCCAAGGCTTTTGAATCCTGCATTGTGAATATAAGTTGATAGCGAATGTCCTAAAGGGTAACCAATTACGGCAAATTTTTTAATTGGTGCATTGATACTGTCTTCTTGTACAGGTTGGATTGGTTCAACTTGTTGAGGATTTTGAATTTGCGGTTGTTCAAATCTCTGTTGTTGCACAGGTATTTTAGGCTGTTCAATTGTTTGTGGTTGTGCAATTGGAGCGGTTGTTTGTTCTGAATTATTGTAGTATGAAGAAGTTGAAAATGCCCAAGAAGTTGAAGTTTGTGTTTCTTCTTCTTTTGAGAGTTCTTGTTGTTGGGGGGTAGTATAAGAATAACTATTTGAATATGTTGTTGTCCAGCTATTTTCAGTTGGTTCATTAGGCTTAGTTTCAGAATAGTCATTAGTATAAGATGCATCACTGCTTGTTGAATAGTTATTGCTTTCAGGTTCAGCAGTTGATGATTGCTCATAGGTTTCATTCACAATTTCATTTGTTGTTGCTTTTGCTTCTTCTTCCATCTGAGCTTTCAATTCAGATAAAGTAACATTTATGCCTTTAGCTTTCATTTCTTTGTATCGAGCTAACAATTCCTTACTTACAGCCATAACTAAGACCCCTATTCTTCTCTTGATGAAGTTTGTTCTGTTTGTTCAGGTGCTTTTTTGTATCCGCATTTTGGGTTAGAACAACAAATTACATCACCTTTTTTAAGAACTTTTTTAACTAAAAGGCTTCCGCAAGTTGGACATTTTTCTCCGGTTGGTTCATTCCAAAGAACAAAATCACATTCCGGATATTTGTCGCAACCATAAAAAACAGTACCTCTTTTAGATTTTCGTTCTACGATTGTTCCTTTACCACATTTCGGGCATGTTACACCTGTTGATTTTCTATAAGGTTTACGGTGTTTGCATTCTGGATTTGTACATTCCATATACTTGCCGTAAGGTCCAAGTTTGAAAATCATATCAGAACCACATTTTTCACATTTTTCTTCACAAACTTCTTTTGGTTTTTCTTGTGTTTCTCCGTTTTCTTCGTCTTCAATTTCTTGCATAACATTTAATGACATTGTTGTTTTGCAATCCGGATAACCTGAACAACCTAAGAATTGAGAACCTGTTTTGCTTGTTCTTAGTAACATTGGTTTTCCGCAGTTTGGACATTTTATTTTGGTTTCAATGTTAACTTTTTGTGCTGTTTTCATTACAGAGTTAACTTCTTCCATAAACGGAGTATAAAAATCTTGTAAAACTTTTATCCATACCGCTTCCTTGTCTGCGATTTTATCAAGTTTTTCTTCCATTCCTGCTGTGAATTTGTAATCCATAATGTCTGAAAACTGTGAAACTAATTGTTTTGAAACTGTTCGACCTAAAAGTGTTGGTCGTAAAGCTTTGTCTTTCTTTTCAACGTATTTTCTTGTTTGAATTACGGTGATAATTGTTGCATAAGTAGATGGACGACCGATTCCGTATTCTTCTAAAGCTTTAACAAGAGAAGCTTCGTTGTATCTTGGAGGCGGTTGAGTAAAGTGTTGCTTTGGTAAAACTTTTCTGCAAACAACTTTATCTCCTTTTTCTAAATCAGGAATTTTTGCACCTGATTCTTTTTCGTCTTCTTCGGAATCATTATAAAGTGTCAAGAAACCATCAAATGTAATTTTGCTTGTACCGGCTTTTAGGGTGTAATCTCCGGAATTAATTTCTATTGATTTATTTGCAACTTCTGCCGGAGCCATTTGAGAAGACATAAATTTTTCCCAAATTAGTTTGTACAATTTATATTGGTCATTATCAAGGTATTGTTTAATACTATCCGGTGTTCTTTCAGGATATGACGGACGAATAGCTTCGTGCGCATCTTGTACGTTTTGTTTCCCTTTAGCATAAATGTTTGCTTTTTCAGGATAATATTTTTCTCCATAGTGTTCTAAAATGAAATCATGAGCCATATTTTGAGCATCATCAGAAACACGAACACTATCTGTTCTCATATATGTAATCAAACCGACTGGATTTCCATCAATTTCAACACCTTCATAAAGTTTTTGAGCAACTTGCATTGTCTTAGAAACTCCAAATCCGAGTTTTGATGATGCTGCACGCTGCATTGTAGATGTGATAAATGGTGCTGTTGGTTTACGTTTGATTGTTTTTTTAGTAACTTTAGAAACTTCAAATTGTGTTGATGGATTTGTTAAATAGTCAACAATTTTTTGAGCTTCTTCTTTGTTTTTAATTGTTTTTTCAATTGCTTTATTTTTGATTTTTGATAGTTCAGCTTCAAAAAGTTTTCCATCTTTGTCAAGATTTGCATGAATTGACCAGTATTCTTGAGGAACAAATGCTTCAATTTCATCTTCTCTTTCACAAATCATACGTAGCGCAACAGATTGAACTCTACCTGCCGACAAGTTTCTGTTTCCGATTTGTTTCCACAAAACAGGGCTTAATTTGAAACCTACAAGTTTATCCAAAATTTGTCTTGTTTGTTGGGCTTGAACCATATCCATATCGATTGCTCGAGGATTTTCAACAGAATGCTTTACGGCTTTTGGAGTGATTTCGTTAAATACAATACGGCAAATTTTATCGTCCGGCACTTTTAGAATTTGTCTAACATGCCATGCAATTGCTTCTCCCTCACGGTCGGGGTCGGACGCCAGATAAACTTTGTCAGCTTTTTTTGCTAAATCGTTTAGTTTTCTTACAACTTGTTGTTTTCCAGGGATTATTTCAAATTTTGGTTCAAAATTGTTATTTACATCAAATCCCAAGTTTTGAGTTGCGGAATCTTTTGTTGGCAAATTTCTTACGTGACCATAACTTGCTTCAATTTGGTATCCGTCACCTAAGATTTTTTTGATAGTTTTTGATTTTGCCGGTGATTCGACTATTACTAATGCTTTTTCTTTCTTCTTACTCGCCGTTGCCATTTATATATTAACTTTCTCCTGTATTTTGATTTTCTTCAACTTCTTGTTGAATGTTTTTATTTATAATTCTTCCTTTTGTAAATATTAATGCTATTGATAATAGGCATTTAATTACTAATAAAGGTACAATAATTTTGCCCAACTTTGCAATAACCATAAAGATTATAGCGCAAATAATTGCAGGTGTCCTTTTCCCAATTATATCCCAAAATCTTTTTGTTACCAGCATAAAACTTGAGATAAAAACAAATAATATCCATAAAATAACAAAAATTAGGATAATTAAGTTTAAAATTTTTTGAATGGAATCAATAGAAATTAGGTTTAAAATATTTGAGCGGTACATATAAAAATAAAATACCGATATCCCAATAATCCAAAGGCTAAGACCATATTTGAAAAAATCTAATCTGCCAAGAGGTTCTCTTATTGTGAATAATGTTGTCAAAATTCCCTTTAACATTAAATTAAACCTTTTTGTACCTATCCCCATTATATTGTTTTATTATGCCTTTAAGCTCCATTGTTGTCAAGTTCATGAGCAAATCATCAAGTTTCAAACCTGTAAGAGTCAATAGTTCATCAATTCCTTTTTCTTCAACTTGAATATTATTATAAATTCTTTCTTCGTCTGGTGTAAGCATTGGGAGGGTCAATTGTTGTTGTGGAATTTCTTTTTTTATTTCCCAATTTAGAGCATTTAAAATGTCATTACTTTCTGTGACAATTGTTGCTCCGTTTTTCAAAAGTTTATAAATACCTTGTGTATTTGGGTTTGAAATCTCCCCAGGAATACACATCAATTCTCTTCCCTGTTCAAGTGTTAAATTTGCAGTAATCAAAGCTCCACTCTTTAGCGATGCTTCTGCTACTAGTGTTCCGAATGATAAACCTGAAACAATCCTGTTTCTCTGTGGAAATCTGAATTTCATCGGCTCAAAAGTTGGATAATATTCCGTAACTACTGCACCATATCCATTTTCAATATTTTGATAAAGAGTTTTGTTACTTGTCGGATATACATAATCAAAACCGCTTGCGATTACACCGATTGTTTTTAAATTATTTTCAATTGCCGCTGTGTGAGCAACTGTATCAATTCCTGAGGCTAACCCTGAAACTATACAAATATCTGTATTCCCAAGTTCTGAAATGATTCTTTTTAAATTATCTCTGGCATGTGTGCTTGCTTTTCTTGAACCAACGACTGCAAGAGTCTTTTTTAGGTTACACTCAAATAATTTTCCTTTGTAATACAAAACGGCAGGTGAGTTTTCAATATTTTTTAGCATTTGCGGATAATTTTCATCTTCAAGAGTTAAAAAATTTATTCCACGAGTTTCAACAGCCGTAAAAGTTCTGTCAATATCAACTTTATCTCTATGTTTCAAAAAATTTTCTGCTTTTTTTACACTAAGTCCGTCAATATTTTTTAAGTCGTTTAAATCTGCATTAAAAGCAGATTCAATATTCCCAAAATAATTAAATAATCTTTGGATAAATCTGCTGTCTATTTGTTCAATTGAAGAAAATGCAATCCAGTATTTATTCTTCATTAGTTCCTTGTTTCTTTTTAATGTTTTCAATTAATGCAGTAACATTTTTCTTTTCCTCTTCCGGAATATCAAAATTCAAATAATCTTCCAAATACTCAATTGCGTCATCATAATCCCCTCTTGCCATAAATAAGATAGCAACTTTTTTGTAAGGGATAGAAAATTTGTTGTTTGTTGCAATTGCTTTTAAGAAGTTAGAAATAGCTTTATCTATTTCATCATTTGCTTGATATGCTTCTGCAAGGTAGAAATAAATCCATTCATTATCTTGTTTAAATTCTAATACGTTTTCAAGATTTTCAATTGCCGAATCATATATTCCCATATCAAAATAAGCTCTTGCTAAATCATAATATGCATCATAATTTTCCGGTTGTCTTTCTAAAATATATTCTAATTCATCAATTGCTAAATCTCTTTTGGCATCTTCCATATAAAATCTTGCAAGATAATGTCTGAAAATCAAATCTGATGGCATCATATCAATTGCGTAAGATAAAGTGTTTATACCTTCTCCTAATCGGTGTTGCTTGTAATAAATATCAACAAGATTGATATAGCATTGAGGTATTTTAGGATTTAATTCAATACATTTTAGGTAAGCTTTTTCTGCTTTTTCATCATCTCCTAAATTTGCATAACATAATCCTATGTTGTTATAGATTTCTGCATTGTTAGGTTCAACTTCCAAAATAGAGGTGAACAAATCAATTGCGCCATTCCAGTCTTTCTTTTTAAAACATTCAATTGCTTTATCAAGTTTATCTTTCATAATCTTATAATCCTAATGTCATTCCACTGTTATCATCTGAACCAGAACCAATATTTTTAATAACTGTTCTGGTATTACCTTGAGCATCAAAACTTTTTGGTTTCATTGTCATTTTAATTCTGTCCGCAAAGATTGTTCTAACACCTTGAGTTATGCTTGATCTTCCTGTGAAGCATGCTTGGTTTGGTTTCCCGTCAGCTCCAGGGTATAGAGTAACTTTTGGACCTGCAGCATAGTAATCTTGATACCAAATTCTAACATTTCCGCTTGCATTGAAGATTCCACGTTTTTGGTTGTATTCTTGGAAACCTGATTTTAATGTCAATTTAGCTCCATCGTCCATTGTCGCATTAGATGTTGTGTTTCCGTATGCTGTTAAGTTTCCGGAAGAAGCTTCATATACAAATCTGTCAGCAAAAGACTCGTTGTTTTCTTGTTTAACTCTTGCATTTCCTGTTAGGACAAGCCTTTTCAAGTCCCCATTTTTATCGGTTGTAATTTGAGCTGAGTTTGAAAAAGTTTCAATTTCTTTGTATAACATTGTAACTGCTCCGGTTGCAGTCATTACACCTGTTTTTGTATCGTATTCTTGAACGTTAGAATTGATTACAACCACCGGAGTTTTACCCTCAAACACAACGGATTGAGTATCACCCTCTGCACGAATTACTTTTGTTATTAATGAGACTTTTAATATATTTGCTTTAACTTCTCTTTTTTTATTCTTTTTAACTTCAAAAGCATAAGGTTTGTCGTAGAAAGTTGCAGTGTCTAGGTTTTGGTCTTTTGTAACACTTACATCTGCTTTGTCACCGACAACTTTCAAATCATCTACTGAAACTTTTACATTTCCGTTAAATTTGATTTTATTTTCTGCTTCATTATATGTTTGGCTTTTAGACTCAATAACAAGGTCAGATGCTTGAGTTGCTAAACCAGTTAATACCAAAATTGATATGAAAGCTGTTAATAATTTTTTCATACTACTTTTTATCCTCATAAACTTTTGATACTGTATTCCCGATAATTTTAAAACTGTTGTAATCTGGACTGATTACTATTTTATCTGCTGTTGAAAGTAATTCTTTACCTTTTTGAATTCTGATATGTCCCTCTCCAATGATTGGAGAATGAGAATTTACCCAGTGAAGTTTATCTGCTCTTAGAGTAATCCCATCTTTCAAAGCAATGAATGTGTCGCTATATAGAGTTATATCTCCAACTTTTGAGTTATATGTACCTTTTGAAGATTCAAAACTCATCGAAACTTCATTGTCTTTGTAGAAGTTTCCTGTAACTTTGTTAAGTTGGGCAATACCTTGTGTGCTGTCCCATTTGCCTGTTTCCCCATAGATTTCCCAATATTTTTGGTCGTCTTTGGTTTCAGTTAAAATTATGCCATCAACGATTGCTTCTTGGTTTTCTCCCTGAGCAGCCATTTGTTGTCTGTTGAAGTTGTGAGTAATCACTCCCGCCGTAATAAATGCCCAAGCTAAAATTCCAACAAGAGTAAGTATTACAGCTACATATAATCTTTTCTTTTTAGGTAATTCTTTCCAGTCCATACAATAGATTTTAGCACAAAAAATAATAAGTGGATAGTCCTTTAAAAGTCCATAAGTAGATAAGTCTATAGGTGGTTATACCTTTTATTTACCCTCGCCCATTTATGGGAGAGGGTTAGGGTGAGGGTTAAATATAGAACACATATTAAAAAGTCTCGAAAAAAAACAATATAGTGGGAAAACTACATGTAATTATGTGCAAATCAATTCGGCAGTTTGCTCTGTACTCTGCTCGGATTGTTGCTCATTGTAATGATTGGCATTTTTCAGAATGGAAAAGACTTCCTGTTTTATAGAGCTTAAATGTGTATATTCTTCATTGAACTTGCCAAAACATAATTATTAAGAAATATTAATATGTGCTTAAAAAGGCTGAAACCCTGATATAATGCCTTTATGATATGATATGATATGATGTGGTGGGTGAGGAGCAATCCCAATCTTTTGAAAGTTTTTATAAAGAAGTAAGGGAAAATCGATTCCATTCAAATGTAAGTTAGTAAAAACAAAAAGAAAGTAGGTAAATTATGACAACTATTGCTCCAGTTTATGTACAATCACAACCTCAAACTCAATCAAAACATAAGATTGCAAGACACCTTTTAAATGTTGGTGTCACCGCCGCAGGTGTAGGAGCTACTGCCTATGCTGTACGTAAAGATTGTATTGGTAATCTTTTGGATTCAAATAATGTCGTTGCTAAAAATGTGGTAAAAGTTTTTTCAAAAATAGGTGAAAAATGTATGAAGCCATTTGAAGAAATTTTAAAAATGCCATTGGAAAAAAGAGGGCTTGATGCTAAAGAAATTTCCGCAGCACTAAAAACTTCAAAAACAGGAGCAGCGATGTTTGTAACTTTAAGTGCAATTGGATTAGGTTTTCTTGCTCGCGGGATTTATAATGCAGGTAAAATTAATGCAGCATAATAAAATTTTTAAATAAGTTTACCAAATATTATGTCGGCACGACCGAAAGGTCGTGCCGACGTCCTATGTATAAACGTATCTTTTTTTTTGATTATCTTCCATTTATAGGAGTAAATCTAAGGTCTGTAAGTCTATAGATCTGCCACTCCAATATATGGAATTTATCGTGTTGGCATAAGTAATGCCAACCTACATTTCACTAATTCTTCGATACACTAAAATTCTTTGTATGTAGTACTTTCATAAACAACTTATGGACTTATTATTATGTTTTTTGTAAAATATCCATGCGGTACATTTGAAAAAAGGAGAGATCAATGAAAAAATCTATTAAAGACCTTGGTGATATCAAGGGAAAAAGAGCATTAGTCAGAGTTGACGTAAACGTACCTTTGGACGAAAACAAAAACGTTACTGATGACACAAGAATTCAAGCTATTTTACCTACTGTAAAATTCTTAAAAGATAAAGGAGCTAAAATTATTTTAATGGCTCACTTAGGCAGACCAAAAGGTGAATGGAATTTAGAATTTTCTCTAGAACCAGTTGCTAAATATTTGTCTAAAGTTTTAGGTGAAGATGTTTTATTTGTTAAATCACCTGTTGGTAAAGGTGCAGATAAAGAATTAGCAAATCTTAAAGACGGCCAAGTTGCATTGTTAGAAAACATTAGATTCTACAAAGCAGAAGAAGCTAAAGATGATGATATGACTTTTGCTGAAGAACTTGCTAAATTAGGTGATTTCTATGTTAACGATGCTTTCGGAGCTGCTCACAGAAAACACACTTCAACTGCTAAAGTTGCTCATATTCTTAAACCGGCTGTTGCAGGTTTGTTGATGGAAAAAGAAATCAGATGCTTATCTCAAGCTCTTGATAATCCAACTCGTCCATTCACTGCTGTTGTTGGTGGTGCTAAAGTTTCTTCTAAAATCGGTGTTTTAGAAAACTTGTTAGACAAAGTTGATAATATGATTATCGGTGGTGGTATGGCTTATACATTTGTTAAAGCTAACGGCGGTAAAATCGGTAATTCAATTTGTGAAGATGACCAAATTGATACAGCTAAAGCTATTGAAAAGAAAGCTGCTGATAAAGGTGTAAAACTTGTTATGGCTACTGATGTTTTGGCTGCTGATGATTTTTCAGGAAACGGTACTAACAAATTCGTTGCTATCAATGAAATTCCTGATGGATTTGAAGGTGTTGATGCTGGTCCTGAATCAAGAAAAGCTTTTGCTGACGTAATCAAAGAATCAAAAACAATTTTGATGAACGGCCCTGTAGGTGCTTTCGAAAACCCTAAATTCGCTGAAGGTACTAAAGCTGTTTTAGAAGCAATTGTTGAAGCTACTAAAAATGGTGCTGTATCTGTTATCGGTGGTGGTGATTCTGTTTCAGCTGCTAAAAAATTCTGCAAAGCTGAAGATTTCACTCACGTATCAACAGGTGGCGGTGCTTCTCTAGAATTCATCGAAGGTAAAGTATTACCAGGTGTTGCTGCTTTAGATGAAGCTTAATCAAATATTTAGTTTGATAATTGAAAAGCCAAGGTTTTTAAACCTTGGCTTTTTGGTTTATTGCTATATTTATGATAAACTTTTTGTATGAACGAAAAAGATTATTTTAACTACGAATTAATACATGAAGATGCTCAAACAGGAGCAAGAGCAGGAATTTTAACAACTCCGCATGGAAAAATTGAAACCCCTATTTTTATGCCGGTTGGAACAAATTCTGCAGTAAAAGCTTTAACTTGTGATCAAATAAGGGATACCGGAGCGCAAATTATTTTGGCAAACTCTTATCACCTTTATTTGAGAGCAGGAACAAAAAGAATTAGAGATTTCGGCGGAATTCACGGTTGGATGAACTGGGATAAACCGGTTTTGACTGATTCTGGTGGATTTCAGGTCTTTTCTTTGGCTCATCTTAGAAAAATTACAGAAGATGGTGTAGAATTTCAAGACCCGAAAGATGGTACAAAACACTTTATTTCTCCGGAAGTTTCTATGGAAATTCAGCAGGACATTGGGGCTGATATTATGATGGCATTTGATGAATGTGCTCCATATCCTTGTGATTACGAAACCGCAAAGGCTGCTATGGAGAGAACTCATCGTTGGTTAGAAAGATGTTTCAAGGCTAAAACTAATCCTAAGCAAGCATTGTTCCCGATTGTTCAGGGTGCATTTTTTGATGATTTGAGAAAAGAAAGTGCAAGAGTAATTTCTACTTTTGATGCTGTCGGTTATGCAATTGGTGGGGTTAGTGTCGGAGAACCAACTGATATCAAAAATCACTTTACAGAACTAACTGCTCCGCTTTTACCAAAATATAAGCCGAGATATTTGATGGGTGTTGGAACTCCGGAAGATTTGTTGAATGGCATTAAGTATGGTGTTGATATGTTTGACTGTGTTCTTCCGACAAGAAATGCAAGGCATGGCTCATTCTTCACTTGGGACGGTAAAGCAAATATTAAAAACCAAAAATTTCAAGATGATCATGGACCACTTGTTGAGGGTTGTGATTGTTATGCTTGCAAAAACCACTCTAGGGCTTATATTCGTCACTTGTGGAAATGTCAAGAACAAACCGCATCAACACTTTTATCAATTCACAATATCAAATTCTTGATTGATTTTGCGAAAAAATGTCGTCAAGCGATTTTGGAAGATCGTTATGCTGATTTTTATGCTGAACACTATGACAGATTGATAAAATAAAATTTTAACCCATAATTAAACAATCATAGATTTTGTCTATCTTTTCTTTCATTTCGGAAAAGTTTGATTTTAAATCGTGATAACTGTCAATTGTGACGAATTTTCGTTCAGTATCTTTGATGATTTCCCGATGTTTTTTCTCCAGTTGTTCTGGTGTGACAACTATTTTCTGTTGTACTAGAAAACATACGACAACGACAATTACGGGTGAATAATATAGCAATGTGTCCATTTTAACCTCTTTTCTTTATTTATAAGACAATTGGCCAATAAAAATCGACCAAATATGATGCTGCATCAAACGGGTGTGATAAAAATTTCAGTTCTTTTGATTGTTTAATTTGTGAATATGTTGGAACATCTATTTTTGATGTTCCCTCAATATAGCGAAGATTGTAAATGTTATACAAGAGTTTTTCGCATTTTGGAGAAATATACAATCCAATGTTTCCATTTGCATTCCGTACTTTTGCATTGAATGCGGCAATTCTATTTTTTATTGGCGGATTAAAAGCCTTAATTTTAATTTCTACATCATAGCCAAAAGATTCCAGCTTCTTTTTTATTATTACGTAATTTGTGTATTCACTTGTGCAACTTCTATTATCGCCTGATGCGTCACCGTTTATAATTACTTTTCCTTTGTGATGGGGATATCTTCGATGAAATTCATCACAAGTTTTTGCGGTTGTGGTATTTTCAAGAACCAATTCATCAAAGTAAAACACTTTGTCTTCTGTTTTGTGGGCTAAAACCCAAGCCATTGGGTCAACATTGAAATCACAACTGATATGAATATTAAAATTCGGTTGATATTTGATTTCTCGGACATTTTCTTTTGTAAAATCTTTCACTACAAGGTTTTGGTTGAAGTTTCCGGTTTTGCCTAGGACAAAAATTTCATAATAGCTTTCGTCATACAAATTTTTCAACTCTTCACAAAAACCTTTAGGAAGATAGATATTTTGTGTGGTTGGGGCGCAAATCATTCTATAATTTGGTGCAGGATTTTCTACGAATGTTTTATAAACCCAGCCCCGTTGAATTTCGGGATTTGTGTGTCCAAAAATTCGATAGGTAAAATTGTTCCATTTTTTGGATATCTTTTGTCTCATTCTTGCAAGTAAAACTTTGAATGTGTCATACGGAATATCAGACATTTCCTCTATTTCTACAAAACCTAAGTTTAAAGATTTCAATTTGTCGGGTTCATCAAAATGCCGAAACAAAATTTCTGACCCATTATGAAACGTCAATTTTTGTTCACTTGTTGACCACTTGTAGTCAATATCTTCAACAAAATTCATTTCGTCCAAGTGTTCAAAATATGATTTCAACGTGGTATCTCTAACGAGGGTGTAGGTTTGCGCTCCGACAAGACCTCTAATCCCTGCGAATTTTAAAGCAAGAAGAATTCCAAGCAATGAACCCGCAAAAGTTTTACCAGATCCATATCCACCTTGATAAACTGCGACATCAAGTGAATAATTGTGTGGAATTTCTAAAAATTTTCGTTGAGCATCAAGTAGTTTGTATTTCATGTTTTCTTTGTTTCTTTCTTTTTAGTAGGTACTAGGGCAATAAGGCACGAAAGCAGTTTTTATAATTGTCATTCTGAACTTGATTCAGAATCTCCTTAACTTTTTTTGAGACCCTAAACCGTGGTGTGCAGTGTTCAAGATTACGACGTCACTCTGTACTAGTTACATTGCACTTTGCTCGGTTTGTTTCCTCGTAATGACATAATTTCTTACCCCTACTCGAAATGACTGTTAAAAATCTCATTTTACTTCTTCAAGTAAAAGTTTTACTCCTGCGAAGTTAAAAAATTATTTGCATTCTCAACTCCGTATTGTTCAAGTGCAAATTTGAAACACTCCAACCAATCAATATTTGAGGATACTTCTTGAATTTGTGCAAAAGATTTAATTACTTCAAAAAGTTCTTTCAATTTTGATTTGCGTTCAAATGTTGCTTTTCTATCCCCATATCTATAAATATAATTTGAATTTCTTATGTTATCATCAATTTCAATAAACTCAATTTTTCCTCTATCTGATACTAAAATATTTTCTTTCCCAAGTTTGAAATTGGCTATAAGTTCTGCAGTTTTTTCGACCATTGGTACAATAATTTTGCGGTTTATTGATTCAAGGAGCATATTTAATCTTGCTTCTTGACCGTTTACGGAATAGTTGATTTCTGTTGCGGTTCTATCTACTGATTGAACATTTCCTGCCATGTTTTTGAAAATTCCTGTTGCACTTTCAATAGTTGTTTTGAAGTAGTTTAGAAAATCCCAGCCGGTCATCGCCTTGTCAAATGACAATGGTGTAGGAGTTGTCGTCATAAGTGATGCATCATATTCAATAATTTTCCCTGGGCTAACATCTTGTTGTCCTCTAAAACAGCCTTTTGGGGCAAGATATGGAGGATTCATCATTAGTGCAAGTGCATCTAATTGTTTATTTAGGATTGTTGAAGATATATTATTTAAAATCAACGCAACTCTTAGTGGCGAAATTCCACGACCGGTTGATGGGCATTCTATAATATTTGCGTGAATAAACGGATTTATAACAAAAGGATTGTCTTCGTATCTGATAATTACTTTTCGACCTGCAACGACAATAAGCTTGTTTTTTAAAACATCACCATTGGGAAGTTCAATGTCACCCCAAAATTCTAAAACCTCAATTTTTCTGTTTGAAGAATTTTCATCTTTTGTTTTTTTACTTGCCACCACTCCTTTCAATATTTCCAGTTTTTCAATATCTAGCAAATTATTCGTGTTGCTTGATTTGATGTCGTCTAAAGTTTGATAAGTTCGGTATATTTTTGCGCAGGTATCCCAGTTATCAACACCGTCTTTGTCAAAAACAAAATCTTCATAGTTTATGAATTTAACTTTTGCATTGTCATAAATAACTTTGTCTTCGACAACAAAAGCATCTTGGATATTTTTTTCAGATTGTTCAACAAGTGATAATGCTCGGCGAACTTTTCTGGTTTTAGTTTCCCAGCCGACAAAAAGAGTGACTTCGCCTGTTTCAACTACTGAATCAACAATCTTTTCCATCTCATCTTCAATTTTCATTGTTTCAAAAGTGTTTACAAGCATAGCTTTTTGTTTGTTGGCATATTTTTGCGTTTTATAATCAACACCTGACACATCAAACATTCCGTCTGGGTGAGAGTACAAATTTTGTACAATATGAGATTTCAAAGTTTGTGCGAGTTCATAAATCTCGGGAAGCTGAATTTTGCAATCCCAACTGTTGACAGCCGGAATATCGGAATTGTAAATCGAATGTTTGATTAATCTGTTGTCAGAAATTTGAGATCTTCTCATATCGTTGTAATAATCGTATTTTGATACGATATTACTAATTAAAAATTGTTCATCTGCATAATCAAATGCAGGGATTATAAATGTTTCCATGTTTTACCTCGCTATTAGTAGTTTTATATAGGGAATAAATTTCAATATCTTGAGGTTTTCCACCTCGTAAAGTTTCGGATTTGAGGGTCGTTTCGTAATTAAAGCCTGAAGTTTTTAAAAGTGTTTTGACTCTAAAATTGTCGGGAAAAATTAAGGCTTTTATTTTTTGTAACCTTAAATCATTAAAACATTTTTCTAAAAAAATTTTTGCACTATATTTTGTAAAATTACCCCAGGCATGTTTTTCAAAACAAGTCGTTAATTCTGCACTATATAAGAGTTTGTTGTTTCCGACAAAATTATCAAGGAAAACAAATCCCATATAAAGATTGTTGTTATCAAGAATTATCCAAAAATATGGAATAGTTTTTTCAACAAATGAGAATATGTTGGTGTTGTTATTAGAAAAATCGTCTTGCAGATATTTAAAATACTTGGAATAACTTCTCCAGATTAGTGGAATATAGTGCAAATTAGTGAAAAGATTATTGGATTTTAGTTGTATAAATTTACACATTTTTAAACTCGTATTTTTAAAAATTTTACGAAATAATCATCTTTAACAAATGAATCAATTTCACCTGTTAGAAATTTTTCTCTTGTAGAAATTTGGTTACCTAAAAATCCATCGGCTTGAATTCCGTTCACATAAGATTTAGTCTTGCTATTTTTATTCATAACTAAGTAAATTGCATCTTTTGAGAATAACTTGTATTTAGGTGCAAGTTTTATGTCTGTAATAATTTCAGATATTTTGTTTTTTGATTTGTCTATTTCTTGAACAAAATCGTTCTCAATTTTTCTTGCTGAAAATTTTTCGTATTCTTCATTATTGAGAAGAATTTGTTCGATATTTTTATCTTCTTTCATTTTTTACCTTTCTTGTTTTAAATTTTTTTATCATCAAGATTAGAAATTGTGATGATTTTTGCATCAATGTATTTTTTATCTTCTGTTGGAGGGCTTGAAAATCCTAAGTATTTGCAAAGACTTTCAAGTGCTTTTAACCCAGCTCCTGCATCTCTCAATTTTCGTTTACCTGTGAAATTCCCGTCTTTATCCAGTATGTCTTCTTCTGTCAGAGAAAATTCTGCAATTTGCAGGAGTTTTTGAATTACGTAGCCTTTTTGGACATTGAGAGAATCAATTTGTTGGTTCATTTGACACTTAATTTCTTTGATAATATGTGTTTGACATAACAAATATTGTCCTAATTTTTTCGGGGCAGGTGTCTTGAATTTCCCATATTTCACGGCTTTTTCGCAATCAAGAGTTCTTATATACTCTGCGACAAATTGTTTTTCTTTGTTGTTTATATTTTGCATCTCTTTACATTTCTTATTATAATTTGTGTTTTTACTAAATAGTTAGTATAATGTTCATGCTATTTATATTTCGGCTAGTGTAAATCTTAACAGGGGGGAATGAAAACGACTTCCTGTTTTTTTTGCCCTATTTCCTGTATAGCCTTACTATTGGGGAGTCAAAAATGTAGATATTACTTTTTGATTTTAGGTTTAGCAATGCTTCTTTGTACATGCTTAGCCAATATGTGAACTTGATATATTGTGGATTTGCTTTTAGTCGCAGGCATGTGCCATAAACTAATAATTGCTCAACAAATGGCATTGGAATTAGTGAACAATCTGTTGCATCTTCAAAATTGTTTTTCTCTTCTCCAGCAATTGATTTAACGCAATTTGAGGTGTAATATATGATTTCAATGTTTTTATCTTCATTGAATTTTGGTAGTAACAATTTGTCAGAATACGCACTATAAAATTCATTTTTAACTTTTCCTGTTAAAAAGCTCTCTACATCTGGTGAATATTTATACTTTTTCCCTGAAATTATCAAATACCAAATTCGTCCTGAAATGGGATTATCAATTTCTGTCTTACCTTTTGGTAAGGTCAAAGTTGTTTTTCGGATTAAAAAATTCCAAGGTTCAACATTACAAATTTCTTTATTTATAACGTTCAAGATACTTATGATACGTTTGTGGTCATTTTTAACTAGTTCGCTCATTGAATTGACTTGCTTGTAATTGAGTTCAAGCAAGCATTTGTTTATAAGTTCTAAAAAATTCATTTTACTCCTTTTTGTCTCAACCTTTTAGCCTCTGCTCGTGCTGCTCAGAATGATGTTGTTCCCACCCCCTCCCCCGCATAGGTGGGAGGGGAGAGAGCTATTGAAAGAATTCACTTATTTGATTAGACCTTGTTTTACTTGATCCATAATTAATTTTTCATTTTTGGTAAATTCTTCACTTGTCATTTTGCCGATGTCTTCACGTGTGAAAATCCTATTCATGTTGCTGTTACCTGTTGAATTTTGCGCATAAGCATTCAACTTACTTTTTGCAGTAGAGTTCTCGTCATTCAATGATTTTTCGTGTGCAGACTTTTTCAAGTAGCTATCAACTGCGGAATTTTCTAACTGTTCAACAATTTTAGCCACTTGTGATATTTCATCTTTATCCAGGTTGTAATTTTTAATATAGTCAAGAACCGCACTACGACCTCCAACATTGAAAAATTCAGGGTTTTGTTCTGTGAAAGTTTCAAGTGGTGACATTTGATTTTGTGTCACTTGAGGTTGTTGTGTTTGAACTTGATTAGGAAATGGCACAGAATTTTTGCACATGTTAATTTCGTTAGCCCTTTTAGCCAATTGAGCCATTAAATATTGTCCTTGTTGTTTTGTAATAACTCCCTGCTGTAACATTGTTTGCAATCGCAGGGTGTCTGTAGCTATTGCCTGTTCAAGCTGGCTGACTATATCAGTGTAATTCATCTGTGGAGTCACGGCAGATGATGAAATATTATTTGAATTTATTTGGTTTTGCATAAGTTTTATTCTCCTTGTGTGGTTGACAAAGTTTTCATATAATTTACAGAAATTTCAATCGCATCATCAATGAAACTTGATAGTAATATTGAAATAATGCTTTTCAAAAAGCTTGAAATAGGTAGATTTTTTAATACATAGTCAATTGCAAGTTTTTTCTTTTCTTGCCCTTTTCCACTTCCAAGCTCTGCTTCTGCAACTAAAACTGCATTTTTTGCCAACTCTGTAATTTTATTTTTTGTTTTTGAAAATAGTTGCATTTAAAATTCTCCTCTCAGTTATTTTGAAGAAACAATCATTTTTGCTAGGGCTTTTGGTTGAACTGTTTTTGCTCCGTACAAATATAAGCCTCTAACTAAATCAGAAAAGCTGTCTTTATCTCTCAAGCTTTCAATTTTAGCAAGTTGAGATGCGAAAGTGATTGCATCATTTGTTCCGGCAAGTACATAATATTTGCTATCAATGTCTGTTAAATTAGTACTAACAAGAACGTCCATTCCTGCAATTCGACCGATTGCACCCTCTCTAAGAGTTTCGTCTGCAACATTGTATGCTTTAATAAATTCTGGACTTTGTAGCAAGTAAGATTCAATGTTCGGGTTAATTACTACCCAAGGGCGAACACCTGTACGAACCGCATCAGAATTTTTTAAAGCCAAAGATAATTTTACAAAATTTTCGTAAATAGTTGATTTGTCTAGTGTGATTGGAGAAGATTCCGAACCCACTGTATTTGATTCTGTAACATCTGTGTGCATTGCAAGTAGATATGAATCTTGAACTTCTTCAATCGCTTTTTTCGCATTTGCTAAATGAGCTTCCATAATATCCATATTTGATTGGACTTTGGCCACATCATCGATTTTAAATGCAAAGAATTTCTTTTGATCAATACACAAGTCTTGTGATTTTGGAGCAAGACTTGTGTATGTGATATCATCACTTGTTAGGGTTGAAACAGTTACATCTGCTGGTGTGATAATTTTAACGGTATCCCCTTGTTGAGAAATTTCACCCTCCCAATTTTTGTTCACGCATTGCATCATTACGCAATTTTTTTCTAACATTTGATTTAATTTTTTACTCCAAATTTCCGGAATAAAAGTAGAATAAGTTGTTGTAAAATCTGACATTTTTGTTTTCCTTTCATTTTACAAAGTAGTACACAATATATTTTTACGAGTGACAAATTTGTCTAATCGTCGTTATAAATTTCTCTAAATTGAAGACCGATTATGGCGCAATTGTCATCAATCTCGCTTCCCTCAACGCAAATTTGAACCGAATAACAACTTCCGCAAATTTCTGCTTTTTCTAAAACATCTGTTCCTATTGTCCAAATAGGAACATTTTCATCGATATTTGCCCAGCAGTTACTATCGTTAGATTCATCATTGTCATCTTTTGCCCAAACCAATTGATTAAAGTGGCGAGAAACTATATTTTCATAATCATCTGCGCATTTGCCATCATAGTCTTTATAAACAGAGCATTGAAATTTGTTATCAAATTCATCATCTAGAACAAAATAAAACTCTTCTATAAGCTTTCTGTGGTGAATATTCCCAAGTGATAGAAATGGAGATTTCCACATAAAGGAAATACTTTCTCCGTTAAATGTTGTTCCGTAATCTTCATAAAAGACATTCCCATCAGTATCTGCTGTTAGAATGTAGGAATGAAAATTGCAGGCGGTTGTAATTTTTTGTGGAACTTCTCTTTTGTACCAAGAGTGATTTACATAATCATTTATCCAAATTGTATTGTAGTATTCGTTTCCTAAATAAGGAAAGAAGTGCCAAGTTTGATTTTTATTTTCATAGTGCAGAACCTTTGTATATTTAAGTCTTGCGGTGTCAAAATTATCAAACTCGTTTTTGATATTCTTTGAAATTTCTGAACCCAAGCGAATTTGATTTAATTCTCCAACTTGTTCAAGAGCAAAAATTCCGTTGCTTAAAAAATATTGTTTGTTATCAACATTTACAATTGAACTTTTTGCCATTGTGCCTTTATCAGCGAATAACATTACTGAAAAATCTGACGGATTTGAGCCGGATAACAAATAAACTCGTTCTTTTTTATAGATTGCAAGATAATCTTTATAGGTATGAATTGCTGTGATATCAGCTGTATCTGTATGAAAATCACTGATATAACCTGCATCATTCTCGGTTTTGAAATCATTGTATGTACCGAGTGCTGAATAATAGATGGTTGATGTGTCTGAACACCAAACTCTTCCTTTATAAACGGTTACACAATCCGGATAAAATATATTTCCGGCTTTGTTTTTGAGATTGCAATTTACAATATCAAAATTTGAATTGTCTTTTATATAAAACATTTCGTCTGAATCAGTTGCAACAATAACTCCTCGCAAAAAATTTACAAATTGAACTTTCCGCCCTGTGATAGTTTTGTCGAGAGTTTTTAGAATACCTGAGGACTCAGAATAAACATAAATTTTCCCGCTTTTTGTTGCGATAATCAATTTATATAGCCCGTCTGATTCCATTTCATTCATTGCAATGATTGGCTCTTTTTCAGGCAAATTAAGTAATAAAGTGTTCCCTTTTTGTTTAACAATTCCTTTGTTGTTATAGAGTTCAACATTTTTTGAATCCGTCCAATAAAGAATTTTTGAACTCAAGCCAAGTTCTGTCTTTGTCGAAGATTGACAAATTCCTCCCGACAAGTCAAAATAATTTATATCCATATTTTTCTAACCTCAAACTCTTTCACTGTACCAACGGATTTTTGAGCGGATAAAACTTCCGACATCTTTTTTCGAAACCCAAGGATAAGGCGGAAGATAAATTATATCAATTTTTCCAAAACTCGTTGTTTTAGGATTGTTTTGACCGAATTCGTAATGTGTCAAAACCGTTTGCGGTGTAATTTCAATTGAATATTTTTTGCAAAGTTCTGAACAAAATTTCATACAAGATTCAAATTGAATAGGTGAAATCGGAAATTTTCCGACATCATCATGAGACTTAAATCCAGACATTGAGCAGAGTGCAACTCCAATTGATCCTGTATTTCCACCACCTGTGTGGGCTGCATAATTCCCGTCAGAACAATTTAAATTATCTTCCGGTTTGTGAATTCCATTATAAATTCTTCCGTCTTTATCTATCAAAAAATGATAGAACTGTTTTTCGAACTGGGTCGGATAATATCTTCCGGCAGTCCAATGTAAAATAATTCGTTTCATACCACAACATACCTCTCTGCAATTTTCCACTTTGGATTGAGGTGCATGTAAACAACAACCGCATTAACCCTGTTTCTTGCTTTTAGTTTCAACAATATTGATGCAATATGAGTTTGCACCGTTCGTATTGAAATGTTCAGTTTTAAAGCAACTTCCTTATCTGTAAATCCGCAAGCAATCAGAGTTAGCACATCATGTTCTTTTGGTGATAACTTCATCAAACTTCCTTTTTTATCTGATTTAATTACCCTCATATTACCTTAATTAACCCTTCTGTTTTTTAATAATATTTCCACTTCTAAAAAAATAAGAGGGGAAAGGGGAGGGTAGGTAGAGAAATAATATCCCCTCTTAAATTGCATAAGAATTAAATTATCGAAGAACTAAAAAGTTAATAGGTAGTTTTTATTAAACCGATTTTAAGATTTGAAAAGTTTGAATAGCACCTCTTCTTAACACCAAATTCGTTATAGTTCAAATAGAATGTTCCGCCACGGCGTTTTGAATAGTCAAATTCTTTTCGTTCGTAGAGAATTTTTGATTGTATTTGTTTCCAAAAATCAATCGCTTTTCTATTTGAAAATCTCAAGCTTGATAAATTGTTATTTTTATCAAGTCGTGTCAATTGGATAACAAAATGATTACATATAGGACATTTCGCAAGTAAATCCAATTCACACACAACAAAATTATCCGTAGGGGACAACACAAAACTCCTCGTTTTACGAAGTCCTCCACAGCAATGAATATATCCCATAACACACTCCTGTGAGAATGTCGGCAAACAGCTTTACCATCAAAAAGATAATTTATCTTTTAGGGATTTTTATTTTCCCTGGGCTTGAACCTTAACCGATTACTTTTTAAGTATAACGGATTTTCAAAAAAAATAAAGTCCGTATTTTTACGTACGTAAAAATACGGATAGACAACTGGTGAAACCTTTACTATGAGTGGGCGGAATTAAAAAAGATGCAAAAAATTGCATCTTTTTAGAAAAATTAATTTTGAGGCATGCCCAATTTTTTTATAAAATTTCTCTAGTTTTTAATCTTATTTCTTTGTCGATTTCGAAAATTTCATCAATTGTCGGTGCTTTCACAAGCTTGTGAGTTTCCATCATTTTTTCAACAATTTTATAAATATCATAAAGTCGGATTTTATCTTGCAAAAATGCAAAGACAGCTTCTTCATTAGCGGCATTAAGACAAACAGTTGCACTCCCTCCGAGTTTGCCAGCATGGTATGCAAGTTTTACACTCGGGAATTTTTCAAAATCAGGTTTCTCAAAATCAAGATGAGCAATTTCAGAAAAACTGAAACTCTTTGATTTAATTCCTGCGTAACGTTCCGGATATGTAATCGCATACTGGATTGGAATATGCATGCTAGGAAGTCCAAGTTGAGCTATAACACTCCCATCAACATACTCAATTGCTGAGTGGACAACACTTTGAGGGTGAACAACAACATCAATTTTTTCATAAGGCATATTGAACAAATGATGTGCTTCAATGATTTCCAATCCCTTGTTCATCAATGTTGCAGAATCAACAGTGATTTTTTTACCCATGTTCCATCTAGGGTGCGCAAGAGCTTGTGCAACAGTTGCATTTTTCATGTCCTCTATTGTTTTATGTAAAAATGGACCACCACTTGCTGTTATGATAAGTTTATCAACTTGTGAAATATCTTTTATGCATTGATGAATTGCGCAATGTTCACTATCCACGGGAACTATTTTGACACCGTTTTTTCTTGCTTTTTGCATTACAATATCTCCTGCCATAACAAGAGTTTCTTTGTTTGCAAGTGCAATATCAATACCGTTTTCTATCGCTTTTAGAGTCGGTTTTAAACCTATTTTGCCGGAAACAGAAACTAATATTATATCATTTTCTTTGTTTGAACAAATTTCTTCTAAACCCTCTTCTCCATAAAGAACTTTAGTATTTGGTATATCTATTTTTTTGTCTGTTTTTTTACCTATACAAACGTATTTTGGTTTAAATTTAAGAGCTTGTTGTTTTAGAAGTTCAACATTTCCACCGGCAGAAAGTGCAATAATTTCAAACTTGTCTTGCAACTTTTCAATAACTTCAAGTGCTTGTGTTCCGATTGAACCTGTTGAACCTAATATACTTATTCTTCTTTTATTATTCATCATAATCCTTTTAATTCTTAAAGTAATTCTTTTTGAATTGTTTTTCCCTCAATATTTTCAGCACTTACAGGCAGTGCAAAATGGAAACTTGATCCTTTTTCTTCTGTACTGTCGCACCAAATAGCTCCCCTGTGAGCTTTGACTAACTGTCTTGCAATCGGAAGTCCTAATCCTGTCCCGCCAACCTTTCGGGATAAACTGTTCTCTATCTGTGTAAATTTGTCAAATGCTTTTAATAAGTTTTCTTTTTTGATACCTATACCCTCATCTATTACACTAACAACAATGTAGTTGCCATTTAGTTGTTTAATTTCGTTTTCAAAGTAAGGGTTTGTAGTGATTTCATCTGCATTTTTTAATTCAGATTTTATTGTTATATTTTTACCCTTAGGGGTGAATTTAATTGCGTTAGAAACAAGGTTTGTCAAAACTTGACCAAGACGTTGAGAATCTGCATAAATATCAGGCAAATTGTCTTGTTCCTCGGCTTTGAAAATAATTTCGTGTTCTTTGGCAACGCAATCAAAATTGTTTTTAACATTTTCAATTACAGAATGAATATTCATAGTCTTGTA
Source organism: Cyanobacteria bacterium UBA6446 (assembly GCA_002438405.1). GTDB lineage: Bacteria > Cyanobacteriota > Vampirovibrionia > Gastranaerophilales > Gastranaerophilaceae > Zag111. The sequence goes on from DJOE01000017.1 coordinate 112,832, forward strand.
GTTGAAATCCATTTTACCTGCTTCAATTTTGTTGATGTCAAGAATATCATTGATTATGCTTGTTAAATTTTCAACGTTTCTTTTCGCCATATCAATAAATTTGACTGCATTCTCTCCTAACACCCCGCAACGTCCGCTTGCAAGGATTGCGAGGGCATTTTTTATCGGTGTTAATGGAGTTCTCAATTCGTGAGAAACGATTGAAATAAATTCTGATTTTACTCGTTCAAGTTTTTCTAATTCTTGATTTTTTTCGATAATTTCTTTGTACAATCCTGCACTTTTTAATGGAAGTGAAACTTGTTGAACAATTGTTTGAAAATAAGCTGCATCATCAGTTGTGAAAGGCTTTTCTTTGAAAATTTCAATACAACCAAAAAAATTATCTCCTAAATCAATTGGTGCAAACATATTGTCATATTGAAAGATTGTAAAAGTAAATTTGTTATTTGGATTTTTGATGTTTTTGATGATTTTTAAATTCTTATCATCAATATCAAAAGGGACATTTCGATTTTCAAATAAGGATTTGTAATTTAGAATTGCACGAAGTTTCAATGCGCTCATCAATTCTTCTGAAATATCATACAAAGAATCAATCAATAATACCGGTTCATGTTCAAAGCCGAAAGAAATTGTACAAGTCAAGTCAAAGCTCAATGATTTATCAAGTCCTTCAATCATATAACTTAGAAGTTCTTTTGTATCAAGAGTTCCGGCAAATTGAGAGCTTGTATTATATAGAACATTCAGTTTGTATAAACTATCGGCCAAGTCTTTGTTTTTGACGGATAATTTGTCTAAGTTTTCTTTTGTTTTTAGGTGGGTATTTATTGTTGAAACAATCAAATTATCAGAGAAATTGTCCATTATAAATCCACTGACAGTTTTAGAAATTTCGTCATTTACTTCAATTCCGTCTGTCAAAAGAAGAATTTGAGAATTCTCCAGTTTTGATTTTATTTTTTTGATTGTTAGTAATGGGTTGAGGATTTGAATTTTATCATCAATTACAATGACATCAGGCGGTTCAACTTCAAGCAAATCAAATACAGATGTTGCAGTGCAGCATGAATTGAACTTGTAGAACCTGTTGTCAAACAATGCTCTATACTTCTTTATGATAAAATCATTTTCTGATATCAGTAATATATTCCCCATAACTATATTGTAAAATGAGTATTTTATTTGGCAAGTTAGTAAATAAAATTAAACTTATAACAATACTTGGGTTGCGAGAATGATTTTATGACTGTCATCTCTAGTTTGATTTTGACAAAATACGTAGTTTAGAACAATTTTCAAAGCTTGACCTTTGATAAACCAGTTCAAGCCAATAGTATATTCTCTTTGGTGGTCGTGAGGTTTATCTCTATTGGGGTCAAACTGGTCAATTCTACCAATAAGTTGAAGTTGTGGTGTAAATTTCCAACCTGCGGTAGCTGCAAAACCAGAGGCTTTGTTTGCACTTATTCCATTTGAACCGCTGTATCCGTCTGCAATTGCGGCTTCAAAATTTGTCCATAATTTTTTGTGTTTGTAACCTACATAAATACTTCCAACACCGTAATCAATACCGTTATGCCCACCATTGAAACCGCCACCAATAGTGAGTTTCCCGAGTTTTTTATCTTGACTTCCAAAAGGTTTTATGTTTAACCAGCCAGTGAATTCTGCCCCAGGAAAACCGCTTGTGACAAATCGACCGGAAGATCCGAATGCGATATTATAATCTACATATTCATAATTCCCTAAGACTTTTACTGACATTGAACGTGCATTACCAAAATTTCTTGCAATTTGTGAACGAGAAACAAATGGAATAATAAATGAAGATGTTCCACCCTCAATACCTGTTTGAACCCTTGAATAACCTGCAATAATTTGGTGATGCGGAATTTTTGTATTGGTTATATATGCATCTGCTACAAGTCCGTCAATAATGTTCAATCCCTCTTGAGGAATTGGTTTAAATGCTAATTTGAATTTATAATCTTTGTCTTTAAAAACACCATAAGCACCAATATTTGTTGTTAAATTGTCATATTTTGTTGAGTATTGAGAATTAAATAATCCGCTGACACTTCCTCTATATCCGCCATATAGTTGGATTTTGTGTAGTGGGCCTTTTTCATAACGGTATGTTAATTCATCTTTTAAAAGGAATGATTGAATATCTGTTCTTGTGATTTTTGAATGAATAATTTTTCCTAGTAAGGTATCTTCATCAATGATATTATCATTATTTTTATCCAACTGTTTGAATATAGCAAAATCAAGTTCTTCATTATCTAAAACGGAATCGTCATCTTCTTCTTTGTGATTGTCATTTTCTGCAACTTGTTCAACTTCTTGAGTTTGATTATTTGTATCAAAAAGTTCATCGTTTGATTCTAAAACGATTTCGTTTTCTTGCTCGGTTGTCAGGAGTTCTTCAGCGATATATTCAGGGGCTTTTGCTTGTACTGTTTGGGGTATTATCAATAAAGCTGAAATGATTAACAGTTTTAAGATAGTTTTCATTATTTGCTTATTATAACATGATTTTTGTAGATTTCATAATGTTTTTATTGTATATTTTTTTTATGCCGAATAAAATTAAAAATAATAAACAGACTGATATAAAAGCCCCAATTGTAGAAGCATTGAAAACAGCGTATGAAAACCCGACTTATCAATTCCATATCCCAGGGCATACAAAAGGATTGGGTACTCTTCCTGATTTTAGAAAACTTGTCGGAAGAAAAGCTCTAATGGTTGATACAACTGATGAGTTTGATAATTTGGGAACTTTGACTCCTGCAACAGGTCCGATTAAGGAAGCTGAAGAACTTGCTGCAAAAGCATTTGGTGCTAAAAAAACTTTCTTTTTATTAAATGGCTCAACAATAGGAAACCTTGCCATTGCAATGGGCTTAACTAAAAAAGGTCAAAAAGTTATTGTAAACAGAAATTGCCACCGTTCAATTTTGACAGGCTTAATTATCTCTGGAGCTGATCCGTTGTGGATTATTCCGGAAAAATTCAGTGACTGGGGGTTGTGGGGAAATATAGATGCAAAATCGGTCGAAGAATTGTTGCAAAAACACGATGATGTGTCTGCGGTTTGGATTACAAACCCTACTTATGAGGGGGTTGTGTCTGATGTTAGAGCAATTTCTGAAATATGTAAAAAGTATAATGTGCCATTGATTGTTGATGAAGCTCACGGTTGTTTGTGGAATTTTAATGACAAATTGCCTGAAACTTCTTTGAAATTAGGTGCTGATATAGTTGTTCATTCTTTGCATAAAACAGGCGGAAGTATGAGCCAATCTTCAATGCTTCATATCAGTGAAAATTCAAAAATTAATGCAGAAGATGTTGAACGTTCTTTGATGCTTTTACATACAACAAGTCCGTCCTTGATGCTACTTGCAAGTTTAGATGCAGCAAGGGCAAACCTCCAAAGCAGAAGAGGTCAACGACAACTTGCAAAAGCTATTTCAAATGCAAAATATTTGCGTTCTGAAATTGATAAAATGGATACAATACATCAATTAAAATCAGATTTTGGATACAAAACAGATGTTACAAAAGTGTTCATTAAAGCTGACGGATTGTCTGGTAAAAGATTAGAATCAATTTTGGAAATTGATTTTGGTATTGAAGTTGAAAGTGCATCAGATGCCGGTATTTTGATTTTGAGTAACATTGGCAACAAGCGTTCGGATTTTGAATATTTGGTTGAATGTCTAAAGAAAATTGATACTCACGATTACAAAGATATTTATTACCTTGAAAATAAAAAACACATGCCTATGCTTACTCCAATTATTAAAAAGAATTTGAGAGATGCATATTTTTCAGAAAAAGAAATTATTCCAAAAGAACAAGCCGTAGGCAGATTGTCTGGAGAAGTAGTTGCAGAATGTCCTCCGGGGATTTCAATATTACTTCCGGGGGAATTGATTACGGAAGCTCATTTACCATATTTGACCGATTATGATGTAATTGAAGTTCTAAAATAGCAATTGATTTTTTAATTAATTTTTAATCCATCGGAAACTTTTAACGTAATTACTACCGTTGATATCACCATAGATATCAGCTTTGAATACACGCAATATATTGTTTTTGTCAAAGTTTGGAATTTTATTAATATTGCTTGTTGATTGAGGATTAACTTCATTTATATTAATCCCTGGAATTGCATTGAATAAACGATTTAATGATGCATTACCAATTCTGCCAAGCAAGGTTGAGAAGTTTTTAGATAAGCTTCCATAAACTTCCATATCAGCAACAAGAGTTGAAATATTGTAGCTTCCTGTTAGATACAAGTTCAAGTCTTTACCTTTTGAATATACGTTGATTTCGTCAGCAATACCGTCTTTAACTCTGACATCTCCACTGATACTTTCAAAGTTACCAGTCTTTAACGGAGTGATTAAATCAATAATTCCGTTTATTGACAATCCTGTAATACCACCTGTGATTAAGTTCCCTGCTTTTAGAAGATATTCAAGAGAACCAAGTTTGGGCATACGACCATCTGTAACTTTGAATTTTCCATCACCAGATAGTGTATTTACGCAATCAACACTTGATAATCCGGTACAGGAAACTCTCATATCTCCTGTTACTCGGCCGTACATTTGCCCTGGCATGTCAAAGAAGTTTTCACCGATAATTTGCGCATCTGCGTTATCTATTGACATTTCCCCGTTTCCGGATAGGGTATTCAAGTTGTAATCGATTTTCCCGCTAACTACACCGTTTGCAAGGTTAAATCCAAAGTTTTCGACATTCAAAATATTATCTGAACCTAGAGTGATTTTTGAATTGAAATTAGTTGCATTTGCTTTCTTGATTAAGATTTTATCTGCGTTGATTTCAGCATTTTTGATGATTACCATATCAGGTGAAATCGGTAAATCAGAAGATGTTTGAATGTGGTTGCTTCTTGTGTTATCGACATCAAAATCGTCAAGTGCTTTTGAAACGATGTTAAGATTAAGTTCGTCCATTTGAACTTTAGCATCTTCAATCACAATTGGCGGATTAGGGTTGTTCAAAATCTTTGCAATAAATGTAATATCGTTTGTTAGGACAACTCCTTTAGATGTTAAGTTGATAAAATCTTTTTTGAAATCAATACTGATATCTCGAATTGTTGCATCTAGTAACGGAATATCAATACTTGTAATATTCAAATCTCCCAAAATCCTTGGTGCAAGTGATGTTCCATTTATTAATAAATCTGATGTAAATACCCCTTGTTTGATTGTTGGTTTTTTCAAAAGAACATTGAAAATACGAGCATTTGTTGGTTGTGCTGTTTTTATTCGGAAGTTTTTAAATCCGATAACGTTGTTATTTAATAGAGAAATCTCGCCTGATGCATTTAGTTGATTTTGAACGGATTTCTTTTTGTTTTGAGATGTAATAATTTGGTTGTATTTTAGTGAATTTATCTTAACTTTATCAGGATAAATCACAGTGTCTGATACAACAGTAACAGGGTTTGTTGTTATTTCATCTGTTCCGATTGCACCGGTTGGAGCGCCAGCTAAAGTTGCTCCAAGGTAGTAGATTGAAGAATTTTCGCCAACATTAAGATTTGAAACGGCAGAAATTCTGTCAATCGGGCCTCTTAAACTTGAATTGAAATTAACATCACCTTTGATTTTTACAGGATAAACTGATTTTGAATTTATAAATCTATCAAAGAATAATTGAGTTGGTTTTGCACTTGCAAACACATTCAAATTAGGAGTTTTGAATATATTAGTAACACTACCGTTCACAAAAACAGGCATTGAACTTACTCGTGAATTTATTCTCTCCAAATGAACGGTATCGCCTGCTACTCTTGCGTTTCCGCTCAAAATATTCACTGCAGCTCCAAATGGTTTATATACAAAACTTGTTCCTGCTAAATTTACATTTGTCCAAATGCTTTCACCTTTAACAGTTCCTTTAAGGTTTACATGACCTTTGATATCAGAGATTAAGTCAATTTGTTGTTCTAATTGCTTTGGAAGTTTAATTTGTGATTTTACGGTATTTATGACACCTAAATCTAAGTTGTGAAAATTAAATGTAGCATTAGAAATTGTCATTTTGTCATAAATATCGCTCATTGTTAGAGTCAAATTAAAGGGATTGTTATTGAATAACCCTTTCAAAGGTGATGTTGTCAAAACCCCTTTTCTGATAGAGAAAGTTCCTCCATCAATTCTTATCGGATTAGAAGTTTTCATATTTGATAAGAATTTCCCGTCAACGATAACCTTGTTATAATCAAGATTTCCGGCATCTGCAACTCCTTTATAACGTCCTGTGAATGATGCGTGAATATTTCCGATTTCTTTTTGGTAAGGCATATTTATTTTGGGATAAAGTAAATCAGAACAATCATTAATTGCGAAATTGTTAGAAGAAGCTGTCAAATCAATGTTTGAATTAGAACCTGTACCTTTTACGTGAAGTTTTGAATTTCTTACAAATCCGGTGATATCATAATCTGAATCATATTGGTCAAAATTCACTACACCATTAACGTGTGTGAAAGGTAGATAAGTATCTTGCATAACGGTTGTGGCATCGTGCAAGGTTATTGTTCCTTTTGCGAACAAGTCTTTGTTAAATTCAACAGTTTCAGCATTTTTTGCCGTTCCGTAAATATTTAAGAAAATATCGCCTGTTCCTTGCGGGTGTGTGAAAGGTGCGATAACTTTTTGTACATCAACTAATATAGGTGATGAATTGATAACCTTAATCAATGGCGGGATATTTTGACCTTTTGAAGTTACAAAGACATTGAGCTTGCCAAGGACAGAACATGTTCCTTTGATTTCTACCGGACGTCCGTTGATTGTTGCATAATAACTTCTGAATGATGTTTTTGTATCATTAAATTTAACTTCTCCGGAACCGTTTTTTAATACAAGATTATGAATATCATTGAATGATGCTGTGACATCTTTAAATCTTATGTCGCCCCAAATGTGCGGGTCAACTTTTTTACCTGCAGAACGCAAGTCAATATTACCAACCCCTGAAATTTTCATCATTGGAACAGGTCCGAGTTGGAATTTCAAAATTTCGTGTAGTGGATTTAAAACCTCTTGAGCAGGTTCTAATACAACTGCATCAGTACTTTTTATTTGTAATTCAGAATATTTTGAACCGTCAATTTTCACTTTGCCTTTAACTGTTACGCTTTGTCCTTTGCTTGTTGGTACAAAGACGTCCAAAAGCATTTGTTTTCCGATAAAGTTCAAGTCAATTTTAGCTTTTGCAGGTGCATTTTTAATCGGGTGAATTAAATATGCATTACGAAGTTTCACAAAACCGGTGACAAAAGGTCTGTTTGCTTTGCCTCTGAAATGTAAATGTCCGTCTCCATCTCCATAAAAAACATACTGTTTCAATTTGTACAAATTGAATTCAGGGATTAAAGTTTCTGTCCCAGGGAGAATTTTACAAACATCTTCTAAACGTGTTGATTTTACGGCCGCATCAATATCTAGAAGTGGCATTTTATCTCCAAATCGATAAACCTTACCATCAACACTTGCGTGAATTCTGTTGGCTTCAATTGTTGAATTTTTTATGTGAATCCCACCGTCAATTGTGTCAAAATTGAAATTCAAAGCTAATTTTTCATCAAAAATTATTGATGAAGCATTGTCTTTGCCGATTATGTTTAAATTGTTTGTAACTAAAGAAGTTCGGATATTTTTATGCCCGAATTTGTCGTGTTTTGTTTTTGCGTTGAAATCAACAATTCCTGATAGTTTTTTGATTTTTCCTTTAGATAAAATATTCACATAATCAGAAATGTATGATAAATCGAATTTGTTAATATCTGCATTAATTTTCAATTTATCTTCTGTCAAACTTGTGATTGGAAGATTGATTTCCACGTCAGAAAAATATTTTGTTGATTTGTCGCCAATTTTTAGGTCTCCTGCGGTTGCAAATCGTACGTGTTTATTTGCGACATATTTCCCGTGTTTAAAGTATTCTCCGTTTAAGCTTACGTTTTGTGAATTCAATTTATCATCAAGATAAAAATCATATTCACCTAAATTCATATCCATTTTTGATAGTGTAAATTCACTCTTTGGAGAATTTAATTTTAGTGGATATTGCCCGATTAATAGTTTTTTATCTTTAGTTAGGACAAAATGAGCTTCTTCTTTGCTTGCTGAAATTTTTGCAATTTCAACTTTTTTGAACAATAAAGGTAAAAGTTTAATTTTTAACTTCGGATTATCAATGAATGCTGCTGTTGTTCCATCTGGGTTAAATAAAGTAATCTTAGTACTTTTAACCCAAACAGATGGAAATGCACCCATTGTCAAATCAGGCGTTCCGATATCTACAACAAAACCACTTTTATCTTTTATTTGTTTTTCAATGAAACTTTTGTGGGCTTTGATATTTACTGCAGCAGGAATTCCCCACGTATAAGCTCCGCAGGTTACTACAATAATTCCCACTAATGTTACAATTTTCCACTTTTGTTTCATATTACAAATATTATATTATAATATGCTCGATTATGGCAACAAAAAATGCTCCTCCAAATCTAGTATTTTTCACACAAAATTTGTGCGTAACTGCTTGGGTGTTTGCAACAAGGACACACCGGATAAGCTTCTTTTGACAAATAAACATAACCACATTTTCTGCAAATCCATGTTTGTTCTTTATCTTTCTTAAATAATGTCCTGCTTGCTAAATTTTCATATAGCTCTCGGTACCTTTTTGCGTGGTGTTGTTCAGATGTTCTAATATGCCTGAATGTGTCAGACACTTCAAGAAATCCCTCTTCTTTTGCTATGATTTCTCCATTGTAATATAGAACACTGAATTCCTCTTCTTCTCCTGCGATTGCAAGTTTCAAATTTTCTTCTGTTGTTCCGAGTTTGAACGGATAAAACGCATCAACGTGTGCATTTGTATTGTTTCCTACAAGTTTATAGAAAAGTTTAGCATGTTCTAGTTCGTTTTCTGCAGTCATTAAAAAGATTTCGGAAATTTGTTCATAGCCCTCTTTTTTCGCTACTTTTGAAAAATAAGTATATCTGTTTCTTGCTTGAGCTTCGCCTGCAAAAGAATTGATTAATATTTGCTCTGTTCTTGAACCTTTTAATGAATTTGCCATAAAATTTTCTCCTTTTTATAAAAAATAAAATTTTATAGCAAAAATCACAATTAGCAGGAGGGAGTAATCCTTTTTGAGCGGTTTGTTATTTAACTATTCAATACTTTTTGGGGATTATTTGTAATAAAAAATACGAGAAAATAAATCTATTATGATAGTTAGGAAAATTATGACTGATTTATTAGAATACACAAAAAAAATTGCGAAAAAGATTTCAGACTATGACGCAATCATAGATTTTACAGACGAAAGTCATTGGTTCAATCCGTTTTATAAACAACCTAATGTGACAGTTGTTTGGATTGAAAAACCGGACGAAAACCAAAAATACGGTTACTAAATTTAGTAAATTCTTTCTCCTGTTTCAGAATTAAATTTGTATAATTCTGAACTGTTTATAGATAAATCAAGAGTTTTGCCGATTGTAAAATCTGAATCAAGTTTTGCTGAACATTTACGGTTCCCGATATTGAAATATGCGATTTTTTCACTGCCAAGCATTTCAGAAATTTCAACATTTACCGTCAATTTTATATCTCCGTCAGCTCGTTGCATTTTTTCAGGACGAATTCCGTACAAAATATTTTCATCAAGTCCGATATCTTTACCCTCAATAAAATTCATTTGAGGTGAGCCAACAAAACCTGCAACGAAAGTGTTTTTAGGATTGTTATAAATTTGTTCCGGAGTGTCAACCTGTTGAATATCACCGTTATTTAGTACAACAATTCTATCGCCCATTGTTAAAGCTTCTGTTTGGTCATGAGTTACATAGATAAAAGTTGTTTGCAATCTTTCGTGCAATTTTTTAATCTCAGAACGCATTTGAACACGTAATTTTGCATCTAAATTTGACAAAGGCTCGTCCATCAAGAATACTTTAGGATTTCTTACAATTGCACGTCCTAAAGCTACTCTTTGACGTTGTCCACCTGAAAGTTGTTTAGGTTTTCTGTCTAAATATTCCCCTAAATTAAGAATTTCCGCAGCTTCTTGAACTTTTTTCTCAATTGTTGCTTTATCAACTTTTCTCATTTTTAATCCGAATGCGATATTTTCTCTAACGGTCATGTGAGGATATAAGGCATAACTTTGGAAAACAAATGCGATATCTCTATCTTTTGGAGGAACGTCATTAACTTTTTTATCTCCAATGTAAATTTCGCCAGATGTGATGTCTTCCAGTCCTGCAATCATTCTCAATAGAGTTGATTTTCCGCAGCCAGACGATCCGACAAGTACAACAAATTCTTTGTCTTTAATCTCTAAACTTACATTTTTAATAACAGTTTTGTTGTTGTCATAAGTTTTTCTTACATTTTTAAGAATAACGTTACTCATTTATTTCCTTTTCAATCGGAAGAATAATATCGTAAACAGTGCCTTTCATAACTTCTGAATTGATTACTATACTTCCTTTAGCTCTCTTTGTTAAAATTGTAGAAGTTCCTAAATTCAAAGAACGTAAAAAGTTTTTCTTACCTTTTTCTAATTGCGCATAAGGTTCGCACAGATATCTCATTTCTTCTTCCGGAATTCCTGCGCCTGTATCTTTTATAGATAAATGAATAAATCCATTCAACATTTCAGGAGCTGCAACCCCGAATTTTAGAGCTGTACGTTCGTCTGGATTTTTCAAGTTTATGCTTATATAACCTGTTTCGGTCATTCCAGTAGCAACTTCCAAAATATTATGAACGATTTTTTGTAAAGCTTTCACATCAGAATAGATTGTGCGCTTATCAATAGAATCATAATCAAAATCCAATGACAATTTCTTTTGCTCAATTATTGAGTTGAACTCTTTTGTAATATTTTTGATTGTTTCAACAATATCAAAGTTTTGGAATTGAGCTTCATACAAAGAAGATTCCGCATAAGTAAATTCCAAGAGTTTGTCCATAAAATGATACAAATCATTTGAATTGTTGTTGATTATTTTAATATATTTTGCTTGCTTTTCGGTTAATTCTCCACCAATTCCATCAAGCAATCCTTGAGAAAAACCTGTGATTGATGTGATTGGGGATTTTATATCGCCCTCTAATTTTACAAGCATTGCATTTTTTTCGCCGTTGAATTTTGCAATCTTTTCTTCTGTTGCGACTTCATCTGTTAATCTTGTCAAATCTCTTATGGCTAAACAATATCCGCCATTTTGTTTTGTAGCATTTAATTCTACATAAAATTCTCTTCCTGGGATAACCGCAGTAGCTATTACAGGTTTTCCTGATTTGATAGACGATTCAATTACGTCAAGTCCATTTTTGATAATGTTATCAATTTTGATTGGATTTTCATCATCAATTTTAAATCCAAAGCATTCAAAAGCCTTGTGGTTAGCTCGTTCGATTGTACCTTGAAAGTCAACAAAAATAATGGAATCCGGCAAATTATTAATAGTTCTAAATGCCGTTAAAGACCACCATAAATTTTTCACAATTTTTTCTAAGTTCATAATTTGCATTATATCCTTTTGTAGTATATAATACATCATAACATGAAAAATTAGTGAAGAATTACATGTAAATTTTTGTAATTTTTTTGTTCTTAAAGTAGCAAAAAATATTATTTAGGTGTTTTCTTAACAAAAACTAAAACCAAACATGATGATAGAGAATGAAGTTAATCTTCTGAAAGTAGGTGATACTATGAGAGAAATCGACAACAACATCAACAATTTAAACTTCAAAGGTATCCAAAAACCTGTTCAAGCAGAAATTGTTCCTGACGAAGCAACTGCACCAGCTCAAAAAGAAGCTAAAGAAATCAAAGATTTGGCAAATGTTCCTGAGGCAACATTGGGAAAATCTCAAATTTCATCAGATTCAATTGAAAGTGATATGAAATTTTTAGAGAAAAATCCTAAGCTTGCTATGGCTATTAACCAAGCTATTGACAGTTATGCTGAAACTCATACAGAAGATGAAACGATGAAAATGCTTGAAAAATGTCATCAAGAATTCGTTGCTAAAAAATAATTGACTGCATAAAACAATAAATTGCTATTAAACTAAATTATTTTTATTTAGTTTGTAAATAATTTAATCGTTTGCACTGGTCAAAAAGTTGACCAGTCCTTGAAGCCCTAGTTTATAACTATCAATTTTAAAACCGGTAATTTGACCGACACAAACATCAGCAAACATTGAGTGATGCCTAAATTCTTCTCGTTTGTAAATGTTTGATATGTGAACTTCGACAGTCGGAATTTTTACAGAAGTCAATGCATCACGAATTGCAATACTTGTATGAGTGAAAGCTCCTGCGTTGAGAATAATTCCGTCAAAATTGCCTAGTGCGTATTGGATTTTTTCGATAATTTCGCCCTCAAAATTGCTTTGGAAAATTTCCAAATTTACACCCAATTCAAAAGAATATTCGTGCAACTCCATTTCAAGGTCTTTGTAAGACTTTGAACCATATTGTTCCGGCTCTCTAACACCTAACATATTTATATTTGGACCATTAATAACCAAGATGTTTAAATTTCTATTCATATAAGTATTATAATACAAAATTTGGATTTAATAAACCCCTACTTGACACAAATTTAAAACATGGTAAATGAGGTCTATTCAAGGATTTTCAAGTTTTTAAAATCGCAATTGTAAATTTTTGTTAAAATATGGATTCCATGCGTAACCAAAAAATCATGCTTGGATTATCATGCATGTACAAACTATCCCAAAATCTCCTCCCAAGATTATTGTTCAAGTCGCAAAAAGTTGTGACTTTTTTTTTGACTAAAATTGGGAGAAAATCAAGTTAATCGGTGGTACTAAAATCTTACGATTTTAGCGATAATTCAGCTACTATTCGTGCAATGTCGGCACCACCGATTGCAACTTCTAAAATCAATGGGGAATAAATTACCATGGTTTCTTTGTATGACATTGTATCAAGGTCAATGATGTTGAATTCTACAAAGTCTTCACCTACATACATAAGTTTTCCGTATTCTCCGCCTGTTGCCCATCTCATAAAAACATATTGATTTTCGTATTCTTTAAGCTTCTCTAACATTTTCATAAATATCACCTAATAACCCTATTAATATACTAATTATATTAATTCCTTAGTCAATAATTCAAATTTAAACGATAAAACTTCTTAATGAACCGTCTTGGTGGTACAAACCTCCACCACAAACAGTTTCTACAACTTTAAGCACAACTTCACGTGGGGCATCAATTTGATTTAGCATAAACTCTTGTCCGGTGTGCTTAATTTTGAAAATACACTTTTGATTTGCATCTGCAGGAACATATAGAGATGCAATTTCGTTTTCTAAAAGTTTAACAACTTCTTCTTCTCTATCTTTTGCATCTTTTATGATGTCGTGATAATTTCCTCTAACAGCCATGATTCTGTTTGAAAAAATGTGTCGTCCATCTTCTCTAAATAAGGCTTGTGGTTGGAAGTTGCAACGAGTTGTGAAACTCATTTTGTGCCATAAAATATTTATAACAGCAACTGATTTTAGAGAATCAGATTCTACATAGATATTTTGAGTTGTAACTCCACGAGAAGAAAATGATTGCTTCAAATTGTTTGATACCAAATCCAAACAATCAATCATTCTTGAAAAAATATCGTTAGTGTTAACTGTAGAATGTTGATAATCTAAAAACTGCTTATACATGTGGGAAGAAATAAGCTCAACTCTCTCTTGAATAACTATATCTTTTTTAGTTGCGGTTTCTGAATTATCAAAACTTTCAAAATTATTTAGCAATTTTTCGTTCCCTTTTATAACCTATATTTAGAATAAACATGTTTTCTTGTAAAGATTATATCTTTTTTCGTTACAAAAATGAATACTTAATCGTACTTATTTACAAATGTTATTATTTGAAAAATAAAGAGAATTAAATACTATTGAAAATTATTTGTAATAGTGTAAATGTATTCCAAAATTTGAGCAAAATAACCTAGGTCAGAATTTCCGTTAAGAACTAAATCAGCTTCTTTGCGGAAGGGCTTAACGTATTTTTCTCCTGCATCTGCAATGTAGTGCCAGTGTTTCATTGCGTTTTCTTCACTTTGGTTTCGTTCTTCTATTGCACGGCTCATAAAACGATTTTTTCTTAGTTCGTTTTCAGTTTCTACGTAGATTTTTATATCAAAAACGTCTTTTACATTTTCGTACATAGTTGCTATACCCTCAACAACTATAATTTTTTGCGACGGAACATCAAGAGCTTTTGGCATTGAAATTCCCGTACCGTTTGGAAGATACATTGGAGCTTTAATATCAATTCCGTCAGCTAAATCTTCAAGGTCTGATCTTAAAGTATCTAATTGAAAACTTGTTGGGGCATCAACGTCATAACCATTATCTCGCAAATTGTCAAAAGAACCATATTTATTAATTAAAGCAGAAATGTCATTAAAATAATTGTCTGTACTCAAAACAGTTACCGGCATGGAGAATTGTTCAATTACGTTTTTGATTTCACGACAGATAGTTGATTTGCCGGAAGCAGATTCGCCTGTGATACCAATTAAAAGGTGTTTTGTGGGTTTGTTAATCAAACGTCTGCAAAATCTTGTGATGAAATCACCATTAATTGAATTAATAATTGGCACTTCTTGTTTCTTGTCGTACAAAAATATTTGTCTGAATTTAGTTTGCAGGTAAAACGCTAATAATTCTCGTCCGGATTTTGAATTGAAGTCGGGCTTGAATATTTTGTCCGTAGAGTTTAATTCTTTATCTATTAACAATTGCATATTCTTTCCATGTTTTATTGAGTATGAACAATATAATACATGAGAAAAAAGTTTTTTGCTAGTATAAATTTTATTTATGAAATATTTTTCAACAAATCATTAATATTGCCATTTAGAACTTTAGAAATATTGTAAACAAAGAACATAGATTGAAACAGAGTGACATCGTAACCTCGTTCACTGGAACAACCCTCACCCCAACCCCTCTCCCTTTACAAAGGGCGAGGGAGTAAATAAATGACAATTAATAATAAATGACTAAAAAGGAGAATAAAATGAAATCATTTATAGACTTATCCACTTATCAATCTATAACTTCAATAATTATTCCCTCGCCCATTTATGGGAGAGGGCTAGGGTGAGGGTTAAATATTACAATGAAACGTTAAGAAGATTCGGAAACTATGGCGGAATCGGGTATTGGTTGTACAGAACGGGCAATAAATGATTTAGTAAATAATAGCTTTTTTAATTATTAGTATGAGTATCTTAGGTTATTCGTTGCAAAATTTATTAAGTAACATTAATTTTTTAAACAAATATTATATTATATAAAATTTTTTCTTGTTGTATAATATGAAAGTAAGATTTACGAAATAAGGAGAGGGTAATATGGAAACATTAACCGCAACAGAGGGTTTAATAACCAAGATTATCGGACCGGTTGTTGACGTTGAATTCCCTAGCGGAGATTTGCCGAATATATATACAGCATTAAATATGTTCCAAGACGATGGAACTAAAGTTGTTGCAGAAGTTCAGCAAATGCTTGGTTCTAACAAGGTTAGAACTGTTGCTATGTCTTCAACTGATGGTCTTAGACGTGGCATGAAAGTTATAAATACAAAAGAACCGATTAAAATTCCGGTTGGTAAAGCAATTTTAGGAAGAATTCTTAATGTTGTCGGAGATGCGGTTGATAATCAGGGAGAAATTCAAACTGATACTTATCTTCCAATCCACAGGGAATCACCAAAATTAGTTGACCAAAATACAGATGTTGAAATTCTTGAAACCGGTATTAAGGCAATTGACCTTCTACAACCATATCAAAAAGGTGGTAAAATTGGTTTGTTCGGTGGTGCCGGTGTTGGTAAAACCGTATTGATTCAAGAATTGATTCACAACATTGCAATGGCACACAATGGTGTATCAGTGTTTGGTGGTGTTGGTGAAAGAACTCGTGAGGGTAATGACCTTTGGAATGAGTTCAAAGAAAGTGGTGTATTAGACAAAGTTGGTTTGATATACGGTCAAATGAATGAACCACCAGGAGCCAGAATGAGAGTAGGTTTGTCTGCTTTGACTGCTGCTGAATATTTTAGAGATTTTTCAAAACAAGACGTGTTGTTATTCATTGATAACATTTTCAGATTTACTCAAGCTGGTTCTGAAGTATCAGCACTATTAGGACGTATGCCTAGTGCCGTTGGTTACCAACCTACATTGGCTACTGAAATGGGTGAACTACAAGAAAGAATTACTTCAACAAAAGATGGTTCTATCACATCAGTTCAAGCAATTTATGTACCGGCAGATGACTTAACTGACCCTGCTCCGGCTACAACATTCGCTCACCTTGATGCTTCAACTGTATTGTCAAGAAATATTGCATCTTTAGGTATTTATCCTGCAGTTGACCCATTAGAATCAAGTTCTAGAGCTTTGGATCCGCATATTATCGGTGATGAACATTACGAAGTTACAAGAAAAGTTCTTGAAATCTTGCAAAAATACAAAGAATTACAAGATATCATTGCAATTTTAGGTATGGACGAATTATCTGAAGAAGATAAAGAAACTGTAAATAGAGCAAGAAAAATTCAAAAATTCTTATCTCAACCATTCTTCGTAGCAGAACAATTCTCTGGTATCAAAGGTAAATATGTTAAAGTTTCTGATACAATTCGTGGCTTCAAAGAAATTATTGAGGGTAAACATGACGATTTACCTGAACAAGCTTTCTACATGGTAGGAACAATTGAAGAAGCCGTTGAAAAAGCAAAAACTATTGAGGAATAATTATGAAACTAAAAATTATTACGCAAGAAAGAGTTGTTTTTGACGAAGAGGTTGATGAAATCTACTCTAAAGGTATTGATGGTGAATTCGGTATTTTGAAAGGTCATATTCCAATAATGACGGCTCTTGATATCGGGGTTACTCGAGCTAAACAGGGTGAAGAGTTCAAAACATTTACAACAATGGGCGGAATTTTGCAATTCAAAGATGAAGAATGTCTTGTTTTGACAACATTGGCAGAAGCCGGTGAAGAAATTGATGAGGCAAGAGCAAGAGAAGCTCTTGAGCGAGCTAAAAGACGTTTGAGAGAAGCGAAAGCAAGGCTTGATGCAAAACGTGCAGAGGCTGCAATTGCAAGAGCAGAGGCTAGATTGAAAGCAAAATTAGCAAATTAGTATAATTACTCAAAATATTAAAAAGAGCCAAGAATTTAATTCTTAGCTCTTTTTTGTATGGGATTTTAAAGAATAAGGGAGAAATTTTTTTTAAGCTGCTACTTCTGTTGGTTGTTGTGCTGATGGAATATCTTGTTGAAGTTTTGGTATTGATTCGGAATCCGCTGTTTTTGCTCTATTTGAGTTTACATAACCATCAATCAAACTACCAACACCATAACCGGCTAAAGCTACGGCAGGGCAAGCGATTGCTAACTGTTTAACCTTGAATAGTTCAGAGATTTTGCCACCTTTAAATAAGTCTATAATTTTACCTGCTGCAGGAGCTAAGAAACCTAAGATTGCTAAACCTGTTTTTGCAGTTGAAGTTTTTCTGTAAATATTGCCTTTATCAGTAAATGCAAGGCTTTTATCTCTTGCAAGCAGACTGTTTGTTAATTTTGATTCATCAATTTGCGGTTGAGTTTGTTGAGATTCTGCAGTGTTATTTGCCGGTGTATTATCTGTTTGAGCTTGCAATTGGTTTGGAGTTTGAGTATTTTGAGTTTGATTTAAGGTATTTTCTGTTTTTAAGAAATCCGGCATCAAAATATCATCTTCATAATTTCCACTAACAGGTTGTGTTAACGGATTACTACTACTATTATTGTTTGATGTAGCTGAAAATACACTATTTGGCATTTGAGCAGATGTAAATGATGTATTATTTAATGATGAAGACGATTTATTATTACCAATAGTATTCAAATTTGTATTTAACTCTACTGACATTTATTAATACCTTTCCACAAAAATATAATAACCTTACCCACTTATATAAAGTATTTTTCTTTTGAAAAATTGCCTAAATTTAAAAATTATTAAAATTATGTTACCGTTCAATTTTTATGCGATACTAAAAATATGGAAAAGTCATTTTATAGTATTTTTAAAACATTTTTCAAAGTTGGAACATTGCTTTTGGGTGGCGGATACGTAATTCTACCATTATTAACAAGTGAACTTGTAGATAAAAAGCACTGGATTACAAGTGATGAGTTGTGTGAGTTTTACGCACTAGGGGCAAGCCTCCCAGGGATTATTGCTGCAAATACAGCGATTTTTACCGGTCGAAAATTATTAGGGCGAAAAGGTGCAATCGCAGCAACTATTGGCATTGTTATGCCTGCATTTTTAGCAATTGTTTTACTCGCATCAATTCTTAGTGAAATAGTTAATAAACCAACTGTTCAGCACATATTCTGGGGTGTTGGAATTGGTGTAATTGTTTTGTTATTTCTTGCGGTAAAAGAGATGTGGAAAAAATGCGTGGTTGATAAATTTTCAATTGTTGTTTATATCGTTTGTTTAATTTTGGCATTTTTAAGACTTATTCCATTGTCATTAATTGTAATTTTGGCTTTGGTTTCAGGAATTATTTTTCAAAGATTTGAAGACAAGAAAAATGCGCAAAAGATTGCTCATCAGAAAGGAGAAGAGTAGATGAATTTATTTATTCAATTATTTCTACAATTTTTCCATGTTGGAGTATTTTCTTTTGGTGGTGGTTATGCTACTTTGCCATTTTTATATGATATTGCTGAAAAATATCACTGGTATTCTGCAAAACAATTAACTGACATGCTTGCAATTTCATCAATCACTCCAGGGCCTGTTGGTGTGAACGTTGCAACATTTGCGGGGTTTGCTACTTCTGG
Source organism: Cyanobacteria bacterium UBA6446 (assembly GCA_002438405.1). Classification (GTDB taxonomy): domain Bacteria; phylum Cyanobacteriota; class Vampirovibrionia; order Gastranaerophilales; family Gastranaerophilaceae; genus Zag111. The sequence continues at coordinate 131,842 of DJOE01000017.1, forward strand.
AATTTTGGGTTCTTTGATTGCAACAACGGCAATAATTTTACCGTCATATATTATTGTAACTATTGTCTATAAAGTGCTTGATAAGTTTAGAACGAATAGAAATGTTAAAGGAGCAATTCGAGGTTTAAAACCTGCTGGTTGTGCTTTATTATCTGCGGTTGGAATAAAATTGTTGTTTACATCAAACCTACATCTTTTAGGAACATTGATTTTAATCGCATTTGTAGTTGCGAGTTTGAAGAAAAAACATGATCCCTTATTTTACCTCGGAATTTCCGCAGTTTTAGGTTTGGTAATCGGTTATTTTAATTGGATTGGGGTGTAATTTTTTAGAAAAATTTTGCAAATAATAAGAGTGAGTTATAAAAAATAACTCACTCTTATTGAAATTATTTTTTTAACTAATTAGTTAAAATATCTTTTCAACAAACCATCGAAACCTTTGCCGTGTCTTGCTTCGTCTTTTGCCATTTCGTGAACTGTGTCATGAATTGCATCGTAACCTAATTCTTTAGCTCTTTTTGCAATTGCAAGTTTTCCTTCGCAAGCACCTTGTTCAGCTTCAGCTCTCATTTCAAGGTTCTTCTTTGTTGAATCTGTAATTACTTCACCCAACAATTCTGCAAATTTTGAAGCGTGTTCTGCTTCTTCATAAGCATATCTTTTGAATGCTTCAGAAACTTCCGGATACCCTTCTCTTTCAGCAACCCTAGCCATTGCAAGGTACATACCAACTTCTGTACATTCGCCAGTGAAGTGTGCTCTCAAGCCGTCCATTACTTCTTTATCTTCAACTTTACCATCACCAACTTTGTGTTCTGTTGCATAAACTTTTTCGCCATCACCTATTGCTTTAAAAGTTGTTGCGCCACACAAAGGACATTTTTCCGGAGCTTTATCTGATTCTGTTGACCAGCCACATACAGTACATACGTATTTCATAATTTAACCACCTTTCCTATTGTTAGATATTTTGTATTGTCTTATTTTTTACATGACAATTATAACAGATAACATTTATTTTGTAAAGTGGTAATTATTTCCATTTTTGCTAAAACCGTTACATTTTGCAATACTTTTAATTTAAATATCTGCTCCGCCGTCGTTTTTTATTTTGTTTATTACGTTTTTGCTACCCTCTTTTTCCTTAGTATAATTCAGTACAAATTGGGTTGCTTCTTGATCTCGAGCAATTGCTTCTTGCAAAGACAAAATATCTTCCATTGAGAATTTTTTTACTGCTTCATCAGAATTATCGATTAAAAATTGTTTAAATTTTTGTTGAGTTTTGAAATCAAACCCAGGAAGATTAGATTTTTGTGCGTACCAACGGTAAAAGTGGTGAAGCATGTAATAAGGTTCAATATTACCATTGCGCAAGATAAACATTGGTTTTGTTTTAAATTTTATCCCTTGTCCTGTGATAAGTGACAAAAACAAGGCGGTCAATCCTTCTTGTTCAAAGATAATCCCTTCTTCCTCTTGGATTAAGTTCAAGAGTTTATCTGCGTTTTTTATTCTATAAACTGGTGTATTTGCAGCTTTTACGTAAGCTAAAAGTTCTTCCGGATTACAATTTGTTTTTTTGACAATTGCGGAAACATTTGAATTTACGAGTTCAATTAGTCTTTTGGTTTCTGTGTTCAAAGTGACATTGGCTGCTGTTCCGAAAATTGTTTTTGAAGTTTTATTTGTGTAACTTCTTTTAGTTGTTTTTTTTAGTTTTTGCTGCAAATGTTTTTCCTGTAAGCTTAGGAAAAAATATTTGATTTGGTTAAAAATATTTGTCATAAATGGTATTATAAATTGGATTTTTTAGCTTTTGTACATCTAAATATAGGATTATACATTTTATGATATAATTTTAATTGGTATGAAAAAAATTATTGCAGCACTAATACTGGGTATACTTATTCAAGTTTCAACTTTTGGAATTGAGGATATAAAAAAGGTGTATCTTCAGGGTGCAATTGATGCTACAATGGAAAATAACCTCGATTTGCAGGTAACAGAATTAAATGTAAATATTGCGAAAAATGATATTAAATCTGCAAACAGACTTCAGAACCCATCATTTGATGTTTTTTATAATTATGGCGCTTCCGGTTGGACAGAGCCAAGGCAACTAGGATTAAGTCAGACTGTCGAAGTCGCAAAACGTAGAGCAAGGAAAAAACTTGCACAATCAAATCTGAAACTTATTGAAACAAATGTTGATTACACCCGCTTTGACCTGAAAATGGACGTGCGAGAAGCATACATAAATTTAGTTGCAACAAAATCTATTCTTGAAACTTTAAAACAGCAACAACATTTGCAGGAAGATTTACTTGCAATTGCACAAAAACGAGTTGAAGCAGGCAAAGTCCCTGATATTGATGTAATTCAAGCTGAAATTGCCTTAAATCAAATGATTACGCAGGTTAATACCGCAAAAGTTAATGTTAAAAACGCATTATTTGCATTTAACAAAATAATTAATGACCCAAAAGGTATTACATACGATAGTATGGATAATATTTTTTCAGAAGAAAACAATTTTGATGAAATGCTAACTCCACCCCCAAATACCAAGTTTCCTCAACTTAGCGAAATCATGCCAAAAGCTCTAAAGAACAGGTATGACATTCAGATTGCTAAACAAGAAATTGATGTCGCAGAAAAGAATTTGACAGTTGTTGCAAGACAAAGAATTCCAGACATTGCATTATCTGGTGGATATGCATACCAAATGCCCAAGCATACTGAAGATGGAAGATTTAACAGCGGAGGATATATTGGAGCGAGTTTAGTTAATATTCCGCTTTTTTACAACTATTCTCCAGAAATTCAAAATGCAACAGTAAAATTGCAACAAGCAGAATTAAAATATCAATCTGTGCAAAATAAGGCAGAAAAAGATATTGGAGCAGCTTATGACAAGTTTTTAACTGCTGCTGAAAATTTAAACTATTACGAGTCAAAAATTTTAATCAGTTCTGGAAAGTTGATTGATATTTCTAAAAGGGCTTACGAATCCGGCAAATCTGATATTACGGCATTGATTGTCATGAAACAATCCTACAAATCAATCATTGTCGGCTATACTTATGCCCTTGCGGATTATTACAACAGTTGGACAAATTTTTTGCGAGAAGTTAATGATGAAACATTTGATTTGTAAATCATATTAATTTATAAAAAAGTGGCGATTGATTTTTAATCAATCGCCACTTTAATTTATTCAAAAATCAAAAACTATTTTGATTTTTTAGCTGCAGGATAGTAATCTCTTACAACACCTTCAAATGCATCGATATAAATTTGTTTAATATCTGTCATTAGAGGGTATGCAGGGTTAGCACCTGTACATTGATCGTCGAATGCCAATTCAACCATTTCATCAAGTTTAGCATAGAATTCTTTTTCATCAACACCAAATTCTTTGATTGAGAATGGTAAGTTGATTTTCTTCATCAAGTCTTCAATAGCTTTGATGTATAATTCAACTTTTTCATCATCATTCTTTCCGCCCAAACCTAATTCATCAGCGATTTGACCATATTTAGCTTTTGCATTAGGGAATTTGTATTGAGGGAAAATTGCTTGTTTTTTCGGACAATCAACAGCATTGTATTTGATGATTTGTCTGAATAACAATGCGTTAGCTACACCGTGTGGTACATGGAACATAGCGCCCAATTTGTGAGCCATAGAGTGGCATAATCCTAAGAATGAGTTAGCGAATGCCATACCAGCGATTGTTGCCGCATAGTGCATTTTTTCTCTTGCGATAGGATCGTTAGCACCTTCATTGTATGATCTTTCTAGGTATCTGAAGATTAACTTAGCTGCTTCTAAAGCATTTGAATTTGTGAAGTTAGTAGCCATACAAGATACATAAGCTTCTGTTGCGTGAACTAAAGCATCAATACCTGAAGCTGCTGTTAAGCCTTTTGGCATACCATCAACAAAGTTAGGGTCGATGATTGACATATTTGGAGTCAATGCGTAATCAGCGATAGCATATTTTACGTGAGATTCATCGTCAGTAATAATTGCGAATGGTGTAACTTCTGAACCAGTACCTGAAGTTGTTGGGATAGCAACCATAGTAGCTTTTTTACCCAATTCAGGAATTTTACAAATTCTTTTTCTGATATCTAAGAATCTCATTGCGATATCAGAGAAGTTTGTATCTGGTTGTTCATATAATAACCACATGATTTTAGCAGCATCCATTGGAGAACCACCACCTAATGAAATGAATACATCAGGTTCATAAGGTTTAATCATTTCCATTGCTTGGTTAATAGTAGATAATGTTGGATCTGGTTTAACATCAAAGAAGATTTGGTGATCAATACCGATTTCATCTAACACTTTAACGATACTATCAACAGCACCTGAATTGAATAAGAATCTATCAGTTACGATGAATGCACGTTTTTTACCTTCTAGTTCACGAAGAGCTAAATCAACAGCACCTCTCTTGAAGTAAACTTTAGGTGGAACTTTGAACCAAAGCATGTTTTCTCTCCTTTCTGCAACAGTTTTGTAGTTTAACAAGTTTTCAACACCGATGTTACCAGAAACTGCGTTTTTACCCCAAGAACCACAACCTAAAGAAAGAGATGGTTCAAGTTTGAAGTTGAACAAGTCACCGATACCACCAAGAGCTGATGGAGAGTTAATCAATACACGACAAGCAGGCATCATTTCAGCATACTTATCAATTCTTTCTTGATGACGAGCATCTGTATATAAGTCAGCAGTGTGACCAGCGCCACCTTTAGATACTAATGTGTAAGCAACATTAGCAGCTGCTTCAAAATCTTTAGCTCTGTACATAGTCAAGATTGGAGATAATTTTTCTCTTGAGAATGGATCTTCCCAATCTACTTCTGGTCTTTCAGCTAATAAGATTTTTGAAGTTTCAGGAATATCAAATCCAGAAAGTTTTGCAATTTTATAAGCACTTTGACCAACGATTTGAGGGTGTGCTGTACCACGTTTTGGATCGATGAATGGAAGATCAATCATTTTCTTTTCATCTTCAGGGCTTAACAAGTATGCACCTCTATAGATGAATTCTTTTTTAACTTGTTCGTAGATTTCATCTACAACAACAACTGATTGTTCTGAAGCACAAATCATACCGTTATCAAATGTTTTTGACATTAAAATTGAAGAAACAGCCATTTGAATATCAGCAGTTTCATCAATTAAAGCACAAGCATTACCAGGGCCTACACCTAAAGCTGGGTTACCAGATGAGTAAGCAGCTTTAACCATACCAGGACCACCTGTAGCTAAGATACAAGAAATAGATGGGTGTTGCATCAATTGGCTAGATAATTCAATAGATGGAACATCAATCCAACCGATGATATCTTCTGGAGCACCAGCTTTAACTGCAGCTTCTAAAACGATTTTAGCAGCTTCGATTGTAGATTTAGCAGCTCTAGGGTGTGGTGAGAAGATGATTGCGTTTCTTGTTTTTAAAGCAATTAATGATTTGAAAATTACTGTTGAAGTTGGGTTGGTTGTAGGAACGATACCTGCAATAACTCCAAGAGGATCAGCAACAATTTTAATACCGTCAGCTTTATTTTCTTTAATAATGCCACAAGTTTTAGCATTTTTGTGTTTGTTGTAAATGTATTCAGCAGCAAAGTGATTCTTGATGATTTTATCTTCTAAAACACCCATGCCAGTTTCTTCGATAGCCATTCTAGCTAAAGGAATACGAGCTTTGTCTGCAGCGGTAGCAGCAGCTTTAAAGATTTTGTCAACTTGTTCTTGAGTGAATTTAGAGTAAATTTTTTGAGCTTTTTTTACTCTTTCAACAAGAAGTTCTAATTGTTCAGCAGAATCAACCAAGTTAGACTTTGTTAAAGTCTTTTCTAGGTTTTCAACAGCTTTTTTGTTTTTTGTTGTCATGTTTTTTCTCCTTTTTATAACACCAACATTAATTAATATATGTACCTTCTTAATTTGTGAATTTTATCACAATTACATTTTACTGTAAATATATATTGAAATCAAGTGTATCATTTACAATCTTTATAATTTCTTTACAAGCATGGTGTAAATCATGATAAAGCATTGATATTAAAGGCTTTGTTCTGGTTTTTAAACAAAATATTGTTAATATAGAAATAATTTGCATGCCATTTGGAAAAATAAACTACAAAAATAGTAAAAGATATGTTAAAGAAAAATTTTATATAAAATCATTATTTTTGAGTTAAAAAATCGCTCAAACATAGGAATATGTGTACTTTTGACACTTTATCCTCAAATGCTTATCATTATTATATTCTAGACTTCTTAACAAAAGTTCACAAGAGGGGTTGACAAACAAAACTTTATAGTTTATAGTGAAAGTGTTAGATGAAGTGTTAAACGAACACTTAATAACAAAGGAGGTAACAAAATGATTACAGTAAATCCTATAAACGTAAACAAAGTAACAAGAAATATATCATTTGGTGAAAAAACAAATAACTCTAATAGAATTGGTTTGATGTCTTTAGATAAAAATGCTAATAACAAAATCAATTTTGAGAAAGACCTATTCATTACAAAAAAAGCAGACCCAGTTCAATCTAATCCATTGAAAGCTATTGGGTACAACGTTGTAAAGGCTTATAATATACTATGCACTCCAAAAAGACGTGCAACCCAAACCGAATCAAATTATATTCACTTACCATATATGGCATAATGGTAAGCTAAGTAAGACTTAACTCTTTCATTTACCCCATTAAGACTGAAACAATTACCCCAATTGCGTAAGTCTTTTTTAGACTCTATGATTAAACATCTATTCCCCCGAATAGGTGTTTTTAATTGCTTAAAATCGGTACTATTCACTGATAGCTTGACATTTAGCCAATTTTAAGTTATTATTATTCTAACTTGCAATATTTTTATTGCTTTTTAGGAATTGAATTATGAAAAAAAGTATTCTAACAACTATCTTAATACTTGGCATTGTAGCCGGAGAATTTTCGTGTATTGCACAAGCCAAATTGACTAAATTACAAAAAAAAGAGAACTATTTAATTAATGTCGCAAACACAGGAATGGATTCTAAGCAATACGATTTAGCTGTAGAATATTATACAAAAGTCCTTGAAATCAATCCTCAAAATGCTGAAGCTTATGCAAAAAGAGGAAATGCAAAATATCTTCTTGGTAATTACAAAGATGCTGTAAAAGATTATACAAAAGCACTTGAAATTGACCCCAATAGAGAAAATGCATACTATAATAGAGGGTTAGCAAAATCGAACCTAAAAGCTTATGATGATGTAATTGAAGATTACACAAAAGAACTTGAACTTAATCCTAACAATATTAATGCTTACTTAAACAGAGGAACAACAGAAGTCCTTTTAGGAAAGTATGATGAAGCTATAAACGATTTTACATCTGCAATAAAACTTGATGAAAATAATATTGATGCATATTACAATCGTGGAATTGTTAAAAGAAACAAAAAAGATTACAAAGGTGCAATTGAAGATTATACAAAAGTTCTCCAACTAGATAACAACAACGTTGATGCTTATAATAATAGAGGTGTTGTTAAATATTATTCAAAAGACTATAACGGAGCAATTGCGGATTACACAAAAGTTATTTACTTAAATAAAAATTTCAATAGAGCATACTACAATCGTGGAATTGCAAAACTTGGTTTAAAAAAATACGAAGATGCAATTCTTGATTTTACAAAAGAATTAGAAATTAATCCAAGTAATGATGCAGCTTATTACAATAGAGGCCTTGCAGAACAAAATTTAGACCACTATGTATCTGCAATTGATGATTTTACAAAAGCCATTGAAATTAATCCGAATGAGTCAGACTATTATGCTGATAGAGGGGCATTGATTAGCAAAACGAATGGCGACCTTAAAAAAGCTGAACAAGATTTGTCTAAATCAATTGAGCTTGATAATACTGACAAAGACAAGTTTATGACAAGAGCCGTTATTTTTTGCAAGTTGAAATTATACTTAGCAGCAATTGATGATTTAAATATTGTTATCAAAATGGATCCTAATAATACACAAGCTTATGACTTGCGTTCATTTGCAATAAATTCTTTGACAAATAGTATTCCAAAGAAATAAACTCCTGCTCTCATTCATTTGTACCTATTTACTATGAGGCAATTAGTGTTATAATCTACCTTGAAAAAGGAGAGATTATATGGACATTAAAATTGTAGAAAAGACAAAAGATGTTTCATGCGATGTATTAATTATTAATAAATTTGAGGGAAAAGAAACATCAAATGCTTTAGTAAACAGATTTGCGCCAAAATCATTTGAAGGTAAAGCTGGACAAATCTTTGTTATTCACACACAAAAAGAATATCCGGCAGAACAAATTCTTGCTATCGGTTTAGGACAAGAAAACCAAATGGATAATAATGTAATTAGAGCAAATGTTGCTAAAGCTGTAAAAAAATGTATTGAATTAAAAGCAAAATCAATTGCATTTGATTTTACGACAGATTATAGCTTTGGAGTTCCTGCCATAATCGGAACATCTCTTGCAAACTACCATTTTGACAAATACAAAACTAAAAAAGAACACAGAATTTCAGAAGTTTACTTGTCAAATGTATCAAGCGATATTGAGGGTGCAAAAATTGCAGCAGAAGCAATCAAATTTACAAGAAATCTTGCCAATGAACCTGCAGCTTTTGCAACTCCAACAAAACTTGCTGAAATAGCGCAAGGAATTGACGGAGTTAAAACTGTAATTTATGACGAACCTAAAATTCGTGAAATGGGAATGGGCGCATTCGCTGCTGTTGCACAAGGAAGTGTTCAACCTCCAAAATTTATTCACATGAAATATTCACCGGCTAATCCTAAGAAAAAAATTGCAATCATTGGCAAGGGTTTATGCTTTGATAGTGGCGGATTAGATATCAAACCTGCATCTTCTATGCTTACAATGAGAGATGATATGTCAGGTGCAGCTTGTATTTTAGGTGTAATGAGAGCCATTTCAAAAATTAAACCAGATGTTGAAGTTCACGGTATCATTGCGGCTTGTGAAAACATGCCATCAGGAAGCTCATATAAACCTGGAGATATCCTAACAGCTAAAAATGGTAAAACAATTGAAGTAGACAATACAGATGCTGAAGGTCGTTTGACTTTGGCTGATGCACTTTGTTATGCTTGCGAACTTGGAGTTGATGAAGTTATTGACCTTGCAACTTTAACAGGCGCTTGCGTTGTTGCTTTAGGAACTGCAGCTGCAGGAATTATGGGTAATAATGAAGAATTTGTACATGACCTTATTAAAACAGGTCGTTACGTTGGTGAAAAATATTGGGAACTTCCAATGTGGCAAGAGTACAGAGATAATATGAATAGTGATGTAGCTGATATGAAAAACACTGGAACAAGAAATGGTGGCGCTTCAGCTGCTGGCATGTTCTTGAAAGAATTTGTAACTGATGATGTTAAGTGGGCTCATATTGATATTGCAGGAACAGCATTCTTGGAAAAACCAGAAAAAGAATTCTGCAAAGGTGCAACAGGAGCAGGAGTAAGAACATTGTTGAGTTACATTACTTGCCAATAAACAATCAATATAATTTAAAATACAAAACCGGAGAGCTATATAGTTCTCCGGTTTTGTTATTACCATGGATAGCTTTTATCAATCTGCCACCCTGCACGTTTAATCTTTTCAGCACAGTAACGACCTGTACCATCTTTGCTACAATCTTCATTGATTTCATCATTTGTTTTATCATATCCAAAAGGTTGGATTCCAATATCGTCAAAATTAGAACCCCCCAAAAAAAACACATCTTTTCCAAAAACATTTGGATTTTTTGATCCATTTATATCTACAATAATAGTAAGTTCCCCATTCGTTCCAATATAGCCATTGACATAAAGACAATTAGAGCAATACCCACGTATTTGTATAGAATAAACCATTCCATCATTTGTCAAAAAGGTAAAATTTGCATCTTTTGTCATTTGATAGTTAT
>DJOE01000018.1 GCA_002438405.1 Cyanobacteria bacterium UBA6446
TTTTTATCAAATATACGGTTAATTTTATTTTTTAATTCGGTTAAAACCTTTACTACAAGGCTATTACGGGTTACCCCCCCCCCCTAAAATCGCTCTATGACTGCATTTCAGCATTATTTAGTCCTTTCTCTTTACTATACTTAACTCGTGTGTGACTTTTGCATTCTACGTTTGAGATTAGGTTGTTACCATCTCTAACTCTTCCTAATTAAGGAAAGAATTTTTATTTACTTTTCAATTATATCATTTTTTTCGGAACTTTTCAATATTGGTTTAAATTTAACCCTCACCCCGACCTCTTCCTTATTCTAAGGGCGAGGGAGTGAAACAAATATTAAAATACTCGATACTTTGTACCGCCATACAAAAAATCTTTTACACCAACAAAAGTTTGAGCAAGCACAAAATCCACAGATTCCTGTGTATCATACGCAATATGCGGAGTAATAATTACGTTCGGTTGTTTATTCAACTCCTGAACAACATTTGATTCTTCAAGACACATCAATGCTTTTTTCTCATTAACTTTTGACTCCTCCAAGCAAGAAGAATCCAAGCAAGCAACCACATCTAAACCAACACCCTTAATATGTCCGGATTTTACAAACTTCAACAAATCTTGAAGATTTACCAACTCGCCCCTAGATGTATTCACAAAATAAACACCGTTTTTCATCATTCTAAATTGTTTTGCAGAAATAAAATGATGATTTTCTTTACAATAAGGGACATGCAATGTTATAACATCTGAAAATTTCAACAACTCTTCAAAATCCACATATCTAACCTTATATTTTTTCACAAGTTCTTTTTTCGGAGATGGGTCATAAGCCAAAATTTTCATTCCTAAACTTGCAGCAATTTCACACACAGCACACCCGATAGAACCTGTTCCAACAACCCCCAAAATCAACGAATCCGGGTCTTGCCCCGTAAAGTTCGACAAAACACAAACCCCACGTCTTACAGATTCAATCGCAGGAAGCAAATGTCTTACAAGCATTAAAATTATTGTAAACGTAAACTGTGCAACTGATTTACAAGCATAACCCTCAACATTTATTAGTGCGATATTCTTATCAATGCAAGGTTTTGCATCAATATGATTAACCCCAGTAGAACGAGTGGAAATAATCCTCAAATTTTTGAACTTCTCTAAAACTTTTTCTGTAACATGAGAAGTTGTAAAAACGCTAACAATCATTGTTTGAGACAAATCATCTTCCGATAAAGATTCAACTGTTTTTTCATTCAATGGGTGATTAAAAAATTTCAAATCAAAATAATCACATTTATGATTTTCAAAAAATTGCTTTTCAGACTCTCGGTAATCAAAAAATAACATTTTACATGTCATATTATTTTCTCCTTTTTATAAATTATTTTTTATAAAAAAGAAAAATCTATTGAACAAAAGTCTAAGTTTTTCTTGGAAAAAATTAACACCAAAGGCAATGTTACTTTACTCCAAAACATTTATATTAGAAATGTAAACACGGACATCTAACTTTTGTACTCATAGTGCTGAATTTCTTTCGCGATTATAGCGGACATGCAAACAAAGCAGCAGAGTGCAGAACGGTTGTATATCAGATTTGCATGACCTGATAAAGCGCAACCGATAACTAAAGAGGGCAGATATAATATCTGTCCTCCAAATTTATTTCAACTTCCAAACATCGTCTGGTATTGTCCAACCATTGTTTTTTGTTCTCAACAAACAGAATAAGCCTGAAGTTTCTCCTTTAGCTTTTTCGCTACAATTATTATCTATTTCCTCAACTGTCTTGTGAAAACCCGCAGGTAAAATTCCATTCTCAGAAGTATATGTCAAAACATAAATATCTTTACCAATGACATTAGGACCGCTATCACCATTTGTATCAATATAAATAGTTAACCCTGGGTTTGAAGTATTAATTCCAAATCTATTCCATAAGCTATATGCACCCCAAACGTCCATGCAAATATTTGTCCCGTTATTCAACTTAACTGTTACAATATCTAAACCTATACCAATATTTTGCCTATCATCGTGTACAATACCACCATCAAGAGTTCTATTTTTACCTTTATTTTGCCAACAACCTGCTTCATCATAACAAACGTGAGAATATTTCATATACGGAGCAAAATATGTTTCAAACCACTCTTTTTGCGAATTTGCGTCCTCATCTTTAAGTAACATACTCATATCAACATCATTACTCTCATTGGATTTAATAACCTGTTGAATGATAGAATAATCTTCTTTTAATTTTGCCTCTATTACACGTTTTTGATTTTTAGAAATCAAAGTTGGAATAGTCATAGCAGCAACAATTCCGATTATGCCAAGAGTGATTAATACTTCCGCCAAAGTAAAAGCACTCCTCACCCTAGCTCTCTCCCATAAATGGGCGAGGGAATAATTATTGAAGTTGATAGATTGATAAGTGGATAAGTCTATAAGTAATTTCATTTTATCTTTCATTTCACTATTTGCATTATTATTAATTGTCATTTCTTTACTCCCTCGCCCTTTGTCAAGGAAGAGGGGTTCACCGGTGTTCAAAATTACGGCATCACTCTGTATAGACTGTTTCATACTTTGCTCAACTTTTTTCCTCACAATTGTATGTGTTAACATTTTAGACCTTTCTTTTATTAGCTTACTTTCATATAAAATATTACTTTATTCATAATATAATAGTTTATAAACCATTATATTATGAACATAAACTATTGTATTAGATTAGTCAACTTTTTAAAATTGTAAAATGACTAATGAAGAATATTTACAACGGTTAGGTATAAAACTCAAAATTTTACGAAATATAAAAAAGCTTTCGCAAGATGATATTGCAAATAAATTAAATATTGACAAAAGTTATTACAGCAAGGTTGAAAGAGGATTGACAAATCCAACAATAGTTTATTTAAGAAATTTGGCTCAAATACTTGAAGTTGAGTTAAATGAATTGGTTGATGAACACATTAACATTTAGAATTTTATCCTCCAACAAGGCATGCCCAGTTGGGGAATATTTAAAATTTTTTACAAATCTTAATAAGAGCAAAAACCATGCAAATGCATGTCATAACATGGTTTTCCATGGTTTAAAATTCCCCAGCTCATGATATGACATGGTTTCAGCCATGTCAAAATCTTGAAAAGTACAATATGAGAGAGTTTTAGCTATACGTTACAAAACTTCATAACAACATGTTCTGACCTTGAAAAAAAGCTCTGATTTTTTATAATAAAAGTATGAAGTCGCAAGACATTGATATGACGGCTTTAGGGGAGATACTCGATATATTTATTTAGGATATCGAATTAGTAATCAGATAAGTGGAGATTTTATAAATTGTTTAGAAGTAGGGATATGGGAAGAGCAGTTGCAGTCAGAAGATGGACGACAACAGCCCTAGAATGTTATAAAAGAGGTTGCAATTGCGAAGGTTGTTTTTACAGAGATTTCTTTAGCGGTTCTTCTCAAAAATGTCAAATGAAAGCATCTGTATTAGAATTGGTTAGAGTTATTGGAACTCCAGACGTTGAATTACCACAATTTTTGGCAGACGAATAATCAATTCACCCTTTAAAAATTATTAAAATTGTGTTATACTGACAAAGCAGTATAGAAAATTGGAGGTTTTAGATGCACATACACGTAAACGGAAGAAACATTGAAATTACAGAAGCAATTAAAGCTTACGTTAAAGAAAAAATTGGTAAAGTGGCTACTCGTTACGACCAAATTCAAGGTATTGACGTTGTTTTATCTGTAATTAAAAATCCTGCTGCTGAAGGCAAACATATCGCAGAAGTTACATGTAAAACAAACACAGGCAGTATCCGTTGTGAAGAAGCAGCTGAATCAATGTACGCAAGCATTGACTTATTAGCTGACAAATTAGCTAGACAAATCACTAAGCTAAAAGATAAAAATATTTCTTCTGACAAAGCTTCAATCCGTGATGTTAAAGAAGAAAAAGAAACTGAAGAAGTTGTTGATATTAAAGCTATGGAAGACTAGTTTTAACAACTATTTTAAATCTAAAGAACACCTGTTGAAAAATTCAGCAGGTGTTTTTGTATGCATTATTTGATTACAAATCGTATTTTAAAGAACAATAAAGATTATAAACCATTTTTAAAAACTTTTTATTGGATTTCATTGCACTAACAACTTGTTCTTCCATTTCTTGTTCACTAACAGATTCAAAATAATAAAATTCGTATGGTTGAACATCAAGAATTTTGCCCAATTTTTGTAAAGTATCAGGAGATGGTGAAAATTTTCCTGTTTCCATATAACTCAAACTTTGCGGTTCAATCCCAACAAGTTCTGCCAATTGTTCTTGTGTATATTTTTTATTTTTTCTGATAGTTTTTATTCGTTTTCCGATAAGTATTTTTATATCTTCCATAATTTAACCCTTTGTTCTTAGTAAATTATGAATAATTTTCAGAATTTTAAACATAAACAAAATATTTAATAATATTGATTAATTAAAATAAATACTTTATACTTAATAAAGTAATACTTTAAATTTTGGAGATTAATAAATGTTTTTAATTAAAAAAAGTGAAAATAACGTCATTCTGAGCAGCATGAGCAGAGAATGCAAGGCATCATTTAATGCGAGTGCATCAAGCGAAGAATCTCATAACTTTCTTTGTTCCACCCTTGCGGGGGAACCGAAATCTATGATTTCGATTGGGGGTAAAATATCCCAGTGTTGTAGATTGTTACGTCACTTCGTAATGAAAACTTCACACCTGAAAATAAATGTTCCTCACAATGACATGAATTTTTTACATGTCATTACGAGGAAAGATAATGAACAAATGGGATATGGATTGAAACAGAGTGACGTCGTAATCTCAAACACTGGAACAACCCTCACCCAAACCCTCTCCCTTTCAAAAGGGCGAGGGAGTAAAATTAAGGAGATTCTGAATCAAGTTCAGAATGACTATTATAAAATAGCCGCCTTTACTCTTGCTGAAGTTTTAATCACCCTTGGTATAATAGGAATTGTGGCAGCTATGACAATTCCAACTCTTATGCAAAAGTATTACGAAAAACAAACAGTCAGTCGCCTGAAAGAAACATATTCAATCCTTACGCAAGCTCTTAAACTTTGTGGAGAAGAAAACGGTTACCCAGAAGAATGGGGCATAACAGGAAGAAATGATGAAAGTACAGCTATTGTTGCAGAAAAAATCATTCCATACTTAAAAACTAACATTGATTGTGGTATGAAGATGGAAAAAAGTGACAAATGTTTTCCTGAAACTATGCAAAGCTTAAACGGAATTAAAAAAACAAATACAAAGGAGGACTCAAAATATTATGTATCACTATTAAATGGAACATCTCTTGCTATCGAAAGTGCTGAAATTGAAGCTGATATGTATTTGTACTTTTTAATTGATACAAATGGAGCTGCTCCTCCTAATACATGGGGAAAGGATATTTTTGAATTTACATATAGACCTATTTTAGGACTTGTTCCATCTGGACACCCTGACAATTCAAGCAACACTTATAAAACAACTTGTAGAGATACTGGAGATTATGGCTGGGGTTGTGCTTATTACGTAATAAATTTTGGCAATATGGAGTATTTACACAGAAAACCGGAAGCTGATTCTGAATAGATATAAAGCATTTAAAAAGGCGATTCATTGAACCGCCTTTAAATTTATATAAATTAAATAACCATTAGCTGATTAAAAAGTACCTGCTGGTTTCTTTTGAGGAGTTGCACCAGGGATTGATTGCCAATTTGCAGCCATGATTTTTTTGAATGATTTCAAAGCTGTGTCTTCTAATTCACCCAACTCTTCAGCTTCCATAATCAATTCTCTCAAAGGCATCAATGCTCTTGGGTCTCTTAAAACACCCAATGCAGCAGCAGCACCAGCTCTAACAAGTTCGTTTTCTGAATGGTTTTTCATAACATCAATCAATGCAGGAACAGCTTTTGTATCGTTCAATTTGCCTAATGAAGTTACTGCATAAATTCTTACGTTAACCCATTCGTCATACAACATATTAATAATCTTATCAACAGCTTTTTTGTTACCAATTTCACCCAAAGCTCTTGTTGCATCACATCTTACGTTAACTTTTTCATGATCTAAAGATGCAATCAAAGCATCAGTTGCAACATCACCAATTTCAATTAAAGCATCAGTTGCAGTGATACAAACTTGAGGATTTTCATCATTTAAAGCTTCTACTAAAGGTTCAACAACAATTGCACCGCCTAAACGACCTAATGCTCTTGCTGCACGAACTCTAACATCTACGTTTCTATCTTCACGTAAAGATTCAATTAAGTGAGTTGTAGCTGCGGAATCACCCAATTCGCCTAAAGCTCTTGCTGCATACAATCTTACAGATCCGTTTTTATCATGTTTTAAAACATCAATTAAAGGTTCAACGGCTTTTGAATCACCCATTTCACCCAAAATACGAGCTGCATTGTATCTGACTTTTTCTGAGTTACTTGTTTTCAAGTCAGTTAGCAATTCATCGAATGATTTTTTTACTTGTTTTTTCTTACTGTTCACACTAATTGTCATTATTTTCCTCCGACACAACAATAAATATTCATACCTACCTACTCTTATATAAAGTATTTGCTACGAATATTATTGCGTTTTTTATTATTTATGTGTTAACCTTTGTTTACAATTCATATTTTATTGTTAAGTTTTTCCTACTACTTATACACTTTCTTGATGTCAGATGTTTGATTAAGGGTAAGACTGACACTTATTTCTTTTGTACTACTATAATAACACATTTTTGAACTTTACACTTCAATTGTATAAATAATTTTAAAAATTTCTATAATTGTTTTTCTAAAGATACATCTAATTTAAGTATAAAACGACAAAATTTTTAACATGTCTTAACAATATACTACTCACCTTTGATAGTAATAATAAATTCTGTTCCAACCCCGACTTCACTAAACACTTGGATTTTGCCATGATGTTTATTTATTATCTTTTGACTGATTGCAAGCCCCAAACCAGTACCAACTCCTACACCCTTTGTCGTATATCCAACAGTGAAAATTTTATTTAAATTTTCTTTTGGAATACCTTGTCCATTATCTTTAATTTTCACAATAAGATTTCCATCTTGAAAATCCGTAGTAATAGTAATTTTGCCTTTGGCATCAATTGCTTGGCATGCATTGACTAAAATATTCGTAAACACTTGATTTAACATATTCGGATAACATTTTATCGGTGGAATATCACCATAATGTTTTTCTATTTCAATTTTATTTTTCGTTTCATGACTAATCAAATCAAGTGTCAAATCAATTTCTTTATTGATATTAGCCTCTTGCAACTCCGCTTCATCAAGCCTTACAAACTTTTTTAATGAAACAACAATATTACTAATTCTCTGAATTGCTTCTTTATCAATTGAATTTACTTGAGTAAACATTTCTCTCAAATCATCTTGTTCAATTTGAGAAATCAATTTAGAAATGATTGAATTATTTGATTTGATTGAAGCAACAGGCGTGTTAATCTCATGAGCAACACCCGCAACCAATTGACCAAGTGATGCCATTTTTTCAGAATTTATCAATTGCAGTTGAGTTTCTTTCAACTCGTTAAGAGCGGCTTTCAAATCTTTGACGTTCTTTGCATTCTTTTGATAAAGTTCGGCTCTGATAATTGCGTTACCCAATTGAGATGACACAGCATCAAGAATTTCAATTTCTTCATTCAATTCACGTTTTTGATAACTCAAAAGAACAATTACGCCAATCATTTTTTGCAAATGGAATACAGGAACAATAATTCTCAAAACTGACTGTTTAAAAGGTTCTGCGCCAACATATTCCATCAAAGAATAACTTATTGAAATTTTACCTGAATTCAAATACTTCATTGCAAGAGCATCAAATGAAATCTCCGTACCTTTTGGGATATTATTTTCACCATAAATCTCCTCAATGCAAAAACCTAAATCTTTTGATGATGCATAATAAGCCTTGAAACAGCCGAACATTATTGCAAGTTCACGCAAACCGGAGTTCAAAATCATAGAAATATCCATTGATGCTCTTATGATATTTGAAACTTTATTAATTAATGCAATTTTAAAAGCTTGTGATTGAGCTTTTTGTCTAATTTTTTGGAGTTCATCATTTTCTTCTTCAAGTTTAGATAATTTATCCTCATAGACCGCTTTTTCTTTCTGATTATCTTTCAACATAACTTCAGAAGTTACATCAACAAGAAATATAATCGTATACGCTCCTCGTTTAACTGCTGTTAAATCATAGTATGAAGTATTGTTTGATGATGAGGTATAAGAAACTCTTGCAAAAAAGTTTTGTTTTGAAACAATCGCCTGAAAAACCGGAGAATACAAATCGACATTTTCGCTATCCATAGGACAAAAATCAAATGTCATTTTATGGGCAAATTTTCTTATATCCCCAAACTGTTGAAATACACGACAAAAAATATTGTTTTTAAAAACAACATCTTCATAATTTCGGATTACAATAACAGGATCCCTATACTGATTAAAAAAGTCAAACTTTTTCATAACAAAATTATAGGTCAATCAATAAGTTTAGGCAATTTGTAAAATTCAAATGCTAACTTTGAGAATACTTTACATTTATTCTTAAAGTTTTATCATGAGCAAAGAAGCTAAATTTACCCAAAATGGAGAGAAAGTATGTACAATCCAAAATCACATAAAGCAGAAGAATTCATCAATCACGAAGAAGTTTTAGATACATTAAAATATGCACAAGAGAATAAAAACAATATTGAACTTATCGACAAAATTTTAGAAAAAGCAAAACTTGGAAAAGGTTTAACTCACAGAGAAGCAGCCGTTTTATTAGATTGTGAAATTGATGAAAAAAATCAAGAAATTTTTGCACTTGCACAAAAAATCAAAGAAGATTATTACGGAAACAGAATTGTACTTTTTGCTCCTTTATATTTATCAAATTATTGCGTAAATGGTTGTGTTTATTGTCCATATCATGCAAAGAACAAGCACATTCCACGTAAAAAAATGACACAAGATGAAATCAGGGAAGAAGTTATCGCACTTCAAGATATGGGACACAAAAGACTTGCAATAGAAACAGGAGAAGACCCTGTTAATAACCCTATTGAATATGTTTTAGAATCATTAAAAACAATTTATTCTGTTCACCATAAAAATGGTGCAATCAGAAGAGCAAATGTCAATATTGCAGCAACAACCGTTGAAAATTACAAAAAATTAAAAGAGGCAGGAATCGGAACTTACATATTATTTCAAGAAACATATAATAAAGAATCTTATGAAACACTTCACCCGACAGGTCCAAAACATAACTATGCATACCATACAGAAGCAATGGATAGAGCTATGGAGGGTGGAATTGATGATGTAGGACTTGGGGTTCTATTTGGACTTGAACTTTACCGCTACGAATTCACCGCACTACTTATGCATGCGGAACACTTAGAAGCAGCATTTGGAGTTGGTCCTCATACAATTTCAGTTCCAAGAATCAGAAGGGCGGACGATATTGACCCATCAACTTTTGACAACGGAATAGATGATGATACATTTGCAAAAATCGTAGCCTGCATAAGAATTTCAACCCCATACACAGGTATGATTATTTCTACAAGAGAATCAAAAAAATGTAGAGAACGAGTTTTAAAACTCGGGGTTTCTCAAATCAGCGGTGGTTCAAAAACAAGTGTCGGTGGTTATGCTCACCCAGAAGATGCCACAGAAGAAGAAACAGCACAATTTGATGTTGAAGATAGAAGAAGCCTTGATGATATTGTAAAATGGCTTATGGAACTTGGTTATGTACCTAGTTTTTGCACAGCCTGTTATAGAGAGGGAAGAGTTGGAGATAGATTTATGGAAATCTGTAAAGAACAAAAAATCCACAATTTTTGTCACCCAAATGCAATAATGACTCTCAAAGAATATTTAGAAGATTATGCATCTCCTGAAACTAAAAAAGTTGGAGAAAAATTGATTGAAAAAGAACTTCAAACTTTTGATAATCAAAAAATTGAATGTGCAGTTGAACAAAATCTTCACAATATCGAAAACGGACAAAGAGATTTTAGATTTTAAACACTAAAAAAGGTCGGAACATTTAATTCCGGCCTTTTAATTTATTCAAAAATATTATTATTCTTGTTCTGGGTGATAGAATTCAAACCTAAAGTCAAAATCAATAACATCTGCATCAACATTCTTTGGCAACTTTGCAAATGGTGCTGATTTTTTAATAGTTTTAACCGCCAAATCATCAACTTGTTTGTTTCCGGAAGATGTTTTCAATATTACGTCTGTAATTTTTCCATCTTTGTGAAGATTGAATGAAACAACCGGAACCTCTTTCAATTTAACATCTTTTGGAGGTGTCCAGTTCTTTTCAACTTTATCTTGCAATTTCATAATATATTTATATTGGGTATCTTTAGCAAAAGGTTCATAACCTTTCATTTTAGATACGAAAAATCCTGCTGCAAAGCTTAATGCTCCAACCAAAATAATTGTAGCAATAATAATAGCTAATACGGTTAATTTTTTCTTGTCCATTTAAACTCCTTTAAATACTTCTGCAATAGATTTGTTATAATCAGGTCTTAAAATTCCTTTTTCGGTAATAATACCTGTAATAAGTTCGTGCGGAGTAACATCAAACCCAGGGTTTATAATATTTACACCCTCGGCACAAATTGTTTTTCCATTGATGTGGGTAACTTCGTCATGTGAACGTTCTTCAATTACAATATCATCACCCGTTTTAATACTTGTATCAATTGTTGATAACGGAGCCGCAACATAAAATGGAATATTATGATATTTTGCAGCAATAGCAACAGTGTAAGTTCCGATTTTATTAGCAGCATCACCATTTGCAGCAATTCTATCTGCTCCAACACAAACCATATCAATCATACCTTTTTTCATAAAATATGAACACATACCGTCAGTAATCAATGTTACAGGAATTCCGTCCATAGTGAGTTCAAGTGTTGTAATTCTTGCCCCTTGTTGACGAGGTCTTGTTTCATCTGCAAAAACTTGAACAGTATTATCCTTTGCAAATGCAGATCTAACAACACCTAAAGCTGTTCCATATCCAACAGTAGCTAATGCTCCGGCATTACAGTGAGTTAAAATTGTTGCACCTTTTGGAACGACTTCTGCTCCATAATCACCAATTTTTTTATTAATTTCAATGTCTTCAAGTTCTAATTTTTTACCATTTGAAGCCAATTCTTTTATCAAATCAGGAATATCGGATTTTGAATTTTTAATAATTTCTTTTTGCTTTTCAACTGCCCACATAAGATTTACGGCAGTAGGTCTTGCACTAGCCATATAATCAGCTTTTTCAAGTAATTGTTTTATAAATTCTTCTCTTGATAGATTTTGTTTAGCAAGTTCTTGCGCATACAAAACAACCCCATGAGCGCCTGCAATTCCAATAGCCGGAGCGCCACGTACAATCATTGTTTTGATTGCATCAAACATATCTTGCCCATTTTTAACATCTACATATTCAAATTTGTCTGGGAATTTTGTTTGATCAACCATTCTTGAATATGTATCAATCCATTCTATCGTTCTTATTTTTGATTTGAATTCAGTCATCTATATTTCCTTTTTATTATTAATTTCGTGCTTTTTCTCATACATATCTCGGATAAAATTTATAACATAGTATGTAATAAATCCTGAAAAAGCATTTGTAACCGCACTCAATACTCCAATAAATATAATAAATACTCCAAGCAACCATATTGGAGAATGAGTAATCATTGCAGTTAGTAAAAAGTTAGTTGTAAAATTAAATGCTTTTACAAGAATAGCCATAACAATTGCATACACTATTGAAAATGCGATATTTGATACAAAACCAATCAATGCACCTGTAATAATACTGTCTTTTATTGTAGTTAAATCAAACTTCCCGTCCATAATCAAATAAATAACTACAAGCGGAGCGGCTAAAAGTAATGCCGTAAAAAGCACCACCATTCCAACAAACGGAATAGGAGCAAGCAAACCTAAAATTGCGCCCAAAATCAAGCTTAACACTACAATTGTTTTAATTATAAATTTATCCATAATCTTAAATTTATTCTACCATTTACTTAATTAAAACTCAAATTTTTTCAAATCTTCTAAAGCATTATGGCTTCTAGTATAAGAAATAGCAATCGCAATTGAATCTACAGTATCATCTAGTTTTGGTAATTTTTCAGACTCTAATGCAATTTTAACCATCTGCTCTACTTCTTTTTTACTTGCTCTACCATAACCCGTCAAAATCTGCTTAACTTCCATTGGAGTGTATTCATAAATCGGAATTCCAAATTTTTCAAGCACGGTTAAAATAACTCCTCTTGCGTGAGCAACAGGCATAACTGTTGTTTGATTTCGGAAAAAGAATAATTTTTCAATTGCACAAACATCAGGTTTATATTTTTCAACAATAGAAGTCATATCGTTGAAAATTTCTAATAATCTTGCAGATTCTCTTTCCCCTTTAGGAGTTTGAATTGAACCGGAATGTTCAAGTTCAATATTTTTGCCGTCATAGTTAACAATGCTATAACCAACAATTGCCATTCCAGGATCTATGCCTAATATCTTCATAAAAATATTTTAACATAAAATCAGACTGAAATTATTTTTCACGAGCTGTTCCT
The DNA here is from genome assembly GCA_002438405.1 of Cyanobacteria bacterium UBA6446. Classification (GTDB taxonomy): domain Bacteria; phylum Cyanobacteriota; class Vampirovibrionia; order Gastranaerophilales; family Gastranaerophilaceae; genus Zag111. Next base: position 12,737 of record DJOE01000018.1, read on the forward strand.
GTTTCATACCCAGGAACTAGTAATGCAAGAGGAATAACTCTGCCTAATTTTGAACCAAATGAAGATTCTTTATTCATCATAGATGTTGCCATACACAAATCATCTACGTGAGGTGCAAAATCACTTGTTTTAATATTTCTATCAACTTTTTTGTGGTAAATTTTTTCGTTAATCAAATTTGAAACTTTGTTACCTAAATAAACACCCAACCCTAAAAATCCTAGAGTTGAAATACCATTTGGAACATTTTTTATACAAGTATTGAAAACTTTTGCTACACTTTTTTTACTATCAATTTGTGGCATTAAATTTTGTAATCTTTCTGCATAATTGTTAAATATTCTTGAACCAGTTCCAACACACATTACAGGAACTATTACATTACCTAAAACTTGATTTAATACTTCTCTTTTTTTAGCTTTTAAATTTGATTTGTCATCTACAATTGAACCTCCGACAAAACCTCCAACAACAGAAGCTGATGCCATAGAAATAATTTGCGGTTCTTCAAATTCAATTGCCTTATCTTTCGGTGAGTATTTAAAAATAGCCCAATCTTTTATTGGCGTTTTCATAATTTTAGCAGGATTTAAAGAAAAACCTTTCATCTTTGCAAGTACTGCCATTACAGGAATCATGCCTGCAGCTGATGTTGCTAAAATAACTGCTTTTTGTTTATTGTTCAACGGTTTTGACTGAGAATTTTCAGAAGAAAAACTGACATTCTTTTTCTGAGAATTCAAGTAATTATAGCTATTTACATTGCTTGATACAATTTTGTTAATCATAATCTTCACACACCTTTGTATATTAGCAAAAACCAAACAAGAAAAATATTGCTATTAATATTATAACACTTAAATATTTGTAACATATAATTGCAAAAACTCATTACTATGTAACAAAATATTAAAAGATTACTTAACCATGGCAAAAAATCATCTTTAGATACATTTAAGGGGAAGAAAGTTTTAAATAATAAATTATGTCAATTAGAATCCCAATAGCAAATACAAATAAAGTTATAGCCCGAAATATAGTAAAACAAGCAGCAAGTGACGGTTTTTTGCCCGTAATTGCTCTTGAAGCTTTTGTTGAAGCCGGAAGAACTTATCAAGCCTACCAAAGAGGTGGTTTTGACGAAGCCAGAGAAAGAATTACCGAAGAATTTTCAGGCGCTGTATTTTGGCTTGGTGGCGTAACGGCATTAAATTATTTATTTGAAAAACTTGGTCAAAAAATTCTTAAATTACCAAGCAAAACAGTTGATATTGCAAGTGATAATGTAAGAAAACCTCTTGATAATTACTTAAATTCAGAAACAACTAAAAATGGTAAGAAAATTCTTGAAAGTACAATGGCTAAGTTCAAATTTGCCAAAGTTATTTCAAGTGTCGTAATTGCAAACGCATTTATTGGTTTTGTATTACCTAAAATAAATCAAGCAATTACTCGTTCTTATCACAAGAATAAACCTCAACAAACTGAAAATAAACCATTGAATAATCAACAAGTTTCAATGGATAACTTTATTAAGCAAAAAGACCAAAAAGATGATAAAAAAGATGTTTCTTTCGGTATGAATTTGCTATCAATAGCAAACAAATTTGAAAGCGACAGAAACTATAAACTCCTTTCAGTTGATGCAGGTACAGCTTCCGGTCGTGCATACTCTGCAAGAAACAATGATGAAAGAATTGAAATTCTATTCAGAGATTTAAGTTCAATTTACTTCTACATGTTCAATATGAACAACATGAACAACTGGTTAAATAGAATTGAACAAAACGGAAATCCAACAAGACTTGACCCAGTTTCAGCAGAATTTGCATCTAAATATATGCAAAATTATATGGAAGACTCAAATGCTGAAAAAATTAACATTGATAAATTTGCTAAAGACATGTTAGGCAAAGATGTTGAACTTCCTCAAAACTTGAAAGATAAATTCACTGGTAAAGGAACAAGAATTATTAATACAGAAGAATTCAAGGCTGAATTGAAAAATCTTGTATCTCCTGAAAAATTAGATGAATTCAAACAAATCGCAGATAAAATGTCAAAACTTCAACCTAAAATCAAAGGAGTTTCAATCCTTACTGAGGGTCAAGCAAAAGATATTCTATCTGGTGGACATATTAATAATCCGGAATTTTTACAAGAATTCTTCAAAAATACTTTCGGCAACAAATTTATGGAAAAATACTCATACGTTGCTCAAAGTGATTTAGATAATGTTAAAAAGCAACTTGTAGATTACGTAAAATCAATTGTTGAAACTGCAAGAAAAACTGATGCAAAAGAAGTTACATCTCAAATGATTTCAAAAGCTTCTAACAAAAACTTGAGAATGAATGCTCTTAACTGGGGTGCAGGATTTATTACATCAGCATTGTTCTTATCTACATTTATTCCAAAACTTCAATATCAAATTACTAAATGGAGAACAGGTTCAAATTCATTCCCAGGAACAAAAGAATTTGAAAATAAAGAACAAGCAAAATAATTCTATCTTGTTTCATCTGAAAATATGAATTTCACCTCAAACATTTTCCTAAAAAGTTTGTTAATGCTACAATTTTGGTATGGCTGGAACGTGGGACGAATTAATACAACAGATTAAAGACCGATTGGATATTGTGGAAGTAGTATCTAAAGATGTTGTTCTAAAGAAAAAAGGAAACAACTACTGGGGATTATGCCCGTTTCACAAAGATAAAAACCCATCATTTTGCGTAACCCCACATTTAGGAATTTATAAATGTTTCAGTTGCGGGGAAGCCGGAGATGCTCTAAAGTTCATAATGAAAACTCAAAATAAAGAGTTTAAAGATGTAATTATTGAACTTGCAGACCAATTCGGACTTGAAGTTCCACGTTCACACAAAAAAACAGACGGTTCATTAAAAGAAATAAAAGAACAAATGATGGCAGCAACAATGGTTGCAGCTGAATATTATCACGATTTGCTACTTCGTGGGAAAAGTTCAAATTCCGATATCGCACTTGATTACTTAACAAAACGAGGAATTGGAACAGATATTATCAAAAAATTTCATATCGGAATTGCTCCAAAAGCCTACTCAACTTTGTATGATGAATTAAGAAAAGATTTTTCTAACGACATACTTGAAAAAGCCGGACTAATTTTAAAAAGTGAAAAAGGCGGATATATAGATAGATTTAGAAACAGAGTTATTATCCCAATTCAAAACGAAAATGGTGAATTTGTAGCATTTGGTGCAAGAACTCTGGAAACAGACCCAAATGTAAAAATTTCAAAGTACTTAAATTCATCAGATTCTTTGATTTATAACAAAAGTAAAATTCTTTATGGACTTTACACCGCAAAAGATGCAATCAAAGAAAACGACTCCGTAATTTTGATGGAGGGATATTTTGACGTAATTTCATCTCAAGCACACGGTATTGAAAACTGTGTTGCATCTTGCGGAACTTCCCTAACTCCGGACCACGTAAAATTACTTTCAAGATACACAAAGTCAAGAAGAATTTACCTATCTTTTGATACAGATTCTGCCGGACAAAAAGCAACTGCAAGAGGCGCTGCAATTATCAAAGAAGTTTTTGCAGGATTAGGAAATATAAAACAATTTGATGAGAGCTATGTATCTTCAGATAATGACAAATATGCTTGCGAAATCAGAGTAATTGCACCACCTGAGGGAAAAGACCCAGATGAATTTGTTCGTTCAGTTGGCGCTGATGCATACAAAATGTATATGGAAAATGCTCCGTTGTTTATTGATTTTCAATTGGAAAGCATCTTAAAAAATAAAGATAAATTCTCCACACCACAAGAAAAAGCTCAACTTGTAAGTTCAATTATTCCGATACTTGTTGAAATTAAAAACAAAATCATAAGAGCGGAATACGTTGAAATGGTCGCTCAATCATTATCAATCAATAGCCAAGCCATAAATTCTGAAATTAGAAATTTTGAAAGAGCAAACATTCCACGAGTAGAAAGAATAGTAAAAAATGTAACAAAAAATAACACAGTACTCCAAAAAGCGCAAAAAAATTTATTGAGTGTTTTTTTAGTATCTGACAGCCCTTATACATTTACTCAAATAAATGAAATGATAGGCGACGTTACATTCGATGATGAAATATTAATAATTGTAAAATCTACAATTGACAAATTGACATGTACCGTAAATAATGTGAAAGAATTAATCGAACATTTATATACTGAATTTGTTGACAATCCGGACGCACAGGCGATTTTACCCGAATTATTGGCAACATCAGAAGCATATAAAGGTCTGTCGGAAGAAGATTTTCGAAGTGTGATAGAAGAAACAATAGGAAAAATTAATCGTTGCAGACAGGTTAAAGAAATCGAAAACATTAAGAAAAAATACAAAGGGATTAACGATGATGATCCCGAAGCCCTAGAATTTCAAATAAAACTTAGAGATAAAATAAAGAAAAAAATACAAAAATCGGAGAAAAATTAGATGACAAAAAAAAGACAACCAGGCTCCTCAGTAGTTAGTGTAATGGAAGATGAATCACTAGACTTACAAGATATTAATGAGGATTCAGTTTTAAGTTCTGATCACGATTCAATTAATTATATGAATGTTGACATCTCAACCGATAATATTGAAGATATCGTTACTTCAAAAATGGGTGACAAAATGGCACCGGAAGACATTTATATGATGCATTCATCAGATGAACCCGACCCAAGCGATTTGGAAGTTCCTAAAAATGTCGCAATTGACGATCCGGTAAGATTATACTTACGTGAGATTGGTAGAATTAAATTATTATCAGCTAATGAAGAAATTGAATTAGCAAGAAAAATTTTAGAAGGTGGTACTCCAGGAGCTATCGCTAAAAGAAAACTAGTTCAAGCAAACCTTCGTTTAGTTGTAAGTATTGCTAAAAAATATGTTGGACGTGGAATGTTATTCCTTGACTTGATTCAAGAGGGTAATTTAGGTCTAATCAGAGCTGCAGAAAAATTTGACCATGAAAGAGGTTTCAAATTCTCCACTTATGCTACTTGGTGGATTAGACAAGCAATTACTCGTGCTATTGCAGATCAAGCAAGAACAATCAGAATTCCTGTTCACATGGTTGAAACAATTAACAAATTGAAAAAAGTGACAAGAAAATTAGCTCAAGATTTGTCAAGAAAACCAACCGAAGACGAACTTGCAGCAGAAATGAATGTTTCAATTTCAAAACTTCGTGAAATCATCAAAATTGCACAAGAACCTCTATCATTGGAAACTCCAATTGGTAAAGAAGAAGATTCTCGTTTAGGTGATTTTATTGAAGATAAAGAAGCTGATGCTCCGGTAAAAATGGTTGCTTCTGAATTGTTAAAAGAAGACTTGGCAGAAGTTTTGTGTACATTATCACCAAGAGAACGTGATGTATTGAGATTACGTTTTGGTATGGACGACGGTCGCCAAAGAACATTGGAAGAAGTTGGACAATTGTTCGGTGTAACTCGTGAACGTATCAGACAAATCGAAGCAAAAGCATTAAGAAAACTTCGTCACCCTAACCGTAAAAAACGTTTAGAAGAATATGTTGAGTAAATTTTTAGAAGGAACTAATCATATAAAGCACTACTTGAAACAGTAGTGCTTTATTGTTTTATGCCCTTACGCACCATCGCCCATTTATGGCTTAGGACTAGGGTGAGGGTTTATTTATCATGTCATTACGAACGGGTATAAAATCATTTGATATTGAAATTAAAAACAGTAGCTAGTGTCGTAATCCATAACAAAGGAATAATTACAAATGTAGGTTGGCATCTATGCCAATACGATAAATTTTACGTATCGGATTAGTAAATCCGAACTACATAATTATTCTGTCATTCTGAGCGAATGCGAAGAATCTCATAAAATAGAAAAAATTATGAGATATTCGGCAATTCGCACTCGAATTAAACGGCTCTGGCTCCGCCTTTCAGCCTCTGCTCGTGCGACCTCAGTATGACGTATTACAAAATACCAGAAGCGGGGATAAAATCCCCACTTCCCCGTAAATCACTTATCGACCTATCCACCTATAGAGCTATAGACTTTGAAAAATCTAATCACCTACGCACAAAACTTTTGCATCACTATAATTTTTACTTTCATCATATGATCCATTAGTACTAATTGAATATGCATAACGACCATGACCATCTAAAGACCAATAATGTATTGATGGAGATAATAGATATTTCCAATTCTTCAACTTTGAAAAAGCAGGTAAACTCATACCTACTTCATCGCATGCTTTCTTTGCGCCTGCCCAATAGTTATTTGGACTCGCATATTTAGAATCATATTTTTTATTCTCTTCTTTTGTAGTATCCAATGGTGAATATGATGGTAACTGGTAAACACAGCCAATACCTTTTATTTCATTACCAGCACAACCTTTACTGAATCTTGCAACATTGAAACTTCTTATATCATATTGTTTACCGTTTCGTGGTTCACTATTTGGTCCTCTAAAACCATTTACGTCCATTACAAAATCTATTGAACTTGTTACACTTGTTGTGTATGCAAACTTTTTAGTTCTTCCAAAGCCTATCGGTAAATCTGCAAAACTTGGTGTTACTGTATCTCCATCACCGATTATCCCTGCATTTGGATTGTAAGTCATAATTAGTGTTGCTCCATCAGCTAGGATAATACCTACGTTGTCACTTTTGTTATCTTTTAAGTTTAAATTTTTACCAGTTTTGGCTTTTGATACGTCATAAGTTTCACCATCTGTTGTGGTTACTGTTTTTGTAGGCCAACAATCTGCAATGTGTGCTGCATCACATCTGGTACTTATTTTTATATATTTTGAGAATTCATCTACAAATTCATCTGTGCTATTATATGTTCTTTCTAGTCCTCCATCTGCTCTCATTAAGTCCATGGATTTTGTAATTTTTTGAGCTAAATTGGCTTGAGCTTCTGAATTACTTCGTTCTGCTATGTTTTTTAGTAATGTTGGCATTGTTAGTACTGCTACTACTCCAATTACTCCAAGGGTGATTAGAACTTCTGCGAGTGTGAATGCAACTTTCTTATTAATAGGCACTAAGTTCTTTTCGTCTTTAGCCCTCTCTCTTTGTGAGAGGGCAGAATTTGTTCGTGAACTAGAGTGAACGTTACAAATTCGGGTGAGGGTTTCTTCTGTGTTCAAGATTACGACGTCACTCTGTTTCAATCCATTCATTACTTGTTCATTATCTTTCCTCACAATGACATGTAAAAATGACATGTCATTGTGAGGAACATTTACTCCCAAGTGTGAAACTTTCTCCACAAAGTGACGTAACAATCCACTACACTGGGACATTTTATGACATTCATTGTTATAACCGTGTAAAGTGTTAGAATTTGATTTTTTATCAAATATACGGTTTATTAATCTACTGTAAAGACTTGCTACGAGGCTATTATAGGCTACCCCCCCCCCCAAAAAAGCCGCTCTATGATTGCGTTTTGACATTTTTTATTCCTTTCTTTTTTTTGCTATGCTTAACTCGTGTGTGACTTTTGTGTTTTTTGTTTGAGATTAGGTTATTACCCTCTCTTACTCAGCCCTACGGCACGCAGTATCACACGGCTCATTCTTCACCGGTTCTACTAGTGTCCCTAATCAGGGAGAGAACACCTAGTCACTTTTTTATTATAACATTTTTTTCATGGCTTTTCAATATTTGTTTATATTCAACCCTCACCCCTACCCTCTCCCTTAGCCAAAGGCGAGGGAGGAAATGTTAAGGAGATTCCGAAATAAATTAGAATGACAATTAATAATAGTAAAAATGACAAAAAGAGTAATAAAAACGTAAAGAACTTATTCCCTTATTGCCATTTTCCTTATCCCCTCAATCAAAACTTCACCATTATTGGTAGCAAAGCTACGTGCGTAGCACCTTAGTGCCTTATTGCCTTGAAACTACATACGTAGTACCTTGACGGATTTTGACTTCGTATGGTATAATAGGTTTATCAGTTAAGGTTCAAGCCCGAGAACAATAAAAGTTCTTAAAGAATTCTCTTCTTTTGATGGTAAAGCTGTTTGCCGGTGAGTCGTGGTTCTTTTGTACATGTTTGATTGAATTATTTTTCAAGCAAAACTACTGCATTTGATTCAATAGCGAGTTTTTGACCTACGGCATCTAATTTTTCTTTTGTTTTTGCTTTGATAGATATATCTTCAGGATTAATATCTAGAATTTTGCACAAAACTTCTTTCATTTTAGGGATATATGGCATCATTTTTGGAGCTTGTGCAATTATGTTACTATCAATATTTACAATGTGATAACCATGTTTTTTAATCAAATCATACACGTTATTTAACAAAATTGTACTATCTATATCCTTATATTTTGGGTCTGTATCAGGAAAAAGTGTTCCGATATCATCAAGAGCCAATGCGCCTAACATAGCATCAATAATTGCATGAATCAGAACATCTGCATCTGAATGACCTAAAAGACCTTTTTCATGGGTAATTTTAATTCCACCAAGAATTAAATCTCTGCCCTCAATTAGTTTATGAATATCGTAACCAATCCCTATTCTAAACATTTTTAAAACCCTTTCTATCTTTATTATAGCATACTTTGAGGTAATATGGTATAATATAGGTATGAAAGATTTAGGCAATTATTCTCAAAATGCTGTAACCGTAACTCGTTCTGTTGCTCAACCAAATAATGATACCTCAACTACAGTCCTTTATGACTATTCAGATTATGGAGTTCCAGCATATTCACTTGTGTGGGATTTTTCAGGCTTATTATTTTTTCTACAATTAATTATCATTGGAACTGTAATTGGACTTGCTCTACTTGCATTTACTGGATTTCTGATATTTTTTATCACAAAAAAATCTAAGCAAGAATACAAATGTCCAAACTGTGGCGAAACATACAAAATTACACCATGGGGGAAAATTCGCAAGTGCAAAAAATGCGGAACAAGTCTTGTTACAAAGCGTTGTGGTTAATTTTGTGTCAAATAAATTTCTGCTAGTGCTAAATCCGATTTTGTAGTAACTTTTATATTTTTATAATCCCCATCAACTATATAAACATCTTTGCCTAAAAACTCAACCATGCCGGCATCATCAGTAAAATTTTGGTTTTGTAATTTGTCATGAGCCATTTTAATCAGATTGTATTCAAAAGCTTGCGGAGTTTGAGTGTTATATAGTTTTGAACGATCAATTGTTCTGATTATTTTACCATTTTCATCTACTTCTTTAATCGTATCGACCGTTTTAGTCATTACACTAACAGCTTTTTTCTCAATAACAGTCGCAATTGTTTCATTGATAATTTCAGGAGTAATCATTGGTCTTGCGCCATCATGAATCAAAACATAATCACAATTAGTAGCCTTTAAACCATTATAAACAGAGTCTTGACGAGAATTTCCACCGTGTACAATTTTGACATTTTCATAACTTTTAAAAAAATCCGTCAAAATATTTATAATTGAAGAATTTGCGCTAATTATAATCTCATCTACATTAGAATTTTTAAAAGCATCAACCGTATATTTAATTATTTCTTTACCATTAATTTTTTCAAGTAATTTATTTGTTTTGCCAAATCTTGAAGATGTTCCGCCCGCAGTGATTACCGCTGAAATTTTCATTTCTTTTCTCCCTGAGTTTTAAAATGATTAAAAACTTTTTCTTCTACATCTTTTTGTGAAAAATGAACAGTAGAACTATTGATTTTCAAATCAACACCTAATCCTGCTTTCACTTGTCCTATATCAACTCCATAAGGATAATCTTGTGGAACGGTCGCAATAATTTGATAATCTTCGCCGCCAAATAAAACCAAATTTTGCCAATCCGAAATCTGAACTATATCTTTATCATAAGGAATTTTATTAAAGTCAATATCAAGTAAAACACCACTCTCATTTGCGATTGCAGACAGTGAATCCATTAAACCATCAGAAGTATCCATCATTGCGTATGGTTCTTTGACATTCAATGCAATTTGTTTAGCAAAATCGACTTGGGCAACAGGTGTCAAATGAACTTTTATAAACTTTTCCGGAGTTTTTTTATTTTCAAAAAGGAGCTTCAATCCTGCAGCACTTGAGCCGTGAATTCCTGAAACAATAACTTTTTGTCCAATTTGAGCATTTTTTCTTGATGAAATATTTCTACCTAAAGTCTTTCCAATTGCACAAACTGAAATACAAATTTTGTCAGCTCCAGTAATATCGCCACCAACAATTTCAATATTATTTCCGCAAGCTTTCTTGCAACCTTTATAGAATTCTTCAATAAATTTATTATCAATATTTGCAGGTACAGAAAGAGCAATTGTAAGATATTTTGGTTCTCCTCCACTTGCTGCAACATCTGAAATATTTACCATTACAGACTTAAAACCTAAATCAAAAGCTGATGTATATTTCAAAGAAAAATGCACATCTTCAACAAGGCTGTCTTGAGTAACAACAATCCCTAAATCTTGCAAATAAGCACAATCATCACCGATAAACTTTGAACCGATGATATTTTTTATTATTGAAATAAACTCTTTTTCTTTCATGATAATTAAACTATATCATGCTCAATCAATGAAATAAATTCTTGAACAAGAGTTTTGTTCCACTTTTTGCCACTATCAGCTTTGATAATTTCTAAAGCATCACGAGAAGACAATTTTGCTCTATATGGACGAGGTTCAATCAATGCAAAATATTCATCAATAATTAAAATAATTTGTGAAGTCAATGGAATTTCATCTTTTGAAATTTTATTAGGATAACCGGAACCGTCCCAATTTTCGTGGTGATGTTCAATTATCGGTAATATATCTTGAACATAAGAAATAGGTTTTAAAATTTCTCGAGCTGCAATCACTGGGTGATTTTTAATTTTTGCTTTTTCTTCATCTGTTAAAGGAGTAGCCTTTTGTAACAAATCTTGCGGTAACATCAAATTACCAATATCATAAAGTAACACTGCAACCCTTAAATTATCAATATCTTCTTTAGGTAAATCAAATCTCTTTGCCAAACTTGTTGCCATAAGAACCTTGCTCTTGATTACACCAGATGAATGCATCGGATTGTACAATTTCGTAAGCATATCAGCAACAGTGTACAAAGATTCGTTTGAAATTTCATCTTTATTTATAGGAGCTTGAAGTTTTAAACAAAGTTCTTTAGACAAATGTTTTGCCATAGGAATTCTATTTTTAGACAAGATATCAAGGAATGTATTAACTGCGATTTCTTGCCATGAAGTTTCAGAAACCGGTTTTGCAAGTGTAACTCTGTTTCTTCCGTTTCGTTTAGAAGTGTACATTGCTTGGTCTGTAAGCTCTAACAATTCATCAACATTTTCCGTATGTTCAAAATATGTTGCAACCCCTAAACTACCTGTAATATGACCGATAGTTTCGATTTCAGTTTTCTCAATTGCACTTCTAATTCTTTCTGCAGCTATCATAGCGCCGTCAGAGGCAATCCCTGGGAGCAAAACATCAAACTCTTCCCCGCCAATTCTTGCCGGAACATCGACAGAACGAGCATTCGCTTTCAATACATCAGCAATTGTTTTAATTGCTAAATCACCATAAAAATGTCCATAAGTATCATTAATCTTTTTCAAAAAGTCAAGGTCAATACCAATGATAGAAAATGGTTGTTGTTGACGTTTTGCACGTTGAACTTCTTTTTCCAAAGATTCTTCAAAATATCTTCTATTATACAAACCGGTCAAAGCATCTGTTACAGCCTGATCTCTAACAGCTTGAAACAAATCCGCAATTGTAATTGCCATTTCAATTTGTTTTGCAAAAAGTCCTAAAAAGTCCATTTCAGTTCCTGCAAGTTCTTCTCTTGCAGAAAATACGCAAAACCAACCAAACTCCTTAGTTTGAGTAATCAATGGAACAACGATAACTGATTTTATCGGTTGATTAGATATAATTTTTGTCACAGTTTCCGGTGAAAGTTCAGGTAAAACAGACTTCAATGATTGGTCAATTGACTTAGTTTGAATAATTGTCCTTTGACGCATTGTATCGGCAAAAACACTTTCATTATCATAAGCCAAACGTCTTGTTTGAATCCCAGGAGAACCAATAATATTATTTAATCGCTCAATCAAACCATCATTAGATTGAGCAAGAATTTGCAAATATTCACCATTTTCATCTTCGCATTTGCTAATAATTGCACAATGCATATACCCAAGTTCACCTTGAGTACTATTTACAATCGCTTCTAAGACATTTTCTAATGGTGTCGAAGAATTCATCATCTCCCAAATATGTTGAAGTGTAAACATACGTTTGTTTGCATCATTCAACTCTTCTGTTCTTTCGGCGATTTCTTTTTCTAATTCAATATTTCGCTCATAAATTTCAAGATAATCACGTTTCTCATTGTAGATATTATTTTCTACTTCTGAAACTTTTTTAGTTACTTCTTTAAATTTATCAAATAAACCCATTTGGCCTTCCCTGACCATAGCTAAACTCTGTCTACTATTATAGCACTCTTTTAGAACAATTTCAAGGTGTCTATTGCCGATATAACCTCTTCAACCGCTGGAGTATTTCTACAACAATCCGGATTATCTTTGTTTTTGCATTTTCTCTTGAAACAAGGTTGACAAGGATATTTGTATTCTCCTGGGGCGATATATTTTGATTTATCACCATAAGGAGCTAAAACTTCTTTAGGAGTACAAGTGAAAATTGTAATAACAGCAGGATTTCTAGTTGCCCAAGCCAAATGTGCGCTTCCACTATCAGGAGCCATAACAAGTTTTGCTCTTGAAAATACTTCCATTAATTCCATAATATCTGTTTTACCGGCTAAATTTAAGAATTTTCCGCCACCAATGTATTCAATTAATTCATTATCATTCGGCCCGCCGGTGAATACTAAGTTGCATTTATCTTTTAAATATTCAACAACCTTTTTCCAATTATCCTGATTCCAGTGTTTATCTTTCCAAGTTGTTGCAGGAGCAATTACAACAAGTGGTTTTTCCGAATCTAAACCTGATAACAATTCATCAACATGTGCAATTTGTTCTTGAGTTCTTGGTGGAAGTGTCACCTTGATTTCATCTGGGTTTATTCCAAGATAATTTGCATATCTCAAATAATTCAAAACGATAGGAGAATTCGGAGAATATGAAATATCATCAATCCATTCATTTCCGCCTAATACAGAAAGTTCTCTGCCTTCTTTTGAAATAATTCTTCTTTTCGCACCACAAAATAATAGCCAATATAAACTCTTCAACATCATTTGAGAATCAATTGCAACATCAAATTTTTCAGCTCTTAGTTGTTTTAAAATTGCTAGATATTCTTTAAAACTTGTTAATGAAAAACCACGTTTTTTCCATTGTTTCATAGGAACTAAAATTGCCTTATCAACACATGGATTATTTTCAACAATTTGAATTCCTTTTTCTGAAACAAGCCAAGTAATCTCATAACCTGCATCTTTCAAAGCATTTGCTAAAGGAACATTAAATATTACATCGCCCAAAGATGATAATTTTATAAGTAAAAGTTTTTTCTTTGCCATTCTCGTATTCTCTCTATCTGTAAGTACATTTTATTATATGCGAAAATTAAATTTTATGGAATGATAAGAAGAGTTAATCTTTACAAAAATGTGTACACACTTGGTGAAAAGTGAATGGTGAGAGCTGAATAGTTCATTAGAGCTTTTCTCCCTCGCCCATAAATGGGAGAGGTGTGGAGTGAGGATTTATTTATCATGTCATTACGAACGGGTATAAAGTCATTTGTTGTTGAAAATTTAAAAACAGTAGTTAGTGTCGTAATCCATATCACTGGGACATTTTACTATCTCGTCATTCTGAGCGAATGCGAAGAATCTCATAATATAGAAAAAGTTATGAGATACTTCGGCTAAAGCCTCAGTATGACGTATAATAAAATAAGAGAAGCGGGGTATAATCCCCGCTTCCTGTTTATCACTTATAGACCTATAGACGCAAAACTAATCACTTACACACCAGACCTTAGCATCGCTGTGATACTTTTCGTATGTACCCATACTACCATCATAGCTAAAGTGCACATAAAACACGGTGTGAGCTTCGTACTCTGAAGACGAAAAGAAGATACCGGAAGCTGTTAAGCCTAAACTGGAATCTTTCTTACCTGCTTGATATATTTTTTTCAGTTTTGATAGTTCTGGTAGGCTCATTCCTATATCATCACATGCTTTCTTGGCCCCTGCCCAATAGTTATCGGTATTTTTATATGATGAATTATTCCAATTTGGATCCCATTTGTCCATCTCTTCACTACCTGCCTTTATTGGACTATATGATGGCAGTTGGTAAACACAACCTATTCCATTAATATTATTTCCGGCACAACCTTTGCTAAATCTTGCTACTTTGAAACTTCTAATGTCATATTGTTTGCCATTTCGTGCTTCACTGTTTGGTCCTTTAAAACCGTTTACGTCCATTACAAAATCTATTGAATCCGTTACACTCGTTGTGTATGCAAACTTTTTAGATCTTCCAAAACCGATTGGTAAATCTAAAAAGCTAGGAGTTACGGTATCTCCATCACCGATTATTGCGACATTTGGATATGGATTGTAAGTTAATATTAGTGTTGCACCATCAGCTAGAATAATACCAACGTTGTCACTCTTGTTGTCTTTTAGGTTTAGGTTTTTACCTGTTTTTGCCTTTGATACATCGTAAGTTTCACCATCTGTTGTTGTTACTGTCTTAGTCGGCCAACAATCTGCAATATGTGCTGCATCACATCGTGTACTTATTTTTATGTATTTTGAGAATTCATCTACAAATTCATCTGTACTTGCGTATGTTCTTTCTAGTCCTCCATCTGCACGCATTAAGTCCATAGATTTTGTAATCTTTTGTGCTAAGTTTGCTTGTGCTTCTGAATTACTGCGCTCTGCAATATTTTTTAACAATGTTGGCATTGTCAATGCTGCTACCACTCCGATTACTCCGAGGGTGATTAATACCTCTGCGAGAGTAAAGGCGGCTTTCTTTGCAACCCTCACCCTTACCCTCTCCCTTATTCTAAGGGTGAGGGTACAATTTTTTAAGTCAATAAGTGAT
>DJOE01000010.1 GCA_002438405.1 Cyanobacteria bacterium UBA6446
TGACCGCCCGAAAGAATAACGTAGAATTCGAGGGTCAACAGATAAACCAACAGAGAACAACTCTGTCAAATGAATCAGCAAGCTATTATTCTGAGTTGTGTAATATGTCAGTACCAACTCCACCATCAGTAGATGACTATACAAAGGTTAGCTACACATTCAATGATGGTGCATTGACAAATACTGTAACTTCAATGATAGCAAAAGGGAATAACCAATATTCAATTAGCTATATCCAACAATGGCAAGATGATTATTCAATCGTATCAGCATCATCAAGCTTGATTTCAAAAGAAAATAATACATATAAAGTTGGAACAACAGAATTAAGAGCATTAGGTTCAATCAACGGAAAATCCGCAGCAGATATTAAAAATATGTCAACAGCAGATTTTGATACATTGAAACTAGGATTGTCTAGTGATAAATATTTATCAACATTAGAACAAGACCAATTAGCAGATTTATTAGAACAAGAAGAATACTACCAAAAAATGTTGAACGAAAATAAATTCAACAATCCAAATTCAGGAGATGAATGGTACGTACGTTATGTAAAAGATACAACTAAAGGTAATTATGTCCCATACTTCTATCAAAAAAGTGAAGTAGAAGACCCAGATAAATATAACCAAGGATATGCAGTAAGTACAATCAACTGTTACTCAATCGGTTCAAGTACAAAAACAAAGGAAGTATTAAACCAAATGGGAACAGTAGAAAAAGATTCATCAGGCAGATATATTTCATTGACATTATATGAAACAGATGCACAAGGTAATGTAGATACAAACAAATACACAACCTACAGCTTAACAACAAGTACTTCAACCGATGAAGAAGCATATAATGATGCAATGAACCAATACAACTATGACCAAAATCAATATGATAAGAAAATCCAAGATATCAATTCAAAACTAGAAATTATACAATCACAAGATAAGAGCTTAGAGTTGAACTTGAAGCAATTAGATACAGAAGAAAATGCAATATCAACAGAAATAGATGCAGTAAAGAAAGTTATATCAAAGAACGTAGAATCAAGTTTCAAAACCTTTAATGCCTAAGTGCTACACACATAGTTATTGCTACTAACCATTTGAGAACTAGTAAGATAAATGAAATCGGGCACTTAACTTTTTCTCGTCCTTAAATCAAGGGTGAGGCTTCAATAAAGTTATGTTATTATTTATCTTTATTATTTATTCAAATAATCTTGATTCCCGAAAGTTAAAACATAATATGCACAGCCAACACCTTCAGCATTTAGTTGGCAATCTGTTTTATAATCATAAATTTCATTTGGTGATCCTAATGGTCTTAAACCTTTATCTGTTTTATACCAAAACCAAAAAACATCTCTTCCTGCAACGTTAGGTTTTTTATCTCCATTAACGTCGACAACAAACAATATTTTAAAAGGATTAGGATAAAAATAATACGTAATTCCAGTACCATTATTCAATTTGATTTTATATAGTGTTTTGGCTTTCGCATAATTCATGTAAGGTGTTCCATTTAAATATTTGTATTCGCCATTATAAACACAGTTACCATTTTCATCATCAATGCCACAATCTAATGCCAATTTCCAATAAGGGTTTAATTTTTCTGCTAGAACTTTTGCTGATTCTGTTCCATGTTTCTCTAGTCCAATCCAACCCTCCGGTTCTCCGTTTTCTTCGATTGCAAGTTTTAGCATTTGAGAGATAATTGCTTGGTCTTCTTTTAGAAGTGCAACTGTACGTTTAACTTGGTATTTTTGCATAAGTGTGGGAATTGTCAATGCAGCAACTACACCGATGATTCCGAGTGTGATTAGTACCTCGGCTAACGTAAATGCAAATTTTACCTTTGTTGGTGGTATATATAAGTGCGTAGCACCCCTCACCCTACCCCTCTCCCATAAATGGGCGAGGGAATTATTACTAAAATCTATAGGTTGATAAGTAGATAAGTCTATAAGTGGTTTTATGTTATTACTATTCATATATTCCTCTTTCTCTAATAATGTGATGTATTACTTCATAGTATAAGTATTATAATTCACGACAATGAATATATGCAAAAATATGAAGTAATGTATCACAAAATCGCATCTGAAATTAAAAGGCTCAGAAAAAATGCGAAGCTGTCGCAAGAAGAATTAGCCGAAAAATTGAACTGTTCACGAGAGTTTATTAGCAGGGTTGAAAATGATAAAGAAAAAGTTAGTCTTAAAATGATATTTACTTTGTCCGAAGTTTTTAATGTTTCTCCAAAGATATTTTTTGATTAAGTGTTTATACTATTTCTCAAAATTTTTCCTCTCCATTAGAATAACAATGACAACTTATAGACTTTAATTTATTTGCAATATGTCTTTTTTTTATTTAGAATGTTCTTAAATACTATAAGGGGATAAAATGAGAATTGAGGCAAAAAATCTTATAAAAATATACGGTGATAGAAGCGTTGTAAATGATGTTTCTTTCAATGTAAATAAAGGTGAAGTTGTTTGTCTTTTGGGGCCAAACGGTGCCGGAAAAACAACAACTTTCTACATGGTTGTTGGACTTGTAAAACCTAACAAAGGAAGTATTATATTAAATGGTGAAGAAATTTCATCTTGGCCAATGCATATTAGAGCAAAAGCCGGAATTGGATATTTACCACAAGAAGCTTCAAGTTTTAGAAGCTTGTCTGTAGAAGATAATATCAAGCTTGTTTTACAAATGAATGATAAATTGACTGAGTGCGAAAAAAAGAAAAAGTTAGAAGAGTTGCTTAGCGAATTTGGTGTTGCAAGATTGCGTAGCGCTTCTGCAATTTCTTTATCTGGTGGTGAAAGAAGAAGAGTTGAACTTGCTAGAGCTTTGGCTGCAAGTCCTGATTTTATTCTTCTTGATGAACCATTTACAGGTATTGACCCGATTGCGATTGGTGAGATTAAAGATAATATTAGAAAATTGTCAGAAGATAAAGGTTTGGGGGTTTTGATTACTGACCACAATCCGAAAGCAACTCTATCAATTACAGACAGAGCTTATGTAATTTTTGACGGAAAAATCAAAATTCAAGGTAAGAGCCAAGAAGTTGCAGTTGACCCTGTTGCTAAAGAATTTTATTTAGGAAAGGACTTTAAATTATAATGCAGTTTAAATTTCCTAAAATTACAATTTATGACAGATATATGTTCAAACAAGTTTTTATGGCAACAATGGTTGCCGTATTGTTATTTACAATTGTTTGGATTGCTCCGGAGATTTTGTTGAACACTATTAAAGGTGCTTTAGCGGGGGATTATGGACTTAAAACAGCAGTTTTGTTATTAATAAACGAGTTGCCTAAAATTTTGGATAAGGCGCTACCTGTAGGTTTGCTATTGGGAACTTTGTTCACTTTTGATAAAATGAGTAAAGATTCTGAGATTACAATTTTCAGGGCTGTTGGAATGTCTTTCCCTAGAATTGTCGTACCGGTTGTTGTTTTGAGTTTGTTTTGTTCATTTTTGTGTTTTGTAATTTCGGATAAAGGTACTCCGGTTGCAGAAGCAAAATTGAGAGCTATTAGAGGGGAAGTAGCTACTAACCAATATATTTATACTCAAAAGGATAAAACAGGTCACCCATTAATGGCGGTAATTGTATCTCGTTCTATTGGCAGGGATTTGGAAAACGTTATTGTTTTAGATTTTTCAAATCAAGTTTATCAAGATGTACACCAGCTATCAAATATTTATGCTGCTAAAATAGGGAAAGCTTATGAAGATAAATGGGTTTTAGAAGATATTTCAAACTATAAAATTTCAAATGATGGCATTTATATAGATGTTAAACATATTGATAAAATGAATATTTTGAGTGGGAAGTCTGCTGAAAGTGCTTATACACTAATGACATATTCTTCAATGAAAGAACGTGATATTAATAATGCAAATTTGAAAAAATACGTATCTTTATTAAAAACTGAAAAATTATCTGAAGAATATAATTACTTTTTGAACAAGTATTTGCAACGATATTTGACACCATTTGTGTGTGTATTGTTGGCAATTTTGGGTAGCTTATTGGGATTTAGCAAACCAAGAGAACAAAGACTTGTTGGTTTTACAATTGCTATTGGGTGTATTTTTATTTATTATATAACTTTGCCATTCTTTGACTTGTTGGCAGAAAAGGAAATTCTATCACCATATATCACAGCAACGTTTCCGCTTGTAGCATTCATGCTTGCTATTTGTGGTTTCTACAAATCAAAGGATTTATAATATGAAATTATTAAAATTATTTGTAAGTTTTATTATTTTATCATTAATTTCAACTCCTGCTTTTGCGGTTGGAGAGATTTCTATTGATAAGGATAATGGAGTTTATCATATTATATTAAAAGGTGAAAAAATTAAGAAAAAGATTAAATTTGTAGCATCAGAAGATTTGGTAACAAATAGAGAAGCTCATATTAAAGGTAATGCGACACTTACTGTCAATGCCGGATTTTTTGACCCTAAAAATGGTAAAACAATTTCTTATATTGTGACAGACAAAATGACATCTGCAGATCCAATGTTTAACCAAGCATTGCTTGCAAATCCATTTTTTAGAAAAAATATGAATACAATTTTAAACCGTTCAGAATTTAGAGTTATGCAATGTGGAAATAAATTTGAATATAGCATTGTTGGACATAAATCAGATGTTCCGTTTGGTTGTACATTGATTACTTCTGCACAAGGTGGTCCATTGATTCTTCCGGAATTAAGACTTGAAGAAGAAGGATTTATTGTTAAAAATTCTGAGGGGAAAGTTGTAAGAGAGTCTGCCTCTGTTTTGCATAAAACTTCTAGAACCGTGATTGGCTTGAAAGGTAATGATGAATGCCATATTCTTATTATTACCGATGAAAATCCTATGGATATGTATGAAGTTCAACAATTGTGCAAAAATTATGGATTAGACAGAGCAATGGCTTTTGATGGCGGAAGTTCAACCTCTATGAATTATAAAAATAATTTAGAAGTTATCTCTATAAAAGGTGACGGTGCAGGTAGAATGTTGAAATCATTTATGCTTGTTTATTAGGTTAAAATAAAATGCGATTGAAATATTTACTCTTATTTGGCATATTATTTTTGGTATCATCTGTGACTTTTGCTGACCAATTTGTACCAGAATTCAATCAGATGAAGAAAATTCGTTGTGATATTGAAGAAGTTATCTATAACCAAGATAATAGTGTTGTTTCTAAAAACAAGTATTTTAGGATTTTCAATCTAGATGATGAAAATAGAAAAATTTATATCCAAAAAGCTCCGGTAGATGGGATTACGTATTACGAAAATGATAGAATTGATTTTTATATGCAGCAAATGACAGATGATTTTATTATGCAAACAAAAGTAACTATCGATAAAGAAAATATGAAATATACCTCTGATTCGGTAATAAACTATGATAGCATGTTTTTCGGAACAAGAAAAGCAAAGGCTGAAGGTACTTGTTCTTCAATTTAAAAATTTTTAACAAAAGCGGAGAAAATAGTCAATTTTTCCTTCTGAAAATTTTTTAATAATATACAGGGGAAAATACAGGCATGGAAAAATTATTGACTGAACATTCAGACTATAATCTTTTCGGAGATGTGTCGACTATTTTGGAAAAGAACATCTCTCCAGTGTTAGACTTTGCGCTTATTAAGCGTAAAGTTCCTAAAACACTGACTGAAAGTGTTAAATATTTTAGTAAAATAAATGATATTGAAAATGATTTGACAGGGATTAGTTTTGGATTTGCTAATTATTCATTAAATGATGAAATGTCTAATCAAAGAGTCCGAAAAATTGCACTAATGCTTGCCAAAGCTATTGACGAAAATTCTGTTGAAAAAATAAAAGAATTAAAAAAGCAATACGGAAATGAAAAAGAATTTGCAATGGCGAAGAAATTTTTGGATAAAAAGTGCAAAGAAATTTGGGACGTTTTTGAATTCAAAAAGATAAAATTAAAAATTCCGTATGCAGCAATGAAAACTTTGGGTATTACTAATCAGCCTACATTAGAATTTTTGTTAGGTGATAGTGTTCGCTTGTTTGAAAAAGATAATGGAAATTCTACGGCAAATATTATTACGTCAATTTTGAAAAATGAGAATTTGACGTATAAAATGGAAGATATTCATAAATTTTTAAAAAAAGAAAATGGACATTACAATTTTCGAACGGCTGCATATTTAATATCAGAACAGAATTATGACAGGCGAAAACTACTTGAACTAGGAGTCAAAAAAGATACTGTTGAACAAGCTCTAAAAATTATTTCTGTACGAGCTAAATTAAAATATTGCTTGCGCAATACGATGTTCAAGGCTATTCAAATACGTAACATCTTTTTCAAATCCTTGAATATCGTCAAGAGTGCTTGATGATTTTAAAATAGTTTCAAGTGTCATATTTTTGTCAGCATTTAAGGTGTTCATAATCATTTGCCAATCATAATCGCCATCGGGGAGATGTAAATGAACATCATGTTTTTCATTTATTCGTCCATCGCTCAAATGGTAACAATCAGGTTTAAGGTTGTTGAATTTTTCCATATATTCATATTGATTAACACCTAACTTTACTGCTGAACAAAAAGCATGTCCTACATCTAGGCAAAAGCCACAACTTGTATTATTTTTGACATATTCAATTTCTTCAACTATTGAACCTTGGCAATACATATCAGGGTGACGTCTTGAACAATATGGGATATTTTCAACATTCACTTGTACAGGCAAGTCAATATTATTAAGTTGGCGAACGGTTTCTTCAATTGTTCCGTCCATTCCACAGTGTGACACAATATACATTACGTCAAGTGCTTTAGCATAATCCTTTACTTGTGCGTAAATTCTTTTATTTTCATTTTCAAATTCTTTTTGAGAAAGATTTACTCCCTCACTATATTGTGGAGCATGGATTGTAAATGGAATTGAATATTGATTTTTGAATTTTTCCCAGCCCTGTAAAAAATTTAATTGATCTGGGTTCACAAAAATTTCAATATATGAAAACTTCTTTTGTTCCCATAATTCAATTGCTTTGTCTTTATATAAATCTAATTGGTTCGTAAAAAGTTTCAATCCTAGTTTTAAATCTTTCATTTGTATAATCCTTTGCTTTTTGGGAGGTAAATTTATAATAATATTCTAGCATAATATAAATTTTTGTTAAAAATGACATGCAAAAAAATCTATGTTTTGCTTTAATAAAAGCATGGATTTTCAAATTTTAAGACGACAACCAATAGAATTTTTTGAGAATAAGGGTGTTAAGTATTTCAAACCATTTGTGGCGCTTGACAAAACTAAAAATCCATTAAATGTTTATAATCTTAAGGATTGTCCGTATTCTCCACCATCTATTATTGCTGAAAATCATCAGGGTAAGTTCTCAAGTTACGAAGTATATATAGATGCTAAAACGAGATCAATGACTGGTGATTCTTTAGTTGCTGACCCAAGAAATCAAGGCATTGGAGAAGTTTTAAATCTTGCAGCTCTTATGGAATTACATAAAAACAAATTTAATAAATTTAATTTGTTTTCTTTAAAAGAAGCAATCCAATTTTATACTCGTTTTGGGTTTAAAATTGTGAATGAAGATAAAAATTTTATTTTAAATAATTTAAAAAATGTAGAAAAATCTAAAGAGGCAATATTTAATGAACTAAAAAAAGATGTTACTTTTTTCAAGCCAAGAATAGAGGGTAAAATTCCGTCTGATGATAAGTATTTAACCCAAAGAGCAAATGATGTTTTTTCTAATTATTTGAAAGAACTTTCCAGAAAACATGTAAAATACAATTCGTCTAAAATTGACCACGGTACAAATATGGAATTTTCAGATTGGGAATTTGAAATAAATAGAGATTACTTGAACTCATTATTTGATAAACACGAGATAAATTATAAAATATAAAAGAGAAATAATATGAAAATAGATAAGTTTAAAGTAGAAGAGTGGTTTAATTTATATGAAAAAAATGCGGTGTATGATTTGGCAGACACCTGCGTTGAATCTTTATCGATTGATGAACTTTTAGAAATTACAGGGAATAGAGAAAAACATATTTCTGAGATTTTCCAAAAGAAATTGAATTATGGTGACATTCATGGAAGTTCTCGTTTGAAAAATGCAATTTCAGCAATGTATAAATTTCAAACGGAAAATAATATCACTATTACACATGGTGCAATTGGTGCAAATCAGCTTGTCATGTTGAGTATGATAGAAAAGGGGGATAAAGTTGTTTCAATTATTCCAACTTATCAACAACATTATTCAATTCCAAAATCAATTGGTGCTGATGTTAAATTATGTTTTTTGAAAGAAAAAAATAATTGGCTGCCTGATTTAGAAGAATTAGAAAAATTAGTTAGTAATGATACAAAAATTATTTGCATGAACAATCCTAACAATCCAACAGGTGCGGTTATTCCAGAAGATATGTTGTTAAAGATTGTTGAAATCGCAAAAAAATCTGATGCATATATTTTGTGTGACGAGGTTTATCGAGGACTAAATCATAACGGTAACCCTTTTTCTTCTTCAATTGCAGATATTTATAAAAAAGGTATTTCAACAGGCAGTATGTCAAAGGTTTTTTCTCTTGCAGGTTTAAGATTAGGTTGGATTTGTGCCAATCAAGATGTTATTGATGAAATTAATCACCAAAGAGAATACAACACAATTAGTGTCGGAATTTTAGATGATTATTTTGCAGCTTTAGCTATTGAAAATAAAGACAAAATCATAAAACGCAATATTGAAAAAATTCTTACCGGTAAAAAAATCCTTACAGATTGGGCAAATTCTGAACCATTAGTTCATCTTGTTGAACCCAAAGGAGGAACGACAGCTTTTGTAAAATATAACAAAGATATTTCATCTAGGGATTTGTGCAAAAAATTACAAGATGAAACAGGAGTTATGATTCTTCCAGGGGAAACTTTAGAGGTTGACGGTTATTTGAGAATTGGTTACGGTAATAATTTTGAACAACTCAAAAAAGCTTTGGAGATTTTTTCTGATTGGCTTAGAAAAATATAAAATTTTGCTATATAATTTTGGTCAGAATATATATTTTAAGGATAGTTAGAAAGTTGAAAAGACGCCAAACCGGAATAATTAATGGAATTATAGCTTCATCAAGTTATGGTACAAATCCGTTATTTGCCTTGCCTTTATATGCAGGTGGAATAGGAGTAAATTCCGTGTTGTTTTATCGTTATGCAATGGCGGTTACTATTTATGGATTGTGGCTAAAATTTGCAAAAAAAATGTCTTTTAAATTGCACAAAATTGAAATTTTGCCATTATTTGTTTTGGGAATTCTTTTCTCACTTTCATCTTTAACTTTATTTGATGCTTTCAATTATATTGAGGCCGGAATTGCTTGTACAATTTTATTTATCTATCCGATTTTAGTTGCAATAGTTATGGCGATTTTTTTCAAGGAAAAAATTTCGAAAACCGGATTATTTGCGATTGCAGTGACGAGTATCGGGATTTGTCTTCTCTATAAAGGTAAGCCTGATATAAGTTTAAATATCAAGGGAGTTTTGATTGTTCTTGCTTCTGCTCTTTTATATGCATTATATATTGTCGGGGTCAAAAAAATTAAAGCAATTCAACATGTTCATAGAGCAAAAATGAGTTTTTATGTAATGTTTTTTGGATTATTTGTTTATATTGTTAATTTAAAATTTTGTACACAATTACAAATCCTCGATAAACCTCTTTTGTGGTTATATGCAATTGGTTTAGCTCTTTTACCTACAATTATTTCCCTTGAAACAATCAATGTATCTATCAAACTTGCGGGACCGACAACTACGGCAATTCTTGGCGCTTTAGAACCTTTAACTGCAATATTTTTCGGTGTATTATTGTTTCATGAGCATTTGACGTTTAGAATTTGTGAGGGTGTAATTTTAATTCTTCTCGGGGTTTTAACTATTGCAACAAAAAAGTCAAAAGAGGGATAAAATATGAATATTATGGAACAAAATAATTTAAATAAAGGTCAAAAAATTGATGAACTTCCGGAAAATTATACCGTTATCGATATTGAAACAACAGGTTTATCTCCTATAGTGAATGAAATTATTCAATTGTCTGCACTAAAAATTAGAAATGACAAAATTGTTGACTCTTTTACCTCTTTTGTTAAGCCTAGCGGTAGAATTAGTTCATTTATTTCTTCACTCACAGGTATTACAAATGATATGGTTGCCAATGCTCCACAAATAAATGATGTTTTAAATGATTATATTGATTTTATTGGGAATGATATCATTGTTGGACATAATGTTCATTTTGATATAAATTTTATCCACTCTAAAAGAATAAAATATTTTAATCAGGGTTTATCAAATAATTATGTTGATACTTGTAGAATGTCAAGAAAAATTTGTCCGATAAATAGTCACAAATTAGATAATGTTGCAAGATATTATAACGTAGATTCAACCGGTCACCACAGAGCAGACAATGATTGCAAAATGACATTTGAGATTTATAATTATATGAAGAAAGATATGTTATCTAAATAGATGTTTTTTAAGCTATAATAACTTTACAGAATAATTTAGGGAATTATTCCCAATTTTATTTTTGTGTTATTATTTATTTGAAAAGTAGGAGAAAGATTATGTATAATACAAAAAAAATTACTGAAGATTTATTTTGGGTAGGTGCAAATGATAGAAGATTATCATTATTTGAGGGTGTTTATCCTGTGCCTATTGGAGTTTCATACAACTCATATTTATTGATGGACGAAAAAACAGTTCTTCTAGATACTGCTGACAAATCTGTTTCTCATCAATTTATGGAAAATGTTGCACATGTTTTAGGCGATAGAGATTTAGACTATTTAATAATCAATCACATGGAACCGGATCATTGTGCTGAAATTCCTTGCATTATGAAAAAATATCCAAATGTTAAAATTGTATGTAATGCAAAAATTCAAACAATGATTACTCAATTTTTTGATTTTGAAATTCCGGAAGAACAGTTAGTTCTTGTTAAAGAAGGCGATACCTTGAATACAGGTAAACACAATTTGACATTTGTATTTGCCCCAATGGTTCACTGGCCAGAGGTTATGGTTACTTATGATACAGTAGATAAGATTTTATTCTCTGCTGATGCATTCGGTACATTCGGTTCAGTTGATGGTAATCTTTTTGCTGATGAAGTTGACTTTGAACATAGATATATGGACGAAGCTAGACGTTATTATACAAATATCGTTGGTAAATATGGTCCTCAAGTTCAAATGTTGTTGAAAAAAGCTGCAAATCTTGAATTAAAAATGATTTGTCCTCTTCACGGTTTCGTTTGGAGAAAAGATTTTGACAAATATATTGATAAATATATAAAATGGTCAACTTATACTCCTGAAATTCAATCAGTATTGATTCCTTATGCTTCAATTTATGGTGGAACTCAAAATGCTGCTGAGATTTTGGCTTCAAAATTAGCAGATTTAGGTGTTAAAGATATCAAAGTTGTTGATACATCTGTAGTTGATACTTCATTTGTAGTTGCAGATGCATTCAAATATTCTCACATTGTATTTGCTTCTGCTACTTACAACAATGGAATATTTATTTCAATGGAAAATTTACTTCATGATATTGTTAATCACAATCTTCAAAATCGTAAGATTGCAATTATTGAAAATGGTTCTTGGGCTCCTGCTGCTGGAAAATTGATGACTGAATTGGTTTCTAAATTGAAAAATGTTGAAATTATTGGTAATAAAGTTACTCTAAAATCTGCAATGAAAGAAAACCAAGTTGAGGAACTAGAATCATTAGCTAAAACTATTGTCGAAACAATGGAAAAATAAAAGGAGAATTTATTATGATGGACAAAAAATTGGAACAAGCTTTCAATGTACAATTGAACAAAGAATTGTATTCTGAATATCTATATTTGGCAATGAAAGCCATTTTTGCAGAACTTAAGCTTACAGGTTTTGTAAATTGGATGGACGTTCAAGTTCAAGAAGAAAGAGCGCATGCTATGGGTATGTATGATTACGTAATTACTCGTAATAATCATCTTGAATTTTCTTCAATTGATAAACCTGAAGTTAAAGGATTATCTCCATTAGAAATTTTTGAACAAATCCTTGAACACGAAGAATATGTTACATCTTCTATTAATTCATTGATGGACGTTGCAGAAGAAGTTCGTGACAGAGCTGCAATTTCTTTCCTAGACTGGTATGTAAAAGAACAAGTTGAGGAAGAATCTAATGTTGGAACTGTTCTTGCAAAATTGAGATTGATTGGTGATGATAAACAAGCATTGTTCAATCTTGATAAAGAACTTGCAACAAGAACATTTGTTGCTCCGGTTATCGGATAATAAATACTATTTAAAATTTATTTAAGCAAAAGGAAAGACCATGTCGGGGGACATGGTCTTTTGAAAGTGGAAGAAGTCCATTGATAAGGAGTTAACAAAATCTATGAACTTTCTTCCTAAATATGCTAAAACACATTAACTTTATAATATCTTTTAATCTAAAAGTCAAGTGTTAATAATAAACATTAATACCTTTCTTATAAGATTATTTTACAGTTAATTTCTTTGTTGTTTCTTTGTCTGCAACAAGTTTTGGAGCATAAATCTTCAATACACCATGTTCCAATTTAGCTTCTGTTTTATTAACATCAATTTCTTGAGGAAGATAAACTGATCTTGAAAATTCACCATATTTGAATTCTGATTTTTTGTAAGCTTTTTTATCTTCGCAAATTTCTTCTTCTTTTTTAGCATTGATAGTGATGTTGTTTTTATCAATATCAATATCCAAATCTTCTTTTTTTACACCAGGAAGTTCTGCTCTGATATCATATTCTTTATCTTTTTCTGTAATTTCAACAGGCATTGGAAGAGTATTCATATCTTCATCGTATCCATATTCTGGGTACAAATTGTCAAAGTGTCTGTTCAAAATTGAACTAATTTCATCATTTACTGATTTGATAAAGTTGTCTGGTGTTTTTTTTATTAAGAATCTCATAATGAACTCCTTTCGTTCTTTTCTTTCTCTTTCTAACTACACTTATATTATTGTTCTGTTTTTCTAAAAACAGTGATTTTTTAACCAAAAATTAACATTTTGTGTTATATTATTCTTATGGTTGAATTGATTAAAGTTGAAAGTGTTGATATTCCTGTACTTGCGCAGTTAGCTTCAAGTATCTGGCATGAATTTTGGGTAGATATTTTGTCTTTTGGACAAATTGAGTATATGGTTGCAAAATTTCAGTCTGAAAGTGCGATAAGAGAACAGATTAAATCTGAAAATTATACTTATTTTTTTATCAAAGCTGAGGGAGAAACAATTGGATATGTGGGCTTATCTTTAAAGCCAAATTATTTGTTCTTGTCAAAATTATATATTCTTCATACGTATAGACATTGTGGTTATGGTTCGGAAGTCTTTGAATTGGTTAAAAATTTTGCTTATGAACATAATTATGACAGAATTAGATTGACCGTAAATAAACATAATACAAATGCTATTGATGCATATTTAGGTTGGAATTTTGAAACAATTGATTCTGTTGAAACAGAAATTGGTGAGGGTTTCATAATGGACGATTATATTATGGAATATAAATTGACAATGGAAGAAGAAAAAGAAGAGGTTGAAGAAGAGGAAGAAAATTCAGCTGGTTCTTTGGATTTGAACTTTGATGAAGAAAATTAGAATATGAGAATTACTCGTTTTAAAAAACTTATTACTTGGAATGTGGCATCATTAGTTGGCTATTTGAATCTTCTAATTATGATGGTTTTTATTGTTATGTTGGGACTTGCTGCTTCTCAGTTGAATGTCAAATTTGAACTTAATAAATTTGTATATGACAATATGTTGAAACATATTATTTTCCCTTATGTAAGTTTTTATAAGACTATGATGACTGGGGTTTTGATGCTTTTAATTGGTTCAATGTGGGAAAA
This sequence comes from Cyanobacteria bacterium UBA6446, assembly GCA_002438405.1. Taxonomy (GTDB): domain Bacteria; phylum Cyanobacteriota; class Vampirovibrionia; order Gastranaerophilales; family Gastranaerophilaceae; genus Zag111. The sequence goes on from DJOE01000010.1 coordinate 14,018, forward strand.
ACGATATTATAATGAAAAGGGTCTGTATGGTTACAGAATATTAGAAAATCATGAAAAGGCTTATTCTTTTTTCTTTTTGGTTGGGCTTGCATTAAATTTTTTACCTTTGTACTTGTTTATGATGTACTTGATTTCACTTGCTGTGAAATTTATTTAGTTTTGTGATAAGATAGAGAAAGGTTCAGCATTAGATTATGTCGATGTGATGGAATGGTAGACATGCATGCTTGAGGTGCATGTGGCGAGAGCTGTGGGGGTTCGACTCCCCCCATCGACAAGTTTTTCAATAATACAAAGTATTTATAAACTTCCATTGAAAGTGTGGGTATGTCTTTATTTACCTTACAAACCTGTTCTACTAGATAAATTCAATACATCAATAAAAGACAGTACAGATGCGAATTCGTTAAACAAATGTTGATATTGGTGAATGTCATCAATGCGTTTGAACAAATGGTTCATCTCAAACAAATCTTTATTAGTAGCCAATAAAATAAGCATAGAATCTCCGTAAACTGAACATTGCATTTTATTTATTTTAAAACTAGTTTGTAATTGCATGAATCTTTCCAAAAACGTAATATTGAAAAGATATCTTGCTTCTATCTGACCGCCTGCTTCCATTTGAGCTTTCTGAACATAGACATCATATTTTTTATTAAATTTTTCATATTCAAATTCTACTTTTTCAAAACCTTTGGGCACTTTGTTTTTAAACAAACCTTTTGAATAAATCAAAACTCGAGATTTAATCTTTTTATGCATCATAAAGTGCATTGTTATCCCTATAAAAAACTTGGAAATATCCTTATGCTCACCAAAATCATATTTTACAGACTCAAATCTTCCTTCTTGTATCTTAAATGGAATATTGTTATACTCACCTTCAAAACTATCATCTAAAACAACATTCATAGCTTGTTTAGTAAAAAGATTAGACTGATTTATTACATCTAATGATACAGGAGTAGAAGGATATTTTATATTCTTAGAAAAAACTTTAACTAAGACTGGAAACATTATAGTCTTCAACTTCTTTTGATATTCCATATTTGCCCAAGAAATATCGATACATAAAATAATTGTTATAACAAAAAGAAAAAGAATAATATGATTTAATAAAATATATTCTTCCCCATTTATTGGAATAAAGCATAAAATAGACCAAAACAAATAACCCATAATTGAACCTAAACTACAAAAAGTTTCCAACATAAATTCTTTTTGTAAATTTTTCCAATTTGACAAGTTCTCCTGCATAACTTTTGCAAACTCAATTGCAAAATTGTTTTTATATTTTTCCATACATTGTAGCATTTATTTCTCCTTACAAACCTGTTTTGCTAGATAGATTTAGAACTTCTAAAAATAAAAAAACAGAAGCAATTTCATCAAATAATTTTCTATATTGTTTTATATCATCTATTCGGTCAAACATGTGATTCATTTCAAACAAATCTCTATTTGTGGCTAATAAAATCAATATTGAATTACCATAAATTGAGCATTTCATTGTATGAATTCTAAAACTTGTATGCAACTGCATAAATCTATCCATAAATGCAGTATTAAACAAATATCTGGCTTCGATTTGTCCACTTGTATCCATCTGTTTTTGAACATAGACATTATATTTATTATTAAATTTTGCATATTCAAACTCCACTTTTTCAAAACCCTTTGGAATTTTATTAAACAAACCTTTTGAATAAATCAAAACACGAGATTTAATCTTCTTCTGCATTTCAAAGTACATTGTCACGCCTTTAAAAAGTTGAGTAGTATCTGATTTACCATTTTTATATGTCTGAATATTATTAACATCCGATTCTGCAATAAAAAAATAACAATCATTATAAATACCTGTAAATTTGTCATCTATAATAGCAGTACTTACAGTTTTTTTGAATAACATAGAATTATCATAAACAAAATCTGGAATAGAACTATAGCAATATAAAGGACTAGAGGGATTATCAAAAAACGCATCAGCACCATACTTAATATTTTGTCTAAAGACTTTCAAAAGTTTTGGAAATAATTCACTTTTAATATCGTCTTGATATTCTTTATTTTCAAAACCAATTGCCATATTTATTGCACCAATTAATAATACAACTGCAAAACAAAAATGAAAATGAATATCATAATCTCTTTCACGTTTCCCAGGGATAAAACCTATAAGAAATGCTATAATACATGTGAAAATATATTCTTTCTTAAATAAAGCTCGGATATGTCTTTTTTGATAATTTTTCCAATTTGACAAGTTCTCCTGCATAACTTTTGCAAACTCAATAGCAAAATTATTCTTATATTTTTCCATACATTGTAGCATTTATTACTCCTTACAAACCTGTTTTGCTAGATAGATTTAATATTTCTAAGAACGATAAAACAGATGCAAATTCATCAAACAATGTTTGATAATTATTTATGTCATCAATTTTCTTAAATAATGGGTTTATTTCAAACAAATCTCTATTTGTTGGCAAAAGAACTAACATTGTATCTTCAAAAATAGAACATTTCATTTTATTAACTTTAAAACTTGTTTGAAGTTGCATAAATCTATCCATAAAGACAGTATTAAATAAATACCTTGCTTCTATCTGACCACTAGATGTATCTTTTGATTTTTGAACATAAACATCATATTTATTATTAAATTTTTCATATTCAAACTCGACTTTTTGAAAACCTTTTGGAACTTTGTTAAACAAACCTTTTGAATAAATCAAAACTCTAAATTTAATCTTCTTTTGCATTTTAAAATACATTGAAACACCTTTAAAAAGTCTTGTTTCTTGAGTTCTTCCATGAGAAGTTTTAAGATAATTCAAATTAGATTCTGCAATAACAAACGGACTATCATTAAAAATTCCACAAAATCTGTCATCTACAGATGCATAACGTACTGGTTTGTTAAATAACATAGAATTATTATATTCAGAATATGAAATTTCACCACAATCATAGACAATATCATGGCCAAAGGCTTTTAAAAGTTTTGTATAAAGGTCTTTTTTCATTTCCTCTTTCAATTCGGAGCATTCAAAAAAAATAACCGCAAATATTGCACCAATAAAACCGATTATTGCAAATATTATATGGGTATTTAAGTCATAATCTGCTCCTTCTCTTTTAGCTGGCATAAAACCGGCAAAGAAGGCACCAATATATATTAACACCCATTTTGTATATAAATTTTTAATTCTATTTTTTTTAGATTCATTCCATTTTGGGGCATTTACTTGCATAACTTTTGCAAATTCTAGCGTAAATTTCTCTTTATATTTGCTCATACATCTATTTGTCATCATTACTTTTTTCTCCTACTATTCAAAAGTACTCCCTTTTAATAAATTATTAAAAGAGAGTACTAAAATTTTTAAAATTATTTTCCTATTTCTAAAGCTCTTTGTGCCATTGATTTTGTAATATTTACAAGTGCAAGGTTTGCTTCATAAGCTCTCTGTGCCATTAAAGCATCGGCAATATCAACCATTGCATTTACATTTGATGCTCTGATATAACCATTTGCATCTGCATCTGGGTGTCCAGGTTTGTAAATTTTTTCTCCAAGTGTTGGGTCTTCAACTACACCGGAAAAGCTTACACCTCCCTCAAGATAAGGAAGTGTTCCAACACCAAAAACATCTTCTTTCATTGTGTTCATCAATCCGTGGAAAGAAATATCATCTGTTGCATTCAATACAGGAATTTTTCTAACATAGTTAGGAGTATCAAGGTTTGCGATGTTTTTTGCGTGAATATCGATTCTCTTGCCATGAACTTTTAAGGCATTTGCTCCGATATCTATTGAATCCATTATACTCATTTATATTTCACCTACCTTATAATTACTTACCTACATTTATTACTGTTTTCATTTCAGTAACAATGTTGGACATTCTTCTTGTTGCCATTGAATAAAGAATTGAGTTTTCTTGCATTTGAAGAAGTTCATTTGCAGAATTTATTGGTCCTTCTTCTTGGTCTGTTGCAATGGCTGATGGACCAAGTTTTTCGGATAATCTTGTTTCTAGTGGACTATTCATTGTACTCAAATATTGTCCGAAATCTATATCTTGCCTTATGTATCCTGGGGTATCAACGTTAGCGACATTTGAACCCAAAGCTCTTTGTCTTTGAGAAATCAAATCCATCATCAATGAAACTTTACCCATACTATCTAATGCTGTATACATTTTTATTTAACCTTTCAGTTACTAACTCTCTCTGATATTAATTGATTTGTTATACATTGTATCTGCAAGTTTCAACATTTGCATACTTGCAAGCATTGAAGCATTCAATCTTAATAAATCTGTTGCGGATTGATAGATACTTACGTTTGCTCTTTCAAGATTATTTTGTTTAAAACAATCATGATCTTTTATAAGTCTGCCCTCTCCTGCATCAGCAGTTGCAACAAGTCTGTTCATATCAGCAGATTCCATTCCGTCCGGATTGTCAAATCTTACTAATGGAATATTTCCTATTTTTTGTGGCTTGTCACCTTTTTCTGCATAAGCAAAAACATCACCATTTGGTTTAATTTCAAATTTGAAACAGTTTGTCGGAATTTGAATTCCCTCTCCAACCAACCAACCGTCACTGGTTGTTAAATATCCATTTTTACCTTGCTTGAAAGCACCATCTCTTGTGTATTGAACTTCACCGGACGGTGAAACTACAGGAATAAACCCAGGGCCATCAATTGCAACATCATAAGGATTGCTTGTAATCCTTATTGAACCTTGTGAATAGTCTGTTCTAACAGCACCTGTAAGATATCCGTCTTCTTTCAAAATCTGTTCAAAAGTTACTTTTTTATAACCTGTTGTGTTTACGTTAGACAGGTTATTTGCAATTTGACCAAAACGTTCAAATTGGATAAGTGCATTATTTGTTCCTTTTGAAATTATTCCTTGTAAGTTATACATTTTTAACCTCTATTGTTATGAAGCTGAACTCAATTGAGAGATAGCTTTACCTAAATTTGCGTTTTGAAGCATGAACATTTGTCTGTTTGCATCAAAATTTTTCATAATTGGCATCATTGTAATGAATTCCTCTTGTAACGAAACATTTGAAAATTCGTTATATCCTTGTTTAACATTTGGATCCATAACAAGAATTCCATTTGTATCAACAACACCAATTTGACCTACATTCATAAGTTTATTTGTATCAGGATTAAATAACGAAATTTTTCCTGATTTGTCAATCTTAATTTGTTTCAAGTCTTGCGGTACAAACGGAAGTTGAATAGGAGTACCGGCACTTGATAGAACATGCGCATCTTCCAATGTCAACAATGAACCGTCTTTACCAATTTTGAAACGACCGTCCCTTGTAAGTTTTATTCCATTTTTAGATTCAGTTTGGAAGTATCCTTTGTTTGCTAAAGCGATATCTAATGGATTATCTGAAACCGCAATACGGCCAACTTTGTCATCTTTAGTTGTTGACAAAGCATGGACTCCAAGAAATTCCGCAAATGAAGAAACTACGGCTTCTTTTCTTTGATATCCAATTTTATCAAAACCACCAATGTTTTCGTTACTAATTCCGATAAGTTCGCTATCTAAATGCATTGCACGGATAGATGTTGTCAATCCGTTTTCGTTGTAAAAAATACCACCATTTATACGCATAGTACCACCTCTACATGTTATTTATTAATCTATTGTCGGACATTTTGAAATTTTTCTCAATGTTTCCGTCAAAAATCATCTGTTTATAGGAGATTTTGCATGTATTTAATGATATTTTTGTAAAAGTCAAAAAATGATTGAAAAAGTGGCATAATATAGTAAAAAATCTTCCGAAAAAGAAAGTCTCATCAAATTGATAAGACTTATAAATATACATTTACCCCACACACATGCTATCATACAAAAATAGGATTGTCAAGACGTGTATTTTTATTACAAAATAATAAATTCAATTAATAGATTGCTGAAAATGAAATTATAGTGTAAAATATTCGTATGAAAAAGGTTAGTTTAATATTAATACTTTTCATAATGACAATGTTACCCTGTGCTGCAAAAAATCAATCAGACAAAAATATAGAGAGCAAATCAAGTAATTCAAAAGTTTTCGTATATCATATTCCTGACGATTCAAATTCTGAAAATGCACAGGTCTCTTCTCCTGACGATAATCCTATGCAAGTCCAAGAACTTCCAAATGAGGGTATTACAACAGATGATATTACTGTTGATACTTCTAAAGAAGCTCAAAATTTAGCTGACAATAGCGAAGATGAAGAAGATGGTGATGAAAACAATGATTCTATCGGATTGTTAGAAAATTATCAGATTGATGATATGTATTCTGATGTTTTGAAAGGTTATGCTGAATACAATGAAGATGAAGAAAATACAATAACCTTAGATAATGCAGATGATAGTTTTTCTACAATTAAAATTAAGAAACCAACGAAAGTAGATACTACCGACTTTAGTAATTTAAGTATAACTCCACAAAAAGGGAATTATTTTAGCTATACTGCTCCAGAATATAGTATTACTCCTGTATCAAATCAAAAATATAAACAATTTGGCAAATTCAAAGCGGGTGCTGTTTATGGACAAGAAATATATTATGCAGAACTTGAACAATCATCTGGTGTTTTTTCAAGCTATGATTTTAATAACAAATTTTCCATAAGTACATCTTACTTAAAGACAGTAAATTCAACAAATAACGATTATAACGATAATTTTTATTTTTCACCATCATATAAAATCAATCAATACCTGACGATAAGCGAATCTTTATCTGCCGATATTTCAAAAGAGCGTCAAAAGGCAGATGTATCATTATCAATAAATCCTTTTGGAAATAAAGATGATGATAGATTGCTATTCATTTTTGGTGCAAGTCAAACTCGCTACAATGACGGTAGAACCCCTAAAAATAAATTCAGTTTCACAACAAAAATTAAATTGTAAATTTATAAAAATATTTTGTGCGGAAGAAAAATTTTGTTTATAATTGAGTTAAGAGGTTTTTAGTTGTGACAACAGAATCAGAAAACAAAGAACAACCAAAAAATAAATATAGACATAGTAAAAAAACAGGTTTTTACTATTCGTTTTTAACGATAATTTTAATTCTTTGTTTGATTGAAATTGGTGCAGGAGCCGTAATTAATGTTTCAAAAATTATTTCTTACCAAGGGAAGAAAAATGTTTTGGAAAATCTTTTGAAAAAAGCTCAAATGAGAAACCAAGATTTGAAATCTGAAAAGAAAATGGTAACTTCTGATAACAGCCTTGAAGGGATTGCAAGAAATAACCTTAAAATGGCAGGCGAAGATGAGGTTTTGATTATCATAAATAAAAAAGTTGAAACACCTAAAAAGAAAAGACATTTTTGGAATTTAAAAGGGAAATTTTCTTTCAACAAAAAACAAGCAAAACCTAAAGAAGAAAACCCAAATATAAATATTCCACAAACAATGGTTGATGAATAGAAACGGATAGGTTATGGAAAATACTCAAAGTTTACAATATATAAAACAAGCTTTTGAATTAAAAGAACAAAAATATTACAAACCCGCAATTGAAATGCTTTACAAGGCATTAGAAATTGAGAATGATAATATTGAAATTCTTTATCAAATTGGTGAATTGTACTTTTTAATAAATAATTATACGAGAGCTTTGCAATATTTAGACAAAGTTTTATCAATAAATCCAAAACATGTTGAAAGTTTGAAACTTACAAGGACTATCAAAGAACGTCAAGATGACTTAGATAGCGTTTTGAAAATTTCTCAGCAATTGTTTGATGAAAATCCAAATTCAGACAACCTAAAATCTCTAATCAAAATTTTAATTAAACTAAAACTTGTTGACGAAATTGACAAATACAAAAATTCTGACTTTTTCAATACAGATGTAAAAGTTGAATGTGCAAATGCATTCTATACAAATGGAGAAGTTGAAAAAGCTAAAGAATTACTCACTCAATGTGATTCAAATGATGAAAATGTATTGCTATTGAAAGGCAAGATAAAATTTGATGAAAAAGATTTAGACGGAGCAAGAGAAATCTTTTCAACTATCGGAAAAAATTCTCAAAATCCGGAAGTATTGAACTTTTTAGGATTGTTTGATTTAGAAAATATGAATTTTATTGAAGCTATCAAAAATTTCTCTAAAGCATCAAACTTAGATAAATCAAACTCAAAATATTTTTATAACTTAGCCAATGCTTATTTTTATAATGGTTGGATTGATGAGGCACAAAAAGCTTATTCAAAGGCATTATATTTAAGTCCAGATAATATTGATTACAGATACTCATTAGCTTATTTATATTTTGATAAAGCTGATTTTGCAAAAGCAAAAAAAGAGATTGATGCAATACTGGATATAAATCCAGATTATTCACAAGCAAGAGTTTTGAGAGCTTTGTTACTTGCAAAAAATAAGGATTTCTTAGGCGCTAAAAACATCTTGGAAGAAAATCTTGAAAAAGGTTTTGATGATGTTTTTACAAGAATGTCACTTGCAAAAATTTATACCGAACTAAATATTTTTGATAAAGCTAAAAATCTAGTATCAGAAGTAATTTCAAAAAATCCAGAAAATCTTTCGTATTTAAGTGATTTAGCAGATATTTATATTAAAGAGAAAAATTACGATAAAGCACTAGAAATTGCTCAAAAAATTTTAGAAATCAATCCTAACTATATTTTAGGGGATATTTTAGGGGCAAAAACAGCATTTTTGCAAGGTGATTTAGAAACCGCAAAAGATTATGCGCAAGAAGCTATTTCTCTTGATATGAATTCATCTGACGGTTATTATTATTTAGCTTTAGTCAGAGAAAAAATGAATGACATTGATGAAGCAATTGAGTGTATGAAGCGTGCGATTTTATATGATTTGAATAATCCTAAGTATTATGCAAAAATGAGCGAATTTTATAAAGAAAAAGAGGATTACAAAACAGCTCTTGAATATATCTCCGAAGCTGAAAGCCTTGACGGTTCAAACGAATATAAATTTATGTATTCTGAATTAGTTAAATTGAACAGAAAAATAAAAAATTAATTTGATTTCTCAAAAAAGCTAATTATAATACAATATTATATTAGTTTTGATTGGGGAGAGTAGAAAGTATTATGGAAGAATTGAAAAAACTGACAACAAAATTTTTAACATTAGCCGCCACTATTGTAATCACTGTACAAATGACTTTGGCAGCTACCGCACCACAAATCACAAATCAACAACAATATCCTGCAAAATATACCCCAGAATATATTCAGCAAATTCGCCCTGGGTATAAAGCTGTTGGTAAAGATGAAGTTTTTTATGTTGCATTGGATATGCTAAAAGATACTGATGGAATGTTTTCACGTAACGCAATTTTAGGAAACAACTTATCTCAAAAACCTGTAAAAATAGAGTTTAAAGATTTAGGTCAATTTAGTGAAGACTACAAAAACTTTGATGCATTAGGTTGGAAAAAGGGTAAAAATTTATACATTTATATTAATTTAAAACACCAAGATGCACCGGCAGGAGCAATTGCAGCCCTATTATCTCACGAAGCTCTTCATCAAGATGAATACAATTCTCTTGCGGAAGAAACTTATGCATGGTGGATGGAAGCAGTTGTGTGGAATGAAATTGTGAAAATGTATCCTGAAAGCAACCAAACTTCTCACCCATTAGTTAAAAGAGAAAATGCACTAAAAAAATTGCTTGAAAAAGGAAATTATCAAAATACTTATATTAAAAAAGAGGTTATGAGCAACCCTGGATACAAAGGTTTACCGTCATATTCTCCGGGGTTTGATAAATTATAAATTTTTTTGAATAAATACTTGATTTAACTAAAAAGTATATTGATTATAAAAATTCGTTGATGTTAAATGTAGGTATGAGAAGAAGAGTTAAAGCATTAATATTTCTTGTCGGTGCCGCTGTTACGTTGTTTGCAATAAATTCATTTTATCTTGCAAATCATAACCCAATGCTTGAAGCAAATACAAAAAATATTGATACAACTCAAGTTTCTCCACAGAAATTATTCGACAAAAGTTGGCAAACAATTAAGAATGAATATTATGACCCAAGTTTTAATCATCAACGATGGGGACATTGGAAAACACGATATCAAGGAAAAATCAAAACAAAAGAAGATGCAAAAGTTGCGATAGATACAATGTTGGCAAGTCTTGACGATCCTTATTCAATATTTTTAACCAAAGAAGATTTTGCAGAACAAAATACTTCTATTACCTCAAAAATTTCCGGTATTGGTGTAAATATTGTGAATGATGCCGGAAAAATCAGGATTATTAGTGTTATTGAAAATACTCCTGCGCAATTTGCAGATGTGAAACCAAATGATATAATTCTTGCAGTTAATGGCAAAAAAGTTAGTGGAATGTCGCTTGCTGATGTTTCAAATCTCGTGAAAGGACCTGTTAATACATTTGTAAATATGGATATTTTACGGGGTAAGGAAAAATTAAACAAAAAAATTATCAGAAAAGAAATTAATATTAAAACTGTTAAAAGTTCAAATGAAAAGAATATCGGATACATTCAAATTTCAAGTTTTATTAGTACGTCAACTCCGAATGAATTTCTTGAAGCATTAGAAAATACGCAGAATTCAAAAGGTTTAATTGTTGATTTGCGTGGAAATACCGGTGGACTTTTGACAAATGCTGTATTTATTGCAAATATTTTCATTGAAAAGGGCAAATTGGTAAGTATTGTTGGTCGTAACGGATATAGATATGATGTTATGGCACAAGATACAAACCTTGATATAGAAAAACCTGTGATAATTTTAGTTAATGGAACAAGTGCAAGCGCTAGTGAAATTTTATCAGGTGCAATGAAAGATTATCACAGAGCAAAAATCATAGGAACAAAAACTTATGGAAAGGGTATGGTACAAAAAATTATACCAATGCCAAATGAAACAGGTCTGAATTTAACTATTGCAAAATATTTAACTCCTAGGGGTAGAGATATTAATAAAAAAGGTATTACTCCTGATGTTGAAGTAGATTTTACTAAAAAAGATATTATAGAACATAAAGATATTCAACTAGAAACAGCAAAACGTATTATGAATACAATGATTGCAAAGAAAAAATAGATTTAGAACTTTTTATCGCCCATTTAGGAAGATTAAAAATAAAACAAATATTGAAAAGTTCCGAAAAAAATGATATAGTTGAAAAGTAATTAAAAATTCTCTCCCTAATTAGGGAGAGCCAGAGAGAGTAACAACCTAATTTCAAAAGCAGAATATAAAAGTCACACATGAGTTAAGTATAGTAAAGAGAAAGGACTAAATAATGCTGAAATGCAGTCATAGAGCGATTTTAGGGGAGGGTGGTAACCCGTAATAGCCTTGTAATAAGGGTTTTAACCAATTTAAAAAATAAATTTAACCGTATATTTGATAAAAAATCAAATTCTAATACTTTACACGGTTATAAAACAGAACGTCAAAACATATCCTCGTGTTATAGATTGTTACGTCACTTTGTAACGCAAACTTCACACTTGGGAGTAAATGTTCCTCACAATGACATGACTTTTTTACATGTCATTACGAGGAAAGATAATGAGCAAGTAATGAATGAGTTGAAACAGAGTGACGTCGTAATCTTAAACACTGGAACAACCCTCACCCTTTACAAAGGGCGAGGGAGTATAGAAATGACGATTAATAATAGTGCAAATGGCGGCGAAAAGGAGAATAACATGAAATCACTTATAGACTTATTCACATATCAACCTATAAACTTTAATAATAATTCCCTCGCCCATTTATGGGAGAGGGCAAGGGTGAGGGTTGTTCCTGCATTCACCTTGACCGAAGTAT
>DJOE01000003.1 GCA_002438405.1 Cyanobacteria bacterium UBA6446
TATTTTTCGATTTAAAAATTGCTTATTTTGTATTTAATAATTATATATTATGTAATATTTCTTAACACAAATTCGACAACAATGTACCACTAGACTTTGGGTGAAAAATACGATATAATATAGGTATAATTGGAAGTCAATGAGGATTGGTTAATTGAGATTATTTGATAAAAAATCTGCATTTACACTTGCAGAAATAATGGTTACATTAGGACTATTGGGTTGTATTGCAGCAATAACGCTCCCAACTCTTTCATATAATTATAAAGGTAAAGTATTAGAACAACAATTCCGTTCAACATATAGCGAACTCCGAGAAATTGGTTCAAGCTTAAACATTGAATATGGTGATGTTGGAGAGTATGCACAAAAAAGCTTTTCAGCTTGGGATAGAGTTTTAATGTCACGTTTAGGCGGAACTCAAATTAATGCAGCAAATTCAAATAGTAATATCGCCCAAGTAATGAAAGACCTCTATAAAGAGGGTAATGGACCACAAGGTCCATTTTGGTTTGACTTAAAAGGGCACCCAAACTCTACAACTATGATTTGTGACAATGATGGTATTTGGCTTGATAGAAAAGGACGTATTTGGACATTCAATGCTGAAAATAATATTGCATGTGTTGATATCAACGGTATGGCTCCTCCAAATAGAATAAATGTGGATATTTTTGCTTTCAAACCAATGTCAGCAAAGGAAATGGCTGTATGGAATTACAATGACAGTGTAAACAATGCAAACAATTATAGTGGCACAATTGTTCCATGCGATTTAGATAGATTAAGCCATTCAGGTTCTCCAAATGGGAATTATGCAAATAACAACTTATGCCCCGGAGGGGGAGAAAAATGTTGCAATGGCGGAAAAAACTTTGCCTATGAAAAAGGTTCTGGCACTGGTGTTGATGCATGCCCATTCAATGAGCCGGTAGAAAACATTGCTCCACAAAAGAAAAATGCAAAAGGCGAAATAATCGGCAAAGGAACATCTTCCAGAGGCCGACAAATGACTACTTCTAACAACTATTGGAAAGATTACATAGATTATAAATAAAACAAGTACAAGAATTTCTGAATAGATTGTTATAGATTTATAAATAGAGTAAATAATTAAAACCCTGAAACTAGTTCAGGGTTTTAATTTTGTTATATATTTTATTTATTGGTACATTATTTCCGACCTAAGAAACCTGCCATTGATGGAGTTTTGGTTGGTTGATTATGTTCAGCTAAATATGTTTCTGCCGCATTAATTTGCTTTGTATTACCTGTTTTTTCGGCAGCTGCTAAATCTTTTTTAGAACGTTTTTCTGTCATTTTTTCACAGAAATCTGTAAGCCAAATAATCAATCCAGGAACAAGAACGATTGTTGACAAGAATCCGAATGAAGAGTTACAAGTTCTTGCTTTATTTAACAATCCATTATTTTCGTGGAACAAACTATAGAATTTTTTAATAGAATCTGTTTTTTGAGCATTTGCTTTCTTCAAGACTTCTTTAATTTCTTTTGAAGTTGCATCTTTGAAAGATTTGCCATTGAATGATTTCAAAATCTCATCAACGCTCGCTTTAATTTTCTTATCACAAGAGAATGCTTTTTTAACATCGCCACCACTTGCTTCAATGAATTCCATAAACCCATTTACTCCGCCTTTGTAATCTTCAAGGTGAGTATATTTTGAAGTCAATTGTTTACGAGATAATACACTATGGTGTGTATCGTTTGGATTTAGGTAATCAATAATTTTGTGCAAAGTATTATGGCCTGTCATATTCTTTTTGTTTAAAGCTAAACCGGTAATATTTGAGAACACATCAGAGAAAACTCTTGATAGAGCTTTTGCACCAAATAACAATGCTGTGAATGCTGTCATATCACGAACAACAATTTCGCCGTAATCATATTTGTCTTGAGCATTTGCAAGTCTAGGAGGAATACAGAAACCAAATAACAAAGTAGTCATTGCGTTTGCTGACATAATTGGTCCATTAAGTTCAAAAATATCAGAAACAGTTTTTGCATTCTTGTTATTAAAAATCTTATCTCCGGCTTTTTCTAAGAATGAACCCATGCCTGTAAATGCCACATTTTTATTACCGAATGATGGCTTATCACCTTTAACTTTTTTATCAGCTGGAGCATTACCATTTGCAGCAGGATTTGCGGTATCAGCCGCTGTACCTTGAAGAGCAGGGTTACCTTTCAAACCCATATTGTATAATTTAGGGATTTGAGTATAAAATGCTGCAACTGCACCAAAAATACCTACGTTAGTCAAAATTCTTGAACCCATTTTGTGGTTAGTAAATTTTTTCACAAAACTTTCGATATTTTCAGATTTTAAACCTTTTTTCAATTCTTCGTGAGTATTTTTAACTGCATCATCAAAGAAATCTGACATTGCGTTAACCATTTCACCAATACTTCCAGTTTTAACTTTACCGTTAGACGAAGCAAACTGAACTGCCATTTCATCAACAGCACCGCCGATTTTACCTTTTTTAAGTTTCATGAAATCATCAACAACAGAACCAACTTTAGATAAAGCTTCTTTTTTAGCTTTTTTATTAAGAGTTTTATCTGCATTGATTTGTTCAATCTTAACCTGTTTTGCAGTTAAATCATTTGCAGTTTTAGAAATCTCATCAGCAGTCATTTTTGCTGAATCTGGAAGAACAGAATTGATGCTTGTTTCTATTGCGTTTGAGAAAATCTTTTTGTAGAATATTGCTTTATTTGCAGTACCATTTTTAATTGCATCTGTATTATTTTGAGCAAATTCAGTAAATGGTTTTTGGAAACCATCAATATAATTCAATTTTACATTATTACCACGACCAAAATGTTTTTTGATTACATGAAGCATTGCAAGAGGAATTACAAATGCACTAGGTCCTGTAATAATTTCTCTTAAAAACTCTTTTCTTGCAAAAGCCCAATTCAATTGGCGAACAGGTTTCCCATCTTTACCAAGAACGACATTGCCATTTTCGTCTTTTTTGTCATGAGCATCTCGAACCAAGCCTTTACCTACACGAGGAGTGATAAAACCTAATCCATCTTGAATAATAAATGATGCAGGGTAACCACCAGCTTCAATTGCGTCCATCATTCCAACAATAATATTAGGAGAGCCACCTTTGAAAGATACATTTCTCTTTTGTAAATTGTTATTTGAAGATGAATTATTTTTTATTTGAACTTTATTATTATTTGAACTTATACTTGGTATTATCGGTTTTACTGACATGATCCCTACTAAAATTTCCAAATCTTCTACACATTATAAAAAAACAATTACCATAATTTAATTGCCTTTTTCTTGGGTAATGTTTCAAAACTTTTACATTGTACACTAATCTTTAAAGTTTAAAACAAGTGTATTTATTATACTTAATCCTAATCAATTACGCAAGTAATATTTACTACAATCATAATATTTCGTAACAAAAGTAAATATTTTGTGACTTTATCGGTATTTGACAGTGTTTCATTTCTTGGTTAAACTACAAGAATGGAAGTAAATGTAATCGGTGCAGGTTTAGCAGGTTCAGAAGCAGCTTTGCAACTTGCGAAAAGAGATATTAAGGTAAATTTATATGAGATGCGCCCCGTAAAAACTACCGGCGCTCATACCACAGAAGATTGTGCAGAATTTGTATGTTCAAATAGTTTAGGTTCTTATGACATCACAAATGGTAGTGGATTATTGAAACATGAAATGGAAATTTTAGGTGGAGAACTTATTGAAATTGCAAAAGAATGCCAAGTTCCGGCCGGAAATGCTTTAGCAATTGATAGACATAAATTTTCTCAATCAGTAACTAAAAAAATTGAACAAAATCCAAATATAAATTTAATTAGAGAAGAAATTACAGAAATTCCTGAAACCCCAACGATTATTGCATCTGGACCTTTAACAAGTTCAACTTTTACAGATGCAATCAAAAAGTTTACAAAAAGTGAATATTTACACTTTTTTGATGCAATAGCTCCTATTGTTGAAATTGACAGTATAAATTTTGATATCGCATTCTGGGCAAGCCGGTATGATAAAGGTGAGGCTTCTTATATAAATTGCCCAATGAATAAAGAACAATATGAAAAGTTTTATGACATCTTAACCCATGCTCCAAAAATTGAGCAGCATGACTTTGAAAAAGGTGCAAAGTTCTTTGAAAGTTGCCTTCCTATTGAAGTTTTAGCTTCTAGAGGGGTTGATACATTGCGTTTTGGACCAATGAAACCGGTAGGATTAATTGATAAAAGAACCGGAGAAAAAAATTATGCAGTTGTTCAACTTCGTCAAGACAACTCTGCAAAAACGTTATTCAATCTTGTTGGATTTCAAACTAATTTGAAATGGGGAGCACAAAAAGAATTACTTCAATCAATCCCAGGACTTGAGAATGTAAATATCGTAAGATATGGTGTAATGCACAGAAATACTTTTATAAATTCTCCAACCCTTTTAAATCCGACACTTCAAACAAGAGAAAGAAAAGATTTGTTCTTTGCAGGGCAAATTACAGGAACTGAGGGCTATACAGAATCAATCGCATCTGGTTTGTTATGCGGAATAAATATGGCAAAATTATTAAACAATAAGACCTTCCTTGAACTTCCACAAGATACAATGTTAGGCGCATTGACTCATTACATTACAAATCCAGAACACACAAATTTTCAACCAATAAATTCTAACTGGGGAATTGTTCCACCTGTTGAACTTCCGAAAAAAGAACGAAAAAACAAAAAACTCAAGGGCGAACTTATGTCAAAACGTTCCCTTGAGTCTTTGAAAAATTATCTTAAGTTGGCATAAAAATTATTTTTTATACGTCCCTATGTCCAACTTTTAACTTATGGTCAATAACCGCAGTTTTTTGATTGGCATCAAGCTTGCCTGCAATCAATTGATAAGCCAATACAGCAGCTGATGCTACACCTGCAAGAATTTTACCGGATTTACCTATATTTTTAAGCGGGTGAATTAAAGTATTCTTTAATGTCGGACCTTCTTTTTTAAATGCGTTAGGTAATGATTTAAATAGCCAAGAACCAGATAAGAAAGCTACCCCTGTTACTGCACCATAGAACAATCCTTTCAATGCTGAATTTGCCATTTGATTAGCTACAGTGAAGAATTTCCAGACATTCGCAGCGCCAGCTCTTAAAGTTTTTGGCTTCTTCATGTCTGGTAAATTTTGTGCTGCTTCTTCCATTGAATTTTCAAAACTATCAGGAACTACTTCTTTAATTTCCTCAGTTGTAAAATTTTGATTTTCTTTTTTTGTTTCTGACGAAATTTCTTCGCCTGCTTTAAAACTTACTGATGGATTAAAACCTACTTTTAGCATATACCACACTCCTTGTTGCTTGTATGAAAACACTAAAATAAAAAATTTTGTTATACCTACATAATTCTTTACATTCCGAATAACGACAATTGCGGAACTCCATCTTCATTATTTACCATTTTCTTTCGAGTTGCAAGGTTATTTGAAAAATCTTTTTGCATTTTTCTCATTAATTCTTCTGAACGTTTTACAACACTAGATGGTAAACCCGCCATTTTCGCTACTTGAATACCATAACTCTTACTTGCTCCACCTTGAACAATTTTTCTTAAAAATTCTATTTCACCATTGTTTTCAGTAATAGTAATTCTATAATTCTTAATTTGCGGATAAGTTTTAGTCATTACGTTAAGTTCATGATAGTGGGTAGCAAAAATACATCTTGCCCCGATTTTAGTTGCAATATACTCTGCTACAGACCAAGCAATAGCAACACCATCATAAGTACTTGTACCTCTACCAATTTCATCTAATAAAATGAAACTTCTATCAGTTGCAGTATTCAAAATGAATGAAGTTTCAATCATCTCAACCATAAATGTTGATTGACCCAGAGTTAAGTCATCACTTGCTCCAACTCTTGTAAACACTTTATCTACAACACCAAGTTTTACATAATCAGCAGGAACCCATGAACCAATTTGAGCCAAAATTGCGATTAAAGCATTTTGTCGCATATATGTTGATTTACCAGCCATATTCGGACCTGTCAAAATCATAAATTGAGTAGAATCATTTGTGGATTTTGATTTTAAATCCAAGTCATTCGGAACATATTCTCCAAGAGGAAGAATTTTTTCCAAAACAGCATGACGACCATTTTTTACAATAAAATCATCTGATTCATCAATTTCGGGTTTGCAATAATTATTTTCAACTGCAATTTCAGATAAAGATGTTAATACATCGGCTTTGGCAATGCAATCAGCAATTTCACGAATCTTTGAAACAAATTCTTTTGAATATTCTCTAAAATCAGTAAACAATTTGTACTCAAGTTCTGTTGACTTAAATCTTGCAGACAAAACATCATCTTCATGGTGTTTCAATTCGTCTGTGATAAATCTTTCAGCCCCTGTAAGTGTTTGTTTTCTAACATAACTTTGCGGAACCATATTTAAATTTGATTTTGTAACTTCAATAAAATATCCAAAAACTTTATTGTAACCGATTTTCAAATTTTTAATTCCGGTACGTTCTTTTTCTTCTTCTTCAAATTTTTGAAGCCACTCTTCTCCTCCTGTCAGCAAATCCCTGAAATAGTCTAATTCTCCACTAACATTTGGTTTAATAATTCCACCCTCTTTTAAAAGAATCGGAGGGTTATCAACGATTGTATTTTCAATAACTTGCGTAAAATCAGCAATTTCGTCTTTGTATTCACGAATTGGAGCGAACATATCATATTCTATATCAACTGTTTCATCTAAAAGTCGAGGAAGCATTGATAATGATATTTTTAAACCGATAAAATCTTTAGGACTGGCAGAACCGTTACTCATTCTGGTCGCAAGTCTTTGAATGTCATAAATTTTCTCTAAAGATTCTGCTAAACTATAACGAACATCTGATTTTTGAACGAGTTCTGATACTGAATTTTGACGAGATAAAATATCATCAACTCTCTTTAATGGCTGACAAATCCAGTTTTTCAAAAGTCTTGCGCCCATATTGGTTTTTGTTTTGTCTATCGCCCAAAGTAAAGAACCATATTTGTTTTTTTCTCGTAATGTTTCAACAAGTTCAAGATTTTTCCTTGTTGCAGCATCTAAAATCATATATTCAGAAAGTTCATAAGCCTCAATTCTATCAAATTTTGGCATATTACCTTTTAAAGTTTCCCAAATATAAGCAACTAATGCTCCTGCAGAACGAAAACCTAGAGGGTATTTTGAATAGCCATAACTTTCTAAACTTTGAGTTTTAAAAACTTGTTTCAAATTGTTTTGAGAAAATTCAACATCAAAAACAGATGGAGGAATTTTAGAACAATTGTATCTTTTTGTAATTTCGTCCGGCAAATTTATAACTTCGTCCGGCACAATTTGAAATGGTTTTATATCCTGTTTAAGACTTGGAGCAACGACTTCTGATGGGTTAAGCCTTGCAAGTTCAGCCAAAACAAGGTTTAAAGATGCCTGAGTTACTTTGAATTCTCCGGTTGAAATATCCGTGTACGCAAAACCAAACAAATCACTTTTTTCATCTTTATAAATTGCACAAATATAGTTGTTTGAATTTTGTTTTAAAAGGTTACTTTCTGTTAAAGTACCTGCCGTTACAACTCTTGTTACACCTCGTTTAACAAGACCTTTTGCAAATTTTGGATCTTCTAATTGGTCACAAATTGCAACTTTATAGTTTTTATGAACAAGTTTTTCTAAATAAGCATCAGCAGCCTTTATCGGAATACCTGCAAGAGGTACTCTACCAAGTTTTGCACCAGCATCTCTACCTGTTAGAGTTAACTCTAATTCTTTAGACATGATTAGTGCATCTTCAAAAAATGTTTCGTAAAAATCTCCTAAACGATACCATAACAAAATTTCTGGGTTCTCCTGTTTAATTTTCAAGTATTGTTGCATTACAGGAGTGGTATCTTCTAAATTAACTTCCCAACTTTTTATGTGATTGATTTCAGTTTTGCTCATATTATAATATTCATATAAAAACAAGAGGATTTCAATATGGGTTGTTTAAAAAATGTAACACGAGCAATTTTCTTAACCGTTGTTATTGTTGGTTTTATGGCATTTGGCGGTCAAGATTGGATAAAAAAACAATTTAATGATTATATTAACCCAAGTAAAGATGTTGTCCTTGAACGAGCTCAAAAAATCGGAGATTTTTCAAAAGTTAACAAGGAATTTGAAATTGAAAAAGCCGCTGGTGTTTTAGGATATAATGCCGTACTTGCAGAACACAAAGCAAGCGGTCAAAAATTATTGGTAGTAGATTCCGGCAAAAAAGTCGTTTTATCTCAAGCAGATATCACCTCTCCTGATGTTGAAGACAAAATTAAAGCTGCAATTAACAAAATAAAATATCAATCAGCTGCAATTGAAGAATTCCATGTTACTGAACGAGGAACAATGAAATCCTATGGACAAAAAATCCCTTATGTAAAATTTACTGCAAAGGTTAAAAAATTACCGATTGGAGAAATCTCCGGAATCATTTCTGTTGTCAAAGATGAAAAAGGAAATGATAAAATCTTGGTTTCTGCAAATGAAAAAAATAAATATTCTCAATTGATTACAAATGAATTTTTCAAAGAAATAAAATAAATTATTCCACATGTAACAAAATATTACAAATTGTTTCCGATTTTCTAAAGTTCGTAAGGCAAAATGCCGTATATAAGATTAAAGGACAAATAATTCGAAAGGATTTTAGAAAACAATGGGATTGGCAACTGAACAAGCAAGATTTTTATGCATAACAGCAAGAAAAGCTGATTGTGAATATAAATCAACTGAAATTGCTCAACAAAAGCTTGAGATTACGAATCAGTTGTCAAACGTTTCAGCTGATTATTCTAATGCTTTAAATTCAACAAAATTAGTTTGGCAAAATGATGCAACGGATAAAACGGCAAACGTAACTTATAGTTTGTTAATGACACCATCTGCATATAACAATTACAATCCATATTTTGTAACAACTGCATCAGGTGCAATTGTGTTGAATTCAGAATATGCAGCAGCAGCTAAAGCTGCAGGTATTTCTAAAGCCGGAGGCATTGGTTCTTCAAGCAGTCGTGATAAGTTTATTCAAGAACTTGTAGGTCAAGGAATTGTTACAGATAATACCGCAAAAGAAATTATCAATACTCCAAAAACAAATTGGAATCCGTCAGCAGGTATGGGTGCAACACCTATGGATAAAGCTGAAACTTCGGCAATGCAATTGTCAGATTTAATTTTAAGTGACTCAATTGGGAAACAAAAAATCGATTGGACGGCTTTATATGTCGATTCAGAAAATGGAGAAATTTCTGAAACTGAATACAATAAACATTTATCTGATTTAAATGATAATCTAATCACTGCAAGGCAAACCGTTTTATATGATAATGATGGTAATGTTAGAACAGAAGACACCTCAGATACAGCTCAAACCGCTTATGCAGAGAAAATTCAACAATATGAAACAGATATTGAAAAAGCAAAAGCTGATGGACGAGAAAATGATTACAACAAATTGTTAGCTGAAAAGAAACAATATATTGCTGACAACCCTGTAAAAGCTGCAATGTATGATATCTCAGCTTACAAAGCTAAATATCCAAAAGATACTAAAGTAAAAAGCTTCGATACTATTAAAGATAAATTTCAAACTTCTGAAACAAAAGTAGCGCAGACAACTCTTTCTAAAGCAAACAACAAAAATACTGTTAGCAGCGGAATTACAGTTGTTAAAAATGGTATTATCAATAGTAATTCTGCAGATATCAAAGACATGGATATCGGAGATATCTTATCTGGCGACATTACTTTAATGATTAGGAATAATGACAAAGCAGCATCTGCGGAAGCAATGGCAAATTTAGGACAAAGCTTGTTATTAGTAATGGCAAAAGTTTTAGGCTACGGTCAAGATACCGGAATTGGTTTAAATATTGATGAACCATCAAGAAAAGCTTTAGAATATGCTTATACAATGGTTTCAAATACATATCTTCGCCCAGGGAATGCTATTGCTAATGCAGGAAGAAAATCTGACAGCGCAATGACTGATAACAGTGCTTATACAAACGCAACCAATAACAACAGAATAGGTCAAGATGCTGACGGTAATTATACAGCACTGAGTTTATCTAATATGTTATCATCATTCTTGACATACTATGACAATGCATTAAACGGCACAAATTCTAACTACGTTGTTGGTAAAAGTGTTGAAACTTCAAACTTTGTAACTGATGATAGCGGATATTATTACATCGGCAAAGAATCTGGAACTTCTGCTTCTCAAACAGAAAGATTAGCCGACTTCTTTGATGAAATTTACAACAACATCTGCGAAAAAGGTTGGAGAGAAGATTCTTCAATTGATGACGAAGAATACATGACCAGTGCAATTAAAGATGGAAGATATGCAATGGCTTCTTTGAATAATGATGGCTATTATTATCAAACAAGATATAACGAAACAGGTTATATGGAAGAAGTAACAGATGATGATGCTATCGCAAGAGCAGAAGCCGAATTCACAAGAATGAAATCTGAATTGACTTACAAAGAAGATTCAATCGATTTGAAATCTAAAAAACTAGATGCTGAAATTTCAGCGCTTTCAACAGAATATGATACAGTTAAAAACTTAATATCAAAGAGTATTGAAAAAACATTCACAATGTTTTCAAGCTAGTAAAATATAAATAGCAAAGTTTTTATTATGGCGGATTATATAAAATCCGCCATTTTGTTTATTTATACACCCTTAGTTAATTCATTAATATCAACATCTAGAACTTTTGCAATATCAATAACTTTAAGAATTGTCGGATTTTGACGGGCAGTTTCAATAAAACTAATTGCCGTTCGAGAAACATCAATTAGTTCGGCAAGTTGTTCCTGAGATACTCCTTTTTTAATCCTTGCAATTTTAATATTTAATCCTAGAGTTTTTAATCTATTATCCATAGCTACATTTTATAGACTTGACAAATTTAAGACTATAAAATATACTAAATGTATGATAAATATATTTAACAAAAATAAGATAAATTTAGCAAATTTTGCATTGCAAGAAAGTAAAAACAAATTCGCTTTTACCCTAGCAGAAGTTTTAATAACAATTGGTATCATTGGGGTAATTGCAGCAATTGTTAATCCAACAATAGTTGGAAATCAAGAAATAATTGTTTCAAAGAATAAATTTAAGAAAACGTTATCAACTCTAAATCAAGCAGGTAAAATGTCAAGAGCACAGTATAGTGTAGATTATGCAGATGTAACTCGTTCAGGAGGAGGAACATCAACAGTTGAAGATTTAATTAGCTATCCTTCATTTTTTGCAATTTTTTCCGGCACAATAAAATCTTATAGGTTTTTAGGCTGGACTCATCAACAGTATTCTCAAAAATATAATATACAAAAACTTGCAGATAAAACACTACCATCTTTTTTGATGGAATTAGATGATGGTACATTTGTTGGAATTGTTACAGAAAATGGTGGTCATTATGATAGAGATTGTCATTTAGAAACCGGAGAAGTTTTAAATGAAGCTTGGATTAAATCACATTTAGGTTGTCTTGGGTTTATCGATACAAACGGATATGCTAAACCAAACAAAGAAGTTTCATGTTCAGATGGGACTGCAACGTCTTTCTCTCCAGACAAACCTTGCATCGTGAAAAAAGATACAAAATATATTACAGATGTTTATCCGATAGTATTTCATGATTCTGTTGCTGAACCTGCAACAAATGCAGCAAAAGCTATTTTCATGAATTAAAAAGTCGTGGGATTATCAATCAACTTCATGTGAATTTGTTTTTTAACTTTTAATATTATATATTTTGTACTGCCAAAATATCCGACAAACATTATTGATGAAGCGCAAATCCAAGCAATTGGACCGGCATAAAACATTCCGATATAGCCAAATTTCACAGACAAATATATAGCTGCAAATACACGGGCAAAAAGTTCAAACAAGCATGCCATAAATGGGAAGAAAGTTTCGCCCATTCCTTGAAGTGCATTTCTGTATATAAAAATTTGGCCTAAGAAAAAGTAAAATATAGTACTTATTAACAAATATTGATGAGCAACACTGATTACATGCTCTGATGCCGTTCCAATAAATTCACCAACAATATTTGTACCCCAAATTCTCATAATAAACGCCATTATGATACTTATTACCAAATTTATTGTTGAAGTTTTGATGACACCTAAACGAATTCTTTTGAATTTTTTAGCTCCAAAGTTTTGAGCTACATAAGCTGCCAATGCAACCCCAAACGACATCATAGGAAGAGTTGCAATTTGTTCAATTCTAAGAGCTGCTGTTAAAGCTGCAATTACATCTGCTCCAAATGTGTTGCACACCCCTTGAATAACAATAATACTTATACCAATCAATGAAAATTGAAAAGCCATTGGCAAACCTAGATTCAAATGTTCCCACACTGATTGCCAAAAATCTTTATCTATTTTAATTTTCCAATCTTTCCTTGTTAAGCATAATATTGGGAACTTATATTTGATAAGTATTAAACACAAAATAACTGAAAGCCCTTGGGACAAAATCATTGCAACAGCAGACCCTGGAACACCACAATGCAAATCTTTGACAAAGAATATTGCAAGAATAATATTTGCAATGGAAGAAACAATTAAATAATATAAAGGAGTTTTACTATCTCCCAAAGCTCTAATTATACTTGCTAACATATTATACATAGTTGAAATAATTAAGCCAATAATAACGATTTCTACATACCAATATGCATCGTGATAGATTTCTTGAGGAACACGCATGGCATGTAAAATCGGATTCATAAAAACAGTTGAAAATATAGAAAATAGAACCGTTACAATTGTACTAAGTATTGTTGATACAACGACAGAGTTTTTCACGCCATCTAAATTTTTTGCCCCATATCTTTGCCCCGTAACAACGGCAAACCCATTTGTTAAACCGACAATCACAAACATTACAAGAAAAAATATTGGAGCAACAGCGCCAATTGAAGCGAACTGTTTAACACCCAGTGTTCTCCCGACAATAACCAGGTCTGCAACATTATACAATTGTTGAAATATATTTCCTATAAGTAGTGGAATTGAGAATAAAATTATGTGTTTTAAGGGACTACCCTTTGTCATATCTGTAATCATAAGTCGTTCTCTCTTTATTATTTTGTGAGGTAAAACTATTGTTGAGTATATTTTTTGCCCAAGAGTTCATCTGGCATAAATTGTTGGTCATAATCCGGATTATCTGGAGTATAAACATAGCCTACACCAAATCCATATTTTGACGCATCTTTATAATGAGCATCTCGAAGATGCATTGGAGGTGCAAAATCAAGCCCCGCAGAAATATCTGAAAGAGCTGAATCAATTGCACAAACTGCTTCATTTGATTTCTTTGCTCTAGCAACATAAATTACAGCTTGAGCAAGCGGAATTCTTCCCTCTGGAAGTCCTAAAAGTTCAACTGCCTTATACGCATTTAATGAAATATTAAGTGCATTAGGATCGGCATTCCCAATATCTTCTGATGCACAAGTAATTAGTCGCCTTGCAATAAATCGAGGATCTTCACCGGCAACAATCATTTTTGCAAGATAATAAATCGCCGCATCAGCATCTCCTCCCCTCAAACTCTTTTGAAAAGCAGAAGCACAATCATAATGTTCTTGTTGAGAATATCTTGTATTCCGTTGCTGACAAATTTCTTCAATCGTTTTGACTGTTAAAATTCGTTTATTATCCTTTAAATCGCTGGCAAAATATGCATTTTCTACTATATTTAATGCATATCTAGCATCACCTCGTGCAAGATTTATAATAAAATCCAAAACTCCGCTTTCGCATTCCATAAGGGTATAGTGAGTTGCAAGATAACTAAATCCTTTTTTAATAATTTTTGCCATACTTTCATCATTTATCGGATTAAGTCTTACAACTTGAACTCTGGAAAGCAAAGCCGGAACAACTTGAAAAGACGGATTTTCGGTCGTTGAACCAATCAAAAATAACGTACCATTTTCAAGATGAGGTAAAAGTGCATCTTGTTGAGTTTTTGAATATCTGTGAATTTCATCTATGAATAAAATTGTTTTTTGCCCTGCTCTAAGAGATTCTTTTGCTTTTTCAACCGCATCTTTTATATCTTTAACCCCAGATGTTACAGCAGAAATTTCAATAAAATTAGCATTCGTTTTTGTCGCAATAAGTCTTGCTAATGTTGTTTTTCCACACCCCGGAGTTCCCCAGAAAATCATTGAAAACAATCTATTTGTTTTGAGCAAATTCAAAATCGGACTATTAGGAGAAATCACATTACTTTGCCCTAAAAAATCTTCAATTGTTTTTGGGCGAAGAATTTCTGCTAAAGGTATTTGCTTATTTTGATTTTCAAGTTCCGTAAATAAATTATTCATAGTATAATTATAGCAGGGGTAAATTTATTTTACAAAGGAATATTTATTTTGAATAAAAATTTTTGGATTGTTATAGTTTCAACATTTTTAATTTTGACAGGAATCTTTTTTATATTTAACAAAAAACAAGATAACAATGAAGTTGTCTTTTGGACTTTGCAAATGAATGACTTTGCTCCATACATAAACGGAGTAATAAAAGATTTCGAAACAGAAAATCCAAATATAAAAATTAAATGGGTAGATGTTCCATTTTCTGAGGGTGAAAAAAGAACTCTAGCATCTGTATTGAGTGATAATCCACCAGATTTAGTAAATTTAAATCCCGACTTTTCTTCAACATTAGCTCACAAAGGTGCGCTATATGAAATTCCACAAAGTAAAACCTCTCAATTTAATCAAGAAATTTTAAACTCTTTAAAAACCAATGGGAAAATTTATTCTATTCCTTGGTATGCAACAAGTGCTATCACCATTTATAACAAAGCACTACTTACTAAAGCTGGAATTCAAGTACCAAAGACCTATTCAGAAATTGAGAAATTTGCACCAATTGTTAGAACAAATACAAATGCATACATTATTCTTCCGAATATCACAGAAAACGATACAATGTTAAAAATCTTGAACAAATACGGAATTACAAATTACACTCAACTTAATTCTGAAAAAGCTGTTCAAGTATTCAATATGTTCAAAAACATGTACGCTAAAAATTTAATACCCAAAGAAACAGTTACAATGACTCTTCAAGAATCCTTAGAAAAGTATATGTCTGGAAATATCGTTTTAATTGGAGCAGGAGCGAATTTCTTAAATATGATTAAAGAAAATGCACCATCAACCTACAAAACAACAGATGTCGCACCTCAAATAGTTGGCGAACTTGGTCAAAATGATTTTTCTTTAATGAATTTTGTAATTCCTATAAAATCAAAACACAGAGAAGACGCATTGAAATTTGCACTATTTTTAACTAATAATAAAAATCAATTAGAACTTGCTAAACTTACCAATGTTCTTGCTGTAAACAAAGAAACCTTACAAAATGATTTCTACACAAAATATGACAAAAACGATTTAATGTCTAAAGCGAGAGTAATTAGTGCAAAACAGTTAAACAAGGTTCAACCGGTTTTTAAAACTCAAAAAGGCCAAAAAGATATAAACAATTTAATCAATGCTTCCGTTCAAGAAATACTTTTAGGGAAAAACGATACTAAAAAAATCTTGACTAAAACCGCAAAAGATTGGAAATCACTAAACGATTAATATAAAAAAGGAGAAATAAATGAAAGCTGTAGTATTTACAAAAGATAACGAACTAAAACTAGTTAATAACTACCAAAAACCAATTCCTAAAAAAGGGGAAGCTTTGGTAAGAGTTACATTAGCAGGTATTTGCAATACTGATTACGAAATCACAAAAGGCTATATGGGGTATGACGGAATTTTAGGTCATGAAGCCGTTGGTATTGTTGAAGAAGTTAACGAAGATGACAAATCTTTAGTCGGGAAAAGAGTTGTGCCAGAAATCAGTTATGGTTGCAAAGATCCAAACTGTCCTTGGTGTGCTGAAAAATTATACCGCCACTGTCCAAATAGACATACTTTAGGTATCTTTAGAAAAGATGGTGTTTTTGCAGAATATTTCACAATGCCAACAGAAGTTTTATTTGAAGTTCCTGAAAATGTTCCGGATTGTCAAGCAGTATTTGTTGAACCTCTTGCAGCAGCTTTAGAAATTACAGAACAACACCACATCAAACCATTTGAAAAAGTAGTTGTTCTGGGTGACGGTAAATTAGGATTGATTACGGCATTAGCACTTAATGCTCAAAATATTGATATTACTTTAGTTGGAAAACATCAAAATAAACTTGATATTGCTAAAGGTCAAGGAGTTGAAACCTCATTACTAAATGATTTTCCAATTGAGAAAAAATATGATGTTGTAGTTGAAGCAACCGGTTCTATTTCAGGATTTGAAACAGCTTTGGCTTTAACTAAACCTCGAGGAGTTTTGGTTTTGAAAAGTACAGTTGCAGCATCAAAAGAATTCAACTTAGCACCAATCGTAATTGATGAAATTACTGTTTTGGGTTCTCGTTGCGGACAATTCCCTGCTGCTTTGAGAATGCTAAAATCAGAAAGAATTGATTTTTCTCCACTAATTTCAGCTAATTATTCAATTGATGATGCGATTGAAGCCTTTGAAAAAAATAAAGAAAAAGAAACCTTAAAAGTTCTTTTGCAATTTTAGTTTGGAATAAATTGAAATGAAAACAAATATTTATGCCATTACTGACTCTCATCAAGAAAGCAGGAACTTGTGCAAATTGTTGAGCGGAATTTACAATTACGAAAAGGGATTAAATAATCCCTTTTTAGTATTGGATTGCGGGGATTTATTTAAAGGAATTTACGAAAAAGATTTGTCAGTAAATTCTTATATCAAGTTAAAACAACTACTCCCACAAGCTCAAATTATTATGACATTAGGCAATAATGACTTTGGATTTTATCAGCCGGATTTTGAGTATTTGAAATCAACAATTGAAAAATTCAAAGAAAATGGTATTTATTTTGTTTGCGGAAATATCTTTGATGAAAAAACAAATACTCATTCAAAACTTGTACCAGAATATAAAATTGTAAATATAAACGGACAGAAAATTTTAATAACCGGCTTTTGCGTAAATACTGCTTGTGCCAAAAAATTTGGCTACAACTTAGTTTCACCTATTGAATGTTTTGAAGAAGTTATAAAGTCTGTCAATGAACCTTATGACAAAATTATCGTCCTAAATCATCATTGGTACCCTTATAGCAAGGATTTGAAGGAATTTGCAACTTCAATTGGTATAAATATTGATTTGATAATAGGCGGACACGAACATTCCCCAATTAAAGCAGATTTTGGAAATAATATTTTCTATCCATTTTCATTTGCAAGAAGCATGTACAAAATGGCATTAGAAGAGAAATTTAAAAACATTGAAGAACTTCCGGTTGAGAACTTTGAAATTTTACCTGTTTTTGAAGCTCCGATTAAAGAATACGAAATCAAAACACATTTGCTTGACAAAGTTGCTGATAGAGTTTTAGATTTACCGAAAAAATACTCTGAATTTTGTCCTCTTGGAACTTTTATCTCTGATAATATGCGCAGAGTTGGGAAAACGGATATTGCATTCCATTCTACTGGATATACAATGGCTCCACTATTTTTAAAAGATAGCCCAATAATTACAAATTATGACTTGAAAAGAGTTATTTGCGCAGGAACTGAAATTGAAAAAATAAACATTACAACTGAACAATTAAAAAAAGTTTTTGAAAATGCGACAAAAAACAGAATGTACAAAAGTCAAGGGAATTCTAGATTTATTCAATGTTCTCAAAATGTAAAAGTGACAGGCATTGGTGATGAAGAAAATAAAACTTATAAAATTGTACAAATAGAAATTAATGGAGAAAAATTGTTAGACAAAAATGCTAATCCCATTGATGAATCAAGAACATTCACTGTAACGATTGATCCATATATTGGCAAAGGAGAACAAGGTTTTGAGGTGTTGAAAAATATTCCTAAAACAAAGATTTTAATTGATGGGAAAAGTATAAAAATCAATGATTTATTTAGAGAATCTCTAATATCTTACGTCCAAAATCCTCCCCAAAATCCTGAATATCCCAAAGCAGTAATGATTGATTTGTAAATATAGTGTAAAATAAAAGTTTTTATGCTATAATGCAACTATATTGTTTAATAAGGAGACATATTTATGCATACAGAAGAAAGAACATTTGTTGCAGTTAAACCTGACGGAGTACAAAGAGGATTAGTTGGCGAAATTATCAAAAGATTTGAAACTAAGGGTTATAAAATTGTTGCATTAAAAATGATTCAAGTAACTGATGCTCAAGCGAGAGCACATTATGAAGAACATAAAGACAAACCGTTCTTCCCAAGTTTAATCAAATATCTTCAAAGCGGTCCGATTGTTGCAATGGTTGTTCAAGGATATAATGCTGTTGCAGGTGTTAGACATCTTATGGGTTCAACAGTTCCGGATCAAGCAGAAGTTGGAACAATCAGAGCTGATTTTGCACAAGTTAAGGAATACAATATTGTTCACGGTTCTGACAGTTTGGAAAGTGCTGAAAGAGAAATTAAAATCTACTTTACAGAAGATGAAATCTGTAAGACCTCAAAATCAATGTCTGAACTTGTTGTAGAACATTTAGATGCATAGATTTTAAATAATAAATTATGAAATATTAGCCGAAATAATTTTATTTCGGCTTTTAAAATAAGGTTAAGTATGAATTATATTTTTTACTTTTTGATAGTTATATCCGTTGTCGTTGGAGCAATTAATGGCAAACTTCAAGATGTGGTGAATGCAATTATGTCCGGCGCAGAATTGTCTGTCAAAATTGCGTTTTCTCTAATAGGTATTATGGCATTTTGGCTTGGTATTATGCGAATAGCGGAGAAATCAGGTTTAATTGATATTATTTCAAAAATTCTTCGTCCCATTACAAAAGTTTTGTTTAATGAACTGCCACAAGATTCTCCTGCAATCGGAGATGTTGCAATGAATTTCACCGCCAATGCTTTTGGACTTGCAAATGCGGCAACACCTTTTGGAATAAAAGCAATGGAAGAATTGCAAAAAGAAAGTAAAGATAAAACAACAGCAACGAATTCTATGTGCCTATTTTTAGGAATGAATACCGCAGGTTTTCAACTTATACCAACAACCGTTTTAGCCGTTCTTGTTGGAATTGGCTATAAAAACCCAACAGAGATTATTGCTCCAACACTTTTAGTTACATCAATTGCCTTTGTATCAGCAATTGTTATGGCAAAAATCGGACAATATTTGAGTAATAATCCATTAAAATTGAAAAAAGTTAAGGAGGAAGCAAATGACTAAAATCCTTGATTTAATTTCACTTTGGGCTTTACCTGTAATTATCCTAACAGCATTAACTTGCGGGATAGTAAAAAAAGTTCCGATTTATGAAGAGTTCACTGAAGGTGCAAAAGACGGATTTAAAGTTTCAGTTAAAATTATACCTTATTTAGTTGCAATTATCGTGGCTATTTCAATGCTCAGAGCAAGCGGAGCAATCGAAATGCTCGCTAACCTTTTAGCTCCGATTTTAATGAAGTTTAATATTCCTGCTGATACTTTGCCATTGATGATTGTTCGCTCTTTATCAGGTTCAGGAGCTTTAGGAATATTTTCTGATATAGCAAATAATTTAGGTCCTGACTCTTATGCAACAAAACTTTCAGCAATAATGGTTGGAAGTAGTGAAACTACATTCTATGTACTTGCAGTTTATTTTGGAGCTGTCGGAATTAAAAAAATCAGATATGCTCTTGTTGTAGGATTACTTGCAGATTTAGTCGGAATTATTGCAGCAATTTCAGTTTGCCATTGTATGTTTGGCTAACATCAAGCCAACTTTGCGTGTATTCGCTTATTTCATTTTTGACAATTTCACGAACCAAGGTTGCGTAATTAATATTAATACAGTCTAACTTTTCAAGTCTTTCAACAGTATAAACTTTACTTCCACAGTTATGGCAAAAATTCTCTAATGGAACAACCTCGCCATTTCTTACCGTAGCAACTTCTTTCATTCCACAACATGCACAACGTACCAAGTACCATTGGTTTTCAACTAGTTCTCCACAATCTGGGCAATAGCATATATCTTGGTCTATTGGTACATTGTTATGTTTACATTTTTTTGTTAATCCAAAAATCGCACTCCAAATCATACCCCATATTTAATGATGATTTTTATTAGGTCAAATATTTTAGCTATCAAATTGTTTAATTATTTTGTATATAATTTGTTTATTTTCACTTGATTGATTTTTTATAATATTCAAAATTTTAGTTTCCAGTTCAGTGTCATCAGCAAAATAATCAAAATCAAAGAAATCTTCAGGACGAATAGAAAACGTTTCAATAATATTGAGTACCGTTTGCATTGACGGATAACTCTTTCCATTCTCAATATTACTTAAAGAAGATGGTTCAATTCCTATTTTTTCACTAAAGAATTCTTGCGTAAGTCGAGATTTTTTTCTTATTTCTTTAATTTTTTGTCCTATTTGAAATTTATTGTCTTTCATAAATTCTCCTACTTTTGATAGGATAATTTCACTATGTATAAAAATACATAATGTAAACACCATAAATAGATTGACATTATAATGTATAATAGATAAAATAATAATGAAAACAATATATTTTAGAAAGGTTTATTATGTTTACATCAAATTATATAAATAAGAATAGAGGATTCACTTTAGCAGAAGTTTTAATAACACTTGGCATAATCGGTGTAGTCGCGGCAATGACAATACCAAATCTTATTACCAACTACAAAGCCAAAAGACTTCGTGCTCAATTTTTGAAATCATATTCAGTTTTACAACAAGCATTTAAACAAATGGAAACAGATGATGTTTCTTTGGACCCGACATTGTATGGTAAAACCGCAGAAACAAAATTTTATAAAACATTTATGAATTATTTGCAAGCACCCATGGATTGTGGAGCAGGCCGCTCACAAACAAAAACAATACAACCTTGTTATAATTTGTTGGAAAGTGGTTATAATAATTATAATAATAAAACAACTGTTCATTTTGGATATTTAGATGATGGACAAATTGTATTGCAGGACGGAACTCAACTATATTTTGAAAATGATTCTACAAAAAATTATATCTGGATTCACGTTGATTTAAATGGCTATAATAATCCACCAAATCGCTGGGGATATGATTTATTTACCTTTCAATTTTTAGATGAAGAACTTCGACCAATGGGAGATGCAAAAACACAATTCAACAACTTAGCTACGTATTGCGACAAAACATCTAACAATGCTTATAACGGGATTGCTTGTGCTCAAAAAGCTAAAGATAATACAGACTATTTTAAAAATCTTGTAAAAGAATTTAAATAAAAATGTTAACAAATGTAACAGAAAACCTTAACTTTGAAATTTGCCATTTGCAAAATACTTTATATAAGTAAGAGAGATAAAAATAAGAAGAGGTAAGAGATATGTCTATTGCGAATTTACAAGAAAAGTTGTTATTCTACACAAGACAAAAAAGTCAAATCAACTTGCAATTGTCAAACATTCAAATGAACCAATTATCAGCTACAAGATCATCTGCTACTAAACAGCAAGAATATAACCAAAAACTTTCAGCTCTATATTATGATGAAGATCACGGTTATGGAACTGATGAATATTCAGAAATGCTACTTGAATTGCAGAATGACCACGAATTTGAAATGGCAAGCATAAATTCTTGGGAATCTGAACTTGAACTTCAAAAAGAGAATTTAGAAACTCAATTGAATGAAGTTTCAAGTTATGAAAACAC
Organism: Cyanobacteria bacterium UBA6446; assembly: GCA_002438405.1. GTDB lineage: Bacteria > Cyanobacteriota > Vampirovibrionia > Gastranaerophilales > Gastranaerophilaceae > Zag111. The sequence continues at coordinate 21,928 of DJOE01000003.1, forward strand.
TTGGCAAAAATTATTACAAACCAATATTAAAAACGAATTTACTTATGGAGGTACTGGCGGCAAGTAAAAACCAAAACTGAATAGTAAAATACAAAACAAAAGCCACAGATTATGCAATCTGTGGCTTTTGAATTTTTATAAATTATTTTAAACCTATTTACCAGATTTAGAAATAATTTCTTCTTCAATGTTTCTAGGAACTTGTTCGTAGTTATGGAATTCCATAGAGAATGTACCACGACCTTGAGTGTTAGATCTCAAATCAGTAGCATAACCGAACATGTTAGCCAATGGAACAAGAGCTCTTACGATAACGTTTCCAGTGTTACCTTGAGGTTCTTGACCTTCAACTCTACCACGTCTTCTAGAAATATCACCGATGATTGTACCAGTAAATTCATCAGGAATTTCGATTTCAACTTTCATCATTGGTTCCAAGATGCAAGGTTGAGCTTTGCGGCAACCATCTTTGATAGCCATTGAACCAGCAATTTTAAATGCCATTTCTGATGAATCGACTTCGTGGTAAGATCCATCATAAAGTTCAACTTTAACATCAATCATTGGATAACCTGCTAAGATACCGCCTTCTAGAGCTTCTTCCATACCTTTTCTAGCTGGTTCGATGTATTCTCTAGGGATTGCACCACCAACGATTTTGTTTTCAAATACGAATCCTGCATTTTCTTCTGCTGGAGAAATTCTAACTTTAACGTGACCATATTGACCTTTACCACCTGATTGACGGATAAATTTAGAATCTTGATCAGCAGTTCCTCTGATAGTTTCACGGTAAGCAACTTGTGGTTTACCGATGTTAGCTTCAACTTTGAATTCTCTCATCATACGGTCAACGATAATATCCAAGTGAAGTTCACCCATACCAGAGATGATTGTTTGACCAGTTTCTTCATCAGATTTAACTCTGAATGACGGATCTTCTTCAGCAAGTTTTTGAAGAGCGATACCCATTTTATCTTGGTCAGCTTTTGTTTTTGGTTCAATAGCAACAGAAATTACAGGTTCAGGGAAAGTCATTCTTTCTAAGATAATTGGAGCTTTTTCATCACACAATGTATCACCTGTTGTTGTATCTTTCAAACCAACTGCTGCGCAGATATCACCTGCGTAAACTTCTGATTCTTCAATTCTTTGATCAGCATACATTCTAACCAATCTAGCAATACGTTCTTTTTTGCCGTTAGTTGCGTTTAGAACGTAAGAACCAGCTGTAATTTTACCAGAGTAAACTCTTAAGAATGTTAAACGACCAACGAATGGGTCTGTCATAACTTTGAATGCCAAAGCTGAGAATGGTTCTGAATCTGAAGAATGTCTTTCAGTTTTAGTACCGTCTTCTAATTCACCTTCAATAGCTTTAACATCAAGAGGTGATGGCATATAATCAACAATTGCGTTCAATAACAATTGAACACCTTTGTTTTTGAATGCTGTACCACAAGTTACAGGAACAATTTTGTTTTCGCAAACTGCTTTTCTTAATACAGCTTTTAATTCGTCGATTGAAATTGACTCAGGATCTTCGAAATATTTTTCCATTAAAGCATCATCTTCAGATGCAATAGCTTCAACCATCGCATCGTGATATTCTTTAGCTTTTTCAACCATATCAGCAGGAATTTCTTCTTCCTTAATATCTGTACCTAAATCGTTAGTATAGATTTCAGCTTTCATAGTCATAAGGTCAATTAAACCTGTGAATTTATCTTCTGAACCGATTGGTAATTGAATAGGAACAGCATTAGCACCTAATCTAGTTTTGATTTGTTCTACAACTCTATAGAAATCAGCACCAGTTCTATCCATTTTGTTAACGAAAACCATACGAGGAACTTCGTAACGGTTAGCTTGTCTCCAAACTGTTTCAGATTGAGATTGAACACCACCAACTGCACAGAATACAGCTACAACACCGTCTAATACACGAAGAGAACGTTCAACTTCGATTGTGAAGTCAACGTGTCCTGGGGTATCAATGATGTTGATTTGGTGACCTTTCCAAGTTGCTGTAACAGCAGCAGATTGGATTGTAATACCACGTTCTTTTTCTTGTTCCATAAAGTCAGTAACAGCAGCACCATCGTGAGTTTCACCGATTTTGTGAGTTTTACCAGTGTAGAACAAAATACGTTCTGTTGTAGTTGTTTTACCTGCATCGATGTGGGCTGCAATACCAATGTTTCTAATTTTTTCCAATGGAGTTAATCTTGCCATTTTTCTTTTCCCTTTTTTTATTTATATGTACATCGCTATTTTATATTTAGCCTCATTATAATTATCCCATAAACATGTTTTATTTCAATTAAAATAGAAGTTTTATTAACTTTTTTAAGTCTATATGTTTATAAGCGAATAAGTATTATGTTTGACGCCCAGAAGATAAAATATCTTCTGGGCGTCAAATAATTATTTATTTTAAAAATTAAGCATCTACACCAAATCTTGAAAATAAATCATTTGCTTTATCTTCAGCAACTTGAGCTATTTGTTTTTTAGCTTCTGCAATATTTGCTTTTCTAACTGCGGCTTTGTCCAATTCTTTTGTTAATTCTGCAGCTTTTTCTAAAGTTGTTGCTTTGGAATTAATACTATTGTAAGCATCTAGAGCTGCTTCTTTTGATTCATAACGAATACAATCACTATAAGCATCTCCTTTTTTCATGCCATTTACTTCTGTTCCGTCCCATACGGTTTTAAAATTCAAAAACTCAGGAGAATCACTAACAGATTTTCTCACTGCGGGGTTTTCAACTTCAAAACTTTTTGCATATTTATTTGCATAAGGTGATGTTATTCTTGGAGCTAAATCTTTACCAATTTCAAGGTTATAAACTTTAGTGTCTTTCAAATCTTCACCAATTTTACCAATGACTTCTAATTTATCCATTGAAGCTTTTTTCAAACTTTCCATTGCTTCCGGTCTAATTTTCAAAGCCATTCCGAAGTTTTGAGAAGAAGAATTATTGTTAATTTGCATGGGGTAATCCTTTCTAACTTATAATCATTATGCAGAATATTCTTATTGTAAACTTTTTAATGCTCCTGAATATAAAATTTGACTAGAACGGCTTTAAATATTAAGAATTATTAAATTCCAACAGACAAACCTGCACACAAATTTATAGATTGACCGATAATTCCTTTTGCGTCATCTGATATTAAATATTTCACAAGAGCTGCAACCTCATCAGGCGACACAAAACGTCTTTGTGGAATACATTCAAGAATTTCTGATTCCGTAAATTCACCATCTTCAATTGAAGCTTTGCCAAGTTCTGTATCAACCCACCCAGGGTTAATCGTATTAACAGTAATTCCAAATTCTGCAAGCTCTAAACCCGTAGCCTTGCTAAATCCAATAAGTCCGGCTTTTGTTGCAGAATAAAAACATGCATTTGCCTCTCCCATAACACCGGAAATTGAACCGATATTCACAATTCGTCCAAAATGATTTTTTTTCATCTGATTAACAGCTCGAGATGCTAAATAAATCGGAGCTTTTAGATTCACATTTATAATGTGTGATAACTCATCAATTTTAGTATCTCCGAGTGAAGAATAAATATATTCTCCGGCATTATTAACAAGAACATCAATTTCTTTTTCTTCAATATATTTACCAAGTTCAATCAAATTTTTTTCATCTGACAAATCGCAAACAAAATATCCATCACATTTTATTTGTTTTAAAGCTTCTTCATTCCTTGCCGTAACATAAACTTTACCGAGTCCTAAAAGTTTTTCTGCAATTGACTTTCCTATTCCTTTTGATGCTCCGGTTACTAAAATATTCATTTTTAAAAAATCCTTTTATAAATACTAAAAACCCCGCATTACAAATAATAATTTGCGGGGAATTTTACAAATTTTTAATATAATTAACTACTTAATAAATCCAAAGCCAAGTAAGAATGTACAAATGATAAATATTGCACAAACAATTCCTGTAACTTTGTTCAATCCTTTTTCAGCACTCTTTTGAGAAGCAAAAACATGAGATGCTCCCCCAATTCCACCAATGCCATCTCCTTTTGGAGAGTGAAGCAAGATTAGAATTATTAAAAGTACAGCAGATACTGTTTCAATTGTCCAAATTATATTAGCCATTATTTAGTTTTCTCCTTTTTAATAAAATGCGCTCTTTTTGAGTTTAACTTAATATTCTCAAAAGTATATAGCCTTGCCGGACGTTTTGAAGACGATTTTGTATATTCTTCTAACTCAATCAAACCATCTGTTGCAAGTGCTTTCTTTCTAAAATTACGTTTATCCAGTTTTTTCTCCATAATAAGTTCATAAGCTTTTTGCATTTCGGTAAGAGTGAATTTTTCCGGTAAAAGCTGATAAGCAACAGGACAAAGTTCAAGTCTTTCTCTAGTTCTTTTTAGAGAGTACTGAATAATTTCTTTGTGGTCATAAGCTAAAGCAGGTAAGTCACTAACTTTGTGCCAACCAAGTTCAGGGGTAGAAACAATTTTGATATCTTCAGCTCTAACAAGAGCGAAATATGCACAAGTAATAACACGAGCATTAGGGTGTCTTAACGGGTCACCGAAAGTGTAAAGTTGTTCAAGATAAATGTTATCAACATCTGTTTTTTCTTTCAAAACCCTCAAAGCAGCTTCATCAAGGTTTTCAGACAATCTTACATATCCTCCAGGAATTGCCCATTTACCTTTGAACGGTTCGGTTGTACGTTTTACAAGCAATACTTGAATTGCATTATTTTTAATCGTTAAAATAACGACATCGACTGTAATTTCGTGTGTTTTTGTTTCGTTAAACATTCCAATATCTACCCTTCGCCTAATATAAATATATAATAAACATAATCTATTCAAATAACCAGTTTGTAAAAATCATTAATATTTGTTAACAAATACAAGAAAAATATGCAATTATTATATACGTTTTACCTTTATATAAATACAGGGGACATTAAGGGGATAAAGATGTTTGTAGCATCATTTCAACAAAAATTAAATTATATCTCAAATCCATTTGCAATGGGTTTAATGTCTGTTAACCCCAGATTAGATTTCTTTTCAGGTTTGGCAGCTGCTACATCTCCTATGTCAAATCCTTTTATGAACAGTTCTATTTTCGCTGTTCCTACATTTAATTTCTCAAATGTTACACCTAGTGTTTACACCAATCCGTTTGCTATGGGCTTTGGAGCTTTACCAACAATGCCTGTATTACCGACATTTCAAATGCCAACATTTGCATTTCCAACATTCAAAGTTGAATCTCAAGGTGTTTCAAGTGATTATGGAATAGAAAAATATACAACAGCTTCAAAAATCAAACCCGGATTATTAAAAGGAAATCTTAAAGGTAAAGAGGGTGTTATCACAGCTCTTTGTGAAAAATATGGTGTTGATATCGCTCTTGTAGTTTCAATAATCGGTCAAGAATCAGGTTTTGGGACAAGTAACCTCGCAAAACACAACAACTTCATGGGTTACAGAGCTGCTGGGGATTTAGGAAAGAGCTCAAAAGGTTTTGGTTATTTCTCAACTCCAGAAAAAGGATTAGAAGCTGCAATCAAAAATATTGCAAAATACCCTCAAAGATATGCATCAGTAAAGAAAGCAGATATGAATAATATTGATTCAATCGGAAAAATTTACTGTGAGGGTACATCTTATGCTAACTCTATCAAGAATATTTATAATACTACTGTAAAAAGTTATTTAGCTTAATTTAATATTTAATAACAAAAGTAAATAATTTCTTGAAGTCTATAATTGTTTCGTGTACTTTATCCATGTAACCGAATTTTGGAAAGGAAAAAATGGATAAGGGATATATCGAAAATGGTTTCATTGTAGATTTAACTACTGCAAAAAAAACCTCAGAAATTATTTATGAACTTTCAAGAATTTTGGACATGCCTGAAGCAAAAGGGAAACATATTTGTATTAAATTAGGCGCTGTTGATTTGACAGAAGCTGAATTGACAAGTATTAAAGCCCTTGTTGAGTTAATGGAATCACAATTGGCATTTATCAGCACAAGTTCAACCAAAACTCTTGAATCTGCAACAGCTTTAGATATTAAAATTTCAGAATTTACTAATGCTATTGAAGCTCCTAATTTTGAGAAAGAAGAAGATGAAAAAACAGAAGATGTTGAAAATGAAACAAATTCTGAAAATGCTCCAACTAAAGAAGTTTCACAAGCATTGGATAATATTTTTGGAGACGATACAAATTCGACAACTGAAACAGAAAAGCCTGTTAAAAAGGAAGAAAAAGCAACAGAATCAAAAGTTGAAACTGATGAAAAAGAAATTACACCAATTATTCATCACAACGAATCAATTGCCGCAAATGTTGAGGCTCAAGAAGTTAAAGAAGAAAACGATGAAGAAATTTTGGCATTGAAAAATGAACCAGAATCACTTCCTACATTATATTTAAGAAAAACAGTTCGTTCAGGTCAAAGCATCTCATCTGACGGAAATATTCTTGTAATTGGAGATGTAAACCCAGGAGCTGAAATTATCGCAAAAGGTGATATCACTGTTTGGGGTATTTTAGGCGGAATTGCTCATGCCGGTTCTGATGGAAACAATTATGCTAAAATCAGAGCTTTGAAGTTAAACCCTGTTCAAATAAGAATTGGCGAAGTTTTTGCAAGAAGACCTGATACAGTAAATCTTCCATATATTCAAAAATCTTGCGAATATACACCGGAAGAAGCTTTCACCTACAAAGGAAGCATCGTAATAAGAAAGATACATGAAGAAAATTAAGGAGATATAAATGACTGGTAGAGTAATCGTAATTACGTCCGGAAAAGGCGGAGTTGGTAAAACAACAACAAACGCTAACATCGGTACAGCTCTAGCCAGAGCAGGTAACAAAGTTGTTATGATTGATACAGACTTGGGTCTTAGAAATCTTGATTTGTTACTTGGTTTGGAAAATAGAATTGTATATACAATCGTAGATGTTGTTGAAAAACGTTGCAAATTGAAACAAGCACTAGTTAAAGATAAGAAAAATCCTAACTTATGTTTGTTAGCTGCCGCTCAAACAAGAGATAAGACAGCTGTTAAAGAAGAAGAATTGAAAGATATTTGCGAACAGTTGAAAAAAGATTTTGATTTTATCTTGGTTGACTGTCCGGCTGGTATTGAGCAAGGATTCCAAAATGCAGTAGCAGGTGCAAGCGAAGCTATCGTTGTTACAACACCTGAAATGTCAGCAGTTCGTGATGCAGATAGAATTATCGGACTTTTGGAAGCAAAAGAAGAAATCAAATCTTACAAATTGTTATTAAACAGAGTAAGACCAAATCTTATCAAATCAAATGATATGATGAGTGTTGAAGATGTTGTTGAAATTCTTTCAGCAGATTTAATTGGCATAATTCCGGAAGATACAGGTATTATTACATCAACAAACAAAGGGGAGCCTATTGTTAATGATGAAAATTCTTTAGCCGGTAAAGCTTATAGAAATGTAGCACGTCGTATTATGGGCGAAGAAGTTCCATTCCTTGACCTTGAAGAAGAAACAAGTTTTATGCACAAGGTTAAGAAATTCTTCTCACACCTTGTAGGTAAGGAGAAGTAAGATGAGCGAAAATATTTTAAAAGAATTATGTCATAAGGTTTTAAGCCTTTTCAAACAAACTGAAACAGAAAAGGAAAACGCTAAAGATGTTGCTTGCAACAGATTGCGTGTTGTTTTGATGCAAGATAGAACAAATCTTACGCCAGAACTATTGCAGCGTATGAGAAGAGAACTTGTAGAACTTCTATCTCGCTACGTGGAAATGGATAAAGATGCTCTTGAACTTAACTTTGACCAAGAGGGAGACCAAATGGCTTTGATGCTTTCAATTCCTGTAATCAGAGCAAAAGATGAAAAAGAAATTGAAGAAACATTAAAAGCCGAAGACGAAGCTAAAAAATCTGATGAAGATTTAGCATCAGAGGAAGATGATGATTCTGAAGAAGAATCTTCAGAAAATACCGAATCTACAGATGACGAAAAAAATGAAGAATCAACTGAAGAAAATAAAGAGAACTCTGATGATAAAGAATCTGAAGAAATCGTTGAAGAAGTAGAAGAAGTTAAAATTGAAGAAGATTCAAAAGAATAAATTTAATATATATGCAAAAAATACCGTGGTAGATAAATATCTATCACGGTATTTTTATATAAAAATTAAGAACTTATACATTACCCGTAGAACTGTTTCTGTCATCTTCAAGTTGTTTGATATCAATATTTGAACTATCTTCATCAGTGTAATTGTTAATTGCAGGAACGTCAATTTCAACATTTACATCTGCATCGACCATTTCGATATCGTTCTTGTCAAACTCTTTAGTCTTTCCATCTTCAAGTTTAACTGCGACTTTTCCACTCATAAATTGCAAATAACAAACTTTACCAAGTCCCTCAGTCGTCATTACAGAAGAACCAATTGGAGGCATACCTTTTGCAGCATCAATATAATTTGAATATTCATAAGTCAAACAGCATAAAAGTCTTCCGCAAGTTCCTGAAATTTTCCCTGGGGCAATTGGCATTCCTTGGTCTTTAGCAAGTTTTACGTTGATTGTTGCGAATTTTCTCAAAAATGTTGAACAACAGAACGGCTGTCCGCAAAGCCCAACACCCTCTAAAATTGAGGTTTCATCTCTAACTCCAATGTGTCTTAAATCAATTCTTACCCTTGTGAAAACTTGTGTTAAATCTTTCAACAATGCCCTAAAATCAACTCTTTCAGGTGCGGTATAATAAAAAGTAATTTTTCGCCTGTCAAAAGTTATACGACATTGAACAAGATTCATAGAAAGTTTGTGTTGTTTAACCAATGCTTGACATTTAAAAAATGATGTAACTTCTTCTTTTTTAATTTCATCAAGAGTTTGCAAATCTCTTTGAGATAAAATTCTGACAAAAGGAAGTGGTTCCGGTTTGCGTTTAGAATGTTCCCAAATTTTTTCAACTTGAGAATTTACTAAGAATGCTTTTAATGCCTCTTCACCTTTTTCAGTGCGGACAATTACCATTTGTCCGTCTTCAAGATGGACAGACTCCGGCACATTTATCGGATAAAATGTATTTTTTAAATATCTGACAGCAAATTTCATTATACGTATCTTTCTTCTTCTTTAAGTTTTCTATTCATTAATTTAGATAACAATTGTTCCGGAGTAATATCAGTATAAACAGCTTCATAAATTGCATTAGAAACAGGAACTTCAATATCAAATTTCTTAGCTAATTCACAAATTGCTTTTGATGTTTTAACCCCCTCAGCCACAGAACCCAATTCCGCTAAAATATCATTGATTTTCTTACCTTTAGCAAGCATTGACCCAACGGTATAGTTTCTTGACATTGGAGAAGAACAAGTTGCAATCAAATCGCCCATGCCAGAAAGTCCGTATAATGTTGACGGATTAGCACCAAGCTTGATACTTACTCTTATAATTTCTGCCATACCACGAGTCAAAAGAGTTCCAGCACAATTGTCACCCAAATCCATAGTATGAGCGAATCCTGAAGCAATCGCAATTACGTTTTTCAAACTTCCACCTAATTCTACGCCAATTACATCTGTATTTGTGTACAATCTGAATTTGTTCGGAACATTACAAGCTTTTTGAACAAATTGAGCTGTTTCAATATCTTCGCAAGCAACACATGCTGCAGTCGGTTTACCTTGAAGAACTTCTTTGGCTAATGTTGGACCAGATAAAACAACTAATTTTTGTTCCGGTAAAACATCTTTTATAACTTGTGACATTCTCATAAGTGACGGTAATTCAATACCTTTTGAAGCATTAACAAGAATTTGTTCAGGTTTAATTCCTGCATGTTTTAAATGTTCACAAACATCACGAGTACCGGAAGTCGCAATTACAGACAAAATAATATCAGCATCTTTAATTGCACTTGCTAAATCTGAAGTTATTTCTACTTTACTATCAAGTTGAACTTCTAATGGTTTTGAAGCATGTTTATTTTCTCTCAAATCTTGAGAAATATCCTGTTCTCTTCCCCATACGGTAATATTTTCAAAGTTATTAGTTAAAAGCCATGCTAAAGTTAACCCCCAACACCCTGCTCCAAGAACTGTTAATTTCATTTCCTCTCCTTTTATACTAAACTTTCCGGCTTGATAATTTTTCTCAACACCCCACCGTGTTTCTTTAATTCAAGTCGTGCTTTTTCAGCATCAAGTTTCATTTGAATCATAATAATTGATGTTTTGATTTCCCAATCACATTTTAATAATGCTGCAAGAGCCTCACTATTAGTTACACCTGCGATTTGAGAAACAATTCTAATTGCCCTATCTTTAAGCTTTTCATTTACTGCTTTAAGGTCAATCATAAAGTTTTCATACGTTTTACCAATTTTAATCATAGCACCGGTAGATAGCATATTCAAAATCATTTTTTGAGCAGTACCCGCTTTAAGTCTGCTTGAACCTGCAATAACTTCCGGTCCAACTTCTGCACAAATTACAAGTCCTGCATCTTCTGCGATATGACCTTTAGAGTTACATGTTACAGCAATTGTAGCAGCACCAACTTCATCGGCTTTTTCTAAAACACCAAGTAAATATTTTGGATTTCCACTTGCAGAAATTACAACGCAAACATCTTTTTCCGTAAGAACACTTGCATCTTCTTTTCCTGCTTCAAAATTATCTTCTGCCCCCTCAGCAGCATTTCTGATAGCTTTTTCACCACCTGCAATGATTCCCTGAACCATTGTAGGGTCAACACTGAAAGTAGGAGGGCATTCAGAAGCATCTAAAATTCCAAGTCTTCCTGATGTTCCAGCGCCAAAGTAAAACAATCTTCCACCTTTTAGAAATGCCTTTGCAATAACATCAATTGCTGCAGCAATATTAGGAGCTTCATCTCCAACAACTTTTGCAACAATTTGATCTTCTTCGTTCATTTTTCTAACCATATCAATGGTAGATAACAAATCGATGTCTTTTGTGTTTTCATTTCTGTACTCGGTAATAACTTCTGCCATATCCAACTCCTTTTTCGAAGATTTGAAAAACTTCAAACTTCAAAACTACACTAATTTAACCAAATTTGCCATTTCAATTGCAGTTTTAGCTGCGTCAGAACCTTTATTGCCAGCTTTAGTACCAGCTCTTTCAATTGCTTGTTCAATATTATCGGTTGTAAGAACACCAAAAATCACAGGAACACCTGTTTGTAAACTTACTTGCGCAACTCCTTTTGAAACTTCTGCTGATACGAAATCAAAATGAGGAGTTGAACCTTTAATAACCGCACCAAGAGTAATAACGGCATTATATTTGCCGGATTTAGCACATTTTAAAGCTATAACAGGAATTTCAAAAGCCCCAGGAACTTTAACAACATCAATATTATCTGAATTTACACCATGTCTTACAAGTTCATCAATCGCACCTGATAAAAGCTTTGAACCAATAAAATCATTAAATCTGGAAATAATTATACAAAATTTATCTTCATTAGTTGTTGTTAATTGACCTTCAAATGTCTTCATTATACTTTCTCCTTTGAGTATCCCTACCTTTGCATGATACTATATACAAGGTTATTTTACAAGGATAGCACCAAAAATCTTATAAAAAATATATAATGAAACAAGGATTAGCAAAAATCCACTGACTTTCATGATTTTATCTGAAATATCATAAAACTTGGAACTAGTTTTGATTTTAGATGTTAAGAAACCTGCAATAATTAAAATCAAACCTTGCCCCACAGAAAATAAGAATAGCATTATTACTGCATAACTAATCTTGGCAGACATTGAAGCAAATGCCATAATACTTGCCAAAATTGGAGTTGAACAAGGTGTTCCGATTAGTGCAAAAACCGCACCTAATAATAAAGGATAGACAAAATCATTACTAAAATTATTTTTAGGAATTTCTTTGATAATTACAGGCATATTAAAATCAATTACACCCACGATTTTTAAACCCATTATCAAAATAACAGAAGCAATAACAAGTGCAAAATAAGGGTTACCGACAAACATTTTACCAGTCAATGCACAAATTGCACCAATAACAGAAAAAACTAAACCTGTACCAAGAACAAAAAATATCATTTGTACAAGTGTTTTCATCGGTTTTTCATCAGAGCAACCTCCAACATACCCGATAATCAATGGCAACATTGACAATGAGCACGGTGAAATTGATGAAATTAAACCACCCAAAAAAGAAGCTCCAAATAATATATATATACTTGTTTGACTAGAAAAAAGTTGTGTAAGATTTTCCATTATTTTAAACCTTTAATATCATTTTCTAATTCTGCCGCAGGAATTGCTGATTCAATACGTTTAGATTGAGTTCCATCAGAATTCAACATAATAACCGTTGGAACAAGAGTTACATTGTATTTTTTGATTAAATTGTTATTCATATCTTTTCTGCTATCAACAATAACTTCTGTATAATTTACTTTGTCTTGATATTTAGGGAAAACTTGCTTGAATGTCTTGTTAATTTCTTGACATTCAAGACACATAGTTGAAGTAAATTTTATAATAGTTGGCTTGCCACTGGCTTGAGCAACATTAGAAGTATCTTGTTTAAAAGTTAAACCGAAAAATGCTAAAATCGGAATTATCAAAATAGCAAGAATTGTTAAAATCGTCTTTTTGTCCATAATTCTCTCCTTACTTATATATAATATATTATTATAAACAAGGAGAAAGTTTTACAATTATCCGACTGGAGGAAAGAAATTAATCTTTAACGCATTCAATCACACCACCGCCAAGGACAGTGTCTTCATCATAGAATACTGCGGATTGTCCTATCGCAATTGATTTTTGAAATTCGTCAAAATCAACTTGAACCTTACCGTCTTCAATCGGAGTTAAGGTTACCGGAGTTGGTTGTTGAGTTGAACGAATTTTGGCAGTTGCCTTACGTGGTTCTGTCAAGTTCTCAATCGCAATCCAATTGATATTATCAGCAATCAATGTTTTTTTGAAAGTCTTGTCTTTTGGTCCGATTACAACTTCATTTGTATCTTTTTTAAGTTCAAGTACATATAACGGTTCAGTTGAAGAAATTCCAATACCTTTTCTTTGTCCGATTGTGTAATTCCAAATACCTTTATGAGTACCCAAAACTTTTCCGTTCAAATCTACAATATTACCCTCTTTTTCTTTAACACCAAGAAGTTCATTGTAATCACCATCATAAAAATCTTGACTATCCGGTTTTTCAGCGACTTCAAGTCCGTTTTCTTTTGCGATTTCACGGATTTGCTCTTTAGTATAATTGCCAAGCGGGAGAATAATATTTTTTAGTTGTTCTTGCTTTAATCTATACAAAAAGTAAGATTGGTCTTTGTGTGGAGCAATTCCTCTTTTTAATAAAAATCGACCGTTTTCTTCAACAACTCTTGCATAGTGCCCTGTTGCAAATTTGTCAAAATCAATTCCATTTTCCTTTGCAATTTGTGGTAACACGCCAAATTTTACTCGTGCATTACACCAAACACAAGGATTCGGGGTACGACCTTGAATATATTCGGATTTAAAGTTTTCAAGGACAATTCTCTCATACTGTTCAACACAATCGAAAACATAGTACGGAATACCAATTTGTTTTGCAATTTCTCTAGCTGCTTCAATGTCTTCTTTTTCGTCAGGACCGTAACACGCATTTTTGTGGCTTGATTTTGCAGCCATTCCGTTTTTGCCCCAAATAGACATTGTTGCACCAATAACTTCATGTCCCTCTTTTTTTAGAAGTAAAGCTGCAACAGAAGAATCCACTCCACCTGATAATCCGACTAATATTTTCATTATAATCCTTTCAAATTTATCTATATTAAAAGTTATTCGCTATACCGAAAGATATATCAATAATTAAATTATAAGAATATAAATAAATCAAGTGGAGGAGAAAATTTTAGCTAAAACTTTTCATTATATTATAAATAATTTGCAATTTATCAGAATCTGTTTTTATAAAATCAAGCTTTTTTAAAATATAAGAATATTTGTCTTCTTCTGAAATATTATCAACAAAAGTAAAGATATCTTGAGGTTTAACATTAAAAATTTCAATAATTTTTTCTAAAGTTTGCGCAGTCATAAAAGCATTTCCACGTTCAATACTACTTAGGGTATTAGTTGCAATACCAATTTTTTCAGCAAGTTGTTCTTGACTGAAACCCTTGATTTTGCGGTATTTTTTAATCTTTTCACCTAGTTGTTTTTGAATATAACTCTTCATATCTCTTCAAAACTAATTATATCAATATAATGGGTTAATCTAACAATGTTAAACATGTTGAAAATACATGTAAAACATGGTATTAATTATTTAAATACAACAAGGAATTTCTATTGGAAAAGAAAGGGAAATAACATGAAACCACTTATGGACTTAAAAAATTGTTCCCTCACCCATTTATGGGATAGGGTTAGAGTGAGGTTTGCTACGCACGTAGATATACCGACAACAAAGGTGAAACTTGCTTTTACATTGGCTGAGGTTCTAATCACTCTTGGCATTATCGGAATTGTTGCGGCGATGACAATTCCAAATTTAATAACAACACATCAAAAGAAAGTAACTGTTACAAGATTAGAAAAGAGTATTTCTGTTCTAAATCAAGCATACAAACTTTCTATTGCAGAACAAGGACAACCGGA
>DJOE01000001.1 GCA_002438405.1 Cyanobacteria bacterium UBA6446
ACGTTATTCTTTCGGGCGGTCAAGCTCAAGAATCTAGCTTGTGATGCTGTCATTCCCATGACATCAACTTCCTTTCTTTCGTTTAAGATACTCATATTAACGGCAATTTTAATAAATATCTTTAAGTAATAAAGGTACTATTGTAATATTTCGTAACAAATATAAAAATTAAGATTATCGTACTTGAAAAAGTTAAAAAATAGTTTATAATATAAATTACGGTACATTAACAACACCATGGGGACGTTTTGGATTTGACAGGATGTTTTGGTGAAAATAGGTTGCGTGTCCGAGAGCTGTTCTCGGTTATCAACGGGCAAAACAAATTAAATGCTAACAATGTAATCAAAGCAGACTTCTCTAGAGCTAACGCTTTAGCTGCATAAGTCGCTGATTCTAGCTACTCATAAAGCCCAGCTTGCCGGTTTTATGGGTCCATTATGCAAGACGCAGTGTGTTGATTGGTGGTAGGCACATCAAGATAACCATCAAGGGTTTAGAGTTTCCCTCAAATAAAACCTAGGATTAACTTGTCAGGTTTTGATATTTTCCTGAGTTAGTCGAGAGAATAAATATCTACACACGTAGAGGTTTATTTTTATCCATTTTGGACGTGGGTTCAACTCCCACCGTCTCCATTTTTTAGTCCACAAGAGAGCATTAAGACCAATTTGAAAGCATTGAAAGCCCGCAATTAGCGGACTTTTTAATAACAAAAACAAACAGAGAATTTATTTTACTAAAATTCTCTGCTTTTTAATGCTTATTTTTATAAAAATTCTCTCTTCACAAGAAACCTAGTCCAAAATGAACTACAATACATATGTATCAATAGGATTCTTTTCCAAATTTTGTAAGCTACATTGTAGATTACTACTAATTTTATCAAATATATCCAAAATATAAGGTTTCATTGTTATAAAATTCATTTGATTATTTTGAGGGAAATTATGATACTGCACCATAAAATTTTTTATTGCTTTTAATTCTTCCATAGATAAATTTTCAAATGGATCTTGTTCTGAATAACAATGAAACATAGATAAATTAATAAAAGAACATCCAAACATATAAACATTTTTTGCCCATCCATGTAAATTCAAAATATTGTTAATTAATTCAAAATCTTTTATTTGTTTTTTACCAATTTTCCATTTTTCATTGTTTAAAGTTTGTTGAATTAAACATTGTCTAATTTCTTGTTGTTGAGATAATAAAAATAACACTTTAACCATCGAATCTAACTCTTGCCTTAATATTGAAATACAATTTCCATAAAGTTTTTGTTTATATAATAATTTGATACTTTTATCATTTTCTTCAGAGCGTTTTTGAATTATCATACAAAATTGTTTTAAATTTTCCATAAATGTACCTCAAAACAATTCTAGTATTAAAATTATAAACTTGCTATTAATCTCTGCAAACTCAACTCTTCTGGCTGAGTTCCGTTGAGAATTTGTTCGGTTAAGTCTGGGGAAATATATTTTAGATTTAGGATGTTTCGGATGTATTTTGAGTCTTTAAACCCTTCTTCGGATTGTAAATCTTCTATTGTCCTACCTGCTTGGATTTGTTTATGGTAGTAGTAACTTTTAACAATTGCGTTTATAAGATACGGGTTCGGCTCGGGAGTATCGTATTTTTTTGCGTTCAAAATCAAAATATTATCATTTCTTGATGGCTGCGTGATTTTTATTTTTTTAGTAATCGTAATCGGGTTAAATTTCTCACTTTTGTCAGGTATTACAAATTTTTGATTGTTAGACAATGCATTCAGTACATTTATTAAGGAATTTTCATTTAATGTAATTTCAATTAATTTTTTTGATATAACAATTTTATAAATAATAGCCCTGATTAGTTTTGGCTCCAAGTAATTTTTAATATTTTGTGCCGTATAAATAAGTTTGTTTTGCTTACTAACTTTAAAATCTTTTACAAGTTTTTGAATTTGTCCTTTATCTTGCCAAAATTCTTTTGTTGTTTCGACTACAAATTTTTCAATTTCGCCTGCGGGGATTTTTGAAATTGTACCAACTTCGCTGTCATTGTAATTCTTTAAAGCTGTGCTGACATAATATCTGTATCGCCGTTTATGGCTATTACTATGGCTTGGTGTCATCAAATTATTTTTATCATCAAAAATCAAGCCAGTGAGTAATGAGTTTGAAGGACATTTAGTTCCACAAGTTTTATCGACTTTGTTTTCATACAAAAGTTTTTGAACTTCTTCAAAAATTTCCTCTGAAATAATTGCCTCATGTTCGCCATCATAAACTTTATCTTTATGGATAATTTTACCGATATAAACTTTATTTGCAAGCAAATGGTACAATTGACCTTTTGAAAAATTTTTGTCAGTTCGTGTTTTAATTTTGTTTTCTTTGAGATAGTGCATCAACTTTGGTACACTTTTCAGGTCAAGATATTTATCAAAAATCATTCGCACCTTTTGCGCTTCTTCTTTATGAATAACAAGTTTTTATCCTCTTTTTTGTAACCAATCGGAGGACGACCTCCCATCCACATTCCTTTTTTCTTTGATGCTGCGATTTTATCTCTTATTCTTTCACCTGTTACTTCTCGTTCAAACTGTGCGAAAGATAACAGAATATTCAATGTCAGTCTGCCCATTGATGTAGTTGTATTAAACTGCTGAGTTATAGATACAAACGAAGTTTCATGCTTGTCAAAGACATCAATAATTTTTGAAAAGTCCATCAATGAGCGGGTTAAACGGTCAACTTTGTATACGACAACAATATCCATTTCTTCGTTTCCGATATCTTTTAAAAGCTCTTTAAATGCTGGTCTTTCCATTGTACCACCTGAATATCCACCATCATTGTATTGTTTGTCAACTAGAATCCAACCTTCGTGCATTTGGGATTTAATATAAGCCTCGCAGGCTTCACGCTGTGCATCAAGTGAATTGAAGTCCTGAGCAAGACCATCTTCAGAGGATTTTCGAGTATATATAGCACATCTGACCGGTTTCATCATTTACATACTTCAAAGAATTTTTTACCATTCCAATGCGTACCAGTTATTACATTCGCAACAGCAGAGAGAGTTTTATATAACTTGCCCTCAAAATTAAAACCTCCATCAACTGTAACAACTTCGTATTTTCACCTTTAAATTCACGAATAAATTTGGTTCCGATTGCCACGTTAAACTTTTTTATTTTTTTGACGTTAACCGTTTTTGTCTTTTCATAATTTTCGACAAGGCAGTTTATCTGATTTTGTAACTTACTTGGCAGTTTATTATATTGATAGTACCAATCAAGTTCTTTAATCAGATATGATTTGGTATAACCTTTTGGAGCAGGAGTTTTAAATATTTCCTGCCATTTGCTTTGCAGTTCTTTAGTCGTCAAAGATTTTAAATTGCCCATACTTACATTAATCACTCTTGTTATCAATAAAATCAACTCCATTGACACAATTATTATCATTGAACTTTAATATAGTGCCCATTTTAGACCCGAGCTAGTTATAAAAATCCTTTCAAGGTTTATGCTTACATACATCACTCAAAAGGATTTAATATCAAATATTCGAACTCATTACAGAATTTACTTTTTAAGACGAGAAACATTTTTGTTAAAGTCAGGTGGCAAAGTTTTGAAAATTTTATCTTTATCTTCTAAATAAAGCGTTTCTTTTCTTTGAAAATCTCTTAATTCTTGAATATTAACATCGCCAATCAAAATATTATCATCACCGCCTTTTATATTTAAAATAGTCATTTCATTTGATTTTTTAGGGGCAATAATTTTGCTATCACCAAACTGTGATGTATTAACTTGAATAACAAAACAGTGTAAGTCTCGAGTGGCTGCTTCTGTAATATTTGCAAAATATTTAATATCTCTGTTCCATTCACAACCAACTATAAAATCTACTTCTGATTTAAATTCAGATCTAAAATTTATATCTGCTAATTCAAAACAATCATACACAGCAAAATACAAATTATTCCACACAAATAAAATATTTTGAACATTGACTGCTTTTTCTGGAACTTTTAATTTGTATTTTTTTATTTCTTTTTCTTCTCCAGGAGCATACCATTTTTTCAATCTAAATGTAATGTAACAATCATTCTTATATCCATATTTAAAAGGAAGTAATGTAGCAATGTAATTTTGTGCGACTTTTGTCTTTTCATCAATTATATGTTTTAATCCACAAATAATTGCAACATTGTGTTTTTTTGAAAAATCTGAAAGTAAACCTAGCCATTGGATAGGTACCGAAACTTCTGGAAAAACTATAATATTTGCTTTTGATTCATTTGTTTGAATAGCCATATTTAAAAATTTTATAAGCTTTTGCAAATCTTTAAAAGTTAAATTTAAATTTCCTTGAAGATTTTTAGTTATATCAGAGTCTGTAACTTTTGTATTGTACAAACCGAATCTAACTTTTGATAAATCTATACTTTTATTTTCATTATTTTTATCAATATGTATTTCATAAGGTTTAGTGTCATTATTATCAATTAATATTTCATTAAAATACTTTTCTATAGCAGCTTGTTTTTTATTATAAAAACTACTTTCTTTTTCAAATTTATATTGTTCTATATTTAAGTTAAGGTATTTCTTCACTGCATTATTGTGAATATTTTTGATGACTTTTGTATTATCAACACAATATTGATAATATTGTAATAATAAAATATCAGCAAGTGTAAAATATCTTGGATTAAATTTTAGCTTTTCATCATCTAAATTAAATTCAAAATTTACTATTGTTTTAATTGCATCTTTGTCAATAAAAGAAAGCTCTTTATTTTCAGAAGACAATTTTAAATAATTAATAATTGGCATAAAGCAATATTTGTGTTTTAGCATTAACGATTTTCTATAAGCAGATACAACTTCATCATATTTTTTACAATCAAAATAACCTTTTGCTTCATTTAATTTATAAAATAAATTTTTTAAAGTTAAATCTGTATTTTTACCATCATTATTTTTATATACATATTTAGGAGAAAGAGATAACGTTAAATAAAGAGCCTCTTTAAGATATTTTTCTAATTCTTTTTTAATTTTGGTTTCTATATCATTTTGAAATGTAGCAAATTTATAAGAAATTCTGTCAATACATGAACTAATTTTTTTAATAAAGTTATATATTGCAGTTTCATCATTATTTAAAAGGAAATATGTTAAAACTTTATCCCAATAACAATATAAATCCAACCCTAACTTTCCACTAAATGCATATAATAATTCTTCTTTTGTTTTTGCATAATGTTTAGTATCTTTTGCGTATTTTGCAAGTGTAAGTTGTTTTGCTAAATATGTTGAAATTTTAAACTTATCTAGCTGATAACTATCAACACTGCGCAATTTATTAATTGTATCACAATAGTCTATAGAGTAACTATTTTGAATAAAGTCTTCATCAACACGATCTTCATCAGGCAAAAATCTAAATTCACTACTATGTTTTCTTAAATTATCTTTGAATTTTAATAACATAGCTTTAGTTGAATTCGCATCAAATATAAATAATTTAATTTTATCTTGTTGGATTTTTAAATTGCATTTATGAATATTTATACTATATTCAGAATCTTTAGCTGAATATTTTAAAACTGGACTTATACCGTTACAAGAAAAATATTTTTCAATAATATTTTTTGTAGTTAACTTCCTATTTTTTACACAATCCGTTTTATCACAATCAAGTTTATTACATTCATCGGTATTTTCTAAAACAACTAACATATCATCTACATATCTACCATAATATATAGGTTTGACTTGTTTAATAAGTTGTTTATCAAAATCTTTTAAATACCAGTTAGCAATAACATTCGATGACAGCATTCCTATTGGAATAGGAGTTTCAGATGGTAAAATTTCATCAAATTTGGTTTCGTCTTTCACAATTTCTTTTTTAATTTGTTTAATATATTCATCTCGAATGTTTTTCAAAATGTTTGTCAGAAATTTATATTTTTCAAATTTTTCATTATTACATTTTTGTTTTAGAGTTTTATTGACATCTTCATAATCTAATTTTGCAGAAGGATAGTATCGTTTTATGTCCAGTGAAATTATAATTGCATCTTTGTTATGGTTGTTTAATAAATCTTCAGTAGCTTCAATACAATCATCACGCCATTTTTGATATTGAGTGGAATATAATTTAAATAATTTATTTCCCTGTAATATCTGTTTTTTATCTTCATCTATTTCTAATTTGTTAGCATAACAATAGCCGGTATGTTTATCTGAGTAATAACAATAGTCAGAATCTAATAAATAGCCAAGTTTAACTATCCATAAAACATTAATTATATGTAACTCTATAGGAATATCAATTAAAAAATTAAATTTAGAAAACTCATAAACTTCAGAGGTATAGCGATTTGTAATAATGATATTTTTACAATCATTTTCTAGTATATTGTTTTCAAAAGATTTGGGTAATATGTAAAAACCAATCAAATTATTTCGGTTTGATTGATCTGTTATGACATATTTACCAATATCTTCTGATCGAGTATTCAGCTTCTTTGCCAATTGGTCAAAAATTTGCTCAATATTTTCATTTTTATATTCAAAGTCAGCAATTTTTCTTTTCATAAAAAGATCTGAATTATCATAATAAAAATATGTTTTTAATTTTCGATAGGCATCAATAACATCATTTTTTGTAAATAATGAATCGTTTTGTTTATTATTCATAATTATCTTTCTATATCAATTTAATCTTCATCATCAAAGAAGTCGAGATCAATTTTTTTTAATTCAATAACTTCTTTTGTTTCAACACCAACATTATAGGCTATCATTAAGCGTAACAATTCTTTGCCATCTATAAGAATAATATCATTTTCTTTTGCATATTCAACTGCAGGTTTCGTATATGAAGATGTTGTAATAAATACAGCTTTCGGACTTTTCTTTCGCAGCAAAGAACCACCAAAATCTCTTAAATCACCTGCTGCAACAGTATGGTTCGGGTTATAACACTTAGCTTGTATGTGAATTTTCCCTAAACCTAATGTATCTTCTTTTATAATTCCATCAATACCACCATCTCCACTTTTTCCACATTTTTGAATAATAAAATCTTCTGAACCACCGTAGCCCATTTTGCATAAAAGTTTAGTTACCAGTTTCTCAAAAAATTTTGCTCTATCATCTTTTTCTTTTGAGAAAATGGCATGCATAATATCATCTTCTAATTTTGCTTGCATTTTCGATTTTGCCTTATCAATAAGATCTTGTGGGGTTTGATTATCATCACATTCACTAATTTGTACATTATTAGTTTGTAACGTATTTTTATCTTTCCCCTGAAATTCAAGAAATTCTGGATATTGTTTCAAATATTTCAATATATTTTGAGGTTTTTCTTTTAATGCTTGCCAGCCTCTTTCTTCAATTCTAAATTTTGCTCGTTCTGGTGAAGATATCAGTAAAGATTTTTTTAAATATGTTCTAGCCCACCCAACACGATCATCAAATTTTTTGTATCCTGAATTAGTTAATTCAGACATATCTTGCTCACTCAACTTAAAAGTTTTTGCAATATTTGCTTTGATTTCTTTCATAGAGTGTAATTGATTATCTTTAAGTTCTTCTAAAAATGGAATAATAAAATTATCAAAAGTCGGTATAGCCATACTAAACTCCTTTTTCCCAATTGTAACGAATGATTTTAAACGTGTCAATGCATGCAAAAAACTTATTTTCTAATTCAAATATCCTGAAATTAGCTTGTAAATCACTTGTAACTCACTGTCTGATGCATTTTTCAAATAATTTATAAGTTTTTTAAATATTATTTCCCTATCTTCTAAATGTTGAGTATTAAATAGTTCCGGATACTCTATTTCTAAAGCATTGAATTTTTCAATCAAATCTGCTTTAGGAAAACTTCTACCAATCTCAATATGGCTCATGTGCTTTGGATCTATGCCAACCATTTCTGCAAGTTGATATTGGGTTATTCCTTTTTTATTTCTAAGTTCTTTTATTCGTTGTCCAAAATCTTTTTTTATGTTCATAAGCACCTCATAATGAGGATAATAAGATTTTTTCAACTATTAAACCGTATTCAAGACATATAAAAGCATAATAAGTATGTTTTTAATATTACAATTCTATATTCAATATGGTATATTACATTCAAAATATGTTCTAAATAAGGAATAAGTAAAATATGAAAAAGATTTCAGTAGTTATACCATGTTTTAATCAATCTGATTTTTTGTTAGATGCTATAAAATCAGTAATGAATTCAACATACAAAAATATAGAAGTTATTGTTGTTAATGATGGTTCTACTGATAAAACCTTAGATGAAATCTCTAATCTATTATCTCCTTTTGAAAATATAGTTCTAATAAATCAGCAAAATTCTGGAGTTTGTGTTGCAAGAAATAATGGGATTACTAAAGCCAGTGGGGAATATATTCTTCCCCTTGATGCTGATGACAAAATTGCAAAAACATATATTGAAAAAGCAATTGCAGTTTTAGAAAATAACCCAGATATTGGAATTGTTTATTGCGAAGCTGAATTTTTTGGCAACTACAAAAATAAAAAATGGAATTTAAAACCCGCAACTCTTTATAATATGCTTATACAAAACAGAATTTTTCCATCTGGAGTTTATAGAAAATCAAAATTTTTTGAAGTTGGTGGCTATAAAAAAGAAATGGAATTAGGGTGTGAAGACTGGGATTTTTGGCTTTCAATCATAGAAACAGGTTCAAAAATATATCAACTACCAGAAGTATTGTTTTACTATAGAAAACAGCAAAATGAACGGACAAAACGCTCGCTTAAACCTTTGAATTATTTAAAAATTCGGTTAAATATAATCAAATTTCATAAAAATTTGTACAATAAATTTGGTTTGAAAATGTATATTTTACTATGTTTTATGGTCTGTAAAAACTTTGTTGCTCATTTTTATAAATTAATAAGAGGTAAACTAAATTGAAATTGTTGACGTTTATAAAAAGAAGCATATTTTTTGTTCCCAATGAAATTAAAACAACACTCATTCCTAAAAATTATAAAAAAGTTTTAAAAAGATTAAAAAAACAACTGGGTAAAGAAAAAATCAAAGTTGGTGTCTATAACAGTGAAAATTCGAAATGGGTTTATCAATCATTGTATGACGAGTTCAATAAAAGTAAATTATTTGAACCTTTTGTTCTATTAACTCTTCCAGAAATCTCAAGTTCTATAGATATAACAAAGTTACAGACGAATTATGAGTTTTTCAAAACAAAGAAAATGAATGTAGTATTTGCTTTTGATGTAAATAAAAAGAAACATATTCCTATAAATAAATTTGATGTTGATATCGTTTTTATTGACGAACCATGGTCAATATCTCCTTGTCAAGATGTATATAGTATATCTAAAAAAGCTTTATGTTGCTATTGTAGCTATGGCTGTGGGACTTCAAATGGAAGAAATGAATACAATTCAAGGATTTTTAAACAAGTTTGGAAATATTTCTTAGATAATAAAACAGTAAAACAAGTTTTAATAAATCACGGATTAAAAGGGGATAATTTGGTTGTATCAGGAAGCATCAAACTTGATGCCTACCTCTCTCCGCTTAATCCAACTAAACAATTATGGGAAACAAATAATTTCAGAATAATATATGCCCCTCATTTTTCATTTTCTAAGAATAGTATTTTAAAGTTTGGAACGTTTGATAAGTATTATAATTTTTTTCTTAATTTTGCCAAAAAACACCCTGAGTTTGAATTTGTATTCAAACCCCACCCAAACCTAAAAAAAGAAATTACTAAGCAGTATTTGATGACAGAAACAGAAACTGAAAAATATTATTCAGAATGGGCAAATCTTCCAAATTCGCATTTATACACAAATGGAGATTATTTTGATATTTTCAAAACTTCCGATTTGATGATAACAGATTGCAACTCATTTTTAAGTGAATATTTACCATCACAAAAACCTCTTATTCAATTAATTTCCAACAATTCGGTTGGACTAAATTATTACAGAAATGAAATTTGTAAAGGATATTATAAAGTGCATAATTTAAAAGAATTGCAAGAAACATTAGAGAATATTATACACAAAAAAACTGATACTTTATTAGGAGAGAGAAAAAGATGTCTAGATAAAATGATACTACCAAAAAACGGAGTAGCGAAATTCATTGAAAACGATATTTTATCAGAAATTATGGAGAGTAAATGAATATAGCCATAGTTTTTGCAGGAGGGACAGGACAAAGATTCTCAAATAACAATCTTCCAAAACAGTTTGTTGAAATTTTTGGCAAACCGATTATTGTCCATACTCTTGAGATTTTTCAAAAACACCCATCCATTGACAAAATTTATATCTCAATTCTAAAAGAATATTATGATTTAATGAATGATTTGATTAAAAAATTTAATATTTATAAAGTTCGCAAAATAGTTTTAGGAGGAGAAACGGGGCAACACTCTATTTATAATGCATTAAAAGCTGCTGAAAAAGAAAATCCAAAAGATTCAATTATTTTAATTCATGATGGAGTTAGACCTATACTTGATCATTATGTAATTTCTCAAAACATCCAAGACGTAAAGAATTTTGGAAACTCAATTACTTGTACTCCTTGCTATGAAACAATTTTAATAAGTGATACAGGAATTAATCCTAAAGAAATTCCATATAGAAAAAACACTTACGCAGCCCAAGCACCACAATGTTTTTACCTGAATGAAATTATTGATGCTCATGAAAAAATAAGAGAAAAAAATCCAAAATATATAGACATGATAGATTCTTGTACAATTTTTAATACTTTAGGCAAAAAAAACATACATGACAAAAGGAAATTTTGGTAATATTAAAGTTACAACGCCAAGAGATTTGTATATTTTAGAGGCATTATTAAAATACCGGAAAGAGACTTAACATATGCATTATAGCAATATAATTAACAGTAATACATTATATGATACAAAAACAATCATAGATTCGGAGTTTATTGACTGGGAACAATTCCGAAATACAACAATTTTAATAACCGGAGCAACAGGTTTTATTGGAACTCAAATTGTTTTATCACTTGCTAATGCTTCTATGGAGTATAATTTAAATACAAAAATTATACTTTTGGTAAGAAGTAAAGAAAAAGCTAAAAGCTTGTTTTTTAATCAGCTAAAATTTGCAAATATAAAATTGTTTCAACAAGATATTAACAAAAAAATAAAATATAATGGATATGTTGACTATATAATACATACTGCCTCAAATACAAATTCAAAATCATTTGTAGCCAACCCAGTCGAAACTATTTCTACAATAGTTGACGGGACAAAAAATATTCTTGAATTTGCGAAAGTGAAAAAAGTTAAAAGTGTTGTATTTCTTTCATCTATGGAGGTTTACGGAGAAATAAATTCTGAAACTCCAATAAAAGAAGATGATTTAGGTAAACTTGAATTACAAAATGAAAGAAATTCATATCCACAAGCAAAACGACTTGTTGAAAATTTGTGCTATTCCTACTTTAAGGAGTACAATATACCGGTAAAAACAGCTAGATTATGCCAAATTATTGGAGCAAATATACCATATAACGATTCAAGAGTTTTTGCTCAATTTGCGAGAAACGTTATAGAAAAGAAAGATATCGTGCTTTTCACAGACGGTTCAACAACCAGAAATTATTGCTATATAACAGATTGTGTAACTGCTATATTTACAATTTTGCAAAAAGGGAAATCCGGTGAAAGCTACAATGTAGCAAATCAAGAAGCTATTTGTTCAATTAAAGAAATGGCAGAAAAACTTTTAAGAAATACTGATTTAAAAATCAAATATGAAACACTAAAAAGCAATATTTATTTACCTAAAATTGTACTTTTACTTGATACGGAAAAATTGGTTAATTTAGGTTGGAAAGCTCAAGTCTCACTGGAAGAAATGCTTTCAAAACTAGTTGACGGACTTTTGAGTCAACAAAATCAAGCTAAAATAAAATATTCTTTTAAAGATTATTTGAAAAATTATATTTGTTTCAAAAGCTTTGGTGGGTACAAAAATGCATACATATTTGGATTAAAAACACGAATTCCAAGTACGTTTATTTCTGATTATATCTATAAATACCTTCCAATTGATAAAAAGAAAATAGTTTTTTGTAATTTTGGAGGAGTAGGATACGGTTGTAATCCTAAATATATAACGGAAGCACTTCTCAAGAAAAAAATTATAAAATAGTTTGGCTAACATCGACTGATAACATCAAACATAGCCAATTCCCTAAATGTATTAAATTGATAAATATAAGTTCTGAAAGAGCATTATACGAACTTTCTACAGCAAAAATTTGGGTTGATAACGTTCATAAAATATCTTTTATAAAACGTGGCTTGCAAAAAAGGAAGGGGCAAATCTATATACAAACTTGGCATGGATCACTCGGAATTAAAAAAATTAATGAAGATGCAAACCCAAATTTCTGGAAATATTCTTTTTGGGGAAATAACTACCAAAAAGAAGTAGGCATGATAGATTTCATGATTTCAAACAGTGCATTTGAGACAAATGTTTACAAAAGTGCGATTACAGATAAAGCAAAAATGGAAGAATTTGGACACCCTAGAAATGATATATTTTTCAAAGACAGCTCAAATTTAAAAGAAAAACTTTTTAAACAATTCAACCTCGACAAAAATTCGAAAATTTTGCTATATGTTCCGACATTTAGAGATAATGGGCATATAAACTGTTACAATATAGATTATATTTGGCGGAAATTGGAAGATTTTTATAAGACTACATCCAAGACTTCAAAAATTTATTCCAACACTAATTCCTAAAAACAAAAACATTATTGATGTAACTTTATACCCTGATATTCAGGAGCTCTTAGCTATATCAGATATTGCTATAACTGATTATTCAAGTTGTATTTTTGATTTTATGCTTACAAAAAATCCCGCATTTATTTATGCAACAGATATTGAGGAATACAACAACGATAGAGGTTTTTATTATCCATTAGAAGAAACACCTTTCCCTATCGCAAGAAATATGGTTGAATTAATAAAAAATATTAAAGATTTTAATTCTTCCAACTATCAGATTAAAGTTAAAAAATTTTTAAAAGATAAAGGCTGTATTGAAGACGGTCATGCATCTGAAAGGGTTGTAAATCTGATACAAAAGATGGTATATCACAAAAATGACAACAAAAAATTTTCTGATTAGTTCTTTAAAATACCGGCATGCTTTTTATTAGAAAATCCACTTGAATTTCAACGTGAAATTTAAAATTATAAAGAAAATTTAACATCTCAAACCTAGTTATAGATTTAAATATGCCTTAAATAATTATTTGACTTGAATTTCCCACTTGTCAAATCTTGGAAAATGTGTATATAATTGGGAATATAATGTACAAAAGATTGAAAACCCTTTGAGGAGAAGTGTTTTAGGTAGATGAGTATTAAAATTGACAAAAACATAAATAATAACTCAATCAAATACTCAAGCGGAGTAGTTACAGAGGACTCTGTAATTCAGAACATCTGTTCAAAAATAAATACTCCAACAAAACACAAATGCGAACAGGCTTTACGCTACATGTATACATTCTTCATGGATCTCATTCGCTCAATTACGAGTTTTGAATTTTTCATTCGACCGGTTTTGAATGTAGAAACAGAATTAAAAATTTGGAGTTTTTTGACCCTACAAATTCCTACAGTAACAGAGGAAAATCTTAAAAACTTAGTTAAAATTCGAGTAATATCAGACGCTGACATAATTCCGTATCTCCTAGTGTAAGTGCAATTTTTAGTTGCAAAAATTTCAAATTATTAAACTAATAAAGGAGATAAAATTATGAAAGAAAATGTTAATTTGGCAGAAATAGCCAATGTATTTCGTCATTTTACGAATGATATAATAGAGAGTAATTCTACTAATAACCTACAAATGGTGAATATTGATATAATTAGCTGCAATCTCAAAAATTTACGCAAGCATTCAAAAAAACAATTACAAAAGTTGAAAAATGCAATTAACAAAGTGGGTTACGTAAATCCGATTTTACTAGATGAAAACCATATAGTAATAGCAGGAGAATTACGCTTATTAGCTGCGAAAGAGCTAAAATTCACTCAAATTCCAGCAATTATTTTAAAAAATTTGACAAATGAAGAAGCAGATGCAATTCGAATTTTGGATAATAGGATTGCTGAAGACGGAGAGTGGAACTATGAAAATCTCAAAGTTGAAATCGAAAAGTTAATGAAATTTAACTATTCATTTGAAGAGCTGGCTTTTGAAACAGTAGATTATGAAAAAATCTTTTTGAACAAGAATTCTGACAATAATAAAGTTCATAATTCAGATAAAGAAGATAAAAGTTGGTTGGATACAAATATACCTCCATTAGTTAATCAAGGAGACCTATGGAGATTAGGAGACCATTTTGTTTATTGTGGAAATTCTTTAACCACTTGTTCATTTGAGATCGTAATGCAAGGTGAAAAAGCTCAAATAATAATAACAGATCCACCTTATAACTGTCCAATAAATGGTCATGTTTGTGGACTTGGGAAAATTAAGCATGATGAATTTGAAAATGCATCAGGCGAAATGACAGAACCAGAATTTGCAGAATTCATTTCAAAATTCATGCAAAATTTGGTAAAATTCTCCGTTGATGGTTCATTACATTATCTATTTATGGATTTTAATGGGCTTAATACACTTTTAAATGAGGGCAAAAAGATTTATTCTGAACTAAAAAATATTGCAGTTTGGAATAAAGGAGTTGGAGGAATGGGTGCTTTTTATCGTTCTCAACATGAAATGGTTCCAATATTTAAGAGTGGGAAAGCAAAACACCAAAATCACATTCAACTTGGGAAAAACGGAAGATATAGAACAAACGTTTGGGATTATTCCGGAATTCGTGTAACAAATCCAGGTTCCCTAGATTTGTTAAGGCTTCACCCCACAGTAAAGCCTGTTGCAATGTTACATGATATTTTGCTTGATGCCTCTTCTAAAAATGATGTTGTTCTTGACTGTTTTGGAGGTTCTGGTTCAACGCTAATAGCAGCAGAACGTTGTAGGCGCAGAGCTAGGCTTATTGAAATAAACCCTCGCTATTGTGATGTAATTATATATCGTTGGAGACAAGAAACAGGAAAAACTGCAAAACTAGTTAAAAATTATAAGGAGTTAGAAAATGGCACTAGATGATAAAACCTTAAAATATATTGAACACTACAAAGCAATAAAAGAAAAAAAAAGAAAGCAGAAATGGCTAACGAACCCTACAAAGTAGGATATAAAAAACCTCCGGTAAGTAGCCAATTTAAAAAAGGACAATCAGGAAATCCAAGAGGGCGTAAGAAAAAGCCTATCCCAGAAACAATATACCAAGCACTATGTAATGAATTATGCCAAATGGTAACAATAGATAACCCCACTGGCAGTAAAGAAAAATTACACATATTTGAACTTTTAGTTAAGTCAATTATCCAAGATGCAATAAAAAAAGATGGTATATCTCGAAAATTTATAATGGAAAACCTACTAAAATCCAGCATTATAGAAACTGTAAAAATGCTGATTGAAAAACAAAATCCGAAAGAGGAAGAATTTACACCGGAAGAACGAAGGCTGTTGTTGCAAGATTTGCATCAATGGGTGTTTGAATTGACAAAGAACAATCCACAAATCTAACGAGGAGCCGTCACTGTTTTAAACTGTGGCGGCTTTTACACTAATTCCTTCTGTTATAATTAGTTTTTAAACAAATTATATGCTATACTTAACGATATGGAAAATGAAATTATTATTTATCAAACGCAAGATGGTCAGACAAAAATTGACGTAAGATTAGAAAATGAAACAGTATGGCTTACGCAAAATCAAATGGCTGAGCTATTTCAAACGACTAAACAAAACGTAAGTTCACATATTAAAAATATTTTTGCAGAAGGAGAGCTTTCAGAAAATTCAACTGTCAAGGATTACTTGACAGTTCAACAAGAAGGAAACAGAAAGGTTTCAAGGAATGTTTCTCATTACAACTTAGATGTAATTATTTCTGTCGGGTATAGAGTAAAATCGTTACGTGGTACACAATTCAGAATTTGGGCTACTCAAGTTTTAAAAGAGTACATGAAAAAAGGGTTTGCCTTAAATGATGATTTGCTAAAACAAGCTGGTGGTGGCGGTTACTGGAAAGAACTTTTAGAACGTATCAGAGATATTCGATCTTCTGAAAAAGTTTTTTATCGCCAGATTTTAGATATATATGCGACAAGTACAGATTATAATCCCAATGCCGAAGAAACTAAAATGTTTTTTAAAGTCGTACAAAATAAAATGCATTTTGCAGCTCATGGGCATACTGCAGCTGAAGTAATATACTTAAGAGCAGATAGTACAAAAAATAATATGGGCTTAACTGTTTTTAAAGGAAATCACCCGAGAAAAGATGAAGTTACCGTTGCAAAAAACTATCTCAATGAAAAAGAATTAAATATTTTGAATAGGATAACATCAGCATATCTTGAATTTGCGGAATTGCAAGCAATTCGACAAGTCCCAATGACAATGAAAGATTGGATAGTGAAACTTGATGATTTTATAAAAATGACAGGAAGTGAACTTCTTAACAATCCCGGTAAAATCTCTAAACTTGAAGCTGAAAATAAAGCACTTGCCGAATATGCAAAATATAAAGAAACTATTAAAGATGAACTTTCAGAAGTTGAAAAACACTTCTTGGCATCTGTTAAACAAACGCAAAAACAGTTGGAGAAAAAAGCCCGCCCAGATAAATAACTTTTAATTAATTTCCGAATTATCAAGTCGTTCATATAAATGCGAAAGGATACTGAGCATATCTAGACAATTTTTTTCGGTAAACAAACCTGAATCTTTTAAGTCAGAGATTTCTTCATGCGAAAGGACATTTCGCCCCCCGCAAACAACACCTGTAGATAAAAATTTTTGAGCATCTTCAATATTATTCAATGTAATTTCGCTAAAGCTTTTTCCATTTGGTCGATATTTAAATTTTGATGTAACACGTAAGATCTTATCTTTACCAAATGATTGTACCATTATATCATAGTCATTATTTACTGTAACTAAAGATTTATCTTTAACTGCATTTTTATAACTTTTAGCAGCCTCAAGAAATGCATGATAATAATCACCACGTTCATAATATTCAGCTGATACTTTTCGAATTTTTGGATGTAAATTTCTCCAATGAAAATACGGATATTCGGGTACAATATTTTTTAATCCTTTCAAAAAACTTTTTGTCTTTGTTTCATTAATATCTTCATCTTTGATAATTATATTTACCAAAGAATTAACTTCTGTTCTTAATTTTGTCGGCATCGTATTAACCCAATTATTTAAATTAATTCCTGTTGTTTTGTTAATTTCTTTTGTTTTTGATTCTTCACGTTTCAGTCTCCATTCTCTTGCAATATTAAAAAGTTGAGATTGTAACCATTGTTTTAATGAATCTAATTCTTCATTTTCCCATGTTAAACCATCTCTATTCGTTGTAACCATATCTTTTTCAAAATCATCTATAAAATCAACATTGATAAATCCAGTAAAATAGTTATATGCAAATGAGGTAGTTGTTTTCAATCCAAAGAAATCATTTGAATTCACTAATTTCCCGCGAGCGTATAAAAATATTCCGTTTTGGTGTTCCCCTAATGGTTTTTCTGTTGAAATTATTTTACCAGTAATATCTTTATTAATAGCATAATTATCTTCACTTACATCATCTTTTGGAAATTCCCATTGAAATTGCGGGTCTATATATTCCCATTTTGTTGCTGATGTAATTTTTTGAGGTTCTACTCCATTTTTTTTCAATTCAATATAAAAATTAGGATCTGTAAAATTAAATCTCTTTGATATTGATTCTTTTAAATTTTCAATATCAAAAGCACTTTTTCTTTGTATATCTCGTAAAATAATAGTTGTACCATTTAAAGCATCTACATTTTGATTATAAACTATTATTTTAGGAAGATATTCTTTATCTGTACTCAAAATATCATTTAAGTTCATTATAAAAACATTTTTTAAATTATTTTTTACTGTCTGAACCTCTATCTCATCAGCAACCCCAAATATTGCGAGTTTTCCTAAGCCTTTGCGCCCCGTAACTTTTCTTCCATTTGGAGTAATATCATTAGAGTGTTCCCTTCTGTTTCTGCCAATTTTTAAAAAAGAATCATTTAGTTCATCGAAAGTCATTCCACATCCATCATCTGTTACCATAATAGATTTATGTTTTAAAGAATCCTCAAAAACTATTGTTACACATGATGCATCTGCATCATATGAATTTGAGATTAGTTCAGACAAAACAGGAGGCAATGTTTTATACATTTGAACACCAAGATGTTCAATAGTATGTATATCAAATTGCAACCTTAATTTATTATCTTTCTCAATTTCCATAAATTATTACCTTGATTTTATATCATATTTTGTAATTATTACTACTTTATCCATTACAAATAACTTTAAATTCGCCATTTGATTTTATAACATCATAACCAAGAGCTATCAGTTTTTTTATATCTGCTGGCTGTTTATTTACAAACTGAACATAATCTAACCCAGGTTGAACTACATAAATTTTATAATTATAATGATGAGCTTTTAGTTTTTTTAAATTATTTAAATCACCTTTTATCAATTTCTCTGGATTTGAGTTTATACGTTTCATTAATTGATTAAAAATGTCAGAATTTCGAATCCATTTACTTGATTTGATTGCTTGTCCAATAACTTCATAAAATTCCTTAATTCTCAATCCTGAAATAGCCTCTTTTGACGCCTTACAATGATAAAATTGTACTTCATTATTCGTAATAACAATAAAATCCGCAATTTCACCACTTCCGTCATCTTTTATAATATATTCATTATTACTTTCATTTTCAAATTTTTCTTTTAAATATGTAAAAATTGATTTATTTTCACTTGTTTCTCCTTTAAAATGTCTTTCTTTTTTAATATTTATTTTGTTTCCAGCACAATCTATATGTTCAAATATTTTATCTATTGGCAGTTCTTTAGAATTATCTATTCCTACTTTAAAACATAAACAACCAATTATACTTTCACCTTCGTCAGTCATTATCATTGGAAGATACTCATTGAAGAAATCTGGTAATGTGTATGTTTTATTATTCGTAGCAATATAAAACTTATTACTATTATCAAAATTATTAAAAATAGTATTTTCATTATTTAAATCGTATAAGATTGAAGTCAAAAGTTGTTCATTATAAAACATATTTATTTTGATAGTTTTATTAGATTTTTTTTCTAGTTTAAAATCAATGTCTAAAATATTAAATTCTGATTGTGTATTCTTAGACTGTGTCTTAAGTATTACATTTTCTTTATAACAACTTTGATTGAGGACAAGACATAGTATTTCATTACCTTGTATTTCTGAAATTGGAGATAAATTTGCCTTTAAAGGTAAATTGGGCAATTCAAAATTTGTTTTTTCATCTAAATTTATACTATCAGTAATAAGTTTACACCATTCAGTAAAAGATTCAATATCACCCTTTTTAAAACTCCATACTTTGGCATTGAATGGACTTATACCTCTATATTCATTTGAATTAGAAAACTCCAATTTGGCAAAAGCATGTCCTAAGCACTGATAACTGCTTTGAATAATACTAATAGAATTTTGTGCATCTTTACCCATATAATTTTCATAGGATCCTCCGACTAATCTTAAAGGATTTTTTACGCCTATGTTAATATATTCAGCATTTTGGGCGATTTGCATCAATTGAAAAAGATAATTCATTTTCGCTTTATGTAATTTTGAAATTTCACATAGAAAATCCAATAAACAATTCCCTACATTTTCATCAGTGGTATGATGTAATAAAATTTTTTTAACTGTATCATAATAAAAAATATTTAAATGATATTCTTTACTTTTTAACAAATTTGATTTTGTCCATTTGGGTTTAATTTCTCTAGAAGTAATAAATATTGCTAAATTATCTTTTTTTCTGTATTCTTCAAGTTTTATACTCCCTGTAAGTTTTATATCCCGTTCAAAAGAAAAATATTCTGACTGAATAGTATACATTTTTACTGTGAAACTTGGACAAATATTTTCCAAATTTATAGATTCATTGAAACCTAATGTTTCTGTTTCAAATTCGTCATAATAGATTTTTTTATCTCTCCGCTCTTGTACAAGTGAGTCAATTAAATTAGGTATTAATTGTTCAAGTTTATTATAATCATCTGTAATTTTATCTATTTCTTTCGAAAAATCGTTTTTATCTGCTATTAATACTCCATTGATCTTTTCTTCTCCGATTTTTCTTGCTATTCTACCAACAAATTGAATAAATGGTAACAAACTTTGAGGTGTAGCATGTAAAACATGCTAACTTAATTTTAGGAAAATCAAAACCTTCACCCAACATATCAATACATATTAATCCATCCAAATCCCTATTTGTTTTTAGCTCACATATAACTTCTTTATTATTTTTATACGAATTATCACTAGATACTATTTTTACTTTTAAACCAATTTTATCATATATTTTTTAATTGATTTTGCATTTTCTTTTGATTCAACTTTTATCAACATTTTTATATCTGAATTCTTATTTTTTAAAATATTAAATTGTTCTTTTGCCTTTTTTGCTAAAACTACATCTTTATTCTCATTTGGATTTATTTCTATTGGCAAATAAGAAATTTTTTCATAATACTCATTCTCTATTGCTTTACTTAAAGGATAAGCATAAACTTGCGTACCAGGTAGAATTTTTTTATCACGCCTAAATGGTGTTGCAGTAAAAAGTATATTCTTTGTATTTTTAAACTGTTTTAATATATATTGCCAAGTTTCTGCAGGAATATGATGTGCTTCATCTATAATTATCAAATCAAAAAGAGTTTCTCTAATAGAATCATTTGGATTTTTGACATAATCATATTTTGAACTAATGCAGTGTGGTGTACTTACTATAACATCATAATTTTTCAGTTCTTCCCAAGTTTCATCATTATTTATACTTTTTTTAACTTCAAAACTTTTGGGGTTTCTTGTTTTGTAAAAATATTTAATTCATGAAAAATATTAAGTTTGTTGAACTCTTCAAATATTTGTCCTCTAACAGTTTTACTAGGAGCTATTACCAAAACTCTATTAGCTTTTAGACCAAAAGGTATAAGAATCATAGTTGCGTTTTTCCCTACACCAGTAGGGATAACAACAGTCGCAACATCACTATAACAAGTAAAATGAGAACAAACAGCCATATATGCTCCAATTTGTGGTTCTCTTAGTGTATATCCATCAACTGAAACACCGTATAAATTAATGTTTTTTTAATTATCCGAAAAAAATGACATACTTCTCCTTAGTACATTATTTTAACCTATTAAATCACAATTATAATTTATTTTAATATTTTCTTAATGATTTTATTAAATTATATAATATAAATTCCCTGCTCTCTGTTTTACAGGGAATATGCCTTAAAAGTCTTATGCTGCAATAGTTTTAATTATTGAATTTATAAAAAATCAACAGATTTTCCCTGTTTTTTAATTTAGCAGGGAATTTACAAATAGCAAAATTTCATTTATAATGTTTTTGAAGCGAGCCTGTTGCTCACTGGACTGTTCGCTCCATTTTTTAATTAGTAAAATTAAATCAAATATTATATAAATTTTATGTAAACATTCATCTTCAATAATTTTCATGAATAATTTCTAACATATCTCTCATAACTTGGTTATATGGCGTTGGAATATTATGCTTTTCCCCGAATTTAACCATTGCAGAGCCAAACATTTCTACTTCTGTTTTTCTTTTTGCTTCAACATCTTGCAACATTGATGTTTTTCCGTTAGGTATCATCTTATTAAAAGATACTAATGCTTCATCAATCATTGTTTCCGTGTTTTTTATACCCTCAGCTTTTGCAATCATTTGAACTTCTTTCATTACATTGATTAGAAAATCCATAAATTTTTTATTTGTTTGCATTTGACCAAATGTCATACCTAAAATTGCAGATGATTGGTTAGAGCTAACATTTAACATATATTTTAACCACAAAGCCCTTTCCATATCATCTGGTGTTTTATAGTTTAATCCAACTTTATCAAAAAATTTCTTCAAAAGTTCGACATCATGTACATCAGTTCCTACATCATGTTTAACACCAAAAACAACATCTCCAATTCCGTCATGAGTAATTATATTGCCATCTCTCATTGCGCTATGACCAATAAAATATGAAAGCAAAATATGTTTCCAACCATATTTTTGGGCAAGCATATCTTCACTTGTTACACCATTTAACAATGATAAAATAATTGTGTCGTCTTTTACAAAATTCTCAATATTTTTAATAGTATCTTTCAGACCATCAAATTTTGTCGCAATAATTATTAAATCTGCTTTAAACGTTTTATCACTTGGCAAAACATAATTAAAAATTAATGGTTTACCATTAAAAACTTTAGGATTTTTTTTATATTTCTCAAGCCTTGTTTCATCAACAAGAACCCTCAAACATTCACTATTATATTCATTTATTTTATTTGCATAGATTGAGCCTACTGCACCAATTCCACATACTAATACATTTTTAATTTCGTTCATAACAAAATTAATTCTATCATATTTTAAGATTTATATTAATATTTTTTACATTTTTTTAATCTCAAGGCAATTTACAAAATAAAAAATACTTTATATAAGAGGTAGAAGTGTATTATAAAATTTAGGTGTGTAATTAATTAGTGGGAATGGAAATATTCTCTCCAGGGCTACTTCGTGTTGCTTCAGGAGAACATGTACAATTTAATAGATTTGGAAACTTAATCCATTTTGGAAATACCCCAACTCAAGATACGTTCCAAAGTACTTCTGTAAATCGCTTTTTTAACGAAAACGAAATAAGAAAAATGATTTCTCAAAATATTGAAATCCGTAGAATTATGGTTCCAAACAAAATGCCTGTTAAATTGAATATGGAAGAATTACATCATTTACAGCAAAATCACTGCAAAGATACCCAAGAAATTGCTGCAAATATTGCCGCTAACCTTCCGCCAGCTTTAAAAAGCAAAGTTAACCTAAAAGATTTGAAAGACGGAGCAATGCTTCACGACTTTGGCAAAGCTTTAATTCCGCCTGAAATTCTAAACAAAAACGGTGCTTTAACAGAAGAAGAACATCGTATTATGGATTTGCACTCTGAACTCGGGTATCAATTATTAAAAAATTCTGGTGTAAATGATGAAGTTTTGAAACTTGTAAGGTTTCATCACAACAATTTTGAAAAAGCGAAGCAAAGCTATATTTCAGATGTAAATTTGCAAATTTTAAACCTTGCAGATAAATATTCTGCACTAACCGAAAAAAGAGTTTACAAAGAACCTTTCTCACCTAAAAAAGCTTTAACAATTTTATATGGCGATGTTAAAAAAGGCGAAGTTAATCCTTTTATTTTCCAAGCATTGGTTAAATCCATTGAAAAACAACAATCTCCGGCAAAAATGGTCGCAAATGTAAACTAATATTAAGTTATATATAAACCTTATGGCAATTTTTCATATCAAAAATTGTTTATATAAATGTAAGGGAAATTTAAAGAAAAAGAAAATCGGGAAAATCATTTAAAAAGAAAATAAAGTTTAAAGAATTTGGGAAAAATTTTTAGGGGAAAATAAAAAATCGAATCGAATCATCCATCATAATCAATTATTTGGGTGCTGAAAATATTTCAGCGCCTTTTTTATTTTTAAGGTATGCTGTTATATTCCGATGAAACTTTGCAGATATTATAACAGTAGATGTAATGCTTTTGTCGTTGTTTGAAAAATCTTCTTTAATTGAGTAAAATGTAATGCCTTTTTGTTTTGTAATGTTAATTACCTCAAAAATTTGTGCAATTGAGCATGCAATTCTTGAGAGTTCAGGAACAATTAAAACCGACTGCAAAAACAAATCTTTGAACTAAAACAACGCCACCAACGCACCATGGAATATTGGCAAAGGCAGAAAGAATAAGTTTACAAATACAAGATTTTAATGCCCCCATTACTTAATGGTATATGTGTTAGATAGGTAATTGTATGAGTAGTAAGTTGCGTAAAACATTATTAGCCTTGTACAAAAATAAAGGTCAAAATAAATATGTTTTTACCAATCCATACACAGGAACAAAATACAATGACATCAAAAAATGTTTTAAAACTGTTTGCAAACTTGCTAATGTTAAAAATCTAAGATTTCACGACTTACGTCATACAGGAGCAACAAGAATGGTTGCAGCAGGTGTTCCACTTCCAGTTGTTAAACAACCTTAACCATGCAAGCATTCAAACCACAATGCGGTATGCTCATACAATGAGAGAGCAAGAAATTTCGGCAGTAGAAGCTTTAGCAAATTTTAATCAATAAATTTAACAACATTTTACTTAGTTTTACAGATTACACAAAACAACCAATTACACAAATATTACACAAGACCATAAAAATTACTCAAATTTAGGCAATAAAAAAGAGGACTCAAATCCTGTCCTCTTCTTTATATGGGCCGCAGTGGACTCGAACCACCGACCTCACCCTTATCAGGGGTGCGCTCTAACCACCTGAGCTAGCAGCCCTTAGAGCAAAACGGTCTTAATAAAACCTTTCGTTCGCATGAATAAATGTACTATAAACATTTTTTAAAATCAAGCCCCTCTTAAATATTTTATTTACTTATCTTCAAAATAACCTGCGTTTTGAATCCAATTTCAAACAATTCTTTCTTCTTAACAGCTTTAAAAATATCAATACTATCCATTTTATTTTTAAGTTTTAGGTCTATTTCAGTAATATTTTCATCTTCGTCATAATTAATTTCAACACCATCTATTTTTAAAATATCTTCACTAGAAAAACCATCTGCTATTTTCAAAATTCCACAAAGCCTTTTTATAATTTTTCTTTTCTTCTTATCTAACATTCCAAAAGCTTTGTCCTCGTGTTTATCCGGAAGTTTCCCCCTATGATACAAGCATATAAAAGCAATCAATTCTGTATCTTCATCATCAAAATCAGTCAAACCTTCTTCTGATATAATCTGAAAACTATATTTATTATGCTCTTTCCCGCTAGTTTTAAAATATCCAATATCATGCAAAAGTGCAGATGCTTTTAAGATTTGTTTTTGAGTTTCCGGTAGTTCTTTAACTTTTTTATTAACTTCATCAAATATTAAGCAGCACAACTTTTCAACTTGAAGAGAATGCCCTTTCTTAGTGCAATATTTTTCAAATAATTCTTTAGTAGAAAGTTTTGACATAATAAGAATATCTTAGCATATAATAGAAAAAAGGCTATCAAAAATATGACAGCCTTTCCCTTCCTTTAAATAAATTTTGCCCAAATAAAATTATAAGTTAATTTTACGTTCGAAATTTTTTCTAATTCTTTTCTTTGCAGTATCTAAGTTTTTAATTTTCTTTTCTGCGTATCTAATTTGTTTTTTAGCAGCTTTTCTCTCTGTTTTTGCAGTTTGATAACGAGAATCTATTTCTGCATAGTTTGTTTTGTAGTTTAATAGTTTATTTCTAATTTCTACTTGTGCATTTTCTATTTGAAGAATAGAATTTTGCATTTTTGTACCACCTGTAACTTGACTTGGGTCTAACAAATCAGTTCCTTTAACTTCTGTTGTTGTATAAGTAGAAGTTGTTGGTGATGATGTTGTTGTTTTGATTGAAGATGAATCATCAAAATTTAGCGGAGTGAATTTTGTTTCTGCCATAACCATTCCGCTTGATACAATCATCAATCCTAAAACTAGGGTAAATAGTTGTGAAAATTTTTTCATTTTGAATTTTCCTCCATCATAGTTGTAAACTAATTTTCATATTTTAACTTATTCTATTAAAAAGTAAAAGAAATTTACATCATTTAACAACATGATTTTCTGTGTTATTATTTTGATTAAAGGACTTGGGAGAAAAATGAAAAAAGAATGGATAATAGAGTCAACAGACTCTAATGAAAAATCTTTAATAAAAAGACTATTAGTTTCACGTGGAATTAAAACACCAGAGGAAATGAAAGAATTTCTAAATCCATTAGAAATGACTTTAACTTCACCTAACGCATTTACTGATATGCAAAAAACTGTCGAAAGATTATCAAAAGCGATTGATAACAATGAAACAATTATTGTTTATGGTGATTTTGATGCAGACGGTGTAACTTCAACTTCTATTCTTTACAAAACACTAAAATATTTAGGTGGAAATGTTCATTACTTTATTCCTGATAGAGAAAATGAAGGTCATGGTTTTGATAAAAAAGCTTTAATCAAACTGATGACAACCGTAAAACCAAAAGTAATTATCTCCGTTGACTGTGGAATTTCTGATGTTGATGCGGTCAAATTTATGAATAGTTTTAAAATTATTGATGTCATAATCACTGACCACCACGAAGCTCCAGAAGAATTACCTCCGGCTTATGCAATAATAAATCCCAAAGCTCCAAATGCGTTAGACGAAAATTTATCAGCTAAACAGATTGAATATTTAACATATCTTGCAGGTTGTGGTGTTGCATTCAAAGTCGCACAAGCAATTCTTGCAAAATAT
Source organism: Cyanobacteria bacterium UBA6446 (assembly GCA_002438405.1). Taxonomy (GTDB): domain Bacteria; phylum Cyanobacteriota; class Vampirovibrionia; order Gastranaerophilales; family Gastranaerophilaceae; genus Zag111. The sequence goes on from DJOE01000001.1 coordinate 26,720, forward strand.
GAAAAAACAGAATTTGTATATGAAATACTGCCTTTTGTTGCTGTTGGTACAGTATCAGATGTTGTTCCACTGTTAGGAGAAAACAGATATTTTGTAACAAAAGGTCTTGAACTAATTTCAAAAGGCAAGCATGAGGGGCTAAAAAAGCTTCTAGAAAGTGCCGGATATGATATTACCAAAGGTGTAACGTCAGAAATGATTGCTTTTGGAGTTGCGCCAAGAATTAATGCTTCAGGAAGACTTGATACAGTAGAATCTGCATTGAAAGTTTTAATCTCTGATAATCCACAAGAAGTTCAAATGGCTGTAACAACTTTGAATGAATTAAACAAAGTTAGACAAACTTTATGTCAAGAAGTTTTTGCGCAAGCAGATGCAATGGTTCAAAAAGAGGGTAATAAAAACCCTGCAATAGTTTTATGCAAAGAGGGTTGGCATATTGGAATTATCGGAATTGTTGCATCAAAACTTGTTGAAAAATACTACAAACCTGTATTTTTAATGACCTATGTCAAAGACAAAGACCAATATAGATGTTCTGCAAGAAGTATTGAGGGAGTGCCTTTATATGATGTTATAAATGAAAATGCAGATTTGTTTGATGGTTTTGGCGGACACAAAATGGCTGCCGGTTTGAGTTTCACTGGAGAAAAAACACCTTTTGAAACTGTAAAAAAAGCTCTATGTGAAACAGTTAAATCTTACACCGCAAATAAAGATCTTAAACCATTTGTTAATATTGATTTAATGCTTGAAGCTAGTGATGTAACAACTGATTTGGTCGAAGAGATTTCAAAACTTGAACCATTTGGAGCAATGAATCCAAGTCCAATATTTGCAATGAATAATTTAAAAGTTAAACAAAAAAGATTAATGGGTTCTGATAATTCACATCTTCGTTTAGTTGTAGGAAAAGATGCCTATGAATTCACTTCAATCTGGTGGCAAAAAGGTGATATCGGATTAAGTTCAGGTGACACTCTTGATATTGCTTTTCACCCACAAATAAATGAATTTAATGGAAATGTTTCTGTACAATTGATTATTGATGATATTCATTCAGATTCTTTGAAAGAAGAAGAAATTCAACCTCAAACGAATTACAAAATATATGACAACAGAGCAAAAACCGGAATTTTGCCTAGTGTAAATGATTATATTAAATCTTCTAAATTAAATATAAGAATTTTTGCAGAAAGCAAACAAGTTCTTGATATGGTAAAACCATTTAAAGAAATTGCATCAAAAACTTTCACAAGACAAGATGTTCCAAAATGTGATGTTGTAATGTTTTTTGATTATCCTGCAGATAGACAAACCCTTGAAAATATATTAGAAAAAGCTCAACCAAAAGGATTGCATTTCATGAGTTATGAACCGAAAGTTCTTGATGAACAAGAATTTTTGAAAACATTCACAGGAATGTTAAAATTTGCTGTTCATAACAACAACGGTAAAATTGAACTTGTCAGATGTGCAAGCTTTTTAGGTAAATCTGTAAAAGTTTTTGAAAGATTGTTAGATTTGTATGAAGAAGTTGGATTTATAAATATTTTAGATAAAAACAGTGCATTTTATACAGTTGAATTGTTAGGAATAGATGATTTGTCAAAAGTTCTTCACAGCACAAAATATTCTCAAATATTCGATATGATTATTGAGTGTGAAGCATTCCAAAAAAGTCTGCTGGAAGACGATTTATCTCAACTTCTTGTTGGTGTATAGAAAAATATTATGCAAATTGCATGTCATAAAGTTTTTTGTATTCACCATTTGGAATACTAAGCAATTCATAGTGAGTTCCCATTTCAGTTAAATATCCGTGATTTATTACGGCAATTTTATCAGCATTTTGAATTGTTGATAATCTATGTGCAATAACAAAAACTGTTCTATCTTTCATCAAATTATCAATAGCTTGTTGAACAATATGTTCTGCTTGATTATCTAATGCTGATGTAGCTTCATCTAAAACAAGTATTGGTGCGTTTTTCAAGAATGCTCTTGCTATACCAATTCTCTGTTTTTGACCACCGGATAATAGAACCCCTCTTTCTCCTATTGGAGTATCTAAACCTTTTTCTAAACTGTTTATAAAATCATCAAGATATGAATTTTTTATTGCTTGTTGAAGTTCTTCTTCAGTTGCATTCAGATTTCCTATCATAATATTATCTCTAATTGTACCCTCAAATAAGAAATTATCTTGGAAAACAACCGCAATATTTGCTCTTAAATCATCAATTTTAATTTTATAAATAGATATTCCGTCAATTTTTATATCGCCACCTTTTGTATTATAAAATCTTGGCAAAAGATTAACAATTGTTGTTTTACCCCCTCCGGAATTTCCAACAAGTGCAATTGTTTCACCCTTTTTAACCTCAAAAGAAATATTATGTAAAACATAAACATCTTTTTTATAATAAAAAGAAACATCATCAAATGTAATTTTGTCAGAGAATTTTGGAAAATCGACCGCATCTTTTTTATCTTGAAAACCTGTCTTTTTATCGAGTTTTGAAACAACTCTATCCATTGCACAAAGACATGTTGTCATATTTTTTGCATTATTTCCAAGCCCTTTAATAGGAGTGTATAGCATAATTAATGCAGTAATAAATGATACAAATTGACCTGCCGTCAATGTTCCTTTAACAATAAAATAACTACCTAAACCAATAACAGCACCAATTCCGACAGATACAATAATATGCATCATTGGAGATAGCCAACCAACATGTTGAGTTATTTTCATTTTCAAATTAAATACATTATGTACAAGTTCTGAGAAATTTTTAGAATTTAAATCATATAAATTATATGCTGCAATAATTTTATTTCCCCCAAAAGCTTCATTGTAAGTAGTCAAAACTTTTGCATTTTCACCCTCTGAACGGTTATAAACATCTTTGATTGCAGATTTCATTTTCATTAGTGGAATCATTGCACAGGTCAAAACTGAAACCGCAATAATTGCTAATTGCCAAGAGTTATAAAATAGAACGCCAATCAAAGATATTGATGAAAATAATCTAGAAATACAAGATTTCATATTTGATAACAAGCCACTACAAGATTTATCAGCATCGTTGTTATAAGCTTTTAAAACTTTTCCTGATGTTTGTTTATCGAAAAAATATGAAGATTGACGCATCAATTTTGTATATAAATCAATCTTTAAATCATTTGTAACTCTTCCACCAACCCAATCATTCATATATGTAGCAAGGTAATTCAATGAACCTTGAATTGTTGTAAATAAAATAATTAAAAATGGAATATACCAAGTTGAATGGATTTGTTTGTTAAGCATCACAATATCCATATAAGGTTTTAGTGCTAAAGCAATAACGGCATCTAAAGCACCAATTGGAATTGCTAAACCTAAAGCCAAAAATGTCCTAAAAAGGTATGGTCTGAAATATGGAAGAATTCTTGACAAACTATGATAGTTTTCATTATTTCCATATTTTTCGTCCATTTTTTGTTTTATTTTATGAAATAAATTTGTCATTTATTTTCTCCTTGAACGATTGTTCTACAAAATAATTTGTCTTTCAAATATTTTGCACATAGAATTTCAACAAAATGATACGCAAATATTGCTAATATTAAAATAGTTAATAACATTATAATGATAGGCAAAACAGGGTGCAAAACAACCCAATCTACATTTTTTTGCCATAAAACAATCCCGAAAACTTTTATAATAACATTATGCACAACATACATAGAATATTGATATCTTCCTAAAAATACCCAAACATCTTTATCTAAAATATTTGATATATAACCTTTTTTGAAAATAAATAAACTGAACAAAACAGTAAATCCAATAACAAAAAATATATTATTATATTTCAAATGTGGAAAACATAACCACCAAACTACAAATGCAAATGATAATATTTCAGCAAATGTAATCAAGATTTTTTTCAATTTAGAGGGAGTAAAATTTTGGATTTTTGTATAGTTATTTTTGAATAATTTAGCAACCAAACAACCTAGACCAATTCCGCCCAAACCTCTCAAAAAACCTACATTTAAAATAAAATAATAATTTTTTAACGGTTTATTAAAATATCCATGCTTCAAAATTTCTAATATTCCGTAACCTAAAATAACTAAAATTGTGATTAAAGTTGTTTGATATTTTTTAGAAACAAACTTCAATATGCAAAAATACAACAGCAACCCTGCAAATAACACTGATGTAAACCATAAAACTGCATTATTCCCAATAGAAATACATACTCCAAATTGATTTAACAACAACGCAGTCATTAAATTAGATATAAATTTGAATGGAAATGCATTTAACATTGTTCCAATTAGACAAAGAATAAAACTAAAAATTATAACCGGAGTTAATCTTATATATTTCTTTTTTATAAAATCTACAACTTTTGTCGAATTTTTGAATGTTAAAAACAACAAAAAACCTGCAATTATAAAAAATCCTTCAACAGAATTATAAGAAAAAGCAATAAATGATTTTATAAAACTATACAAATAGATATTAGGAAAAATTGAACACAAACACCAATCTCTTGTTATAAACATGTGGTGTAAAACAATAGAAAGCATTAAAAAAGTTCTCAAAAATTCTATATTTTTAATTTTTTGCATTCTATTCCTCGTTTTGCATGTCAGAAATTGTTCTTTCAAACATTTCTTTCATATCTACTTTTGGTTGCCAACCTAATTGTTCCAGTTTTTCAGTATTTAAACAAATTTTGACAGTAGGGTTATATCCACGATTTACATCATCAATTTCATAAACAACTTTTGTAATCTCGTTTTCTAACAAATTTGCCATTTCTGCAATTGAACAATACGTATTTTTATTTGCAATATTATATGCACTATTTTTTTTACCTTTAGTCAAAACTGTGAAAATTGCTCTAACAGCATCTGTTGTATAACAGTAATTTCTCTTTGTTTCTCCTTTTGTATGAAGAATAATATCTTCACCATTTATAACAGCTTTTGAAAATTGTGCAAAAACTCTGTTATCATTTTTTGAAACCCCAGCACCAAAAGTTTGGGCAAGTCTTACAATTTTTACAGGAACTCCGTATTCACTTCCATAAGAAATACACATCGTTTCAGCCATTTTTTTACTTTCAGAATAACTGCTTCTTGGGTTCAAAATATCTATAAATCCATAATCATTTTCTTCAATATCTTCTTTTTGATTTACTCCATAAACTTCAAGTGAAGACAAATAAACCATGCCTGTAATTTTCTTGTTCTTTGCAATTTCTAAAACGTTACGAGTTCCGTTTAAAGCCGTATAAATTGTTTCTACTGGTTTTTCAACAAAATCTTTTGAAGAAGTTGTACTGGCAGTATGGATTATATAATCAATTTTCCTTGTTGTTTGAATTTTTTGGTTAATATCTTGAACCAAAAATGATAACCTGTTAGATTTACCAAAAATTTTATTTGCTTTTTCTTCATTTCGAACAAGGGCTATCACTTGGGTATTAAATCCGGAATTCAGTAAACTCTTTACACATAATTTACCCAAAAGACCAGTAGCTCCAGTTACTAAAATCGTTTTTCCATCAAAAACAGACATATCAAAGTCTTTTATAATATTATTTATATCTTCTTCAAAAATAGAACTTGTCATAAATATTCAAACCTACTTCCCTATTTGAAGTCCAAACGCTTCCAAATCTTCTTTGTATCTAATCAATGCACGTAAAATATACAAATCTTCTATTGTTGTAATTTTTATATTGCCTCGATTTCCACTAACCATAAAAGTTTTTTTGTTCAAAGTTTTAAACAATGTACAAGTATCGACAATATCTGTATAATTCGGATTTGTTTTGCGAGTAATTTCGTGAGCTTCTACTACTTCACCCAAATGAAAACTTTGAGGAGCTTGTGCTGCATAAGTATGTTTTCTATATGGTACGTGTTCTGGATTTTCACCATTTTCTGAAATCAGAATAGTTTCAAAACAAGAAGTACAAGTAATTGCATTACCATTTTTCTTTGCGCATTCAATATTTTTCGTAATAACTTCTTCTGTTATATTTGGTCGAACACCATCGTGAATTAAAACAATTGAATCATTCGGATTTTCACTTTGAGCAAGTTTAAGTGCATTATAAATAGAATCTTGACCAGTATTTCCACCTTTAACAATTCCTGCAGTCTTTGTTATGTAGTGATGTTTGATTAAATCTTGCATATAATCAAAATAATCAGGGTGAATTGCGATATAAATTTTATCAATATCTTTATGTTTTTCAAAAAGTTCTAAAGTATGAATAATAATAGGTTTATCATTAATCTTTAAAAACTGTTTAGGTATTGAATTTTCACCGGAACTCAATCTCTGTCCTGTTCCTCCTGCAAAAATTATCGCAATATTCATATCTACACTTCTTCTTTCATTATTTGTTCTATCAAATCAACTACACGTTCAGATGCATGTCCATCTTCCATACAACCTTTATCTTCCAAAAAGTCTGTAATATTTTTTTGATATTTTTCATTATCAAAATTCAAAACATTCTCAACTAACTCTTTGTTATTAACCGCAATCGGGAATGGTGTAGTTTCAAGCGGATAATAAAAACCTCTATCATTATTAAAATCTTTTATATCAGTTGCAAATACAAATGCCGGTTTTCTTGACAACATAAAATCAAAAATACAACTTGAATAATCAGTAATTGCTGCATCACTAGACACTAACAACTCTTGAATATCCGGATAAAAACAAGCATCAATAAGTTTGTCTGACTCTGTAATCAATTCTTTGTCATATTTTTTTGTCCTTGGGTGAAGTCTTGCAAAACAAACCCAATCACCGCCAAATTTTTCTTCCATTGCTTTTAGAACTTTTTCATAATCTAAATCATAGCAATCAATATTTCCACTATCACGGAATGACGGAACATATAGAAGAATTTTTTTATCTTCTGGAATATTATAAAATTCTTTGACTTTTTGTTTTATTTTTGTTGAATCCTTAAAAAATATATCGTTTCTTGGGTGGCCGAATTCTTTTATTTCATTATTAAACCATAAAGCACGTCTGAAAATTTTATTTTCAAATTCACTATCTGTCAAAAGATAATCCATCATTGAAGAATCTAATTTTGACCTATTTACCCATTCTTGTTTCAATTCACCAACAAAAGCATCAACATCTGCATCAAGTTTTTTTATACCCAAAGAACCATGCCAAGTTTGAATGTAATATTGACCCTCTTTTTTTCTTAAACCTTTTTTTAAGAAATAATTTTTTCTCTGGTTATCAATCCAAATCTTTGCACTCGCAAGTTCTTTCAATGCTTGTTTTGAACCATAACCAACCAGTCTTATTTGTTCAGGAAAAACATTCTTTTCTTTTTCCTTAGTTACACTTCTTACAAGCCAAACCAATTCATAAGGCAAGTTTCTTCTAATAATTTCTTCAGCAATATATTTTGGATTACAACCATAACTATTTCCGTTGAAGTTTTCAAAAACTATTTTATCTTTTTGAACCGGAAGAGTTTCACAAATTTCTCTATAATATTTAGACTGGTCAATCCTGATAGGAATACCTAAGAACATTATCAATTTATCTGTTCCACTGTTTGTTATAGAAAAAATATACTCTAATGGTCTTAATTTAGACAATTTAGTTTTCTCCTCTTAACTTTTTCAATTCCAAAATTTCTTCTTCTATAAATTGATTTTCATCAGTATGATGTGGGCAAATACTCTTTGGAAATTCCATATATTTGCCATAAATATTTCGAAGCATAAAATCTGTATCATTTGGACAACAAAATTCATATCCCTCAAATTCAATTTTCTTTAAAGGAAAAATTTGATCATAATCATAAATCCAATTGTTCCATCTATGAGGAAAATCAATTCCCCAGTGAATAGACGGTCTTATGTTTTCATTCACAATAATATTTTCATTTATCTGTTTTTGAGTGATACTTTTAAACTTTTCTTCTAATTTTTGAGTATCAGAAATTCTAAACGGATTTAGCGATAACATTTTTCTAATAAACTTAATTTTATTATTCAAATGTTTTTTATCTTGACCCTGAACTTCTGTAAAATAAAAATCATGCGGGAAAATATCTACAAAAGCTTGTTTTATTTTTTTGTGTTTAATTTTCAAAATACAAGTTGCAGAAGCATTTTCATCTCGCCACAATTCACAATACAAATCAGGATTTTGAGTAGAAGAATTGAAAATTTCTGGAAATTTTTCATAATCTTCTCTCATCATATCAGTGTCAACATCATCGTCCCAAGGAATAAAACCTTTATGACGTTTTGCACCTAATAATGTACCACCACTTAACCAATATCTTATATTATTTTCAGAGCAAACTCTATCCATTTCTTTTAAAATTGATAAAAGAGCTAATTGATAATCTCTTAAGAATCCCTCTGCAGGTGGAATTTTTGTAATATCAGAATATTTTGAATAATCAACACTAATTCTTTTCTTATTTGAAGATTTTAAAATTCTGAGTTTTATACCGAAAATTCTAACAAGTTTATGACTATAATCTGCATCACTAATAGAGAAAATATTTTTCAATATTCCCTTTAATAATGCACAAGAAGTATTATTGTTTTTTTGCAACTTCTCTTCCATAATCCCTATCCGTCTTAATACTTAATAATAAAAGTACTTCAAAATCATTCACAAATCAAGAAAAGGCTTTTTACACCAATTCTTTTTGCAAAGAATTTTCCCAACTATAAGCTGTTTTGATACTTTCTTCTAATGTTTTCTCAGGATTCCAGCCTAAAACTTCTTTTGCTTTTGAATTTGCTGCAACTAAAATTGCAGGGTCTCCGGCTCTACGTGGCATTTCTTTTAACGGAATATTCTTTCCTGTAACTTTTGTACAAGCTGAAAATACTTCTTTAACACTATTTCCTTCTTGTGTTCCCAGATTAAAGAAATTTGTTATTCCACCATTATTTAAATATTTCAAAGCTAAGACATGCGCATTTGCCAAATCTTCAACATTGATATAATCTCTTACACAAGTTCCGTCTTTTGTATCATAGTCTGTACCGTACATTTCAAAAGTTTTACCACCGGAAAATGTTGATTTTAGAATATTTGGAATCAAGTGAGTTTCAGGATTGTGCCATTCTCCAACTCTTGATTTATTATCAGCACCGGCAACATTAAAATATCTTAATCTTACAGATTTCAAACCATAAGCTTTGTCATAATCGTCCATAATATTTTCAATCATTAATTTTGTTTTACCGTAAGGATTGATAGGATTTTGCGGGTGAATTTCATCTATCGGAGTGTAACAAGCATTACCATAAGTAGCTGCTGTAGATGAAAAAACAATCTTTTTAACATTGTTTTTTAACATTGCGTTTAACAAATTCATTGTTCCGTAAATGTTGTTATAATAATATTTTTGAGGATTTTTCACAGATTCACCAACTTGAGAATAAGCTGCAAAATGAACAACTGCTTCTATATCATTATGTTTTTTAAAAACTTCTTCAATATCGCTTAGATTTTTCAAATCACCTTGGATAAAATCTACAACTTTACCTTTTGTAGAAATATTTTTCAAAACATCAACAATTTCTTTATGACCTAATTCTAAATTATCAAAAATAGCTACATCAAAACCATTTTCTAATAAAGCTATTACTGTATGAGAACCAATATATCCGGCCCCGCCTGTTACTAAAATCATATTTTTACCCCTTTTTATGTACATTTTAATTCTATCAAAAACAAATAAAAATGATAAACATTATATTATATCTAAAATTTAAGTGAGAGCTCAAACTTCAATTAAATGCGTAACACATGTTAACATTTTTATTTAAAAGGGTAGAAAAAACTACATCGATAGTTTATACTATAAATGTAGTAGCTAAGATATGTGAAATTTTTGAAAGGATTGGCAGTTGATGGATAACAATCCATCTATTTAAAGTATTGTTTTTGATGTATTGTAAAGGTAGAATTGTTTAGTAATGTAAAGAATAGACAACTTTAAGTCAATTTTTTATTGTTACGAAACTTATAGAAAGAAAAAATCAGGTAGTAGTATTGGAAAACGTAACTAATAAAAAAGAAAATAAAACGAAAAAATCGGAAAAGAAGATTTTGAATACTAACCCTATCGAAAATATTGAAAACTCGATAGAAAATGAAACTATCAAAATGATTTCTGTTCCTAATAATCCGTTTGCACCTGTTAATCCTGATGAAAAAGAATTAAAAAAGATAAAAAAAACTCGCAAAGATATTGCGAATTCTATAAAACCTATTTCTGTTAAAGAAGAAAAAAGTCTTAACAGTATTGTTGAAACAATTAACAATTTCAATTCAAACAGAACAAAAGCCAGAAGTTATACCAATGAAAAAGTTACACCTGTATTGAGTAACAATTTCAATTATTTTGACATTATGAAAAGTTTTTCAGATGTATTTCAAAATAATAACAGTATTTCTGATTTGTTTTCCAATTTGAATATAATTTTCTTAAATAAATTAAAATGGAGTTTTGTAGGTTTTGGTTTATTCCACGAAAAATCAAAGTGTTTGAATTTGAAAATTCATAGTAAAACAGGCAATTGTTACGCATCAAAAATATTTTTATCAGATGAAAATAATCCTATTATTCAATGTTTCAAAAATAAAACAATAATTGATAAAGATAATATCAATTATTTGAATATTCCATACCTTGCAAAAACAGGTTCCGTAGTATTCCCAATGATGTCAGTAAACAAATGTATTGGTGTAATGCTTGTTGGTCAAAGCATCTCTAATATCAATACAAATATGGTTTCATTCTTGTCTAACTATATGGGAATGTTTATCCACAATGCTCAACTTTTGGAACAAACAAACAAAGTTGCAAATACTGATACTTTGACAGGTTTATATAACCACAGAGGTTTCCAAGAAATTCTAGCTAAAGAACTTGAAAAAGCTAAAGTTAATAAAACTCACCTTTCTGTTGTTATGTTTGATGTTAACAATATTTCTAAAATTAACAGAGAATTAGGTCACGCTAAAGGTGATGAAGTTATTAAAATTATTGCTGAAAAAGTTAAACAAAATATGAGAAATACTGATTCAGCAGGCAGATATGGTGGAGATGAAATCGCAATCATCATGCCAGAAACGGATACACGAGATGCAAAATATTTGGCAGAATACATTACATACTGCTTGTCATGTTGTTTTGTAGATGATGTAGGACCTGTTAAAGTTTCTGTTGGTATTTCAACATTCCCTGATTGTACATCTGACCAAGAAAAATTGTTAATTCTTGCAGAACAAGCAATGTTTATTTCACAAGCAAGAGGTTACAAAGAAGGTATGTCAGCAATTGTATCTTCTTCTGATTTCAATTTCTGGGACGATATGGCATTAGATTCATTTGCAGAAGTTCTTGCAAAACGTCATTCTCAAATTGGTATCAATTTTGAAGAAGAACTTGTTCATAAATTTAACCAAGAAGAAATTATCAACCATAACCACTTAATGGAAATGGCTACATCATTAGCTGGTGCAATTGATGCAAAAGACCCTTATACAAAAGGTCACTCAACTTCTGTTTCAAGATATTCTGAAGCATTAGCAAGAGCTATAAACTTACCAGAAAATGAAGTTGAAAGAATTAAAATTGGTGCATTACTTCACGATGTAGGTAAAATAGGTATTCCTGAAAGTGTTCTTAAAAAACCTGGAAAATTAACTCCGGAAGAATGGGAAATAATGAAACAACACCCTACAATTGGTGTTGAAAAAGTACTTGCTCCGAATGAAGCACTAAGAGATTTAATCCCAATCGTAAAATATCATCATGAAAGAATCGACGGAAATGGTTATCCTGAACACTTGAAAGGTAACGAAATTCCTCTAGCAGCAAGAATTGTATCTGTTGCAGACACATATCATGCCTTAGTAAGTGACAGACCTTACAGAAAAGGTATGCCTATTGAAAAAGCTTGTCAAATATTGAAAGAGGGTGCAGGAACTCAATGGGATCCTGATTTGGTTAGAAGATTTATTTCTATCGCACCATCTTTAACAACTAGTGTTTAATATTTATTTTTGCTCAAACCAATCCATCATTGGACGAATTTCACCACATTCAAGGTTATATTTGTCTGCAAGTTGACTATTTAATACTCTGTCAATTCTAAGATTTACCCTTGGAACATCTTGAATGTTCAAAGTATGGTTTTTATCATCATAAAATTCAGAATAATTCAAACCATAATGAACACAATCAGGAAGTCTTACATATCCATTTATATCGTCATAATAACAAAGTCCAAATGTACGACAAATAATTCCTCTATATTCATAAACAGAACATTCACCATTTATTAAAAATGGGCACTTATGTTCAAAGCGTTCTCCTTTAAATTCTTTTTTATCCATTTTTAAATTTCTAATATTTTGTTGAACAAGAATCTTTGTCTTCTCGGGAAGATTTATATAACCTTGTGTAAGATATGCAAACTCAATCTGAGAAAATGGATATTCTCCTTTTTCACAACATTTTGAACAGCCTTTTTTACATTTCAAATATCTTTTTTGACTTTCTAAAAGACATTTCAAAACTTCATCAAACTCTTTTAAAAATTTTTCATATCTTCCTAACATTTGTTATTTACCCTTTATCATTGTATAACGTCTTCCAACTTTGATTACATCATAATCAAGTTTTCCCTCGATTTCGCCCATTTCTTTATTTTTTATGATAATAACATTATCTTTTTTAGCCAAATCTTCTTTTACACTATCAACACTCAAACCAGTTTTAGTATTATAGTCAACTAGTTCATCATTATAATAAAGAAGAGAATATTTTCTATCCATGTTAAATGAAGATATTTTGTAATCATAATCTTTAGCATATTTTGCAAATTGAACCAAATCTTGTTGACCAAATTTGTAATCAACTTCAAAAAATTCTTCGGTTGCAAAAGCTGACATCACTGTCATAAATAAAACATAGAAAACAAATACACCAATATATTTTTTATATTTTACAAATAATAGTGAACCTATGCCAAATACAATTAAACATATCAAAGCAAACCATCTTACTTCTGCAATATCATTATTCAATTGAGCAGGAAGATATAATGGAGTGAACATTGCAGCAACACCACCAATTATACAAACCCAAGCAAATATTTTCACAGAAATATTTATAGGTTTTTCGTGTTTTTTCATATCTACATAATCTTGCCACATTAAACCTGTAATTATCGCTAACGGATAATAAATAGGCAAAATGTAAGTTGCAAGTTTTGTAGAAGATAATGAGAAAAAGAACATTATCCAAATTGCAGTAACCCAAGATAAAGCCAAAGCTTTATGAACATTATCCAAAGATGCAAAGTTAAAGTTTTTAATTTTTTCTACATAATGAAGTTTTCCCCAGTTTTTAACTTTATCAACAAAAACAGCAATCATTGAAAATACCCAAGGAATAAATCCCCATAAAACAACTAAGAAATAATAATAGAAAGGTTGTTTTCTACCAATTTCATTATTTGCTGTATTCAAAAATCTATGCAAATGATGTTTAATAATATATTCATTAAAGAATAATGGGTCATATTTTTTGAACATTGCAATATGCCAAGGCAAAACAATTAGCAAAAATAACAACATTCCTGGGATTATATAAATTGGTTTAAAAATTTCTTTGAATTTTTTAGCCATTATTGATGTAAAAAATACTGTACCAAAAGGAACAACAAGTCCCGGAATTCCTTTAGCCATAATAGCTAAAGCTGAAAAAGCATAAAATGCCCACCAATAATATTTTTTATGATTTTCTTGACAGAAATAAACTTGAAAATAACAAACCAATGAAAGTCCGATATAGAAAGTTAAGACAATATCAAGAATTGCATATCTTGCAAGCATAATAAACTCTAATGAAGTAGCAATAATTAAAGATGTAAAAACACCAAATCTTCTATCGACTCTTTTTTTAGAAGTAAAATATACAATGAATGAAAAAATAAATCCTAATAATGCAACAGGAAATCTCGCTGTCCATTCATCAACCTTGCCCCACAAAGCAAAAGATAAACATTCTTGCCAAAAATAAAGTGGAGGTTTTTCAAAGAAATATTCTCCATTCAAATACAATGTTAAAAAATCTTTTGAATGAAACATATCTTTAGCCATTGCTACATATCGTGTTTCATCAACGTCCATTAATGAATATGAGCCGATATCATGGAAAAATATAAAATAGAATAATATCGCTAACCCAAGTATAGTCAAACATTCAGCATGTTTATTACAAAAAATTTTTGCCTTATCCCAAACGGATAAAAGTGTTTCTTTTACTCCCATATCCCTCTCCAATTTTGTTACTTTTAAATTATATAATAAATAAAATTTATATGTAGAAAACTATGTTCAAAACATGTAGAAAAGAAAAAGTTTTCTACATGAACTTTTTAAAATTAATTACTTTAAAAAGTTTTATACAATTTATCTAAAATTTATAAAAAGTTTTCTACATTTTTTATACATAGCGAAACTATTGCTATGAGATAGTTTTAGAAGTTTTCTACAAATATTGAACACTTACTATCATGAAGTATTTTATTAATATATTTATATATATTTATTTGTTATATATAATCAAAAACTTTAAATGGAAAAATCCTTTATGGTACTTTTATAATACTTGAGTAATTTTTTATAGATATCACCCAGTTGTATTATTTTTGAACATATAAAGATATATTTCTTATAAAATACCTATAAAATTGTTTTATATTTATCTTTATTTTATAATTTAATTATAAAATATAAGGAGTAAAAGGGTATGAAATTTATAATCAGTAAAGAAGATTTGTACAACGGTATTAAAATTGTTGAAAGAGCTACTTCTCAAAAAGCTGTTCAACCTGTTTTATACAATATTTTGATTGAAACTTTAGAAAATAATTCAATCAGATTAACAGCAACAGATTTAGTCTTGACAGTAGTTACAACAGTAGATGCACAAATTATTGAAGCTGGTAAAATTACTCTTCCTGCTAAAAAATTAAATGAAATTGTTTCTAAATTATCAAATGATTTAATAATAATTGAAACAGAAGAAAACGGTTCAGAAGTAAATATTACTTGTAATAAATCAAAATTTGATATTATTGGAATTTCAGCTACAGAATTTCCACCGGAAGTTTCAAATTATCAAATAGATGACTCTCAATGTTTTGATGTGGAACTAAAACCATTTTTGAAAGCTATCAGACAAGCAGGTTTTGCTGCTGCAAGTTATGAAGTAAGCAATCTTTTATCTGGTATTGTTTGTGAATTTTCAAACGGAATGTTAGAAATTGCATCAACTGATGGTAATAGACTTGCAAGAGTTAGAGAAAAAATTGATACTGGTATTACAGAACCAACTCAACTTATTATCCCATCAAGAACATTGAATGAATTCATGAAAATGTGTTCTTTTGTTGATGAGGATAGTATAAAAATTTGCAAAGATAAATCAACAATTATTTTAAAAACAGAAAAAACTTTAACAATTTCAAGATTATTAGATGGTCAATTCCCTAAATATAATCAGTTAATTCCATCAGAAAGTCCTAAAAAAGCAATTGTTAATGTTTCACAATTGATTGCAGCTTTGGAAAGAGTTTCTGTAATGGTTAATGATAAAACAAGTATTGTTAAAATGTTATTTGCAGATAATGAATTGACTCTTTCTGGTGATTCTTCAGAATCTGGTAAATCAGAAGATAAAATTGATATTCAATATACAGATGAAGAATTATTGATTGCCTTTAACTACAAATTTGTGTTAGATGCTTTGAGAATAATTGAAAGTGATGAAGTTATAATCGGTTTGAATGCAAGTTTATCAGCAACTGTTTTAAGACCAAACAGTGATGAAGACTTCATTTGTTTGATTATGCCTGTTCAAATTAGATAATAAGTTTTAATTTTTAAGAAGAAAGGTTTTTATATGACAGAAGAAAAAGCAAACATTGATTGGGCAAATGTTGGTTTTGGTTATCACAAAACTGACAAAAGGTATGTTTCAAATTACAAAGACGGAAAATGGGACGCAGGTGTACTTACAGAAGATTCAAATATTGTTTTGAATGAAAGTGCCGGTGTTTTGCAATATGCTCAAACTTGTTTTGAGGGTATGAAAGCTTATACAACAGTAGATGGAAAAGTTGTAGTATTCAGACCTGATATGAACGCAAAAAGAATGGCTGATACTGCTAAAAGATTAGAAATGCCAGTATTTCCGGAAGATAGATTTGTAGAAGCAGTTGAAGAGGTTGTTAAAGCAAACTTGAAATACGTTCCTCCTTATGGAACAGGTGCAACTCTTTATTTAAGACCATTTATGTTTGGTTCTGCACCTGTTATGGGTGTAAAACCGTCAGCAGAATATCAATTTAGAATTTTTGCATCTCCTGTTGGACCTTATTTCAAAGGTGGAGCAAAACCAATCACTTTGACTGTAAGTGATTTTGATAGAGCTGCTCCTCACGGTACAGGTCATGTTAAAGCTGGTTTGAATTATGCAATGAGTTTGCACGCAATTGTTACAGCTCATGCTAACGGATATGATGAAAACTTATATCCAGATGCCTTGACTCGTACAAAAGTTGAAGAAACAGGTGGAGCAAACTTCTTCTTTGTTACTAAAGACAACAAAGTAGTTACTCCAAAATCAGATAGTATTTTACCTTCAATAACAAGAAGATCTTTAATGTATGTTGCAAAAGAATATCTAGGTTTGGAAACAGAAGAAAGAGAAGTATTCTTATCTGAATTGAAAGACTTTGCAGAATGTGGTTTATGCGGTACTGCTGCAGTAATTTCACCGGTAGGCAAAATTGTTGACCACGGAAAAGAAATTCTATTCCCATCAGGTATGAATGAAATGGGCCCTGTTTCTAAAAAATTATACGAAACATTGACAGGTATTCAATACGGTAGAATTGAAGCTCCAAAAGGTTGGATAAGAACAATTGCTTAAAATTTTTAAATAATAGTGAATATGTGATACAAGCACAACAATTAAGAAGTAGGTTTGGCATACCTGCCAAGTTTTTTAATTAATCGTACACCTATTGCAAAGCTTTAAAAAATTTTGTATAATGTGAACACAAAAGTCAATGAGTTAAGAATAACCAAAGAAAGGAAGTATGGAAAATGTCAAAACGCAGTCATAGAGCGGTTTTCGGGGGGGGGGTAATCTAAAACCCGCTTATAGAGAGCTTTTCAGAGGGATAACTCCGAATAAAAAACTTGCCTTTACTTTAGCAGAGGTATTAATTACTCTTGGAGTAATTGGAGTAG